>NZ_JAPDDP010000048.1 GCF_027587195.1 Solirubrobacter phytolaccae | reverse complement strand
CGTGCGTGCTGTGACTTGACTCGACTCTCGCCGTGATGCGGTGAAGGAGCGCTGGTGCCGCGCGCGAAGTCGCTGAAACGCCGCGAAGGGCTACTTCTGCGTCTCGTCCAAAGACGAGCGGCTGCGCTCTTCCGCGAGCGTCTCGCGGAGCATGCTTCCGTCGAGAAGCGCTAATTCGGGGCTGGCGGATCGTCCTTGCGCTGCCGTGCCTGCTCGATGCGCTGCCGTGCCTGGTTGACGATCTCTGTGATGCGGTCCTCGTGCTCGTTTGGTGGTGCGTCGGGGATCTCGCTGGTGAGCACGAGCGGCCAGTCGAGGACGAGTCCTTGGTCTGGCCCGCCGAAGGCCGTGGCCTTGGCGGTTGGGGAGATTGCGACATCGCGAGCGAGGAAGGGCAGGCGCATGAGGCGAGGTGCGCTGTGGAGGTCGTCGAAGACGCGAACGGTGGAATGGTGCGCGTGGATCAGCTCGTCGTTGGGGCCCCAGCAGAGTCCGTGCGCGGAGCCGTCCCAGGGTGCTGGGAACACTTGCTCAGGCGAGCTCCAGGTGCCGTCGGCCTGTCGCTCGGAGACCTCGAGTCCGGCGCTGATGCCGGCGATGCGGGTGCCGTCGTCGGAGAGCGCCACCGAGAACGGCCCGCCGTAGAAGCCGATGGGTTCTGGCTTGTGCGCGTCGAACGGCCATCTGCGTACGTGCGGCATGGGGCGGTCGTAGGTCCACACGGCTCGGTCTCTGGAGCGTTCGAGTCGGAAGATGCGGTCGCCCATCTCAGACCAGGCGAGGGTTCCGTCGAGCGCGCTGCGGATCATGAGAGCGCCGCCCCAGGTGGCGTCGACGATGTGCGTGCCGTCTGCGGCGAAGCGAACCGGGGTGCCTTCTCCGAGCCGGGCACCGGAGAGGCGTGTGACCTCTTCAAGGTCCGGGACGCTCAGCACGAGAACGTCGCCGGAGGTGTTCTTGACCGCGAGCAAGGTTCCGTCGGGGCTGAAGTCCGCACTTGAGGCATGCGAGAACCGTGCTGAGGCGGTTCGGCGTCTTTCGGAGACATCCCAGAGAATGATCCGCTCGCCGAGGGTGATCAGGTAGGCGCCGTCGTCGGAGAACCGCACGGTCGAGGACGAGCGAAGTTTGAAGTCGGTGCTTGATGTCATGTGGGCGCGTTCCGTGGAAGCCGTCGGGACTCTCGGCAAGGCTGGGGCGGACGGGATCGTCGCACGGAGTGGCGGATCGTCGAAAGGGGCTATTTCGGACGCGGCCCCGACCGGTCGCGACGCCTCCACCAGTGACCGCGTCGGCGTGATTGGTCTCGTTGGAACCCGAACCAGCCCTGCTGGGCGCGATCACCAGCATCACGACCGATCGGGATTGGCGCGCCACTCGCCGCGGCGTCGAACTCCTGTGCCTCCGCAACGCGCATCTCGAGCTTTGGGTCGGTGAGAAAATCCTCCGCCCAATATGCTGAATCGACCGCCTCGTCCCGATCACCATCGGGCTCGAGCGCCCCGAGTAACGCGCGGAGCGCCCGGTCTTCCGCCGCCGCGGGCGGCGATGAGCGCAACCCCCATACTGGTCCCAATGCCGGCGTACGATCTCTACGGATCTGAAGTGCACGAGATGGCTGAGCTTCAGCGCTTTGTTGAGCGCGCGCTACCGGTGCGATTCGCAGACCGAACGAGCGACTACATCGGGGACTACGCCGGTTCCGGACTTCCCGGCAACGAGCACTTCCAGATCCGCTCGAGTGTCGATGCCGACGGCGAGCTTGTGGAACCGGACTTCGCGCAGTTTCGGACGCTTCTGTACGTCAGCGGAACCGACCGGTCTCGGGAACTGCAGCACGCTCTGGGCGACATCTCTGGTCTGCAGATGCTGCGCCATCAGGTCTTCGACTGACGCCCTGCCAAGACGTCGCGAGTTCATCGTCAGCGCGCGGCAGGACGTCCTTTCGTCGAGCAGAATCACTTCGCTCTCGTCCAACGCGGACCAATGGGTTGCGACTAGGTTGGGTGGGGTGAGCCCGGAACGGATGTGGCTCGGGCGGATCAGTCGGGCAGTAGCTCGACCGCCAGTGCCGTGCCGATCGTCAGCATGAGGAGTTCGCGGAACGTCGACTCAGACGTGTACGCGATGAAGAACTCGGTCATGAAGACGAACGCCGTCCAGACGAGCGCGCTCCAGGCGAGGGCCTCGCGGACGCGGCGGCCGCCGAGCAGCGCCTGCCAGAACAGCACGGCGCCGACCGTCTCGACGGCGAACGCGCCGAGCAGCAGCAGCTTCGTCAAAGTCGGACCGACGTCGTAGATCTTCACGATGCCGCGCATGAAGTCGTAGTTGGTCGAGTCCAGGAACGTCCAGTGCAGGGCGCCAATCGAGTCGAGCAGGTCGATCGCGTTCGACAGCGCGACGATCGAGAAGTACATGGCCCAGAAGCCGATGAGGATGCGTTTGAGGGGGAGCATGTCCTCAAGATCACGGCCGCCGCGGGCCGCATCCTCCGTAGCCGATTACTGAACCTCGCCCACGGGGTACGCAGCCCGCGATGGTCGACAAGGAGAAGGTGGTGCCGGTTCCCGCGCCGTGGCGCGCGCTGCCGTCGTTCCACGTCGGTGGGCTGACCGACGTCGGGTTCGCTGAGAGCGATGGCCAGGAGTTCCTGCTCGTCGTGAGTCACAACGGGCGGGGCGTGTTCGACTTCGACGGGAATCGAGTCGCCCGCGACGACACCGGGTTGGATGACACATGGCACGACGCTCGCGCGCTCACGGCGCAAGGCATCGGGCCGCTGGAAGGCGTGCGCGTGCCGATCGTGGGGCTCTCGGGCGGTGGGTTCCCGCTGACGACGGGCGACGACTGGTCGGTCGCGCACGAGGACGAAGGGCGCGTGGAGCTGACGGCTCCGGACGGAAGCTCGCGGCTGATCCACAACGACGACTTCTTCGAGGTGCGCGCGGTGGGTTTCTCGCTCAGCGGGAAGGCGATCGTGATCGCGACCGCCGGCGAGTGCTACTTGTTCACGCGCTCATGAGCGCGCCACCCGCACGACCGCGACACCGGCGCGCGTGCAGGCCATGAGCGAGAAGGCGCCCGCCGCGAACAGCAAGCAGACGCCCGCCGGCACGTTGAGCGGCACGAGGCCCTGCTGGCTGGTGATGAGGATCGGTTGGACGACCGTCACGTAGGCCACGACCAGCAGCGTCGCAAGGCCGACGCCCTTGCCGACGCTCAGCAAGCCGCCGCGGCCCGCGGTGTAGGCGCCGACGATCGCGAGCGAGACGACGCCGGCGACGATCACGGCCGGAAGGGTGCGCTCGAACAGCGACCAGTAGGCGACCGGCACGTTGCCGCCGAAACGCAGCGTGAACGCCGCGTAGTAGGCGCCGCCGAGCGTGAGCGTGTCGAACGCGAGAGAGGGGAGGGCGGCGCGCGAGAGGCGGCGCGGAGCTCCGGCCTGCCGGCTCAGCTGGCGCGAGGCTCGGCGCAGGCCGAGCGCCCACGACAGCACGGCGAGGCGTCGACCCGTCAGCGCGGCGAGGTCGGCGCGCCACTCCTCTTCGTACCGGGCGCGCAACGTCGGCGGGAGGGCGGCGAGCGCGCGGCGCAGGAGCGTCTCGGTGACCACCGCGATCAGCAAGGTCATGCGGGCCTCGGCTTCAGGACGACGGGCGGGGGAGCGCGGAACGGCTCGACCGCCGCGAGCGCCGCCGCCGTGCCGTTCGGCGTGAGCTCGTACAGGCGGCGCGGCGGGCGGCCCGCCTCCGACGCGTCCAGCTCTTCACTCCAACTGCGCAGCCAGCCCTCGGACTCGAGCCGGTGCAGAGCGGGGTAGATCGTGCCGCTCTTGAGGCCCGTGTGGCCCATGAGCTCGAGCCCGTAGCGCGGCTCGGACGGCGCTTCGAGGAACGCGTTGAGCAGCTTGAGCGTCTGCAGCGAGAGCCGCATGCGTGGCAATGTAGCTGATCTACATAGGGGTGTCTAGCCGCTGCGGGTGGCTGAGCCTCCGCGCCACTCGACGTACGGCTTGCCGTCGCGGAAGGACGCGCGGGGCTCGGTGGCCTTGTCGGTGATCTGCTCACCGGGGGCGGCGAACAGGCCGGCCGGCGTCCTCCAGACGGTGAGGGTGTCGCCGTTGGAGCGGATCGCGACGTCACCGACCGTGCCGTCGTCGGTGAGCTGGCGTGGCTTGCCGAAGCGGCCGCTCGTCCCGGCCTGGGCGACGCGGACGGTGTCGCGGTCCTGGTCGTCCTCGTTCGCGATGGTGGACCACATCAGCAGCGCGCGGCCATTCGGGGCCACGGCGAGGCGGATCTGGGTGGTCGAGAACTCCATGCTGTTGCGGTGCGCGGCGCGGTCGACGCGCTGAGCGTGGCCGAAGCGACCGGCGCGACCGGAGACCGCGTAGACGCGACGGTGCTCGTTGCGCTCCTCGCCGCCGTCGGTCGTGCTCCAGGCGACGATCGCGCGGCCGCCTGAGCCGATGTCCGCGGCCACGGCGCTCACGTCGGACGCGGGGCCGAGCTCGATCGGCTTGCCCGGCTTCCCGTCTCGGGGGATGAGGACGGCGCGGACGGCCTTCGGGACCGAGTAGGCGACGAGCACGGCACCGTCGGGCGCGAACGCGACGGCCAGGTTCGGCGGGCTGAACGGCGTCTTCGCGGTGTCGACCGTGCGGCCGTCGACGACCACCCGGAAATCGCCGTCGAGCCCTTCCGTGCTGGGCTTGACGTACTCGGTCCAGGCCGCCGCGGTCGCTCCGCCGCGGCCGCACGCGAGCGCGCGCTCATCCGCGGGAGCCTTCGCGCCGAGCTCCTTCTGGCTGAGCAGGTGTCCGCGTGCGTCGACGGTGGCGAGCCGTGGACGGCGGCCCCAGAGCTTCACGTACGTGTCATCGCCGAGCGCGAGCACGCGACTCGGCCAGCCGGCGCGTGCGCTCGACGCGGGGCAGCGGAGCGGTGTCCGGGTGTCGCTCGGTGCCACCGTCCACGGGCCGCTTGGCGTCGGCGTCGCGACGATCTCGGTCGGTGTCGGCGTCACGGTCGCCTTGACCGGCGCGGCCTTCCCGCCACACGCGACGAGCGCGACGGCGGCGATGATGATTCCGATCCAGCGCATGGCACCACCGTCGCCCGCGGCGCGCCGGGTCCCAACCCCCAAGGGTGGACGCGCGGCTACACCTCAGGCGTGGGCGTGCTCGACGAAGTCCCGCGGGCGGATCAGCACGAAGCACACCACCGCGCCGACCAGCGCGACGATCCCGCCGATCAGCAGGATCTCGTTGAGGCCTTCGAGGAACGCGGCGCGGCCCGGCTCCACCGCCCGCTCGCCCAGCTGCTTGTAGGCGCCGAAGACGATGAAGTCCGAGAACGAGCCCTGCGCGTCGCCCGGAACCTGGCCGCCGACAGCCTCCCGGAAGGCCTGCGCGCGCCCGTCGATCACGCCCGCGACGATTGCGCCGTAGAGCGCGGTGCCGGTGGCGATGCCGACCTGGCGGGCGGTCGAGTTGATCCCGGACGCCATGCCGGCGCGCTGGGGCTCGACGACGCCGACCGCGGTCGTGGCGAGCGGCGCGTTGACCATGCCGATGCCGATCCCGCCGAGGATCATGCCGGGCAGCAGCGCGGTCCAGTCGTCGCCGACGTCCACGCCGCCGAGCAGGATCAAGGCGAAGCCGACGCAGACGAGGCCGGCGCCGATGAACCAGCGCACGCCGACGCGCTCGGCGAGCTTGCCGGAGATCGGCGCGACGACGAACGACAGCAGCGAGATCGGCAGGAAGCGCAGGCCGGCCTCCAGCGCGGAGTAGCCGAGCTGGTTCTGCATGTAGAGCGTCAGGTACAGGAACGACGCGAACATCGCCGCGCTGAGCACGAACGCCGCGACCAGCCCGCCGACGAACGTCGGCACGCGGAATAACGTCAGGTCGAACGTCGGCGAGGCGACCGACCGCTGCACGAGCACGAACGCCACCAGCAGCACGCCCGCGCCGATCAGGAGCGTGAGGATCAGCGGCGAGGTGAAGCCCTCGTCGTTGCCGCGGATCAGCCCGAGCACCAACGCGGCGAGCGCGGCCGAGAACAGCACGAGCCCGGGGACGTCCAGCGGCCCCGCGTGCTCGTTGCGCGTCTCGGCGACGTAGCGCAGCGTGAGGAAGATCACGAGCGCGCCGATCGGCAGGTTGACGAAGAAGATCGCCTCCCAGCCGATGAGCTCGGTGAGGACGCCGCCGGCCAGCGGGCCGACCGCGACGGCCGCGCCGGTCGTCGCGCCCCAGACGCCGAACGCCGTCCCGCGATCCTTGCCGCGGTACGTGCTGGCGAGCAGCGCGAGCGAGCAGGCGAACATCAGGCCGGCGCCCACACCCTGCACGCCGCGCGCCAGGTTGAGCATCAGCGGCGACCCCGCGAGCCCGCACAGCAGCGAGGCGCCCGTGAAGATCCCGACGCCGATCACGTAGATCTTGCGGCGCCCGATCCGGTCGGCCAGCGACCCGCCCGCGAGCAGCGCGGCGGCGAGCGTCAGCGCGTACGCGTCGATGACCCACTGCAGGTCGTCGAACGCCGAGTGCAGGTCGCTCTCGATCGCCGGCAACGCGACGTTGACGATCGTCACGTCGACGAGGAGCATGAACGTGCCGAGGCACACCGCGAGCAACGTCCACCAGCGACCCATCGCCCGGACGTTAGCGTCAAGCCCGCGGGACGAGCAGGGTTTTCTCATGAGAGCGCGAGGGCAGAGAACACTCCATGAAGCAGTCATTCACCCGCGGCCTCGTCGCCGCCGCGCTCGCCATCGGCATGAGCGCCGGCGTCGCCGACTCCGCCATGGCCACAGGTAAGAAGGGCCATGGAGGCCGCGGCGTCCCGGTCCAGCAGGTCTCTGTCCAGCTGTTCACGTTCGCCGAGTACATCGGCTTCGGCACCGACGCCGCCACCATCACGCGCACCGAAGAGGTGTTCGCCAAGCTCAAGGCCTACGGCTACAAGAACGTCGAGCCGTTCACGCTCAGCGGTCTGACTCCGGAGGCCTACCGCGACCTCCTGCGCAAGTACGGCCTGAAGTCGCCGTCACGCCACGTCGACGTCGGTGACCCGACGGCGCCCGCGAACGTCGACCAGATCATCGCCGAGAACAAGGTCCTCGGCATCAAGTACTTCTCCTCGGGCGCCACGCCCAACGACAAGCTCGTCACCGAGGCGGACTGGGTCGCGTACGCCAAGTACCTGGACGGCGTCGGCGCGAAGGCGCGTCAGGCCGGCCAGCAGCTGATGGTCCACAACCACGACTGGGAGTTCAAGAAGGTCTACAACGGCCGCACGGCCTATGACCTCCTCCAGGCCAACACGTCCAAGAAGAACGTCGCCTTCCAGCTCGACCTCTACTGGGTGGTCCAGGCCGGCCAGGACCCGATCGCGCTGCTGAAGAAGTACGGCAAGCGGATCCAGCTCCTCCACGTCAAGGACCGCCGTCCGAGCGACGGCCGGATCGAGATCGTCGGCCGCGGCCAGATCGACTTCGCGAAGATCTTCGCCGCTGCCAAGGGCCAGATCGCGTACTACGTCGTCGAGCACGACCCGCGCTTCGGCGACGCCACGTTCAACCCGTTCGAGGCGGCCGAGGTCGGCTTCAAGTACCTCCAGAAGGTCAAGTTCTCGGGCAAGGGCAGCGACAAGGGCAAGGGCCACGGCAAGGACAAGGGCAAGGGCCACGGCAAGGACCGTGGGCACGGCCACTAGCTGAGCTGCGTGTCGACCGCGGCGAGCATCCGCTCGCTGCGGTCCCACAGCTCACGCGCGATCGCGCCGTCGTCTTGCAGCTTGAGGGCGATCGGCGTCCGGTCGCCGTAGAAGCCGCCGGGCTCCCAGTCCTCGCCGTCGACGAGCCAGCTGAGCCGCTTCGCGCTCGTCTCCGCGCTGATCATGAACAGGTACTTCAGCGGCGAGTGGTAGAGGACGCGCATCGCGAGACCGGTCTCGCTCGCGAAGTTCGAGCGCACCACGCCCGGGTGGAACGCGACGGCCGCGATGCCGTCGGCGCGGTGCCGGCGGTCCAGCTCCCGCGTGAAGAGGACGTTGGCGAGCTTGGCGTCGCCGTAGGCCTTCATCGGCGCGTACCGGCGCTCATGGTTGAGGTCGTCGAGGTCGAAGTCGCCGCCGAAGTGGTTGGCGGCCGCGCTCGCCGTCTGGATGACCTTCGCCCGGGCGGCGACCAGCCGGGGGAGCAGGAGCGTCGTCAGCAGGAACGGCGCGAGGTGGTTGACCTGGAAGGTCTTCTCGAAGCCGTCCTCGGTGACCTCGCGCCGGCCCATGACGCCGCCGGCGTTGTTGACGAGCACGTCGATGCGCTCGTAGCGCTCGAGCTCCGCGGCCAGCCGGCGGACGTCGTCGAGCCGGGAGAAGTCGGCGAGATGCAGCGGCGCGCCGAGCTCGGCCGCGACCGCCTCGGTCTTGGCCCGCGAGCGCCCGACCACGACCACCTCGTGGCCGTCGGCGGCGAGGCGGCGCGCGCCCGCGGCGCCGATCCCGTCGCTCGCTCCCGTGATCACGATCCTCGCCACGGAGCCAACGATGACAGGACGACCGTCCGTCATCGTGCTCACCGCTCAAGTTCCGTTGACGCCGGACGATGTCCTGTGCACGGTGCACCGGCCAACCGCTCTCTTTACGATCGCCGTCTGGGGCGGCGTACTCGCCGTCCTGGTGATGGCCTGCGGGCTCGTGATCGGCGCCCGCGACGCCGCTGAGGCGTCCCGCCACGCGTCGGCGAGCGACCGGATCAGCGACGCGTACCGCGAGGCGTACGTCGCCCACGGCCGCGAGCAGAGCGCACTGCTCACCCGCGACGCGACCGCGCACGTGCGTGCCGTGGCCGACGTGGACGCGGCGCTGGCCGAGGTCGGCCCCGACGCGAAGAGCCTGCGCGCCGAGCACATGACGTATCGCCGCTTCGCCGGCCAGGTGTTCGCGGACACCGCGAGCGCGGATGTCGCGCGCGCCCTGTCCGCGTACATCGGCAACACGATCGCCCGTGAGGCCGACGACGCCACCGACGGCGCGCGTGGCCTCGGCGAGCAGGCCAGCGCGAAGCTGGACCGGGTCATCCGCGGCGCGATGATCGTGATCGTGGCCGCGGCGGGCATCTTCACCCTGCTCGGCCTGCTGCTGCGCACGCAGCGGCGCCGACTGAACGCCGCCCGTGCCGAGGAGCTCGAGCGCCTCGCGAAGATGGCCAGCACGGACCCGCTCACGGGCCTGCGCAACCACCGCGTGTTCCACGAGGACCTCGCTCGCGAGCTGCAGCACGCCGCGCGCACCGGCCTGCCGCTGGCCCTGGCGCTGGTCGACCTCGACGACCTCAAGACGCTCAACGACACGCAGGGGCACCAGGCGGGCGACGAGCGCATCCGCGCGCTGGCCGACACGCTGCGCGCGACGATGCGCGGCGCGGACCAGGCGTACCGCATCGGCGGGGACGAGTTCGCCGTGATCCTGCCGGACACGCGCGCCTGGGGCGCGCTCGAGTTCGCGCAGCGGTTGCGCGCCGAGCTGCCCGGCTTCACCGCCACGGCGGGGATCGCCGAGGCCGAGGCGCTGCGGCCGCGCGACGAGCTCATCCGCGAAGCCGACATGGCCCTGCTGCGCGCCAAGGCGCTGCGCCAGCACGCCGCGATCTACACGCGCGAGATGGAACCGCGCGGCGACGCGCCGCGCGTCGACGAGCGGCACACTCAGACGCTCGCCTCCGCGCTCGCCCGCGCGGTGGACGCGAAGGACTCCTACACCCGCAGCCACTGCCAGACCGTCTCGCAGCTCGCCGCGCTGATCGCCACCGAGCTCGGCTTCGCGGGGGACCGGCTCGCTCGCATGCGGCTCGCCGGCCTGCTGCACGACGTCGGGAAGATCGGCGTCCCGGACAGCATCCTCAACAAGCCCGCCGGCCTGACCGACGACGAGTACGAGGTCATGCAGGAGCACGCCGTCCTCGGCTACGAGATCGTGCAGGCCGCCGGCCTCCCGCAGGAGGCGCAGTGGGTCCGCCACCACCACGAGCGCGTCGACGGCCGCGGCTACCCGGACGGGCTCGTCGGTGACGCGATCCCGCTCGAGTCGCGGATCATCCTCGTCGCCGACGCCTACGAGGCCATGACCTCCGACCGCCCGTACCGCACCGCGCCCGGCCAGGCGTTCGCCGTCGAGGAGCTCCGGCGCGGCGCCGGCACGCAGTTCGACGCGCACGTCGTCGACGCGCTGTGCCGCGTGCTCGACCGGCTCGGCGCCACCGCCGAGCCGATCTCGCACGCGGCGCTCGCTTAGGGCGTCGTCGTCGACAGCGTGAAGGTCAAGGTCTTCGCGTAGCTGCCGGTGCGCAGCGCGTCGTCGGCCTTGATCGTCTGCTTGAAGTCGACGTCCACCGTGTCGTTGGACACTGGCGCGGTCCACGCCGACTTGCTGAGCGACACCCGCAGCGGCTCGGGCAGGCTGAACGCGCCGTTGGTCAGGTGGCCGGGCTCGCTCACGCTCAGCGCCGCGTCCCCGGCGGTGGAGATCACGGTGGCCTTGGTGGTCGCCGTGTACTCCTTCGCGAGGCCGGGCGTGAACGTGCCGAACGTGGCGGGCGCGCCGAGGCTGAGGGAGAGCGTCGCCGGGACGGAACCGCCGACCGTGCCTTCGCTCGAAGTGCCCTGGCGGAACTCCACCGCGCCGGGCTCGATCTCGAACACCTGGTAGCCGTCGACGCGGCCCTTCGGGGTGGCCTTTCCGGTGGTGGCGACGAACGACTGCGTCGCCGCGGCGGGCACGTAGACCGTCGCCGCCGTGCCCGCGGGCACCGTGACCTTCATCGAGGTCACGCCGTACGCGCCCTTGGTCCACTCGCTCGTGATGGTGCCGCGCGGCGTGTTGTAGGAGCCGGACACGTGGCCGAGGTTCCCGACCGCCTGCGGCTTGACGATCACGCGCTCGTAGCCGACCGAGCCCGGGGCCTGGCGGATGCCGGTCAGGCCCTTGCTGAACCACTCGTCGATCTGCAGCAGGATCATGTGGTTCTGCGAGCCCGCGAAGTCCCACGACTCGGGGATCGTCGTGCGTCCCTGGTTGAAGAAGTTCGCGTAGCTCGGCGCGCTCGGCTCCTGCAGCACGTCCCACAGCACGTCGCCGCGGTCGTGGTCCATCAGCACGCGATACGTCGCCTGCAGCGAGACCGTCCCGCCGCTCATGTGCGGACCGGACCCGCCCGGGTGGTAGGCGTAGATGCGGTCGACGAGCGACTGCAGGACGGTCGCCTCCGCACCCGCGGGCACGATCCCCATCGCGAGCGGGAGCGCCGCCATCGCCTGCGAGCCCGGATAGGTCTTCGTCGCCGGGTCGTAGAACGCGGTGTTGAACGCGGTCGCGAGGCTGGTGGCGAGCGCGCGGTAGTCGGCCGCGTCGGCGCTCTTGCCGAGCTCGCCCGCCATCTGCGCCATCTGGTCGGCGATCACGTACAGCCCGTACGTGCCGGTCGCCTCGGCGGTGGTCGTCGTGTCGCCGGCGATCCAGTCCTTCAGACCGCTGATCAGCAGTCCGTTCGCGCCGACCTGCTTGCGCACGTAGGCGAGGTAGGCCTGCATCGGCGCGTAGTACTCGCGCATCGTGCGCGTGTCGCCGTAGGTCTGCCACAGCGTGTACGGCGTGATGATGAACGCGCCGCCCCAGTTGACGTCGTCGCGGTAGCCGCCACCGAAGATCGGGAACTCGGGTGCCGTGCCCGGCACCAGCCCGTCCGGCAGCTGCGCCTCGAGCATGTGGCGCTGCATCCCCCGCAGGTAGCCCGCCACGTCGAACTGGGCGCTGATAGAGCCCATCGACTGGATCATGTCCGCGAGCCACGCGAGCTTCTCGCGGTGCGGGCAGTCCGTGAACGTCGACTGCATGTTCGAGCGGATCGACCACTCCGCCATGCGGTGCACGGTGTTGATCAGGTCGCTGTCGGTGGTGACCGAGCCGCCATCCGGCACATCGGCGTTGGTGGCCTCGCCGACGAGGGTGGTCTCGTCGGGCACGTAGTCGGCGGGCAGGCCGCTGATCTGCACGTACTGGAAGCCGTGGTACATCGAGGTCGGCGCGAAGGTCTCGGTGGGCGCGCCGCTCGTGGTGTAGGTGTTGAAGATGCCGGTGGGGGAGCCGGAGGAGGCGGTGCTCACCGCGCCGTTCCCGGCCCACGACTCACCCGGGACGATCTTGATCACCGTGCCGGCGGGGACGTTCTTGAGCGTCAGCTTGGGGATGCCCGCGAAGTTCTGACCGAGGTTGAAGGAGTACGAGCCAGTCGCGACCTTCTTGATCTGCGTCGCCTTGAACGTGCGCTGGATGCGGACCGGCGGCGCCTCGCGCCACACGAGCTTGGTGTCGAGCGACGGGGGCGAGGTGATGCTGGCCGCCTCCCAGCCGGACAGGTCCGGGTTCGGCTCGTCCCAGCCCGGCTGAGCCTTGCGCGCGTCGTAATCGACACCCGCGTAGTAGTTCTCGGTGATCGTCGGACCATGCTTGGTCTTGAAGCTCGGGTCGGTGACGATCGTGTCCGTCGTGCCGTCGGCGTAGGTGAGCTCGAGGCGGCCGATCAGGCGTGGCGTGACCGCCATCGCCGTGCGCGCGCCGCTGCCCAGGACCTCGATCCCGGCGGGGTGATCGTGGGTGAGCGGGGCGTCGATCGTCAGCGTGTTCGTGCCGATCGCGGTGACCTTGCGCGACTCCAGGCGGGAGCCGCCGTCGAGCGTGTCCACGTTGACGCTGTCACCCACCGCGTAGCCGGTGACGCTGTCGAGCGTGAGCGTGGTCGCGCCGGCGGCCACGGGGCTGAGCAGCGTGCCCTGGGGGACGGGGATCGAGTTGAACTTCGTGTAGACGTCGGTGCGGCCCGCGTCCGCGTTGGCCTGCGGGTTCACGTTCGTCTGCCCGTTGCCGAGCGCGACGCCGAGCGTGTTGTCGCCGTTCTTGAGGAGGCTCGTGACGTCGTAGGCGCCGTACTCGACCGACTTGAGCGGGTTGCTGACGCCGGGCAGGACGGTGTCCGTGACGCGCTGGCCGTTGATCGTGGCGTCCGCGTAGCCGAGGCCGGCCAGGTACAGGCGCGCCTTGGCCACCGGCTTGGCGGCGGTGAACGGCTTGGCGAAGATCGGCAGCGGGTTGCTGAGATCAGGGCCCTGCGGGTTCGGCTCGCTCGTGACCGTCTTCATCACCGTGGACGGCGTCGAGGTCGTGCCGGTGCGCAGCGTGAAGTCGACCGGGTAGTTCGGGATCTGGCCGTCCGGCGTGCGCGAGTCGCTGCGCGGGAACAGCACGATCTTGCTGAACTTCTGCACCGACCCGAGGTCGATCTGCACCCACTTGGACTGCGCGCTCGCGTCCTGGGAGAACAGGTGGCGGCTCATGTAGCCGGGGCTGATGATCTTGCCGTCGGTGAGGAGCTTCGTGCCCCAGCCCTGCGAGCTGAACTGGTCGAACGCGGACACGCTCTTGTTGAGCGCGAGGTTGGTGCCGTCGGGCGCGAGCACCTGCATCTCGACGAGCTGGATGCGGTTCACGACCGCGCTGTAGGAAGACTCGTAGACGCCCAGGCCGAGCTTGGTCACGTCGAGGCGCACGTAGCGACCCTCGGCGTTCCCGACGTCGTACGTGACGCCGCGGTTCAGCGGTGGCGGCGGGAGGTGGATCCACTTCGCCGTGCCCCAGTCGGACGGCTGCACGAGGCCCATCTCGAAGGACGAGGTGGCGCTCCAGTCGGTGGCGTCGCCGTTGCCGTCCCACGCCCGGACCTGCCACTCGACCTTCGTGCGCGAGGCGAGCGGCGCGCCCTGGTAGGCGGCGCGGCCGGCGGTGCCGGCGACCTTCCCGGAGTCCCACAGCGACGCGCCGGACGCGTCGGTCACGCGCACCTGGTACGCGGTCTGCCGGGCGGCGGCGCCCGTCCCGTTCAGCGTCCAGCTGAAGGTCGGCGTCGTGTCGTCCACGCCCAGTGGCTGGTCGGCCCGGTCGTCCATCCGCAACCCGCTGACTGACAGCGTCGCGGCGTGGGCCGCCGCAGGCGAAAGGGCGATGACCAGCGAAGCGGCCAGGGCCGCTCGCGTCCATCGGTGCAACACGTCTCTCCTCTCGTTGACCTCGTGAGGAGTGGATCATTTTGATCGTTTTGTGTCAAGTCGGTGATGAGAAATGACGTAATCGATCAATTACGGTCGTGGCGGGCCGTCCAACACGGTGGGGATGTACTCCAGGAGCTGCAGCTTGCCGTCGAACAGGCGGTGCTCGACCAGCTCGAGCGCGACGTCGGGGTAGCCGTCGAAGATGCGGTCGTTGCCGGTCGCGCCGGTGATGACGGGGAACACGACCACGCGGTAGCGGTCCACCAGGCCCGCCTTGAGCAGCGAGCGGCACAGGCTGACGCTGCCGAGCGTGCGCAGCGGGCGGTCGCCCTGCTCCTTCATCTCGCGCACCGCCTCGACCGCGTCGCCGGAGACGAGGGTCGTGTTCGCCCACGAGAGCGGCTCCTTCAGGGTGGAGGAGAACACCACCTTGGGCAGGTCGGCCATCGCGGCCATGCCGGGATCGTCGGGCAGCTCGGCGGCGAATCCGGACATCAGCCGGTACGTCTTCGCGCCCATCAGCGTCGTGTGCTCGGTCTCCGAGCCCTCGCCGATCCACGCGAGGTACTCGGGACCCTCCATGCCCCAGAAGCCGGGCCAGCCCTCCGCGCCGCCGTACCCGTCGAGCGAGATGATGAAGTCGACCATCAGCGTTGTGGACATGGAGCCAGGACGCGCCGGGCGCCCGAAACTCATCGCCTGCGCTGGAGGGTGAGCGTGCGCAGCTTGTCCAGGTTCTCGGGCGTGGGCTCGAGCACTTCGATCGCGTCGACGGTCTGGGTGGTCTCCATGGTCTGGTCCGGGTTGATCCGCATCGCGCTCGTGAACCCCAGCGGCTTGCCCGTCTCACTATCCACGTAGTAGGACTGGTCGGGGCCGACCGGGCCGACGCGCTTCGGGTCGTGCGGGACGTGGTAGCGGAGCGCGGGCCGGCCGGCGAACTCCCGCTGCACGGGGTCCAGCGAGCCCTCCTCGAAGCGCCGCTGGAAGTCGGCGAGGAAGCCCGCCTGCTCCTGGTTGATGGCGTTCCGGGCGTCCTCCATGTCGGAGCGGCGGATGACGCGGTACCCGCCTTCCTCGTTGATCTGCCGCATGACGCCGTCGGCGCTGATCACGTGGTCGAGCGCCCACTCCTTGCCGCCCTTGTCGGTCCAGCGCACGAGCCGGTGCGTCTCCTTCCCGCGGTGCCAGTCCTCGGTCACGAGGGGCAGCCCGTCCTGGTCGACCGAGGTCGCGCGGACGTAGACGATCTTGTCCGGGTCGGGGGAGAAGAACGCGACCTCGTCGTCGACGGGCTGCGGCGCGGGGGTGGGCGCGGTGACCTCGTGCTCGTCCGCCGGCGGCGTCTGCGTGCCGCTCCCGCCGTCGAGCAGGACGAGCGCCAGGATCGCGACGGCGGTGGCGAACGCGATCGCCAGCACCGGCCGGGCCGCGCGTCGGCGTCGCCGGCGCCGGGTGGTCGCGTCGTGCAGCTGTCGCTCGAGCACGTCGAAGGCGTTCATGTCCGTTCCTCCAGTCGCGTTCGCAGTGCGCGCAGCCCGCGCGACACGCGCTTGCGCACCACCTGCTCCGAGCAGCTGAGCTCGGCGGCGATCTCGTCGTAGTCACGCTCGTCGACCACCCGCGCGAGCACCGCTCGCCGCTGCTCCTCGGGCAGCTCCGCCAGCAGTGCCGCGAGCTGTGCGGAGCCTGCCGCGGCGCGCTCCTCGACCGCGATCAGGTCCGTGTCCTCGACCACGATCGGCTCCAGCCGCAGCTTGCGCCGGGCGGCCGCTTCGACGCGTCCGCGCCGCAGGCTCTCGAGCAGCTTGTTCTGCGCGATCCCGAGCAGCCACGCCACGGCCGGCCCGTTCGCCTCGTACCGCCCGGCGCTCAGCAGCGCGGCGGCGAACGTCTCGGCCGCGAGGTCGAAGGCCGTCTCGGGCTCCGCCACCCGCCGGCGCAGGTACCCGAGCACCAGCGCCGCGTGGCGACGGTAGAACGCCGCGAACGCGTCCCCGTCACCCCGCGCCGCCGCGGCCAGCAGTTCGTCGTCGCTCATCTACCTGCATCTTGCGCAGCTCCGCAGAATGTGACCACGCATCCGTAGGCTGACCGTGTGCAGGACCTGGCACAGCGCTCGATCACCGGCTTCGCGGAGACCCTCGCGTGCCTGGGGCGGACGGGCGTGGGCGGCGCGGCGGAGGTGCGAACACCCGGCGTGGTCGGCGCGCGCGTGCCGTGGGCGGCGGACAACCACTGGGTGGACGCGGTCGTGGCCGAAGACGGTGCGTCGCTCGTGGACGTTCCGCACTGCGTGTGGAGCGTCGGTGTTCCCGACGGTCGGACTGAGCTCACCGAGATCGCGATGCCGTGCATGGGGCTCGTGCTCGAGGACGGTGCGGCGCCCGCGGTCGAGTCGCCGCCGCTGGACGTCGTCGGCGCATTGAACGATCGCGCGTACGGCCAGGAGGAGCGGCTCGGCCCGCTGATCGCCGCGATCGACGACTCCCGCGTGCGCACGCACGGGCTGCGCGTCGACGGCGAGTGGGCGTGCGTGGCGGTGACGTTGCGGGTGGACGACGACGTCAGCGTGCAGTACGTCGCGACCGACGCGCGGTTCCGCCGTCGAGGCCTGGCGGCGCGACTGCTCACCGGCGCGCTGGCCGAGGCCCGCGCCGATGGGATCGTCACGGCCACGCTCCAGGCGAGCCCGGACGGATACGGCGTCTACGAACGGCTGGGCTTCCGCACGGTCGCGACGCTGCGCGCGTCGATCGCGCGATGAGATTCCTCGGTGTCGGCGCGGTCGTCCTGTGCGGTCTGCTGACCGGAGCGCAGCCGGCCGTTGCCGACTACGCCCGTGTCGCGACCGTCGCGCCGGACGACGACATCGCGCTGACGGGCGCTGCCGTGGCGGTCGGCTCGACGCCCAAGGGCGGGCGGTCGGCGCTTGCGCTGCACGGCTTGGACGGCAGCATCCGCCCGGTCTCCATCCCGCAGCCGGCACGGTTCGTCGAGGAGCTCCAGGCATCGACGTCGGCACTCGCGCTGCTCACGCAGACGTCGACCGGCGGGTCGGCCGGGTACTACGGGCCGGTCGGCGGCCCGCTCCGGCGCCTGCCGCGCACCTGGGTCGATGTCGACGTGACCGGCGACACCGTCGTGTCGCTGCACCGCCGGCCCGAGGACCGTGGTCGCCTGGAGCTCCGCGACGTCCGCACCGGCAAGGTGCGCCGGATCAACGTCCGCGGCACCCGCGTCGCGATCGTCACCGCCGCCGGCCGGTACGCCGCCTACGCGACCAACTTCGCGACCGGCCGCGAGACGACGGTGGTGGTCAACCTCGCCACGGGGCGCGAGCACTACCGCGTGCGCACGCCGTCGCGCAGCACCGGGTACGGGGTCGCTTCCAACGGTCGCCTGTGGTTCGTCAGCCACGACCGTGGCGTGATGACCGCGTCACGGACTCGTCCGCGCCCACGCATGGTGGCCCGCATGCGAGCCCAGCCGTACGAGTTCGCCGTCGGCCCGGGCGGCATCGTCGTCTCGCGGGTCGGGACGGACGGCGCGCAAGCGGCTCTCGTCAAGCAGGACGGCAGCGTCCGCGCGCTCACGCCGAGCCTTCCCGGCGGGGTCGGCGCGCTCGCCTACGACGGCGCGACGCTCGCGTTCGCCACCGGGTCGTGCGTGTTCGCGGGACCCTTGGCGGATGCGCCCCCAGTGGCGCTCGACGGCTGCGTGACCGGCTGACGCTCGATCGGCGGCAGCACGTAGGTCCCGTCGAACACGGCGTCCGCCGGCTCGTACATGCGCAGGATCGGGCGGAACGGTCCCGCCGGGGTGGGCAGCCAGTTCGCGGCGCGTTCGGGCTCGGCGGGCTCGTCGTGCTGAAGCACGAGCGTCAGCGAGCCGTCGTCGGCGTAGCGCAGCCCGGGGGTGCGGTCGCCGATCGAGTAGCGGGAGGCGGGGTTGTCGACCAGGAAGAAGTCGGGCGTGTCGTACATCGTCACCGACCAGAACGCCCCGACGGGCGGCGTCTTGGCGAACCGCAGCTCGTAGCGGTGGGCGCCGTCGAGCGGCTCGCCGGCGCCGTCGTCGTAGACCATCGCGTACGCGGCTTCGTAGGCGTGATTGCCCCACAGCCCCGCCCGGGCGGACATGGCGCGCAACAGGTACCGCGTGGCGTCGTCGGGCAGCTTCCACCGCTCCTCGTCGAGCGCGCCGACCTCGAAGAAGTCGAGGTTGTAGTCGAAGGCGTGGTAGGTGAGGCTCCACCCATTCTGCTGCGGGCTCCCGCCGCTCTTGAGCGCTTGTTCCAGGCGCTCGCGGCCGGCCGCGTAGCCGTTGCGCAGCGCGGTGGTGAGCGCTTCGCTCCGGTCCGCCCAGAGCGGCTCGAAGCGCTGCTGGTGGTCGAGGTCACGCGCCGCCGGAGGGAAGGCCTGCATCCACAGGCGCATGCGCTCGAAGAACGCGAGCGCCTCGGGCAGCTCGGGCGTCGGCTCCGGAAGCCCGGCACCCGCGCCGCTCGCGACCAGCGTGAGTTGCCGCTGGAGGGCCTGAACGGCTGGGAGGTCATGCTCGCCGTCGACGGCCCACCGTCCGACGATGCTCGCGATCGCGGTCGGGAAGCGGATCACCGTCGCGTCATCGGGGTCGGCGCCGTCCCACCCGGGCGGGACGAGCAGGAACACGCCCGCGGTCGTCCCGGTCGCGCGCCGGCCGACGTACGCGAAGTTGTTCGTCCACGCGTCGACGAACTGCAGCACGTAGTAGCGGCCATCCGTGTCCGGAACCTCGAGTCGCACCGGCCCGCCGCTGGTATCGACGTTCGCGATCGAGTAGATCGAGTCGTTGTTGACCGACACGAACGTGTCCTTCGGCCCGGCGAGCCCCGTCGCGTGCGAGAACACGTTCAGCGGCGACGCCGCCAGCGAGCCCATCCCCGCCCGCGCGAAGCGGTCGACCTCCTGCAGGTCGAAGACGAGCGGGAACCCGTAGATGAACGCCTCCGCCGCCAGCGCCGTCAGCTCGTCAAGCCGTGTCTGCGGATCCTCGACCCGTGCCGTCATGCTTGCCAGCGTTTCAACCGGCGGCGTGACCGATCCTCACCCGCGTCGGGTGATCGCGTCCCGCCACATCGTCGTCATCCGCGGCGCACCGTGCCCGGGTGTGACGCGCGCGTGTGTGGCGAAGCCGAAGCGCGCATAGAGCGTGATCGGGCCGCCTTCGCAGACCTCGAGATAGGCGGGCTCGTCGTTCACGACGTCGAGTGCGGCCGCGATCACGCGCCGGCCGACGCCCGTCCCTTGCGCTGCCGGGTGCACACCGAGCACGAGGCCCGTCCAGTGAGGTTCATCGGGGTGTGCGTGCTCGAGAGCCGTGAGCGCGCGCAGGACGCCGGGCACGCGGCGCACGCCGACAGCTCGCACGAGTGAGGGGAGCAGCTTCAGGTTCTCGCGCACGGGCAACGGCATCGAGCCGGGCCGCATCAGCACGGCCGCGCCGTCGAGTGTCTCGTCGACCAGCACGAGTCCGTGCCGCTCGGCCATCTTGAGGCCGGCGAGCATCCACGCCGTCGCGCGGTCGGGGTCTGTGCCGGCGATCCAGCGGATGAACGGATCGTCGGCGAGCGCGGCGGCCAGCATTCGGGCGACGACGGCTTCTTCGCCGGCCCGCATCGGGCGCACGGCGGCGGTGGGGGAGACGAGCATGTGCTTGCCCGGACGCCTGGACCCGGGCGTCCTATTCCCACTTGAGAGACTGGTGCCCGGCATGACGACCGAGATCGCCCAGTTCATGCGCAAGCTCGAGCACCTCTGGGACGAGCACCTGGAAGCGCTGATCACGCGCGGCGACGTCGAGGCCGCGATGTCGTCCATGACGGCCGCGCCGTCGGTCCGCCACTTCCCGACGTCGACCGGAGCCGAAGGCCGTGAAGCGCTCGCCGCCTTCTACCGCGACACGTTCCTTCCGCACCTGCCGAGCGAGCTGCAGTGGACGCGCCGCTCGCGCACCGTCGACCGCTTCCGCCTCGTCGACGAGCTCACGGTCTCGTTCCTCCACGACTCCGAGCTGCCCTGGCTGATCCCGGGCATCCCGCCGACCGGTCGCCGCGCATCGGTGACGGCGATCGTGATCGTCGAGTTCCACCGCGGCGCCATCGCGTCCCAACGCACGTTCTGGGACAGCGCGTCGCTCGCTTCGCAACTGGGTGTGACGCTCGACCTCGCCACGCGATAGCGGGCGATCAGGCGGTCAGCAACTCGACGTCACCCGCTCCGCCGAGACTCGCAAGGCCAGCATCGAACGTGACCAACCGCACCGCGCGGCGTCGCGCCAGCGTGAGCAGGTGCGCGTCCGTCACCTGCCGGTGCCCCGCGATGGCTGGGACATCGTCGTCGGTCAACGACACGTCATCCGCGAGGAACTCATGCGATCCGGCGCTCCGCAACGAGGCCAACACAGCGCGCGCCGCCGTGACCCCGATCGGGCTCGGAAGCACCTTCGGGTTCGAAGACACACGGACGAAGCCACTCTCGCTGATCGGACACGTCGCCCATCCGGCTTGACCGTTGGTCGCAAACCATGAGCGCATGCGGGAATGGTGGACGTGGGAGTCCCACACCAAAGCGACCAGCGCATTGACGTCCAGCAGCGCCACAGGGTCAGTCCTCGTCGAGCGCGCGCCGGACCATCTCGGGCGTGATCGGCGGTGTGTTCGCCGGCACGCGTATGACCGGCAGCTCTCCCGCGACGTCGACCTTCGCCGGCGTCAACCCGCGTCGCGCGAGCTCGGATACGACTGAGCCAAGGGAGCGACGCTCGATTGCCGCGAGCTCCTTCGCGGCGGCCACCACGTCGTCATCGATATCGAGCGTCGTTCGCACGGGTTGATGCTACCGCATCAGCGCATCAACGTGACGTTGCACAATCGGGTGAGCTCCTGACAGGCCTGACCGTTGAGTGCGTCCATTTCGGTGAGCACGGTCCCGGACCCGTAGTCTTTAGCGATGGCGATGCGACGCTCGGCAGGGCTGGATTTCGGGCGATTGATCGCTGCGGTCGAGGACGCCCCACCGGTGTCTGCGGTCGAGGTGCTCGGTGCCCGACTGGCAGAGGCGGTGGGCGCGCGCGAGGCGTCCTTCCTCATCGCGGACTTCAGCGGGCAAGCGTTGGTACGGCTCGGGCACGCCACGGATGGGACAACGGCGCGAACGCAAGGGCGAGAGACCGCCGAGCGCGTGCCGCTGGCGGGGAGCCCGCACGGTCGCGTGATCGCCACGCAGACGGTCGAGGTCGAACGTGGTGCGAGCGAGACCCGCGTGTTCGCGCCCGTGACCAATCGCGGTGAGGCGATCGGCGTGCTCGAGGTGAACCTGCTCGAGACCCCGGACGAGGGGACGGTGGCCGACATCGCCTTGGCCGCGCACACCCTCGCGTACGTGGTGATCGCCAACCGTCGCTTCACTGACCTCTTCTCGTGGGGCCAGCGCTCGGTTCCACTGTCGCTCGCGGCGGAGATCCAACACCGTCTGCTGCCGGGCTCTTACACGTGTGAGGCGGGCCAGTTCACGCTCGCGGCATGGTTGGAGCCGGCCGGCAACGTGGGTGGTGACACGTTCGACTTCGCGTTGGAGCGCGACACGTTGCACCTGTCCATGACCGACGCCATGGGGCACGAGGTCGAGGCGGCCGTCCTCGCGACCGTGCTGGTCGGAGCCCTTCGCAACGCCCGCCGCGCCGGCGCCGATCTGGCGGAGCAGGCGAGCCGCGCCAACACCGGGCTCGCGAGCTTCGCGGACCGAGGCGGCTTCGTCACCGGTCAGCTGGGTCGAGTGGACCTTCGCGCACAGACGGCGACGATCGTCAACGCCGGCCATCCGCCGCCGCTGCGCCTCCGCGACGGTCGCGTCGAACCCCTCGAACTCGAGGCCGATCCGCCGTTCGGGATCCTCGGCGACTACGACTACCGCGTCCAGACCCTCCCGCTCGAGCCGGGCGACCGCATCGTGTTCCTCACCGACGGCATGTTGGAGCGAAACGCCGAGCGCGTCGACATCCCGTCGATCATCGCGGCCGACCGCGACCTGCACCCGCGCGAAGCGGTCCAGCACCTCTCGCACGTGATCATCGAGGCCACCAACGGTCAGCTCAGAGACGACGCGACCGCACTGTGCTTCGACTGGCACGGCGGCCCGCCGCACCAGCGGACGACCAGCTCAGGCGCTGACTCCTGAGCGTCGCGATGAGTTTCACGGCGGCACTTCGTCTGTGCCTCCACTATGGCTGCCACGTACACCTTTGACGTCTTCTCCACCCTCGACGGTTTCGGTTCGTACAACGAAGACGGAGACTGGGGCGGGTACTGGAGCAAGCAGGGCCCTGAGTTCCTCGAGCGCCGGCGCACCCTGCTCGAGCCGGATCAGCGGATGGTCCTCGGGGCCAACACCTTCCGGCAGTGGGTCGGGCTGCTCGGCGGGATCGACGACTCCGAGCTCGACCCCGTGAACCGCCGGATGAAGACGATGCCGACGACGGTGATCTCGACGACGCTGGAAGGCCCGCTCGACTGGCCGGACCCGACCCTCGAGAGCGGCGACGCCGTCGACGTCGTCACCCGGCTCAAGCAGCAGTCCGACGTGCCGCTGCGCTCACACGGCAGCCTCTCGATGAACCGCGCGCTGATGGCCGCCGGCCTCGTCGACTTCGTCCAGCTGACGATCTTCCCAGTGCTCACCGGCCAGACCGGCGCGTTCCCCATCTTCCAAGGCGCGGCGGACTTCGACCTCGAGCTGCTCGAGACCCGCACGTTCGACGGTCACATCCAGGAGCTCATCTACCGCCCGACCCTGCACGGTTGAGCCTGTAACGATCCGTCCGTGAGTCGACGCGACCTGGTCCACATCCTCGATGCCCTCTGGACGGCGTCCGGCGGACGCCCGAACGTCGGGATGAGTGTCAGCGACCTCGACATCGCGATCGGCCGTGGCCGCAGGGACATGCGCACGCCGCTCAACCTGCAGTCGCTGAACGAGGACGGCCGCGCCGCACCGCTTCCCGACGGGACCTGGGCGCTCACTCCGGCGGGCATCGACTGGCTCAAGCAGGACCGAGAACTCTCGGACCGCTGAAGTCGCGCGTCGGGGGGCGAGTTCTAGCCGTGGCCGCCTAGTAGGGCCATGAACTCCACGCGCTTCCCCTACGGGGCTACCTGATGGCCGACCACGACGTCGTGATCGCTGTGGCCATGTCCCTCGCGATCGGGGCATTTGCGATCGTGGCCGCGCTTCTCGAGTGGCGTAAGGAACGACACCTGCGAGCGGTCGGGGAGCGGACCGACGGGGTCGTGACCCGCTTGCGCTGGAGCGGAAGTAGGGCGTATCCGGTCATCCAGTTCCAGACGCCCGACGGGCGAGTCCTTGAGGTCGAGGGTCAGCTTGGATCGTCTCCGCCCATGTACCGCGACGGCGCCGCTGTCCGCGTGCTCTATGACCCCAAGAATCCCGAGCACGCGCGGATCGATCGGGCGGCGTTCGGCATCGGGCGAATCATCTTCTTGATGTTGTTCGGATTGGTGTTCGCCGCCGTCGGTACGTGGCTGCTGAGCGGTGCGTGGTGAACCGTGTACATTCGCGAGGTGGCTCGGCATGTCCCGATCGACCAGTACCAGGCGCGCGAGGACAGCGACGAGATCCTGTCCGACCCAGACGCGCTCGACGCGATCGAAGCAGGACTCGCCGAGCTCAATCGCGGTGACGTCGTGACCTTGGGCGCAATTCGCAACGAACTCGCCGAGCGCCGGCGCTCGCGCTGATCGACAATTCGGTCAGGCGGCGGCGAGCGACGCGTGGGTCTGCTCGAACAGCTGGTCGAGCGCGTCGAGCTCCTCCTCGCTCGCGTGCTGCGCGCGCTCGAGGTCGAGCGCGAAGCGGGCGAGCGCGTCGGCGCCCACGTTCATGCACGCGCCCTTGAGTGAATGGGCGACGCGGCGGACGCGGTCGCGATCCTCCGTCGCGGCGGCGGCGCGCAGATCGGCCAAGATCGGCGGGGTGGACGAGCCGAACAGGCTCACGAACTCCCCGAAGGCCGCGCCGAACTGCGTGCGGAGCAGCTGCACGCGAGCGTCGTCGATCAGGCGTTCGAGTGGGGCGGACGCGGGCGCTGACTCGAGGGGCTCGGGGAGCCAGTGGTCGAGCGCGGCGTCGAGCGCCTCGGGCCGCAGCGGCTTGGTCAGGTAGTCGTCCATCCCGACGGCGAGGCACCGTTCGCGGTCACCGCGGATGGCGTTGGCGGTCATCGCGACGATCGGCATCGTGCGGGCGGGCAGGTCCCCGGCGCGGATGGCCGCGGTGGCCGCGTACCCGTCCATCTCCGGCATCTGGCAATCCATGAAGATCAGCGCGTACCGCGTCTCGGCCAGCATGTCGAGCGCGACGCGTCCGTTGTGGGCGATCTCGACACGGTGGCCGCGCTGGATCAGCATCGCTTCGATCACGCGTTGGTTGACCGCGTTGTCCTCCACGACGAGGATCGGATCCACCGACTGCGGCGCGCGTTCCGGCACGTTCGCCGGCGCGGAGGGCTCGTCGGGACGGACGCCGTCGATCGCGTCACGGAGCGCCTCGACGAGCCGCCGGTGCCGGACGGGCCCCTGCACGGGGACGACCGGCACGGAGATCGCCTTCCCCTGGCTCCAGAGGGTCGCGTCGAGCACGACGGCGTCATAGGCATCCACGGGCAGGGAGGTGAGCGACGGCACGGCGTCGACCCGCGCGCCGGTCGCGCGCACGTGCGCCTCCAGGATCGCCCGGTTGGTGGCGTCTCGCTCGACGACGAGCACCCGGGTTCCCGCCGGCAGCGTCACCGGCACCGGCGGCTGGGTCGTCGCGACGTCGAACCGGACGGCGAACGCGAACGTGCTGCCCTCTCCCTCCCGCGAGTCGATGTCGATGCCGCCGCCCATCAGCGCGACCAGCCGGCCGGAGATCGCCAGCCCCAGCCCGGTGCCGCCGAACCGGCGGGTGGTCGAGCTCTCGGCCTGGGTGAACGCCTCGAAGAGCGTGGACTGCACGTTCCGCGCGATCCCGATGCCCGTGTCCCTGACCGCGAACCGGACGCGGTCACCGTCGTTGACCACGCGGACGAGCACCTCGCCGGTCTCGGTGAACTTGACGGCGTTGGAGAGCAGGTTGATCAGGACCTGAGTGATCCGTCCGCGGTCGCCGTTGACGTAGTTGGGCACGTCGCTGTCCATCCATGCCCGGAGCTTGAGTCCCTTGCTGTGGGCCTGCGGCGCGAGCAGGTCGCACGCGTCCTCGACGGCGGTGCGCAGATCGAAGTCGGACGCGTCCAGTTCGAGCTTGCCGGCCTCGATCTTCGAGAAGTCCAAGACGTCGTTGACCACCTGCAGCAGTGCCTCTCCGGCCGTGCCGGCGGTCGTCGCGTAGTCGCGCTGGAGCGGCGTGAGCTCGGTGTCGAGCAGCAGCTCGGTCATGCCGATCACGCCATTGAGCGGCGTGCGGATCTCGTGGCTCATGTTGGCCAGGAACTCCGACTTGGACTCGGACGCCGCGACCGCCTCCGCCGCCACGCGCTTGAGCTCGGTGACGTCCGTGCCCATCGTCGCGATCCCGTACACCGCGCCGTCCGGGTCCCGCAGCGCGAACTTGATCATGCGGAACGTGCGGCCGTCGATGATGTCCCGCTCGAACTCCACGGGCGCCGTCGCGAGCGCGGTCTGCCGATCCGACTCCATGACCTCGGGCACCATGTCGGCCGGGAACAGCTCCGCGTCGGTGCGCCCGATCACGTCCGCGTCCACCAGGTGCGACGCCTCCCGCCACTGGCGGTTGACCAGCACGTACCGGCCTTCCAGATCCTTGACAGAAACGGTCGCGCTCGTGTGCTCCATCAACCCGTGCAACCGGTCGGTCTGGACCCGCAGATCCTCGTCGCGAGTCTCCAGCGCCGCGGCCATCGCGTTGAACGCCTCGCCCAAGCGGCGGACCTCGCCCGCGCCGGTCGTCGGCGCGCGCACGTCCAACCGGCCGCGGGCGACTTCCCCGGCCGAGTCCGCCACGCCGCGGATCGGCACCAGCGCGAACCGCCACGCCCCGAACGCGAACACGAACAGCAGCGCGACCGCGCCCATCGCCCCGCCCTTGGCGACGTTCCCCAGCCTGGTGCGCAGCCGGGTCGACTCCGCGTAGCGCTCCGCGACCAGCACCCGCTGCCGGCGCTCCTGCGAGACGAGCAGCGTGTTCATCGCGGTCAGCCGCCGCGTGCCTTCAGCCGACGCTTCAGGGGCTTCCGCGCGGCTCTTCACGGACTGTCGCGCGAGCAGCGGCGTGACGTGCTCGGTCACGTACGCGTCCACCAGGCGCCGGACCTCCTCGAGCTCCGGACGCTGCCACGGCTCGCTGGTCGCAACCAGCTTGTCGATGCGGCGCTCCAGCTCCTCGCAGGCCAGCCGGAAGACGGTCTTGTCCGCGTGCCCGCGCGTGACCGTCTCGGTCCGCGCCCACGCCTCGAGCGCGACGATCCCGCGCTCGACCTCGAGCGAGTTCCGATTCCACGCGCCCGCCTGTCGTTGCGTGGCCCCCGTCGACTCCAGGTCGTCGAGCGTGCTGAGCAGCCCGACGAGCATCGCGACGATGACCAGCACGACGGCGCCGACGCACCCGATGACCGACAACTTCACGCTCTAGTGATCGACCGCCGGGTGGGGAGAGTTGAGGTCCGCAAAGCGCCCTCTGGGGCGCGGAGTCCTCGTGGCCGTCAGGCCAGTCGATCGAGCGGAATGCCCTCGCCGCGGCGCGCTTGCGCGATGCCTTCTTGTGTCCGCGCGTGTGCTTCCGGGATGGCGTCCAACAGCGCGACGATCTGCTCGGCGTCCGGCTCAGCCTGCTCCATACGCGACGACATCGGCCGAAGGTACACGGAATCACGCACGCTGTGTACGTTGGGTCCGTGGGACGAGCGATCACGCAGCGCGAGCTCCGGAACCAGAGTGGCGAGATCATGCGCGCGCTCAACCGGGGGGAGAGCTTCACGGTGACCTGCAACGGCGTCCCGGTCGGGGAGCTGAGCCCTACTCGCTCGCGTCAAGTCGTCGATCGCGACGCCGTGCTTGCCGTCTTTGCCGGTGCGCCCCCGGTCGATCACGCCCGCCTCCGCAAGGATCTCGACGACTAGATCGACCCAGATGTCCGACAGCTGGAAGCCCAGGAGGAGCGTCATGTCAGCGGAGATTCAGATGTTCAGCAAAGGCGACGACGCTGCCTACGAGGAATGGGTCCGGCGCAACATTGGATACGTCCTGGTTGAGCGGAGTGGAAGTTTCATGCTCCACCAATCTCGCTGCGGACATCTGGACCTGACGCCGGGTCAATTCACCCTGACGACCAACCCGCGGCGCTGCGCGCGTAAACGCAAGGCTCTGACGGACTTCGCCGAGCAGGCGACCGGCGAGAGTGCGGCCCTGTGTCAGAGCTGCATGTGATCCTGCTCGCCACGCGCTAAGCCCCAGAGGATCACGAACCTTTGGCCGTCGCAGCGTTCCGCGTGGCGAGCTTCTCGAACGCCACTCTGAGTTCGGGCGGGCCGATCACTTCGACATCGGTGTCGAAGCGGTTGAGCGAAGCGGCGACGCCGATCCAGGACCATGCACCAAGCTCGAGGATGCACCGATCGTCGCCGAGATCCTCGACAACGCCATCACCGGCGAACGGGAGGACGTCGCGGGCCGGTCGGCCGAGGATGGCCCGTCCTGTGCACGGCCACCGGTTGATCCGATCAGAGCCCTTGAAACGGGCGGACACGTACTCGGCCACGTCACCGCCCGGGATCTCGCGAGGCACGAATCGCGGACCGGTGAAGGCACGCGGGGTGATGCGATCAGCGCGGAAGATGCGCCAGTCGTCGAGCGTGAGGTCCCACGCCACGAGGTACCACCGACCGTGGGACGTGACGAGGTGGTGCGGTTCAACCTTGCGCGGCAGGCTCGAGGTCTCCTCGCCGCCCGGTTCACGGCTCGCGTAGTCGAAGCGCAGCACTTCGCGGGCGCGCGCCGCGGTCGACAACGCGACAAGCACCTCTGGATCAGCCACTCCGGTCCCTGGTCGAGCGGGCACCGTCGTGAACGACAACGCATCGAGCCGGTGGCGCACCCGGGAGGGCATCACCTGACGCACGGTGGCCAGGGCCCGTACCGCCGCTTCGCCGATCTCCGCGCCGCTGGCGGTCGCCGACTGCAGCGCGACGGCGAGCGCGATCACCTGATCATCGTCGAACAGCAGCGGTGGCAACTCGCTGCCCGCGTCGAGGCGGTATCCGCCGTCCGGGCCCATCGTGGCCCGGATGCTGTAGCCCATCTCGCGCAACCGGTCGATGTCGCGGCGGACCGTGCGATGGCTGATGCCCAGCCGCTCGGCGAGCACAGCGCCAGACCAGTCACGCCGGGCCTGCAGCAGCGACAGCAGGCTGAGCAGGCGCGAGGTCGTCGACGACATCACCCAAATCTAGTCCAAGTCTAGGACCAAAACGGTCCTACATGGATGTGACAGTGGAGGCATGAGGATCAACGCGACTCCCCACCTGAACTTCCACGGCGACGCCCGCGCGGCGCTGGAGTTCTACGCGTCCGTCTTCGGCGGACTGCCCGTAATCGCCACCTACGGCGACTTCGGCATGCCCAAGGACGCGCCCGGCGCCGATCGCGTCGTCTTCGGCAAGGTCGAGAGCGACGCCGGCTTCGCCTACGACATCCCCGGAAAGACCGACGGCTCGCCGGCCAACGCGGGCGCCACCCGCCGCGAGAACGGCGTCACCATCACCGACCAGCCGTTCTTCGTCTCCGTCGAAGGCGAATCCCTCACCGAGGTGCAGGGCTACTGGGACAAGCTCTCCGCCGGATCGGCGATCGTCGAGCCCCTCGCCGCATCGGCGTGGAGCGCAGGATTCGGGATGCTCACCGACCGTTTCGGAGTGACCTGGGTCCTGGGCGTCGCCTCAACTCCGTAAGCGCCGTAGCACTCGGACAGCGTTAGCTTTTGCGCCGCGCTCCTCCGCGCACGCGATGCGCGGAGGGCGAGCGACGTCGAAGCCCGCCACCAGTCGCCTCGTATGTCTCCGCGAGCGCGTGCAGGCGCATCGATGCTCCGCTCCGGTTATGAAACGCCGACGGGCACTTCAACGCTGGCGGTTCTCGCGCAAAGCGATAGCGACGTCCGCGCCGGCGCGGACCGCTCCCCATCGTCGGTAGGAGCAGCCAGCCACCCCGCCAAACAGGGCCGAGGTCGCCCGTGTTGGCATTGCTCACGTGTCGTCGGCGGACTAGGGCCGGCGTATGAGAGAGCCGAGCACTCCTTGGGAAAGTGATCCGCCGCGCCAGCCGTTTCGTCGGTGAGAAGCGCTTTCGCCCTCTCGCCCGTGCGACGCCGGAACGACGCATGCCCGCCGCCGCGTGACGACCGAAGCTGGAGCAGTGACGCTCGTGGTTTGAGAGGCTTCCTGATGTGTGGAGACCACGGACATATGGTGAGGCGCTCGCCGCGATCGGAGCACTTGAAGAGGCTTCAGACCTGGATTTCAAGCGCGACCTTGCCGCGAACCCCAAGGATCTCGCAAAGGACGCTGCCGCGATGAGCATCGACGGCGGAGTGATCTTGATCGGTATGGACGAAGTCAACGGCCTCGCCACGCAAGCAACGCCCATCCCACTGAAAGGCGCCGCCGAGAGGCTCTCGCAGATCATCTCGAGCCGCGTGCGGCCGCCTTTGCATTTCGAACTTGAGGCACTGACCAAGACGAGAGGCGATTCGAATGGTCTCCTGGTCCTCGAAGTGCCGCCCTCACCGTGGGCGCCGCACATGGTCGAGAACCGCTTCCCCGCGAGAGCCGAGACGACGACGCGATACCTCGAAGAGCCAGAGCTGGAACGGCTGTATGACCGACGGCGCTCGATGCTGCACCTTGCGGATGAGCGCGACCCGATGGACGAGTTCACGTGGCCACCAGACGCCGGCAATAGCAGCTATCGGGGCATCGGGCGTATGCGACTTCAGATCCTGCCCCTTAACGAAGCACGACACCCGGCGGCGCCGTGGCTCAGCCGCCCCCTCGCGGAATCGGTGCGGGCCGCAGCGGGCGAACTCGTACCTGTGCAGATAGACGTGCATCTTCAACCCAATACCTTCGACTGGCTCGTCAACTGGACGCCTCTCGGCTCGACCGGCTGGAAAGCGGGATACGTCGCCGAGGACGTCGAGCGGCTCAAGGACAACGTGTTTGTGGCTGCTGCACTTCGGTATTCCTCCGGATTCTCGTTTGTAACGACTCGCCCGTTGCTCACGGAATCCGGCATAGGCTTTTGTGCGTTCGAGCACCAGTGGGCTTCCGAGCTGATGGGGCAACTCGCGTTCGCGGGCCACTTCTTCTCCAAAACTGCGACCGCTGGCATTCTGCGATGCGGTGTTCGCATCGAAGGCCTCGACGGTTCGGTGTCGTTTCACGCATCTCGAGGGCGCACCGCACACGACAACATGCCCAAGGTCGCCGACACGGAGTACGCCGCTACCGGTCTTTTTCGCAGCTGGGATCTAGCCACCTCTCCAGGCCCCGCGGCTAAGGAACTCCTTGATCCTTTCTTCGCGTCTTTCATCGCCGAGAACTACGATGTCGTCGGGCGTCTGAAGGTTGGTGGCGCGTAGAGTCCGCCGGACGCGTCACGTCGTGCCCCAACACGAGGGGGCCGGCCGTCGCGTAACAGCCCGCTGTATACCTGCATGTGACGCGGGTGATCGCAAGGCCCGCGGCGCCCGCGCGATCCGACTATCGCTTCCCATGCTCAGGGTCGGTGCGATCCCGGCGTGTTCCACCCTCGCCGGACTGTTGCTTCCGTGACGGACCGCCAGCCCCATCGGCATCCTCGGCGGATCGCAACGGTCCAAGGGAGGACACGATGTCGCAGATGCTCGATGTCGCCGGTCGCCGCCGTTCGCCGGCCACGATGCCCGGCTTTCATGCCGGCCGCCCGCCACGGAACAAGGGCCTGCGCTACCCGGCCGATCCGCCCACAGTGGAGGAGATCGTCTCGGTCATGCGCGCCGCCGGTGATCGCTGCACGGTCAGCGGCTGCGCGGGCTGATCGCCGTGCTCTGGCGCGCGGGGCTTCGGATCAGCGAAGCCCTCGCGCTCGCTGAGTCCGACCTGGACGCGCCGCGGGGCGGTCCTGGTTCGCCGCGGCAAAGGCGGTCGCCGTCGCGAGGTCGGCATGGGACGACTGGGCCTGGCAAGAACTCCAACCGTGGCTCGTCAGCCGGCTCGAGCTCCCAGTCGGACCGCTGTTCTGCATCATCACCGGCCCGACCCGCGGACCACGCTGGACAACCGCAGCCGCGCGCAACGAGTTACGGCACGCCGCAGCCGCGGCGAGAGTCCGCAGGCGCTTCGCACCGCACCAGCTTCGCCACGCCCACGCAGTCGAGATGGCTCACGAAGGCGTCCCGCTGATCGTGATTCAACGACAGCTCGGCCACAGCAACCTCGGCATCACCTCGATCTACCTCCAAGGAATCGACAACGCCGAGATCATCGACACCGTCCACGCCCGACGCGCACCCATGATCCCCGTACGCACCACACGCTGACGCCTTCCGATTCGCGGCTGGACGTCGCGCAAAGCGATAGTCGGTCTGGCCGGGAGATCAGTCCCTCGACAGGTCCCTGCGCGGAGTTCCACCAGCCCGCACGTTCGCGAGAGATTGCCGTGGACGGCTCGGGCGGCGGGTCACTGTGGTTCCTGAATCTCGAGAAGGCGACGCATCGACGCCAGTGTCGCGATCCGCCGCTGTTCGCCTTCTGCCGCGACTCGTTCGCGTTCCTCGCCCGCCGCGCGGGCGCGCTCGAGACCGAGACTAAGCCAGCGCACTACAGACTCGGGAGACAATTCTGGTGCGAACCACACTGTTCCGCCCCACGCCATCGGAGGCGATGTCATGGCAAGGCCGATTTCGTTTGCGACGATGGATAGAGCTTCCGGTAGTTCGCGGTTGAGTGCGTCGTCGAGCTCCAACTCGACGCTCACGGCCGCTGGAGACCGCTGTGGATGCTTCGGGTCCGCGACGCGTGCGCTGATCGCGTTGACGGGGAGCGCCGAGCCTTTGAGGGCGGACGCAAAGGGAGCTGCGAGCGCTGCAATGTCTTCCTCCTCCTGGCGAAGCCTTTCGTCGCGACGCCGAAGAGCGATCCCGGCGTCAGCGAGAAGGTTGCGCACGATCGCGAGGACTCTCGTTTCAGTGGTGTCGGGAGGAACTCGAACCTTGAGTTCCCCTCGCAGCCCGAGGTATGCGCTGCCCGCTTCTCCGGCTGATCGCAGATCGCCTGACGCCACGGACACCGCCCATGAGAAGATGTCGTCCGGCGCGGGAAGGTCAGACAACGCGAACGTCCACTCGACTCCTGAAGCCTGCGTCGCGCGCCATGGCTGAACGTCGAGCACGGTGATGTGAGGCCCTCCGGGCACGCCCGTCGTTGGAGCTCGCTGGGAATCCCGCCAAGCACGCCACCGTTCTTCGGGATACCGGGTGACATAGCTCTCGTATCGGAGGATCCAGCCGACGACGAAGGCGAGAGCGCGCTGCGCGTCTTCGGCGGTCGGCGGCGACCGCTTGCGGCTTTCCTCGAGTTGTTGCCGCAGCCAGATCCACTCACCGAGATCAGAGGTGAAGGTCGCCACATCGAGACGGTCGTAGACCTCCTGGAACGCCGCGTTCGCCTGTCGGAACTCGTCGAATTGGGGGGACCGACCAAAAGGTCCACCGAAGGGGTCGTCAGCGCTCCCGCCACGAGACGACCACGCCCGTCGAGCTGCGTCCAGAGCGTTGCACGTCAACGCAAATGCGCCGGGTGCGTCGCCAGCGAGGAGGAGCCCTTCTGCCTCATCAATTAGGCGTCTCAGCTCCGTATCCTTGATCGCAAGCCCGGACGTAGCGTGGGCGAGATCGATTCCGAGCGCAGCGGAAGTTAGGCCTCGGACGAACCGCTCAACATCGGCCGCCCATCGAGCCAACTGGTCCGGGTGGGGAAGCACTCCTGCGTGTTGGACGAGGTTTCGTGATCGATGAAGCTCATCCGCTCCCTGAGCTCCAGCGCCGTCCCATTTTGACCCAAGCTCATCGCGCAACTGTTTGAGCAGCTTCAGCCACTCGCGTGCCGGCTGCAGCGATAGTTCGTAAGCGCAAAGGTGCATCGCGAGTTCGGCGACTCCATCCAGCGCGACCACGGCGAGATGCTGGCCAAGCACTGACCGATCGCCGGCCCGCGCTTGAGCATCCCTGAGCATCCCTCGAAGTCTCGTAGTGCGTTCCGCAGTGGCGGGATCGAGTGGCGACGTTGTCATCACCCAAGATCTACCGGTCAGGGAGGCGGCACGGTCCGGTGGGCCCGGACACTTGTATCTCCGCACGCGAGAGCACTTAGCGACGAGCGCCGCGCTGTTCGGATAGGTGAGCACTTCACCCGTGATAGGCGGCCAGGTTTGGCCGAGCTTCGTCCTCGCGCTTCGCGCAAAGCAGCGGCGGTCACACGGCACTCGCCCGAGTCTTCTTGGCCCCGGCAGTTAGGCCGTGGTGGTCAAGGCATCGTTGCCTTGCGAGCACTTCGGCGACCCTCAATGGAAACCCCGTAGCCGAGTCGCCCTTCGGTATCGCTCCCGTCACGTGCAACGTCTTCCCTCCTGGAGGCGGGCCACGTTGGTGCCTGATCGTGTTGATCGCGTCAGCTTCGGCGGATAATCTGTCAGAAGGTGCCCGAGTCGACGCCCGATCCCGATCCTGCGCTGGAAGCGGACCTTCGGCTGGCGGCCAAGGTCGATGATATTGAGGGAAGCCTCATCAATACCGGTGGCACGGTTCTCGGCTCCGCTATTGGGCTCGCCAGCATTGCAGCCGGCATTGCCGGGCCGGAGACCGCGATCGCGGGCGCACTCGTCGGTGTAATCGCCGGCTTTGCGATACCTCGCCTTCGACGTTGGCGTAAACCGGCGGCCTGACATATGGATCCGTGGGTCGCCGCCGGCACCATCCTGGCTATTGTCATCCTCTTCGCGTGCGCGATCGGCCCACACGAATGGAGTACGCCGAACCGCTGGCAGATACCGGAGATCGGCCCGAGTCTGCTCGTGTGGTTCGGCTGCAACGCCCTCACGGCCGCGATCCGACTGTTCGTCATGTTGGCGCAGGGACAGATAGGTCTCGAGGGCCCAGAAGGAGCGTTCGAGACACTCACGTCCGACGAGACAACCGTACTTCTAGGCGGTGCGCTCGCCGCGGCTCTAGTCGGCCTCATCACCATTCGAGACGGCATACGAGGAGTCGTACAGGCCCGGGTAGTTAAGCTGCGCACGACGGACAGCTGAACGGCAGGCCGGCGTCTGCGGGACACCGTCCGCGCAAAGCGCCTCGTGAAAAGCGAGTTCAGAGATTGCCCTCAAGACTGCCGAGGGGGCTATTCCGTTTCGCCAGTTACCAGTGCTGCCTTGGCTCGAGCCTCCCGCTCTCGAATCTACCGCTCTCACCACCCGCTGAGCTGTTGTCGCCATCAGCTTGGCAGAGACCACCGCACGCCGCGCAAGGCGGCAATGAAACTATGCGTCTCGCATCAGCCGCGCGCTCCGCTGACGGATCAGGTGTGTTCGGGAGGACTCCTCCATCGGCGAAGCGGTGAGCGAGCTTCAGAGCCCGTGTTTGTTGATCGTCGCGTCGATCCGGTCAGAGACGAGACGCGATGTGTCGCCCTCGACGAGCTCCGTCAGTGACGCGCCGCCGCGTGCGCCTGTCGTGTTAGGAGGTTTTCGTGAGCCATCCGCCCGCCTCGCTTCTTCGAGGCTGTACGGCGGCGACATCATCTCGCTCTCTGCCACGGTCGCCTCTCGCAGTGCCTTGAGTTGCTCGTCCTTTGCCATAAGCGGAACCGTAGCCGGGGCGCAAAGAGAAATACACGAGCCGAGTTGCGAGCAGAGACGCCCCGAACGTCACTGTACGCCCGCGAACGTCGAAGGAAACGCAGGCGACGAATCGCCGCAAGAAGGAATGAGAGTGGCTACGAGCCGCTTGACGTCGCGACTGAGCGGTGTCTGCACCGTCGACCTCATCTGGTCAGTCGGCGCGCCGCTTCCGTCTCTTGCGGGGGTGGCGACTTCTGCGCCGTTCGGCCAGTTCGTCGGGGTCGTCGTAGCGGCCCCAGTAGCGGGCCAGTGTTCCGGAAGGCAATAGTTCAGCGGTCGTCACGTACGTCCACGGGCTGAAGTCCGGCGGACGGTACCCAGCTAGCTCAGTGCTCAGCAGGACGTAAAACGCGAGCGTCGAATCTTCGCCAAACGAAGCAGTAGACCAATGGTCAGCCGCGTAACGCGGCACCGGGTGGTAGTTGCCGTGCGGATTGGCCGGATCTTCCTCCCGCTCGGACATCACTGTGACGAACTTGTTGAGAACGAGTAGGCAGTTCACGTGCTCTTCAGGAGGCAGCCGAAGGTTGGCCTCGACGAAGGCTTCGAACAGCTCGCGCTCGTCACGGGTCGCCTTGTAGGTGACGATCGCGGTGAACGGTCGCTCTTCGGCCCCACCAGCTTCGTCACCGGGCGGAAACAGTCGCAGCAGCGAAGCAAGGTTTTCGACCGCCCCGGCGACAGTCGACGGCGCCAGATAAGTCTTGATCTGCAGGCAGGCGTAGATGAGCTCGACTGGCACAACACTCTGGCCGCCCACGTTCACGAACGGCCTTCCGGCAGTGCCATCGACGATCATCACATCGAGCTGATCACTCCTTTCCCCGACCTTATTCACGGCCGTACCGGTTGCCGTTTGAAACCGTGCCGGCAAATAGGGTGCAAGCAACTCCCGCACCACGGTTTCGCGCGCGGCGCCGATGCTGGCGTTGTGGGCGATGGCGGCGCTGGCTGCGAGCGCGCTCGAAAGCTGGGCTGTCATCTCCCGCATGGCGACGCGCAAAGGGTGATCGGTCAATGCGATTCCAGCGACCAACGAAATGATCCGGTTGCGTGCACCAGAGCGACGGTATCGCTCGGGCGGCCGCTCGCGCAGCATCTGTCCTTGCGCGTGGTCGGAGGTGAGGTCGCATAACGCGGGGGCGCCTCAAGACGACGTACATCCAGCGGCTCGCACACGACAGGTCTGAGACAGCTCCGTTCGCGCGGGAGGTGCAGGGCGTTGTGGGCTCGGTCCGTTCGGAACGTCGCGGCATGCGTCGCCGTTCGGAGCACGAGGTTGCAGTTCCCATGCCCGATCTGAAAGGGTTGCGCGGCCATGGATTCGGTACGGTCGAGCGATGGACGAGCGGAGAACGCTAAGGGTACGCCCACTTCCCCGTTGAGCAGGAAGGTTGCACCGGACAACCCTCCGCAGAACGCCGCCACGCCGAGCCGACCGCCGTCATCCCGCCATTCTCCGGAACCGCTCTCGGTTCCACCGGATGTCTCGATCTACGAGATCCTTCGGGCGGCGCAGGACCAACCGGTGGTGTTCTACATGGGCGCTGGGCTGAGTATCGCGCATCCGTCCTGCGGGCCGAAGGGCACACAAGTTGCCGACAAGCTCAGACCTTTCGTCGCGGAGCTTGTCAACGCGCGGACAACGGACGTCACTGAGCCTGATCTCGAATCGCTTGCGGCCCGAGTGGCGCGTGAGGCGCCCGGTCGCATGGCGGATTTCAAGGTTCGAGCCTCCGAAGCCGCGGAGTTCCGAACCATGGAGCCCAACTATGGACATCAGGCTGTTGCACTCCTCATGCGCGAAGGCGTCATTACCGGCGTGTCGGTCAATTGGGATCGCGGAATCGAGAATGCGGCGCGCCGAATCGACCTCGAGATTGAAGCGGTCGCCAGCCAACAGGAACGCCTTCAACCTCGCCAGGCGCTGCGGCTCTACAAGGTCCACGGATGTGCGAAACGACCGCAAACGCTCGCGGTCACGAAAGCCGAGGTCGACGCGCCGCAAGGCTGGGCGAAGGCTGAGGTTGCGCGCGCCGTCGCCGCCGGCATGGTGGTGTTCCTCGGCCTCGGAACAGTCGGCATGTACGTCACCGAGCCCATCAAGGACATCGTCGAGTTGTGGGCGCTCGACGGTGCCACCGTACGAGTGGTCGACCTGTTCGGCGTGTCGGATGCTTGGAAGAAGACATTGGGCGAAGCGGCGGCCGACGTCGAGATTGTGATGGGTGCCGACGCATTTCTCGATGATCTCCTCCGCGCGCTGGTGGCCGACGCATTGTCGAGGACCGGAGCCGCTGTTCGCGAGTTGGTGGACGAGGCGGAGTGGACGAAGCGCATGCTTGCTGGCTTTGAGACCGTGCGTGCCGCGTTCGAACAGGCCCCCGCGAACGGCATTCTCCGGTGGTGGCGTGACGGGGTGACATCGGATCAAGACGGCCGTGCGTTCGTGCTGGACGAGCGCGGCCGCGAAACGTTGATGGCGGTGTCGCTGATGGCCTCCCACGACGGAGGAACGGTTCACGTCACCGGCGGCGAAGAGCATCTGACGGTGCGGTCGGAGTACCGGTATCTCGAGATCGCGTCTATGCCTGAGTTGACATTCGCAGATATCGATCGGAAGGTGCGCGAGCGCGTACGGCGTGGTCGAAACGTGGGTCGTCTTCGGCCAGGCCTATCCGTTGCTGCGGTGGTTCACGGCGGTCGCGGCAGCTTTCCGTCACCCAGCGCTCCGCCCGACATTGCGGCGGAAGACGTCGCCGTCGGCGACGTTGGAAGCGAGACTGTCGGGGACGTTCGCCTGGTGCGTGCCGAAGACGCTGTGGCAGGGGCGCTAGCGGCATGAACAAGCTGCGGGAAGAACTTGCATCAATCGGTCGGGTTCTTGAGACAGGAGGCTTCGCTGTCGAGACGCGTGCGCTGCAGAGGCTCGGCGCAACGCTCCTGGCCGAAACCCCACACGCGCTTGTGCTCGTCACCGAGGCAGAGTGGGACACCGTCGTTCAGACGGTTGAAGACGCGCAGGCGACTCTCACCGAGATCGCCGGTCGCGAACCATCTCCGCGAAGCTGGGACCTCTACGTCATCGTCGCGATCCGGACGGCGGCTGACGCTGCGAACGATCTCATCCGGGAACAGCTTGAGCACGACACGCGGTATGCGCGCAAACTCATCCTTGCGGGACCCGCGATCGAAGAAGACGAGGCAGTCACGCGAGCGTTGCTCCCATTGCTGCCCCTGCGCGCGACGGAGAGCATCAGCCTCGAGAACCCGCTCGACGCGGTGCGCCAGGCCCTGCTTGCAGACGGGCAAGACGAGGCTCTAGTCAAGGCCGCGATGCGCTCGTTCGAGGCAACCGGCGAGGTGAAAATCCCCTGATGTCCGTTCAGTTCACGTCCATCCAACTCGAAGGGTTCCGAGGATTCACCCGCGCGCAGTCGCTCGACCTCGACGCCGACGTCGTGCTCGTGCGCGGGAACAACGGATCGGGCAAGACATCCCTCGTCGACGGGTTCCTGTGGCTCCTGTCGGGCGACCTCGAGTACCTCGACCAGCGGGTAAAAGGGATGCGGAAGGACCACGATCCGGTTGTGAGTCGGTACGCCGGCGGTGAGGCCCGCGTGGTGATCGAGTTAACCGCCGACGACGAGCCGTATGTGTTCACTCGATCCGGTAGACACCGCGCGTCGACGCTCACCGCCGTGCGCAATGGTCGGCAGCAGCCCGGGGCAGAACGGATTCTGGCGGAGGTGTTCGGGCACACTGACGCGGAAGCGCTCGCCGTCAGCGTGAACACGTGGGGGATCCTCCGCCAAGACGCCGTGCGTGCGACGCTTGACGCTGGGGCGGCGATGCACGACCGGATTGCCGCCATCGTGGGCCTGGAGCGGGTCACTGCGTTCTCATCCGCGACGAAGCAGGCCGCGCGTGATCTCCTCACACGGCGGACAGCCTCCAACCGTGCCTTCGAAGCACTCAAGCATCGCCGTCAGGAAGCGGTTGAGCGTGCGCGGGTTGCCCGAGCGGAGGTTCCGGCGACATCCGGCGATGATGCCGTTCGCGCGTCGCTTGATCGGCTGAGCCGGAAGCTTCCGCGAGGTTTTGTCTACGACGTCCCTACAGCAACGGACGTCACAGCGTTCGGCCGCGCGCTCCGAAACGTCAGCGAGGCGCTCGTGGTGCTGCGTGACCTGCGGGTCAAGGGCACGCGTGCCCCAGCGGTGGACGCGGCCGGCATCGAGTCGATCGAGCGCGAGGTCACGGAAGCCCGCGAACGCCTCGACGAGGCAACCCGCCGCGGTCCCGCTGCAATACGACTCGCCGAAGCGGCGCTCTCGCTGCTTGCCGACGACACCTGTCCTGTGTGCGGTCAGTCCGTCGACCGAACAACGCTCGCCGACCGTCTTCGGGAGACCGTCGCCATGTCAAGCGAGTTGGTGTCGGCTGTACAGGAGGCGAATGACGCACTTGCCTCGTCGTCGTCACGGCTGTCCGCCGCGCGTCTGGGGCTCGAAGAGGCACAGCGCATCGCTCACGAGACTGCGACGGCGCGCGCCGCGCTTCGCGAAGCCGTCGCCGCCGAGAGCGGGATGCGGCTCGCCGAGGTTCCGGACGATCCCGATGAGCTTCAATCCGCCGTCGACGGCTTCGAGCGAACACTTGGAGAGTCGCGAATCCTTTGGCGCGAACTGCGGCAGGCTAGTGCCGCGGCTCACCTAGAGCGGCTAGACGCCGAGGCCAACGCGCTCGAAACCGAGTTGGCCGCGATGACTACAGAGCTCTCGGCTCTCGACCGCAGCTACGAGAGCGCCAAGGCGCTCGACGACAGTGCCCACGCGGCCGCTGAACGGATCATCGCCGGCGCGCTTGCGAAGCTACAGCCAAGCTTCGCCGAAGTCTTCGACCGCTTGAATCCAAATCCGGCGTTCACTGAGCTGCGCTCGCGACAGGATGTCTTCAGAAAGGCGAATCAGGTCAAGCCCGTCGTGTACGACCCAATTCGTGAACTCGAAGCCAACCCACTGCTTGTTTTCAGCGAGGGACAGGTGAACGTCGTCGCGCTCTCGTACTTCCTCGGGATGGCGCTCAACGCTCACGACGCGATGCTGCCATTCCTTATTCTCGACGATCCGCTGCAGTCCCTCGACACCGTCGCGGTGCTCGGTTTCGGAGACCTGTTTCGCCGACTCCGCGGGAGACGACAGCTGATCGTCACAACTCACGATCGGCGATACGCGGACATCCTCGCACGCAAGTTGGCGCCGCGCGAGCCCGGCGACAAGACGATTGTCCACGACTTTGAAGGCTGGACCCGGGAAGGGCCTAAGGTCAAATCCAGCGAACCGGCGCTGGCGGAGATCATTCCGCTTGTCAAGCGTCACGCCGCCTAGCGATCTGATTCACGCTTCGACGCCGGGCGTGCGTACGGTCGCACTGCTCCTTTCGCGTGATAGCGACAGTGGCCGCCGCGTCGTCGCACTCGACTTGGCGCAACGTCCCGACCGCTCATCTGCGCGAGGCGGGCCCGTGTCGTAGCGCCGGTGCCTGCCAGCTTGGGTCTATGCCACCAGGGGCGCGCTCGAGTGCTCCGAAGGACCGGAGATGTCAGGGAATGCCCGCCCGAGGGTCAGGTTCCGGAGGGACGCCGTGGCGATCAAGCGGGGGGCTGACTTGATCTCCGGGAAGCCAAGGAGGCGAAAGGCCACGGCATCTTTCGGAGCCTCCCTCCGCACGCCCCGTCAAAGAGAAGGCGCCACGTTCGCCAGCCCACGATTCTGGGCGGCACGCGGCGGTACCTCCCAGCGCACTTAAGAGCCCCGCAAACCAGACAGCCCGCCGACAAGGGTTCGGGGGCGAGCGCAGGGAGGTGCCGACGCGGGCCGACTCGCACGGCAAAGGTCTACTCGTCAGACGTCCGCCGTAGGCTGAAGGACGTGCGAATCGCGACCTGGAACGTGAACTCGGTCAAGCAGCGGGTGCCTCGGCTGCTGCCGTGGTTGGACGAGCGCAAGCCCGACGTGGTGTGTCTGCAGGAGACGAAGCTCACCGACGAGGCCTTCACGGACCTCCTCAGCGACGAGCTCAGCGCGCGTGGGTACGAGGTTGCGGCTCATGGGGAGGCGGCGTGGAACGGCGTCGCGATCCTCTCCAAGGTCGGCCTCGACGACGTCGTCAAGGGCATTCCAAACGGCCCTGGATTCCCGCATCAGGAGGCGCGCGCCGTCACGGCCACGACCGGCGGCATCAGGACCACGTGCGTGTACGTCCCGAACGGGCGCCAGCCCGATTCGGAGCACTACGAGTACAAGCTCAAGTGGCTCGAAGCGCTCAAAGAGATGGTCGCGAGCGGACCCGACGCGGCCATCGTGCTCGGAGACGTGAACATCGCTCCGACGGACGAGGACGTGTTCGACCCCGAGGCGTACGTCGGCTCGACGCACGTGACGCCCGCGGAGCGGAACGCGCTGACCGCACTCCAAGACGCCAAGGCGCTCCGCGACGTGGTCAGGGAACGCTGGCCCGAGGAACGCGTGTTCACGTACTGGGACTATCGGGCCGGCATGTTCCACAAGGACCTGGGCATGCGGATCGACCTGATCCTCGCGAGCGAGCCAGTGGCGGAGCGCCGCAAAGCCGCCTGGGTGGATCGACTCGCACGTAAGGGGTCCGGTCCGAGCGACCACGCACCCGTGATCCTCGACCTGGACGAGGCGCCCGACGGCGACATCGGCCCGATGGTGCCGCCGCCTTCGGCGAAGCCCGCCAAGCGCGGGTCACACAAGCTGCCGCAGGCGCCCTGATTCCGTAGCAGCACCCCGGTGCAGCGCGAGGAAGAGCGTCGCCAACTCCGGGTCGAAGTGATGCCCGCTCTCGCGCTCGATCTCGTCCAGCGCGTCCTCGACGGTCCAGGCGTTCTTGTACACGCGCGGTGAAATCAACGCGTCGAAGACGTCGCAGATCGCGGTGATCCGGCCCATGAAGGGTATGTCCTCGCCCGCTATCCCGTTCGGGTAGCCGCTGCCGTCCCAGCGCTCGTGGTGCGTCAAGGCGATCACCTCGGCCATCTGCACCAGCGGGGAACGGGAGCCGGCCAGAAGCCCGGCGCCGATCGTCGTGTGGGTCTGCATGACGGCGCGCTCCTCGTCGGTCAGACGACCGGGCTTGCGCAGGATGCTGTCGGGGATCGCGACCTTGCCGACGTCGTGCATGGCGCTGGCCCGTCGCAGGCGCTCGGCCGTCTCCACATCGAGACCCGCGGCCAACCCCAACGAGTGGGCGAGGTCGCCGATGCGGTCGATGTGGTCGCCGGTCTCCTCGTCGCGCGACTCGACCGCTCGGCCGAGGCGCTCGATGATCTCCAGCTCGGCGTCGGCCACTTCCTGGCGCAGCTCGACGTTGCGCACGCCCATGCGCTGACGGGCGAGCGTCTCGAGCAGGTGGGAGGCGGCGACGGTCGCCACGGTCGCGAACGCGAGCCCGAACAAGGGCGCGACCACCGGCAGGACCATGCCCCCGTTGAACGCGAGCTGCGCGATGCCCACGTAGGCGATGCCGATGACCGGGCCGGCGAGCGCGGCGAGCAGCGGCCTCAAACGAAGCGCGAGCAGCGGCAGCATGAACGCCATCAGCGCGGTCGCCAACACGCCGAGCAAGATCGGCGCGTCACGCAGCGGCTGGTCACGCAGCTGGGTGGAGATCGCGTTCGCCTGGATCTCCGGACCGGACATCGGCTCGTCGGAAGCGGCCGTGACCTGCTGGTCCTGCAGGGTCGGAGCACCGGCGCCGATCACGACCGTCTTGCCGCGCAGGGCGGAAGCCGGGACGTCGCCCGCCAACAGGGCCGACAGCGAATAGGTCGGGACCGTGCCGGGCGGCCCGGCGAAGTCGATGTACGCGCCATCGGCGGGGAACCGACCCTCGTCGACCGGTCGGCCCTGACGCTCGGCGACGACGACCGCGAGCGTCTTGAGCCCGACGACGTCGTGGGCGAACCGGCGGAGCACGCCCTCACGCTCGCCCGGCAGGTTGCTGGCGCCGGCCTGCGCGCCGATCGCGGCAAGATTCTCGTCCCCGCCGAGCACGTTCGTGTGGCCGTGCCCGTCGCTCTCGGTCGTGGCCATGACGGCGCCGCCGGCGCGCTCGATCGCCTCGTAGAGCGCCATGTCCTCGCGCTCCTCGGTCGGTTCGGTGAACTGGACGTCGAGGACGATCTCGCGGGCGCCCGCGTCGTGCAGCTCGTCCACGGCCTTGCCGTACAGCGAACGGGGGAGTGGCCACGCCTCGCCCAGCTCGGAGAAGGTGACGTCGTCGACCGCGACCACGACCAGCTGGCGTTCCGGCTCGGCGCCACGCACGCGGAAGCGCTGATCGACGGTGGTGTGCTCGAGGTCCCCGAACACGCCGGAGAGCAGCGCGGCGACCGCGAGCACGGCGGAGAGCAGCCCGGCGACGAGGACGAGGCGGATGCGGGCGGTGCTCATCGACGGCGCACGAGGAAGGACTGGCCGGCCTTGACGAGCGTGGTGCGCGTGGTCTTCAGGTTGCGGACGGCGACGGCGCCCTCGAGCACGCGCGTGCGGGTGCCCGCGCACGTGTCCTCGGTCAGCCAGTTGGTGCCGCGCGCGGTGGCGACGCTGTTGTGCCCGTGGGTGCGGAAGCGCCCGTTCTTGTCCTTGGACCAGAGCTTGCGGACCGGCTTCTTCTTCTTGGATGAAGCCGCCGCGCTCGCCCGCTCGGTCTTCGGACAGCCCTTGAAGCTCCCGCCCTTGAGCACGAGCGACGTCATGCCCTCACCCTTGGCGTCCTGGCGCACGGCGAAGCGCCCGCCCCAGAACGTGCCGTCCTGCAGCCCGCCGGCGACGGCGGTGACGAGCGTGACGCGGCCCTTGGTCGCGTCGATCTCGCTGCCGAGCGGGATCTGCGCGCCGGCCTCGAGCTCGACGAAGCGGTTCGTGCCGGGCTGGCGGACGCGCACCGTCCCCTGAGGGCTGACGACCATCGAGGAACCCTGGGTCGGCGCGGGCACGCCGGGCGGGAGCTCGGCGACGGTGTCGGGCGCGGGCGCCGAAGTCGTGGTGATGGCGGTCACCGGGGGAACGGGAGCGGCCGGCGGCGCCTCCCCGACCGGCGGCGCCTCCTCGACCGGGGGCTCGGCGCACGCGCCGGGCGTGTACTCGTAGGCGCCGATGTCCGGCGCGCCGCCGAGCGTCCGCGGGCAGCCCGCGAGGTCGGTCGTGCCGAGGGAGGAATCCGTGGTGCCGGCGTCGATCGTCGGCGAGCCGACCAGCGGGTGCCCGTCGGCGTCGAGGAGCGGGTCACCGTGCTGGTTGCCCGTGCCCGCGACGAGGTTGGGGGACAGCGCCGTGCGGAAGTTCGAGAAGCTCGCGGTGCAGTGGCTGGAGGCCGCCGCCTTGATGTCCTTGGCGCCGCGCGCGAGCGTGTTGACGATCGTCACGGTGCCGTTGTTGACCTCGCAGCGGATGCCGTTCGCGCCGGGCGCGAGCGCCGTGACGTTGTGCAACGTGATCTCGCCCGGCCCACCGGACTGCTTGAGGCGCAGCGCGGCGCGGTCGCTGTCGTTCTGGACCGCGGAGCGCGCGAGCACGTCCCGCACGACGGTCCCGCCACCGGAGGTGAAGATCCGCGCGCCGTTGCCGCCGGCCGCGGTCAGCACGAGGTCCTCGGCGACGCCGCCCTGCAGCTCGAGCGCGTCCTGCTGGCCGCGGGCGGCCTGAATCTCGAGGTGGCGCAGCGTCCCGCCGGTCCGGAAGGTCAGCACCGCGTCGTCCTCGGAGAGCTCGTACCCGACGATCACCGGGCGCGCCGGGCCCGCGCCGCGCAGCGTGACCCGCGCGCGGGCCGTGAGCGGCGCCGCCATCACGTAACGGCCCGACTCGAGCACCACCTCGTCGCCCGTCGTGGCTCCGTCGAGGGCGGTGAAGAGGGTGCACGGGTCGACCGCGAGGCACGCGCCGGACGTCTGCGCGCTGGTGGGGGAGGCCCACCGCTGGGCCGCGCCGGCGCTCGCGGGAGCGAACGCTACGGCGAAGAGACCCACGACTGACGCGACGAACAGGCGCATGCCCTATGTCGTCGGCAGCCACCCGGGTGAAACGCAGAAATTGGACGCAATGCGGACGCGAAGACGACCGCGACCCTTATGCGAAGCGCGCAAACCGTAGGGGAATCCCCGACGCGAACGACCGCCCGGCCCGATAGACCTCCCGCCAATGGGGGTCGACACGGTGGTGGAGCTGCCCGCGTTGAGCGAGGCGCGGCGGACGCAGATCGCGGAGCTGCTGCAGGCGAGCGGCGCGGTGACGGTGGCGGAGCTGCAGGAGCGCTTCGGCGTCTCGCCGATGACGGCGCGGCGGGACCTGACGATCCTGGCCGACCGTGGCGTCGCGCGGCGCACGCACGGCGGGGCGGTGCGGCCGTCGATCGCGGCGGGGGAGGACTCCTTCGCGCACCGGCTGCGCGAGCACTCGGAGGCCAAGTCGCGCCTGGCGGAAGCGGCCTACGCGCTGCTCGAGCCCGGCCAGACCGTGTTCCTCGACGCCTCCTCGACCACGTACTACCTCGCGCGGCTGATCACGCTGCGTCAGCTCGCGCTGCGCGTGGTCACCAACAGCCTGCCCGTCCTGCACGAGCTGTCCGGCAGCGAGGCGTCCGACATCGAGGTGATCGCGATCGGCGGGACGTTCCGGCGGCTGACGAGCTCCTACGTCGGCCCGTCGGCGGTCCGCGCGGTGCGCGACCACTTCGCCGACAGCGCGTTCCTGAGCGTGACCGGGATCGCGCCGTCGGGCGTGATGACGGACGCCGACGCGCTCGAGGCCGAGGTCAAGCGGGCGATGCTCGAGCAGTCCGAGCACCGCGTGCTGCTGCTCGACGGGTCGAAGGTCACCGCGCGCGGGCGCCAGGCGATCGCGCCGCTGAAGACGATCACCCGGATCCTCGCCGAGGAGCTCACGCCGGAGGAGGCGGAGCGGCTCGCGCAGCTAAAGCGCTCGTAGGAAGTCGAGCAGGAGCGCGTTGACGGCGTCCGGCGCCTGGAGCTGGGCGAAGTGGCCCGCGCCGGGGATGACGTGGGCGCCCTCGGGGTCGGGCATCCACAGGCGGGTGCTGTCGCGTTCGCCCGTGATGAAGATCGACGGCGCGCGGAGCTCGGCGAACGCGGCCAGGTCCTCCCAGTCGCGGGTGAAGTTCCGGTAGCGGTTCAGCGGGCCCGCGAAGCCGTTGCGCTCGAAGGCGGCGACGATCGCGTCGAAGCCGTCCACCCAGGCGGGGAGCGGCGCGTCCGGGAGCTGCATCGGGACGCCGAACCAGCCCGGCGTGCCGTCGGTCAGGGCCGCGTAGAAGCGCTGGAGCCAGCCGCGCACGTCGGCTTCGATCTCCGCCTCGCCGTGCTCCTGGAAGTGGCCGACGTAGAAGTCCGGCGGGAACTGCGGGGGAGCGTCGGCGCGCGGCGCGTACGGGACGCCCAGCAGGCCGACCGCACGGAAGCGGTCCGGCCGCAGCTGCGCACTTGCCGCCGCGATCGGGGAGCCCCAGTCGTGCCCGATCACCACCGCGGTCTCGGCTTCGAGCGCGTCGAGCACGGCCACGTTGTCGGCGACGTGGGCGACCATCCGGTACGCCTCGACGCCCTCCGGCACGACCGACTGCCCGTAGCCGCGGACGTCGATCGCGACCGCCCGGTAGCCCGCTCGCGCCAGCACCGGCAGCTGATGACGCCACGACCACGCGCCCTCGGGAAAGCCGTGCACGAGCAGCACGAGCGGGCCTTCCCCTTCAGAGACGGCGTGGATGGGTCCGGCGGGTCCGTCGATCAGCATGCCCTCGAGCTTGAGGGACTCGGCACCCGCTGCCAACCTCGTTGCCGGAATGGCAATCGAGGAACAGGTACGCGCGCGGCTCCGGCAGGCGCGCTTCGAGCGCGGCCTCTCGCTGGCGGAGCTCGGCGAGCGCGCGGGGCTGACGGCGTCCACCATCAGCCGACTGGAGACCGGCGCGCGCCGCCTGACGCTCGCGCAGGTGGAGCGGCTCGCGGCGGCGTTGGAGCTCTCCACCGACGCGCTGCTGGCCAGCGACGCGGAGCCGTCGCCGGCGCGTGACGGGCGCGTGTGGCAGCCCGTCGGCGACGAGTCGACGAGCGGGCCGCGGGTGTATCGGATCGTCGTGCCGGTCGAGGCGCCCGCGCGGCACCAGCACGAGGGCCACCAGTGGCTGCACGTGCTCTCCGGGACCGTCCGGCTGATCGTCGGCGCGGGCGAGCGCGAGCTGCGCGAGGGCGACTCGGCCGAGTTCTCGACCTGGGAGCCGCACGCGCTCAGCGCGGTCGGCCATCCCGCCGAGGCGCTCGTGGTCTTCAGGCCGTGAACACGAGCGCGGTGACCACCGGGCGTGACTCGGGCGCCGGCTGGTCCGTGTTCGAGTACGGCCGGTTGAGCAGATGGCCGCGGTGCACGAGCGTCGCCGAGCCGCCGCCGTCGAGGTTGATCGCGTCACGCGCGCCGCACGAGATCAGCAGCCGCGCCAGCTCGGCCAGCTCCAGCCCCGCGTCCACGCCCGAGCGCCGGCCGTCGCAGCACACCGCCAGCAGCTCGTCGTCGTTGACGCCCAGCGCGGCGCGCGGGTAGCGGCCCTCCGTGATGTCGGAGTCGAACTGGCCCGCGCCGGCGCTGAAGCCCTCGGCGTCGGTGCCGTCGATCACCGACACGCCGTCGCGGACGAGCAGCGGGCCGGCCTGGATGAGGTCGCCGATCGGCTGCTCGGGTAGCTCCTCGCGCGCGGCCACACGCACACCGCCGCTGAAGTGCACGCACGCCCGGAGCCGCGCCCACGGCTCCGCCACCGGCTCGTGCGCGAGCGCGACGCCGTCCCGCCACACCTCGCCGAGCGGCCGGTAGGGATCGCGCAGGAAGAACCCGCCGACCATCGCCTCGGGATGGCCGGTCGACGCGCACCAGTGATCCAGCCGCGTCGGCGGGTCGAAATGCCGCACCGACACGCGCGTCGCGGGAAGCGGATGGCGGACGAGGTAGACCGTCGTCTCCCCGCGGTCCCGGTTCTGCAGCCGCAACAGCTCGTACACGCTGAAGCGCATCATCCCGCATGGGTGATGCCGACTCACCCCTGGCGCACGGACGCTCGCCGCCATGCTCTCGGGTCTGAAGCGGGATCTCGCCGCTCTGGTCGCCATCCCGTCGATCTCCGCGCCGGACTTCCCCGAGCCGCGGCAACCGCTGCTGGACGCCTACGACCTCGTCGCGACGCTGTTCCGCAACGTCGGCGTGACCGTCGACGTGCTGGAGCTGCCCGGCACCGCCCCGGTCCTGATCGGGGAGATCGCGGCGCCGCCCGGAGCGCCGACCGTGCTGCTGTACAGCCACTACGACGTCGTCCCGCCCGGGGACGAGACGCTGTGGAGCACGCCGCCGTTCGAGGCCGTCGAGCGCGACGGCGCGATCTACGGCCGCGGGAGCGCCGACTCGAAGGCGAACATCGTCGCCCACGTCGGCGCGTTGCGCGCCTGGGACGGCAAGCCGCCGGTCGGCATCAGGCTCGTGATCGAGGGCCAGGAGGAGGTCGGCGGCGGCGCGCTGACGACCTACCCGCCGACCGCGCCGGAGGCGTTCAGCGCCGACGCGATGATCATCGGCGACATGGGCAGCGTGCGGCCGGGCGTGCCGACGCTGACGGTCGCGCTGCGCGGGATGGCGATGGTCACCGTCGAGGTCTCCACGCTCGCCGGCGCCAAGCACAGCGGCCAGTTCGGCGGCGCCGCGCCCGACGCGCTGCTGACGCTGCTGCGCGCGCTCACCTCGCTCCATGACGAGAACGGGGACGTGGCCGTGGACGGACTGCGGCGTGAGGAGTGGGCGGGCGAGTCCTACAGCGACGACGAGTTCCGCGAGCTCGCCGAGGTCCGCGAGGGCGTGCCGCTGATCGGCAGCGGCGGGCTCGGCTCGCGCGTGTGGTCCGGGCCGGCGATCACCGTCACCGGGATCGACGTGCCGTCGGTGGACAACGCGCTCAACGCCGTCTCGCCGGGCGCGCGGGCGGTGATCAACCTGCGGGTCCATCCCGAGCAGGACGCGGCCGAGGCGCAGGCGGCGCTCGTGGCGCACCTGGAGCGGCAGGCGCCGTTCGGGATCTCGCTCACCGTGTCCGCGGGCGCGACCGGCAACGGGTTCGCGGCGGCGACGTCCGGGCCCGGCTACGCGGCCGCCCGCGCGGCGATGGTCAAGGCATGGGGCAAGGAGCCGGTGACGGCGGCGGGCGGCGGCTCCATCCCGCTCGTCAACGCCCTCTCCGCCGCGTCCCCGGAGGCCGAGATCCTGCTCGTCGGCGCGACCGACGGCTACGCGAACATCCACGCGCCGGACGAGCGTGTGCTGATCGAGGAGCTCGAGCGGGCGGTGGCGTTCGAAGCCGCGTTCTTCGGCGAGTTCGCCGAGCGCTGGAGCGCACAGCGTGGCTGACACCCTGGCGAGCCCGGCACCGTCGGCGCCGCCGCACACCCGCATGCAGCGCATGCTCGACGGGATCGAGCGCCTGGGCAACAAGATGCCCGACCCGGCGATCCTGTTCCTGTGGCTGTGCGTGGGCGTGATCGTGCTCTCGCAGCTGCTCGCGTGGCTGGACGTGGACGCCACCTACCAGGTCGTCGAGCCGCCGCCCGCGACCGCCGAGGAGACCTACTACGGCGGCTCCACCGACTCCGTGTACGTCGGGCCGACCGAGCACGAGCCGGCCGACGACTACCAGGTGCGTGAGAAGACGACCGAGGTCGAGGGCCTGCTGACCGGCGACGGCGTGCGCTTCCTGTTCACGTCGTTCGTCGACAACTTCCGCAACTTCGCGGCGGTCGCGATCATCCTCGTCGTGATGATCGGCGTCGGCCTCGCGGAGGCCGCGGGCCTCATCGGCGCGCTGATCCGCAAGCTCGTCGCGGTGTCTTCGAGCAGCACGTTGACGTTCATCATCGTGCTGCTGGGCATGATCTCCAGCGTCGCCTCCGACGCGGGGTACATCGTGCTGATACCCCTCGGTGCGGTCGCGTTCAAGAGCGTGGGGAGGAACCCGCTGGCGGGCATCGCGGCCGCGTTCGCGGGCGTCGCCGCCGGGTTCGGCGTGAACTTCCTGATCACGCCGCTGGACGGCGTGCTGACCGAGATCACGAACGACGCGTCCGCGCTCGTCGACCCCGACGCGAACATCGACCTCGCCGCGAACCTGTACTTCGGGATCGTCTCGGCGCTGTTCGTCACGATCGTGCTGACGTTCGTGTCCTCGCGCATGGTCGAGTCGCGGATGGGGCCGTGGGACGCGTCGCAGGCGGGGGAGCAGCCGGAGGACGAGCCGGTCGTCGACAAGGTGGCCGAGGCGCGCGGGCTGCGCTACGCGCTGTGGGCGACGCTGGCCGTGGTCGCCGTGATCGCGCTGCTGACCGCGATCCCGGGCGCACCGCTGCAGGACCCGGAGACCGGCCGCGTGATCGGCGACTCGCCGTTCATGGACAGCCTGATCGTGATCATCGCGGTGATCTTCCTCGCCGCCGGCCTGGCCTACGGGCGCGGCGCCGGCACGATCAAGACGAGCGCGGAGATCCTCGCCTCGATCACGAAGTCGTGGGCGGGGATGGCGAGCCTGCTGTTCCTGTTCCTGCTGATCGCGCAGTTCATCGCGTACTTCTCGTACTCGAACATGGCCGAGGTCGCCGCGGTGTCGCTGGGCGACGTGCTCGAGCAGATGGACATCGGCGCCGTCTGGCTGCTGCTCGGCTTCATGCTCGTGACGATGGTCGTGGACCTGATCATGCCCGCGGCGATCGCGAAGTGGGCGATCCTCGCGCCGATCTTCATCCCGCTGCTGATCCGGCTCGACGTGACGCCGCAGACCGTGCTCGCCGCCTACCGCGTGGCCGACTCGCCGCTGAACGTGCTGACGCCGCTGATGGCGTACTTCCCGCTGATCGTCGTGTTCGTGCAGCGCTACAACCGGCAAGCGGGGATCGGCACCGTGGTGTCGTTGATGCTGCCGTTCGTGGTCGTGCTCTCGATCGCGTGGACCGCGTTCTTCGTCGTGTGGTATCTGCTCGGGGTCCCGTTGGGACCGGGCTCGCCCGTCCATCCGTAGGCCGTCATGGACGACAGCGCGATCACGTTCGTCGTGCTCGGCGCGGCCGTGGTCCTGTTCGTCGTGGACCGGCTGCCGGTGGCGATCGTCGCGATCCTGGTGCCGCTGGCGTTGTGGGCGTGCGGCGTGCTGTCTTTGGAGGACGCACTGGCCGGGTTCGGCGATCCCGCCGTGCTGTTCATCGCCTCGCTGTTCGTGGTGAGCGAGGCGCTGGAGGCCGCGGGCGTGACGGCCTGGGTGGGGCAGCTGCTCGTCGCGCGGGTGGGGGAGAGCCGGGTGCGGCTGCTCGTCTACACGCTCGGGCTGGTGGCCGTGCTGACGGCGCTGATCAACGTCAACGGTGCGGTCGCGGCTTTGGTGCCGGTCGGGGTTCTGCTCGCCGTGCGCACGGGTCGTTCGCCCTCGCAGCTGATGCTGCCGCTCGCGTTCGCGGCGCACGCCGGCTCGCTGCTCGCGCTGACCGGGACGCCGGTGAACGTGATCGTGGCGGACGCGGCACCGGACGGCTTCGGGTACTTCTCGTTCGCGCTGGTCGGGCTACCGCTGACGATCGGGACGGTGGCGATCGTCGTGCTGTTCGGGGAGCGGCTGCTGCCCTCGCGCACGCCGCGCTCGATCGCCCCGGACTTCAGCGGGCACGCGCGGACGCTGATCGCCCAGTACGAGCTCGACCACCCCGAGGAGGCGCTGCTGAACCGGCGCAAGGGCGTGGCCGAGGTCGTGATCCCGCCGCGCTCGGACCTCGCCGGCGACCGCGTCTTCCCGGGCATGATCACGCCGAGCGGGGACCTCGCGGTGCTGGCCGTGCGGCGCGGCGGGGAGGACCTGGGCGCGACCGACCTGGAGGAGGGCGACACGCTGCTGCTGCAGGGCACGTGGGCGGCGCTCGACCGCGGGCTCGACGAGGTGCTCGTGGTCGACCCGGTGGAGGACGTGCGGCGCGCGGCGGTGCCTTTGGGCGAGGGAGCGAAGCGGGCGCTCGCCGTGCTGGCCGTGATGGTGCTGTTGCTGGCGACGGGCGCGGTGCCGCCCGCCGTCGCGGGGCTGCTCGCGGCGAGCGCCATGATCGTGTTGCGCGTGCTGAGCGTCGAGCAGGCGCAGCGCGGGATCTCGTGGACGACGGTCGTGCTCGTCGGCGGGATGATGTCGCTGTCGGCGGCGATGGTCGCGAGCGGCGCGGCCGAGCAGCTCGCCGACGGCCTCGTGTCGGTCGTCGGCGATCTCGGCCCGCGCTGGCTGCTGCTCGGCCTCTTCCTGCTGACGGCGCTGCTCGGGCAGCTGATCTCGAACATGGCGACGGCGCTGATCGTGATCCCGATCGCGCTGTCGGCGGCGGCCGAGATGGGCATCGCGCCCGAGCCCGTGCTGATGGCCGTCACGGTGTCGGCGGCCGCCGCGTTCCTCACCCCGGTCGCGACGCCCGCGAACCTGATGGTGATGGAACCGGGCGGCTACCGGTTCGGCGACTACTGGAAGCTCGGGCTCCCGCTGCTGGTGCTGTTCGGGGTCGTCGCGGTGCTGCTGGTGCCGGTGTTCTGGAGCTTCTAGACGGGATGCCGGAGCAGTGCGGCCGCCGTGTTTCCGTGCGGGATGTCGTCGCGGCGGACGGCGAGGACCTTGCCGCCGGTGGCGATCACGCGGCGGGCGATCTCGTCCACCACGCCCTGACCGTCCCCGTCGCTGATGGTGCCGCTGTCGTCGATGCTGCCCTCGACAAGGTCGTCGATGTCGACGAGCAGCGTGTCGACCGCGCCGAACGTGGCCGCGCGGGCGACGTCGGACAGGTCGGTGGCGGCGCGGCCGCGGGACTGCCAGGCCTTGAAGCGCTCGCGCACGGCGTCGAGCTGGGCGGCGTAGAGGGCGTCGAGGATCGGGCGAGAGGCTGCGGCCAGCTCGGCCGGCGTCATGTGCTCGGGGTTGCCGGGGACGCCCTCGTCGAGCAGGGCCGGGTACGTGTTGGTCGAGCGGTAGAAGGAGTCCAGCGGCTCGGTCGCGGCGAGGATCAGCGGGAGGCCGAGGCCGGCGAGCGTGGGGCGCAGGGCGCGGTCGATCTGGCGCGCGTAGCGGTGCAGGTGGACCGTGTCGAGCGGGAACAGCTCCGGCAGCTCGACCTCGGACGGCGGCACGTCGCCCGCGACCTCGATCAGGCGCACGTCGTGCTGGGAGAGCGCGAGCACGAGCGCGGCCTGCGGGAACGTGACCGCGCGCAGGAGCGGCTTGATGTGGAAGCGGTCGGCCACCACCGCCAGGCTGGTGAGCCGGTTCGGCAGCCGGAAGCTGCGCAGCGAGCCGGGCGTCGCGAACACCGCGAGGCTGTGCGCGAGCAGGAGCCACGCGATCGGGTCCTCGGCCAGGTCGGTGAGCAGCTCGTTGCTCGTGCCCGCCTCGGCGACCAGGTTCTTGAACTCGATCCGGGCGGCGTCCGCGTCCTGCGGCAGCGGGCTGGTCGGCAGGTAGATCGAGACGCAGTCGGGGGCCCGCGTGTCGAGCAGCGTCGCGAGCTGCGCGGGCGTGGGGATGTCGATGTGCAGAGCCACAAGCGGATCATGCGCGCGGTTTGGGTGAGCGCACATCGTCCAGGTGGAGTGAAGCCGTAGCGTTACGGGCGATGCGTGGCGCGATCTCCTGGACGCTGGCCGTGCTCGCGGCCGTCGCGCTGATGGCCGCGGTGGTCGCCGCGTACGCCGGCCGCGAGGTCTTCGACGCCAACGGGTTCGCCGCCCGCACCGAGCAGGCGCTGCGCACGCCGGCGGTCAGCGAGGAGGTCGCGCGGCGGCTGACCGACGCGGCCATACGGGCCGAGCCGGACCTGGTGGCGATCCGGCCACTGGTCTTGAGCGTGGCCGAGGGCGTCGTGCGGTCGGGCGCGTTCGGCGCGATCGTGCGCGGCGCGGTCCGCGACGTGCACCGCTCCGCGTTCGACGCGAACGCGACGACCGTGACGCTGACCGTCGCCGACGTCGGCCTGCTGCTCGCGGACGCGCTGGACCGATTGCGCCCCGACCTCGCCGCGCGCATCCCGGACACGCTGCGGGTGACGCTGACGGACACGACCTCGGGGCTGCCGCTGGACGTGGTGCAGACGGCGCAGGACGTCCGGCGCCTGGAGTGGATCGCGCTGGTGCTCGCGCTGCTGCTGGGGGCGGGCGCCGTGCTCGTGGGTGGGGCGGCGCCGCGAGTTGGCGCGGCGCGTGGTGGCGCGGCGGGCGGCTTCGGGTGGACCGGACGCTCGAGCGCCTCCCGCAGCTCGGAGACGAACGCGCGGGCA
>NZ_JAPDDP010000047.1 GCF_027587195.1 Solirubrobacter phytolaccae | reverse complement strand
GCACGCTCGCAGCGCGTCGGCCAACCGCCGCGCGCCCGGCTCGACCCCGGGCCGCAGCTGCCGTTCGCACCGCCGGCCGCGCCGCCGCTGTTCGTGCCGGACGAGCCGGACTGGCCGCCCGCCGCGCCGCCCGCGCCCGGCGCGAACCCGCCACCGTTGGCGGTGCCCGGCCCATTCCCACTCGGCGGGGTCATGCCGGCCGGCGGCTGGCCGCCACCGAACCCGCCGCGACCGCCGCCGCCCATGCCCATCGAGGACGTCGGGCCGCCCGCGGGGAACGTCGAGCTCGTCGCGTGGCCGAGCGTCTGCACCGCCCAGGAGGCGGGCGCGAGCAGCAGCAGCCCGATGCCCGCGGTCGCCGCGGCCGTGCGCAGCTTGGGCGCGAACACGATGCCGACGGCCGCGAGCGCGCCGCCGACGAGCAGCACGCCCGTCATCCAGTCGAGGTCGGTCGCCGCGTTGGCGATCACGACCAGCTCGGTGGCGATGCCGCCCGCGAGCAGCAGCGGACCCCAGGCGCGGTGGCGGATGAGGCTCCAACCGGCGCCGACGAGTAGCGCGGTGAACGGCGCGAGCGCGGAGACGTAGTACGGGTGGAAGATGCCCTCCGCGCGACTGAACGCGACCGCGGTGACCAGGAACGCGCCGCCGACGGCGATCACGTAGCCCGTGCGCTCGTCCGTGCGGCGCAGCTTGCTCATCAGCAGCACGCCGAGGCCGGCGACCAGCGCGAAGCCGATCACCCAGCCCGCCTGGCCGCCGAGTGCGGCGTTGAGCAGGCGCGTCGGGCCGGCCTCGCCGCCGAACGTCGCGCCGCCGCCACCCATGCCGCCGCCACCGCCAGGCCCGCCGTCCTGGCCGAAGAGTCGGCCGAGGCCGTTGTAGCCGAGGATCAGCGACCAGATCGAGTTGTCGTCGGTGCCGCTAATGTAGGGACGGTCACTGGCGGGCGTGAGCCACATCAGCACCGGCCACGCCAGGCCGACTGCCGCCATGGCGGCTCCACCCACGAGCAGCTGCTTGAAGGCGATCATCCGACCGCGAGGCGCGACCCAGAACCACGCGAGCGCCATGCCCGGGACGACCATCAGCGCCGCCGCCATCTTCGTCTCGAACCCGAGCCCGACGAACACGCCGGCCCACACGAGCCACTTCAGAGAACCGCCCTGCCGCAGGCCACGATCCAGCGCCCACACGGCCGCCACGAGGCAGAGCACGAGCAGCGCGTCCGGGTTGTTGTGGCGCGACATCGCGACCGTGATCGGCGTCAGCGCCAGCGTCACCCCGGCCACGAAGCCGGCGGCACGGCCGAAGCGCGAGCGCGCGAGGTCATAGGTCAACGCGACCGTGGCCACGCCCATCAGCGCCTGCGGCACCAGCAGCGCCCACGAGTTGAACCCGAACGCGCGCGCGGACAGCGCCTGCACCCACAACGCGAGCGGCGGCTTGTCGACCGTCTGCAGCCCGGCCGCGTCGAACGAGCCGTACAGGAACGCGTGCCAGGACTGCGTCATCGACCGCACGGTCGCGGCGTAGTAGTCGTTGGCGTAGCCGTTGAGGTCGAGCGCCCACAGGTTCAGCCCGCCGGCGAGCACCAGCAGCAGCACCAACTCGGGCCTGGACACGAGCGCGCGGAGCGCCGAGAGAGAACCGGCCCGGTGGCGCGGCTGAGGGATGGCGAGGGTCGACATGTGGTCACCATCGACCCGCGCGCTGCGAGCGGGCTGGGCGTTCCCTCAGAGCTTCCTGAGAGGTTCAAGTCGCAATTGCCACGATCCGTCCGCCCGGGGTGAGATCGTCCCGCGCATGGCGACTACCGACGACGCTGCACGCCTGGCCGAGCTCGGCTACGAGAGCCATTTCGAGCGCCGGATGGGCCTGTGGGAGAACTTCGCCCTCGGGTTCACGTACCTGTCCCCCGTGGTCGGCATCTACTCCGTGTTCGCGCTCGGGTTCGTCGCGGGCGGCCCGCCGATGATCTGGAGCATCGTCATCGCGGGCATCGGGCAGCTGCTCGTCGCGCTCGTGTTCGCGGAGATCGTCGCCCAGTTCCCGGTTGCGGGCGGGATCTACCCGTGGGCGCGGCGGCTGATCGGCCGGCGCTGGGCGTGGATCACGGGCTGGATCTACGGCTGGGCGCTGATCGCCACGGTGGCGTCGGTCTCCACCGGCGCGGTCGTGTTCGTCGGCTCGCTGTTCGGCTTCACGCCGTCCCGCTTCACGACGGTGCTGATCGCGGCCGGCCTGATGGTGCTGTGCCTGCTGATCAACCTCACGGGCACCAAGACGCTCGGCCGCGTCGCGATGGCGGGCTTCGCCGCGGAGCTGATCGGCGCGCTGTTCGTCGGCCTCTGGCTGCTGCTCTTCGAACGCCACCACGACTTCAGCGTGTTCTTCGACAGCCTCGGCACCGAGGGCGACGGCAGCTACCTCGGCGCGTTCCTGGCCGCCTCCCTGCTGGGCCTGTACCTGTTCTACGGCTTCGAGGCCTGCGGTGACGTCGCCGAGGAGGTCCCGGACCCGGGCCGGACGATCCCGAAGGCGATGCGCCGCACGATCTACGTCGGCGGCGCCGCGGCGCTGCTGATCACGGCCGCGCTCATCCTCGCCCAGCCGGACTTCAACGCGATCATCAGCGGCGAGAACGCCGACCCCGTCGGCAACGTGTTCACCGACGTCTTCGGGTCGGTCGGCGCGAAGGTGATCACGGTGATCGTGCTGATCTCGTTCGTGTCCTGCATCCTGAGCCTGCAGGCCGCGGCGAGCCGGCTCATCTACTCCTACGCGCGGGACGACATGATCGTCGCGAGCGGCGCGCTCTCGCGCTTCAGCAAGGAGCGGCACGTGCCGCCCGTCGCGCTCGCCGTCGCCTGCCTGCTGCCCGCCGCGATCGTCGCCATCGCCGAGATCGTCAGCGACAGCGCGCTGCTGAAGGTCATCTCGTTCGCCTCCGCGGGCATCTACATCGCCTTCCAGCTCGTGGTCGTCGCGGCGCTGATCGCCCGCAGTCGCGGCTGGGTCCCGCGCGGCAAGTTCACGCTCGGCCGCTACGGCTTCGCGATCAACGTTGCGGCGCTGATCTACGGCGTCGGTGGCGCGCTCAACCTCGCCTGGCCGCGTGGCGACGCGGCCTGGTACGACAAGTGGATCGTCGTGCTCGGCTGCTCGATCGTGGCGGGCGTCGGCCTGCTGTACATGCTGCTCGGGCGCCCGTACGAGCGCAGCGAAGCGCCGTACGGGGACGCGACGGCGGTGCGGACAACTACGTAGCGGGAATCCGCAGAACCGCCGGAAGGCAGGGGCTCATGGCGCCCGTACGTTGGCGCCATGATCTCCGAAGCCCATCACACCCCCACTCCTGAGAAGGCCGGCGAGAGCCTGCTCGGCCTCATCGCCGTCGCCATCCTCGGCGTCGTCATCGCCGAAGCGGCGTTCGTCGCCTTCGGCGGCATGGTGGCCATGGTCGCCACGATCTTCCTCGCCCTCGCCGTGACCGGCGGCGTCATCTTCGCCGTCATGCAGACGATCGGCCCGGAAGACCACGAGTCGCAGTGACCACGATCCTCGTCGGCGTCGATCCCGCCGCGCCGGCGCACGAAGCGATCGCCTTCGCCCGCGCTCTCGCCGACGCCGAGGGCGCGGACCTGCAGCACGTCTCCGCCCACCGCGGTGAGTCCGCGGCCCAGCTGCTGCACCAACGCGCCGAAGCCACGGACGCACGCCTGGTCGTGCTCGGCTCCAGCCACACCGGCCGCCTCGGCCGGGTCATCCCCGGCAGCACCGGCGAGCGCCTTCTCCACGGCGCCCCGTGCGCCGTCGCCGTCGTGCCCCGCGGCCACGTCGACCGGCCGATCGACCACATCGGCGTCGCCTACGACGCCTCGCCCGAAGCCGAGGCCGCGCTCACGCACGCGACCGAGCTCGCCCGCCACCTCGGCGCGACCCTCGACCTGATCGGCGTCGCCAACCCCGACCCGTACGAGGACGACGACAGCGCGCGCACCGTCCAGGTCCGCCTCGAGCGCGCCCTCCGCACGCTGCCCTTCGACGTCGACGGCACGATCGTCCGCCTGCACGGCGAGCCCGCCGACGCGCTGGCGATCCACAGCGCCGACCTCGACCTGCTCGTCACCGGATCGCGCGGCTACGGCCCGCTGCGCTCGGTGATCGTCGGCGCCGTCAGCGGCCGCCTGATGCGCACCGCGCGGTGCCCGGTGATCGTCGTCCCGAGGGCAGTCGCCGCCCCGACTCCGTAGTTTGCACGGAGCAACATTGCGGCAGACCCTGACGGGGAGGCCGCAATCCGCGACGACCATCTAGGACATGACGACGACTGACGAGACGAACACCGCCAATCAGCCCGGCGCCCTGGGCTTCGCCCGCATGGCCGGTTCCTCGATCGCGGGCCGTGACGCCGCTCCTTGGGTCACCGACTTCCTCAACGCGGCCTATTACCGGCGCGAGCCGGCCGAGCGCCAGGCCGACGATCTGCGGTTCGCCTTCAGCGTGCTGACGACCTACTGGTACCGCAAGGACCCGACGCGCCGGCTGCGCGTGACCGATCTTCCCGCCTTCCACAAGGCGTTCGGCGCCGAGCGGTTCGCCGCGAACGGCCGCCTGAGCCGTGAGGCGCTGGAGCGCGGCGCGGTCACCCTGCTCGGCGACTGGTTCCCGGCCGCCTACGCCGACCCGGCCCGGAAGGGCTGGGGCATCGCGTTCGAGACGCCCGAGGACAAGGCGGCCTACGACCATAGCTACCGGTTCAAGCTGGCCAAGATCGGCGACCTCACCGCCGAGAGCGCGCCGCTGGACCAGCAGGTCTGGCACACCTACGACCCCGTCGAGGTGCCGTCGGCCGAGGGGCTGATCGCCGCGATCACCCAGCCGGAGACGTGGCCGGAGTACGCCAGCGCGCTGGGCCGCTTCACGCCGCTGCGCCCGGGCGGGCTGCTCGGCCAGACGTTCGAGATCGAGGTCGTCGCCGGCTACGACAAGGCCGTGCCGCTGTGGACCCGCGGCTACGTGACGATCACGACGCTCGTCACCCCCGACGACCAGAAGGCGCTGCACAACTGGTTCGAGGCGCTCGAGGTCGGCATGAAGGAGCACGGCGAGCCGTCGATCGTGCCCGAGGGCGGCGAGCCGCTCGTCGGCTTCGACCTGACCACGCACGCCGGCCACTTCATGGGCTCCGGCCACAACCGCCTCGTGCTCTACACGCTCGACGGCAAGGCCTACGTCCGCGCCGCCGGCACGTGGGACCCGATGAGCTGGCACCTGAGCAAGGCGTACGAGAGCCAGGGCAAGGACGCGCAGCACGCGTTCTGGGGCGTCGGCGAGGACCCCGAGGTCAGCATGCTGCACCAGATCGCGATCGCGCTCGGGGCGCCGACCAAGTGAGCGACGCGGTCGTCATCGGCGCCGGGCCCAACGGCCTGGCCGCAGCGATCCGGCTCGCCGAGGCCGGCCGCCAGGTGCTCATCCTCGAAGCCTCGGACGCACCGGGCGGCGCCGTCCGCACCGAGGAGCTGACGCTGCCGGGCTTCAAGCACGACACGTTCAGCTCCGTCTACCCCGCGAGCGCCGCCTCCCCCGTGTTCGGCCGCATGCCGCTGGCCGAGCACGGCCTGGAGTGGGTGCACCCGGAGGCCGCGTACGCGCACCCGCTGCCGAACGGCGAGGCGAAGCTCCTCTACGGCTCGCTGCTGCGCACCGCCGAGAGCCTCGGCCCGGTCGACGGTCCCAAGTGGGTCAAGTTCGCCAAGCCGTTCCTGGACAACTTCGAAGCCGTGAAGGCGACGATGCTGACCGGCTTCCCGCCCGTCGGCGGGCCGATCAAGCTGCTGACGGGCGCCGGCCCCCTGCGGCTGCTGGACTTCGCGCGGCTGCTGCCGGGCAGCGCGGTCGGCCTCGGCAAGCGCCTGTTCGAGGACCAGGGCTCGCGCGCGTGGCTCTACGGAGCCGCGATGCACGGCGACACGCCGCCGGACGGCGCGGGCTCGGCGATCGCCGCCTTCTACCTGAACCTGCTCGGCCACGCGGTCGGCTGGCCGTCGCCCAAGGGCGGCGCGCAGCACCTGACCGACGCGCTCGTGAGCTACTTCGAGAGCCTTGGCGGCGAGATCCGCACCAACGCGCGCGTCACCCGCATCACCAGCGCGAACGGCCGCGTCACCGGCGTCGAGACCGCGGACGAGCGGTTCGAGGCGAAGACCGTGATCGGCGACGTCATGCCCGGCGCGCTGACCAAGATGGCCGACCTGCCGAAGTGGTACTCGACCGCGCTCAACCGGTACATCATCGGCGCCTCCACCGTGAAGGTCGACTGGGCCCTGGACGGGCAGATCCCGTGGGCGAACCCCGCCGTGAGCGGCGCCGGCACCGTGCACGTCGCGGGCGGCGAGGACGAGTTCCTGCACTCGGTCAAGCAGGCCCACGACGGCCTCTCCGACCATCCGTTCCTGCTGCTCGGCCAGCAGAGCGTCGCCGACCCGACGCGCGCGCCCGAGGGCAAGCACACCGCCTGGGCGTACACGCACGGCCCGCAGCAGGGCGTCGACTGGGAGCGCGACACGCCGCTGGTGGTGGAGCGCATGGAGGCGCAGGTCGAGCGCTTCGCGCCGGGCTTCCGCGACCGCATCCTGGCGCGGCACGTCCTCAGCCCCGCCGGGCTGGAGGCGCGCAACCCGAACCTCGTCGGCGGCGACGTCGGTGGCGGCAGTTATCGTCTGCACCAGGTCGTGTTCCGCCCGCTGCCGAAGCTCACGCCGTACTCGACGCCCTTGAAGGGGCTGTTCATCGGGAGCGCCGCCGCGTTCCCCGGCGGAGCCGTCCACGGCGTACCGGGAGATGCAGCCGCGCGCGCGGCACTGAAGTGAGGGGCGCGCGGGCGCTCTACGCCGCGTTCGACCGCTTCCCGTCGCGCAAGGGGAGCGCCGTCCACATCGACCGCTTCGCCCGGGCCCTGTTCGAGCGGAGCGGCGGCGGGCTGCTGTACGTGCTCGGCGGCGAAGGGCTGCCGAGCTACCAGCGCGAGGGCGACGTCGAGATCGTCCGCTACATGCGCGAGGCCGACCACGTGCTCGAGCGCGCCGCGGGCTACGGCGCGCGGCTCAGCGCGCTGCTGGACGAGCTGCCCGACCTGGAGATCGCCCACTTCCGCGACCCGTGGAGCGGGCTGCCGATCGTCGAGCACGACGGGGACCACCTGAAGGTCTACGAGGTCAACGGGCTGCCGTCGATCGAGCTGCCGTTCCTGTATCCGGCGATCCCCAACGCCCTGCTGGAGCAGATCGCCGAGATGGAGCTCCGCTGCCTGCACGCCGCCGACCTGGTCATCACGCCGTCGCAGGTGACCGCCGATCGGCTCCCGGTGCCCGCCCACGTGGTGCCGAACGGCGCCGAGCTCCGGCCGCGCAGCGAGCGACCGGCACTCGACCGCCCCTACCTGTTGTACTTCGGCGCGCTGCAGCCGTGGCAGGGCGTGGACACCGCCCTGCGTGCCGTCGCCCGGCTGGAGCTGGACCTCGTGATCTGCGCGTCGGTCCACCAGCGCCGCGCCAAGCCGTACCGCAAGCTCGCGGAGAAGCTCGGGATCGAGGCGCGCGTGCACTGGCACTTCGCGCTGCCCGAGGAGGAGCTCGCGCCGTGGCGCGACCACGCGCTGCTGTCGCTCGCGCCGCTGCGGGACTGCTCGCGCAACGCCGTGCAGGGGTGCGCGCCGCTGAAGATCCTTGAGTCGATGGCCGCCGGCGTGCCGGTCGTCGCTTCCGACCTGCCCGCCGTGCGCGAGCTGCTCACGGACGGCGTGCACGGCCGGCTCGTCGCGCCGGACCGGCCGGGCGAGCTGGCGCGGGCGATCCGCGTCCTGCTCGACTACCCCGAGGAGCGGGAGCGGATGGGCGCCGCGGCGCGGGCGCACGTGCAGGCGCACCTGACGTGGGACGCGAGCGTGGCTCGACTCCAACGGCTTTACGGTGAGAGGATGCCCGCGTGGCCAACCGCGTGAAGCAGGCGTTCAACGCCCTCAGCCCGGAGCAGCAGGACATCGTCCGCGCCCGCCGCTTCTCCGGCGCGCGCAGTCCCGACGAGTGGCTCGCGCTCCTCAGCCCGATCGCCGACTACGACCGCCAGGCCGACGAGACCCGCGCGGGCGGCGGCGGGTTCTTCGAGCGCCGCTACGCGCGCAAGAACGACGTGCCCAACGGCCTGCGGACGTTCGCGATCCCGCTGCTGCCGATCCTGCGCGAGGACATGGAGCCCGGCGCGCCCCTGGAGCTGTGGGTCGATCTCACAGGACCACTCGTGTCGACGAAGGCCGTGCGGCACTCGGAGCCGTACAAGAAGGGCGCGTACCGCAAGGTCGTCGACACCTTCTACGACGACGCCTGGCTGCAGGTCCGCACCCGCTTCGCCGACGGCGCGCAGCTCCAGTTCGCGGTGATCGACCACGTGCGCTCGACCTTCAAAGAGAAGAAGAACCCGCGCGGGAAGATCAAGCGCAAGACCAAGAACAAGAAGAAGACGGAGATGACGGTCACGCTCACCGTCCCCAACCGCCTGTACGCGCCCGCCACCGGGTCGCGCCCGCTGCCCAAGCAGAAGCTCAAGCCGAGCGACAAGCACACCAAGGTCACGGTCGGCGGCACCCTCGTCGCCAAGCAGGTGGATGCGGTCCCCCAGCTCGAGTCGCTGATCGAGCTCATCTCCGGCGCCTACGAGCGCGTGGCCCCGGTGCGGAGGAAGAAGCTGTGAGCTTCGCGCTGGACCTGTGCTCCTGCAAGCGGGGCTTCTTCACGCTGCGCGACTGCGCGAACTCGGCGGTCACGAGCTGCAGCGCCTGCTCGCGGCGGATCTGCGCCGAGCACATCACGCAGGCCGGCCTGTGCGTCGAGTGCGTCGCCAAGCGCTCCGAGGACGCGGCGCTCGACGAGACCTCGACCACCTACGCGATCCGCTCCCGCCAGCGCTGGTACGGCTCGAGCAACTACTCGCCGGTCTGGTGGGGCACGTCGGACCCGTACTGGAACGACACCGACTACCGCTGGTACGAGGGCAACGACGATGACGACGGCGGCGGCTTCGGCGACTCGTGAGAGCGCTGTGGCTGACTGAGACCTACCCGCCGAGCCGGGGCGGGATGGCGCAGTCGTGCGACCGGATCGTGCGCGGGCTGCGCCGGCGCGGCGTGCTCGTCGACGTCCTGCACTTCGTCCCCACCGCCCGGGGGCGCGCGTGGACGATCGAGGAGCAGGCGGGCGGTCGCTACCTCGCGTGCCCGATCGAGGACGACCCGGCGCACGCGCTCAACCGCGCCTGGACCACGCTGCAGGCCCGGCCGGTCGACTACACGCACGTGGTGGCGTTCGGCGGCTCGCGGCCGATCATGGCCGGCCCGGTGCTCGCCGCCTGGCTCGGCGTGCCCCTGATCACCCTGATCCGCGGCAACGACTTCGACGCCGCGGTCTTCTCCACGCGCCGGCGGCCGATCCTCGACGAGGCGCTGCACCGCTCCACGCTCGTGATCGCGAACTCGCGCTCGAAGGTCGAGCGGATCGCCGCCATGCACCCGGCCACGCCCACGCGCTGGATCCCGAACGGCATCGAGCGCGACTGGACGCTCGCGCCCTCCGACCTCGCCCAGGCGGCGGAGTTCCGCGCGTCGCACGACCGGCTCACGCTCGGACTCTTCGGTCAGCTGAAGGCCAAGAAGGGCGGCGTCTTCCTGCTCGACGCGCTCACCCGCTCCGGCGTCGCCGACCGCTTCCACCTGCTGCTCGCGGGCTGGATGGCGCCGGACATGGAGGCGTGGCTCGCCGACCACGACGGCGAGCTGGAAGTGACGACGCTGCCGTTCCTGGACCGCTACGAGCTGCTGCCCTGGTACGCGGCGTGCGACTGGCTCGCGATCCCGAGCTTCTACGACGGCCTGCCGAACGTGCTAGTCGAAGCGGCGGCGCTGGGCGTGCCGATGCTCGCCTCGCGCGTGGACGGGATGGCCGACGTGCTCACCGACGGCGAGACCGCTTTCCTGTTCGAGCCCGGCGACGAGGCCCGCGCCGCCTGGGCCCTCCAACGCGCCGCCCGCCTCGAGCCCGCCGAGCACGACCGCATGGCCGAGGCCTGCCGCCAGCTCGCCCGCACGACCCTCGACGGCGACGCGGAGCTCGACGCCTACGTCGACGCGCTGACCCACACGAAGTTAAACGTCCTGGACGTTTATCTTCCTGCGACGTGATCCTCTACTACGCCCTGGGCGGCGGGCTGGGGCATCTCACGCGGGCGCGCAAGGTGCTCGGCGACCGTGAAGACGCGGTGCTGCTCACGGCCTCGGGCCATGCGCGGGACCCGCGGGTCACCGCCGGGCGGCCCGTCATCCCCGTGCCGAGACGGCTCGGGCACGAACGGGCGGCGTTCCGCGGCTGGATCGAGGCGCTCCTCGCCGACCTTCAGCCCGATGAGCTGCTCGTAGACGCGTTCCCCGGCGGCGTGCTCGGCGAGCTGTGCGGGCTGGAGCTTCCCAGCGCGCGGCTGATCGCACGGCGGCTGCGCTGGGACGTGTACGCGCAGCGGCTCGACGGGCCGCTCCCGCGGTACGCGACCGTGCACCAGTTGGAGGAGCTCGGCTACGACCCGCCCGGGCCGGTCGAGCCGCTCACGCTCCCCCACGCGCCGCCCGGTGAGCCGCTCGCGTCGCAGCCGCACACGCTCGTCGTCCACGCCGGCCCGGATCACGAGCTCCAGCAGCTGCTCGCGCTCGCCGAAGGCAACACCGTCGTCGTCCATCCGCGCCACCACGACGTGTACCCGGCCGAGCCGCACCTCGCCCACGCCGAGCGCATCATCACCGGCGCCGGCTTCAATGCGATGCACGAGACCGAGCCCTACCGGGACCGGCACACCGCGGTCGCGTTCCCGCGCCAACTTGACGACCAGCACGCCCGCGCGGTACTGATGCGCACATGACCACAGCGATGCCGGACAGCTACGCGCAGCAACCGCAGGGTTCCGAGAGCACCGCGGTGATTCGCAGCGTGGGGAAGTGCATCCTGCTGCTGATCGCCAGCGGTGGGCTCTGGTCCTTCGCCTGGATGTACCACACGACCAAGGAGGTCTCCTCCAGGGTCAACCAGCCGCCGCCCTCCCCCGGGCTGCGCACCGTGCTGATGATCATCCCGATCGTCAACTACGTGATGCTGTTCCTGGCCTGGCAGGACATCGACAAGTACGCCCAGCGCGCCCGTTCGCAGAGCTTCTCGGTCGTCCTGTACTTCGTGCTGACGATCATCATCCCGTTCGTCGCGCTGTTCACGTACCCGTCTGTGCAGTCGCGGCTGAACGACGCGCACCGGGCCGCCACCAACGGCCAGGCGACCGACGCGCCGCTGGACACGCTCGACAAGGTCCTCGTCGGCATCGGCCTGTTCTTCTGGGCGCTCTACATCCTGGTCATCGTCGTGGCGGTGGCGGGGAGCTAGCCAGGGGCCGCACGGTCCCGGCGATCAGGGCCGCGAGCCCGAGCAGCACGATCACCGCGATCAGCGCCCGCGTCACCGAGCTGTGCTCGCCGAGGAACCCGATTCCCGGCGGACCGGCGAGGAACGCGCAGTAGGCGATCGAGGAGACGACGCTCACGCGCGGGGCGGCGAGCGCCGGGTCATCCGCCCCGGCGCTCATCCCCACCGGGAACCCGAGCGCGAGCCCGGCGCCCCACAGCACGGCGCCGGCGATCGCGGTCTCCACGTTGGGTCCGAAGACGAACAGCGTGAGCCCGGCGACCGAGATCACGGCCAGCCCGCGCACGACCTTCACGCGGCCGTGCTTGGCGAGCAGGTCCGGGCCGATCCAGCGCACGATCGTCATCGCGGTCAGGAACGCGGCGAGCCCGAGCGTGCCGACCGCCTCGTGCGCGCCGTAGTCGTCGATCAACGCGACGCCGATCCAGTCGTTCCCGGCGCCCTCGGCGAACGCGAACGCCAGCACGAACACGCCGACGAGCAGCGTGCGGCGCTCGCCCCAGGCCTTCATCCCGTGGTCGGTCGGCTCCTCGTGCGCCTCCCGGTCGGGCAGGAACGCGCGGACGGCGAGCGGCAATCCCAGCGTCACGGCCACGCCGACCACGGCCAGGTGCACGGAGACGGGCACGCCCAGCGCGACCATCGCCACGCCGCCGAGCGCGCCCGCGACCGTGCCGAGGCTGAAGCCCGCGTGGAAGCGCGGCATGATCGACCGCCCGATCCGCTGTTCGACGAGCGCGCCCTGGACGTTCATGCCGACGTCCCAGCTCGCCATCGCGTACCCGGTCAGGACAAGCGCCGCGACGACCGGGAGCACGCCCGCCTCGATCCCGGCGCCGGCGCCGATCAGCCCGAACCCCCCGACCGCGCTCGCCGTCATCACCACCCGCCGCGAGCCGAACCGATGGATGAGTGGCCCGGACAGCGGCAGCCCGACGACCGAGCCGACCGCGATCCCGAACAGCACGAACCCCAGCTCCGCCGCGCTCAGCTCGAGCTGGTCCTTGACCTGCGGAATCCGGGACGCCCAGCTGGCGAACGCGAAGCCGTTGACGGCGAACGCCGCGTAGACCGCACGAACGGCCGCGCCCTCGGCGCTCACGCCGACGCGCTGTCCAGCTTCAGCAGCTGTTCCGGGTGCTCGTGGTCGACCTGGAGCGTCGTGTGGTGGATGCCGAAGCGGTCGTCGAGCAGCAGCTCGAGCTCACGCCGGCGGCCGTGGCAGTCGTCGCCCTCGCGGACGAGCACGTGCGCGGCGAGCGCCGAGAAGCCCGACGTGACCTCCCACACGTGCAGGTCGTGGACCTCGATCACGCCGTCGGCTCGCGCGAGCGCGTTGCCGACCTCCTCGACGTCGATCTCGCGCGGGGAGCCCTCGAGCAGGATCGCGCTCGAGTCGCGCAGCAGGCTCCAGCCCGACCGGACCATCAGCGCGGACACGAGCAGCGCGGCGATGCCGTCGGCCGCGCCGAAGCCCGTGGTCACGATCAGCACGCCGGCGATCACCGCGGCGAGCGAGCCGTACAGGTCGGTGATCACGTGCGCCATCGCGCCCTCGACGTTGAGCCCGCGGCGCTCCGACCGCGACAGCGCCCACGCGGCCGCGACGTTCACGAGCGCGCCCAGCACGCCGACCACGATCACGAGCCCGCCTTCGACCTCGGGCGAGTCGAAGAAGCGCTGCACGGCCTCGACGCCGAGCACCCCGGCCAGCACGAGCAGCGTCGCGCCGTTGGCCTGGGCGGCGAGGATCTCGGCGCGGCCCAGACCGAACGTGAAGCGCCCGGACGGTGGGCGCCGGGCCAGGGACGCGGCGACGAGGGCGAGCCCGATCGCCCCCGCGTCCGTGAGCATGTGCGCGGCGTCGGAGAGCAGCGCCAGCGACGAGGCGATGATGCCGACGACGACCTCGACCAGCATGAACCCCGCGATCAGCGCAAGGGCGATGCTCAGCCAGCGGCGATCGGCGTCCGCGGACGGCGCGTGGCTGTGGCTATGGCCGTGATGATCGTGGTCGTGCCCCACCCCCGACGATGCTAGAGGCGCACGCCGCCGGGCGGTGTGCGATCAGGCCGTCGGTACCGCGAGGCGCCGCTCCACCGGCGTCGGGTTGCGGAACAGGTCGAGCACCGGGCAGTGCTCGTCCACGGCGTCGGCCAGCTGCTGGTAGCGCTCGGGCGACTCGGGCCCGAGCGGCGTGACCTCGAGCCGAATGCCGGTGAAGCCCGGCCGCGCGTCCGAGTCCAGGCCGAAGAAGCCGTGCAGGTCGAGGTCGCCCTCGGCCACGACCTCGAGCCCGTCGAGCGCGATGCCGAGCTTCGCCGCCCAGAAGCGGTAGGTGATCGCCTGGCAGGACGCGAGCGAGGCGAGCGCGTACTCGACCGGGTTGGCGTGCGCGTCGCCACCCGCGAGGACGTCGGGCTCGTCGACCTCGATCGTGTGGTTGCGGGACACGAGCTTGACCAGCGTCGGGCCCTCCAAGGCGCCCTCGGTCCGGAAGACCACGCGGGCGTTGCCCGCCTCGGCGGTGATGGCCTCTTCGTTGGCTGCGATCGCGGCGGTGACGGACATCCGTCTAGTCCTCCCTCGATAAATCCTGGAAACCCGGTCGGGTTTCGAATACTCTACGCATATGGCTTTCCCGTTGCACCGACTCCTCGAGCTCCGATCCCCCTCGGCTCGCGTGGTCGTGCCCGGGCCGGTCGAGCCCGCGCTCGTCTCCTACTACCTCGAGTTGATCGGCATCGGTGCCGGAGACCGGGTGGACGTCGCTCTGGACGGCGACGTCGAGCCCACGCCCGCGGTCGTCACCCTCAACGACCTGCGGGCGGCGCGGGTGCCACTCGCCGACGAGGACGCGCGGCCCGCGGCCACCGTCCGCGTGCGCATCCGTCCCGATCGCTCCGTCCAGGTGCTCTCGGCGCACGACGTGCTGCCGGACGGCGGCACGCGCCTGTCCTCCGGCTCGGCGTACATCGACGAGCTCTACCGCTACGGCGCCCGGACGGGCGCGCGCCTTGCCGCCGACGGGCAGGTCGGCGGCTTCGCGGTGGACTTCGCCCTCGACGAGGACGGGCACGCCGTCGCCGTCGGCCCGAGCGCCGCGCCCGAGGAGCACGCCCACGCGACGCTGCTCGCGCTGCGCGCCAACGCCTTCCGGGCCGGTACCGCGCTCGGCATCGACGAGGACTGGCGGGAGGCGGTCTCCGCGCTGCGCGCGACCGGGACCGGCTGGAACCCGCTCGCGCGCGCCGGCGTGATCGCCTACGGCCTCGAGACGCTCGAGGAGACGGGCGAGCTGCACCTCGTCGCGCTCGGCAACGCGCGCACCGAGGCCGACAACTGCTTCTATGCGGCGTTGACCGCGCTCGGCGCCGTGAGCGCCGAGACCACCGCCGGGTCGGCCAGGTAGTCGTCGAACGAGCGCGGCGCGTGGCCGGTCACGCGCTCGACGTCGCCGGTGAGGGCCGCCGTCGCGCTCGCGCGCAGGTTGTCGCTCAGGCCGCCGAGCATGGCCGCGTAGTCGTCGGGCACGCCGGCGGCGATCAGCCCGGCGATCCAGTCCTCCCGCGGGAGGTCCACGTGGCGGATCTCCCGGCCCGTCGCGGTGGAGAGCTTGGCCGCCACGTCCGCGAAGGTGAGCGCGGCCGGGCCTGAGAGGGTGTACTCGGCGCCGGCGTGCGCGTCGGGGTCGAGCAGCGTCGCGGTTGCGACCTCGGCGATGTCGTCGGCGTGGATGAACGCCTCGGCGCCGTCGCCGGACGGCACCGCGACGATGCCCTCTTCGATGATCGAGGGCGCGAAGAAGTACTCGTTGAAGTCCTGCATGAACCAGCCGGGACGCAGGATCGAGTGGGTGAACGCGGTGCGGCGACCGAGCTCGAGCTCGACGGCGCGATGCGCGGCCTCCGGCGGCGCGTGCTCGACGCCCCGTGCGCTCAGGAACGTGACGTGGCCGACACCCGCGGCCTCGGCGCGGTCCAGGAGCTCGAGCGCGCGCGGGACGTAGCCCAGGTCCAGCGCCGGCGGCACCAGGTAGACGGCGTCGGCGCCGGCGAGCGCGGCGTCGTAGGTGGCGGCGTCGGACCAGTCGAAGTGCACGTCGGCGCCGTTGCGGGCCGCGGTGCGGACCGTGGCGCCGGCGTCGCGGAGGAGCGGCGCGATGCGACGACCGGTCTTGCCGGTGCCGCCCAGGATCAGGATCGTGCTCATGGCGAGCACTACATCGCGGATCGGTGTGCGGATCCATGCTGGAAAGTCGCGATCACATATGCCATCGTCTCACGGCGTGGACGTGCTCACCGACTTGCTGGAACGCGCCCGCGCCCACGGCGCCGCGTTCTCGCACTCCACTGTGCATGGACCGTTCGGGCTGACGTTCCCCGCCGTGTCCGGGCTCGCCGTGCACGCGATCGTCGAGGGTGAGGTGCAGCTGTGGACGGACGACCCGGCGCAGCCGCTGCGACTGATCGGCGGGGACATCGTGCTCGTGCGCGGTGGGCTCGAGCACCAGCTCGCGACGAGCGGCGACGAGGCGTGCCGGCCGTTGGCGGACTACATGGCCACCGCGCGGGTGTCCGACCGTCGCTACCTCGCCGGCGAGGACGGCGACGCGTCCGTGTTCTGCTGCGGCGCCTACCTGTTCGAGGGCGACGTCTGCACCGAGCTGCTGCGCGTGCTCCCGGACACGATCCGCCTGCGCCCCGCCGCCGGCAGCCAGCTGCGCACGACCCTGGACCTGCTGGCGCGCGAGATGGAGCAGGACCTCCCCGGCCAGCAGACGCTGCTGGATCGGCTGCTGGACGTCGCGCTCGTGCAGATGCTGCGTGAGCACTTCGCGGCGGCGTCCGACACACCGGGCTGGTATCGGGCGTCGGGTGATCCGCAGCTGGGCCCCGCGCTGCGCGCCGTGCACGCCGACCCGGCGCGACCGTGGACGGTCGAGTCCCTGGCCGCCGAAGCCGCCCTGTCACGCGCGGCGTTCGCCCGCCGGTTCACCGCCGCGCTCGGCATGGCCCCGCTGGCCTACGTCACGGGCTGGCGGATGGCGCTCGCGCGTGAGCAGCTGCGCGACACGAGCGACCAGATCGCCGCTGTCGCGTCAGCGCTGGGCTACGCGTCCGAGTTCAGCTTCGCGGCGGCGTTCAAGCGCCACCACGGGGTCGCGCCCGGCCGATGGCGGGCGAACGCTCGCGCTGGGCGCTCGCCTTCGCTGTCGGCAGCTCGCTAGCGCTCGCTCCCGCGGCGCGCGGCCGCTGTCAAGCGCACCTGGCTTCGGCCACGCGCTGATCGTCGGGCCCGCCGGCGTCGTCGGACGTGAGCGCGATGGAGTCGGCCAGGAACGCCTCGCCTTCGGTCACGTCGTCGGCCCAGCGGTAGACGTGGACGTCGATCACGTTGCCGTCGCCGGTCGCCAGGTAGCTCGCGGAGACGCGCTGGAAGTCACCCGTGTTTGCCGTGACCTTGCCCTCGGCGATCACCGCGGCGCCGATCCCCGCGTTCCGGTTCCACTCGCGGATCGCGATGCAGACCGGCTTGCCGTCCGTGCTGTCCGTCCCTTTGATCCACGCGCTCGCCGTGTAGTGACGGCCCTCGACCGAGCTCGCGTCGACGGTGTCCGGCTCGTCGTCGATCCCGTACTGGTCGCCCGCGACGTTCGACGTGACGCGGACGACCTCGCTCCCGTCGGGCGCGTCGTCGGCGGCTTCCGTCGTGAGCGTCGCCTGGAACGCGGTCCAGCCCGCGGGGCCCGACTCGAACGAGGCGTTGGTCGTCAGGCTGTCCACCGGCTCCTCCCCGCCGCCGCCCCAGAGCAGCACGGTGAGCGCGGCCGCGAGGAGCACGACGCCCGCCGCGGCGACGAACGGCCAGCGGCGCGGCCCGCTCCGGCGCGGCGGCTGGTGGACGTGCTCCGGGGCCACGTGCGGGGACAGCGGCCCGGGCGGCAGGTCCGGCGGCGGCGGCGTGTAGGGCTGGGCGGTGACCGGGAGCGCGGCCGCGGTCTCGTCGACCACGTGCACCTCGCCCGGGTGGTTGAGCAGCCGTGTGTCCCGTCGCCAGCGCGGGCCGAGCAGGTCGACGGCGATCTCCTCGTACGCGTCCCACGCCTCGGCGGCGGACGCGAACCGCGCGTGGCGATCCTTCTGCACGAGCCTGTCGATCCAGTCCGAGAGCCGGAAGTCGATGTGCGGCACGATCGTGCTGATCGGCGGGATCGGCTCCGTGGCGTGGCGCATCAGGATCGCCATCGCGCTGTCGACGTCGTGGAACGGCTGGCGGCCCGTGAACAGCTCGAAGGCGACGCAGCCCACGCTGTAGAGGTCGGTCCACGGGCCGATGTCGGTGCCCAGCGCCTGCTCGGGCGCCATGTACGCGGGCGTGCCGATCATCATCCCGGTCGCGGTCCGGAACGATCCCGCGCCGACGTCCGTGGTCGCCTTGGCGATGCCGAAGTCGGCGATCTTGACGCGCCCGTCGGCGCTGACGAGCACGTTCTCGGGCTTGAGGTCACGGTGGACGATCCCCGCCGCCTCGGCCGCGGTCAGCCCGGCGAGGATGCTCTCCAGCACGCCGCTGATCTGCGGCAGGTTGAGCTCGCCCACGAACGGGCGCAGCGAGCCGCGCTCGAGGTACTCCATCGCCATGTACGGCGTGCCGTCGTGCTCGAAGTACTCGTAGACGGTGACGATGTGCGGGTCCGTGAGCGAGCCGGCGAGCCGCGCCTCGCGCAGGAAGCGCTGCGCCAGCGACCCGTCGGTGCTGTTCAGCGCGCGCAGCTCCTTGAGCGCGACGAGCCGGTCGAGCGACGGCTGGCGCGCGAGATGGACGACCGCCATGCCGCCCTCGCCGAGCACCCGCAGCACCTCGTAGCGGCCGACGACGATCAACGACGTTTCGTAGTTGAGGACACGTTCACGATTCATTCACGGCTCATCTACCGCCAAGGATCAGGGTCGCCTGATGGACTCGACTCGCCGCTCCTTCATCAGGGGCATTGCCTCCGCAGGAGCCTCATCGGTCGCCGCGGTGGCCCTGGAACGTACCGGCTATCTCGACACGGCGACGGCACTGGCCAACACCGCCGAGCCGAGCGACTTCTCGGCCTTCCGCGCGCTCGCCGCCTCCGCGGCCGACGCCTTCGAGGTGCCGGAGGGCTATCGCGCCCACGTCATCGCGGGGTACGGCGACCAGTTCGCCAACGAGGACGGCACCCTCACGTACGGCTTCAACAACGACTACCTCGCGTACTTCCCGCTGAACGGGTCCCAAGAGGGGCTGTTGTTCATCAACCACGAGTACCCGGCGCCGTTCTTCCAGCACGGCGTGACCAACGCCGCCAACAAGACCGCGGCGCAGGTCCAGCTCGAGCAGGACTCGGTCGGCAACTCGATCCTGCACGTCAAGCGTGACGCCGACGGCATCTGGGGTGTCGTCTCGCCGTCGCGCTACAACCGCCGGATCACGGGCAACTCGCCCACGCTGCAGTTCACCGGCCCGCTCGCCGACAACGCCGCCTACCCGGGCATCGGCGAGACCGCAAGCGGCTCGCTCGCGAACTGCTCGGGCGGCATCACGCCCTGGGGTACGGCGCTCAGCTGCGAGGAGAACTACCAGGACTACCCCGGTCTCGGCTGGGACCAGGCGCGCACCGGCACCACCGACTACGTCAACGGCAACGGCTCCACGCTCACCTCGCCCGCCAAGTACGGCTGGGTGTGCGAGCACGACCCGTACGACCCGAGCTTCGTCGGCCGCAAGCACACGGCGCTGGGGCGCTTCCGGCACGAGAACACGGCGTTCCGGGCCGTCGCCGACAAGCCGTTCGTCCTCTACATGGGCGACGACGTCAACAACGGCGGCGTCTACAAGTTCGTCTCCGACCTGCGCTTCCGCCCCGGTCGGCGTGAGGAGAACCTGAAGATCCTCACGTCCGGCAAGCTCTACATCGCCTACTGGGCGCCGCAGAGCCGCCGTACGTTCGACGCGCCCGGCGGCAACCTGACGTCGCCGACGGGCGGCACGGGCTACTGGCGCGAGGTGACCGAGGCCGAGCTCGTCGACACCAACGCGCGGATCGCCGCCAGCGTCGGCAGCGCCGAGTTCCAGCTCCACTACGCGACCAACCGCCCCGAGGACGTCGAGGTCGACGAGGACGGCACGGTCTACATCGCGCTGACCAACAACAGCACCGCCAACGACACGCACGGCTCGATCCGCCGCCTCCACGAGGCCGGCAACGACCCGACCGCGGTCGGCCAGGGCGCGCAGTTCACCTGGGAGGACTACGCCGCGGGCGGCCCGACCGGCCGCCCCGGCACGGGCGAGCAGGGCTTCTCCTCCCCCGACAACCTGACCTTCGACAAGGCCGGCAACCTCTGGGTCGTCACCGACATCTCGTCGAGCGTCCTCAACAACCCGACCAACCCGAACGCCTACCACCGCAACAACGCGGTGTTCATGCTCCCCCGCTCGGGCCCGAACGCCGGCGTCGCCTTCCGCTTCGCCAACATGCCGCTCGAGGCCGAGGCCACCGGTCCCTACTTCACCCCGGACGAGCAGACGTTGTTCATCAACGTCCAGCACCCGGGCGAGGAGACCCCGAACCGTGGCGGCGTCTACGGCACGGTCGAGACCTACACCTCCTACTGGCCCAAGGGCAACAAGACCACGGGCCAGAACCCGTCCAAGCCGATCCCGTCCCTCGTCGCGATCACCAAGCTCCCGGACGTGGAGACCGACCCGGACGGCGACGACACCCCGCCGCCGAGCAACGTCATCCCGGCACCCCCGACGCCGCCGACCCCGGGCAACGACGGCACCCCCGCGCGCCTGTCCTTCGTCTCGTCGGGCCGCCAGAACCTCGCCTCCCTCACCGGCACGGGCCTGGACTTCAAGCTCCGCGTCGACGAGCCCGCGACCCTGACCGTGACGCTCTACGGCCAGCTCACGACCCGCAAGGGCCGCCGCGGCAAGCCCCGCCAGCTCGCCCGCGTCACCCAGCGCGTCAACGTCTCGGGCGAGGTCACCGTGCGCCTGCGCCCGTCGGCCGCGCTGCGCGTCCTGCTGCGCCGTGAGCGCGCCGTCCCGGCCTCCCTCGCGGTCACCGCGACCGACGCCGCGGGCAACAAGGCGACCCGCACGAAGCGCCTGAGCTTCCGCCGCTCCTAGCCGCCTGAGCCACGCTCGCCGGGGTGGTTCGCCCGGCGAGCGTGGCAGAGTGCGCGCGGTGAGCCGCTCGATCCACTGGTGGACGGCGCCGATGAGCGCCGCGACGTTCGCGGGGACGGTCGGCACCCTGAGCCGGCTCGGCATCACCGACACCCACCCGGAGACCGGGCGCGCCGCGCTCATTGACGACGAGGGCGAACCGGTGCGGATCGAGCGCGAGGCCCTTCGCGCCCGGCAGGCGGAGATCCTCGGGGCCGGAGCGGCCGCAGCCGAGCAGCTCAGCTTCCAGTGGTGGCCCGAGGGCACCGCGAGTGCGGCCTACGGCGAAGTCCGGCGCCTGCCCGGCGAGCTGCGCTACTGGATGTTCGCGCTGGACGGCACGTCGGACGAGCAGCAGGCGCACGTCGTCAGGACGACGTTGGGCCTGGCGGTGAGCGCGCTGCACATCACCCGCTGTTACGCGGTCGACCTCACGGGCTTCGCCGAGGACCTCGATCTCCACGCCCTCGTCGCGGAGGGCCACGGCGCGAGCGCCTACCCGTGGGATCTCTGCTTCGCCCCCGACAAGCACCGCCGCAAGCACGCGGACTTCACGCTGCGCGTGACCAACGCGGCACTGGGCCGGCAGATCGGCGACGGAGGCCTCGCGTAGCCGAACTGGTCTGGACGGGTGGCGACGCGCCAACGGCGCGTCCAGGAACGTTGACGGGACGAAGAATCCGGGGAAGAACCCTTTATGTTCCGGATTCGTCGTGCCTGCATCGTCCCCCTGGTTCTTGGTGTCGCGCTGGGAGGAAGCGCCGATGTCGCGCACGCGCAGAAGGCCAAGCGTCGTGGTGGGGAAGTGCGTGAGGCATGGCCGGCGGACGCCAAGCGCAAGGCTCCGAGCAAGCCGCTCGTGCGCTGGCTCGCGCGGCAGGTCGGGCCGACGACGCCGACGACCAAGAAGCGGCGGTCGAGCAAGTCGAACGTCGCGTTCGCCGCGCAGAGCGCGGGTGGGAACAGCCTGCTGCTGATCCGCTCGTTCGACATCCCGATCAGCGACGCCGCGTACGGGCGGCTGACCGACGCGAGCTACACGTACGACAACGCGCTCGCCACGTTCGCGTTCCTGAGCGTCGGCGCGCAGTCGCAGGCCGTGCAGCTGCTCGACCAGCTCAAGGCGCTCCAGCGCACGGACGGGTCGATCGAGTACGCGTTCAATGTCAAGAGCGGGACGAGCGCCGCGCAGGTCCGTGCGGGCGCGATGGCGTGGGTCGGGTACGCCGCGCTCGCGTACAAGAAGGTCTACGACTCCACGAAGTACGACGCCGTGATCGCGGGCGTCGCGCGCTACCTGCTGACGCTGCGCAACAGCTCGGGCCTGATCAAGGGCGGCCCGGACGTGAACTGGGTCTCGACCCAGCACAACCTGCTCGCGACCGGCTTCCTGCGTGACCTCGCGGCCAAGCTCGGCACGCGCGGGACGCTCGGGACCGGGCTCTCCTATACAGAGGTCAACAACGCCGCGAACAGCCTCGGCAACGCGATCCTCGCCAACCTGATCGTGCAGGAAGGCTCGCTCGCGTACTTCCGCCAGGGTGTCGGCGACGTGAAGATCCCGGCCGACGTGCAGGCGCTCGGCGCGATGTACCTGCAGGCCCGCGGCGACGGTCGCGCCGCGCAGGTCGCCAACTACCTGCAGCAGCGGTTCTACGTCGCGCCGCGCGCGGCGACCGGCATCGGCACGCTCTCCGGCTTCCGCCCATACTCCGGGACCGGCGCGCCCGACGTGATCTGGTCGGAGGGCACGATCCAGGCCTCGCTGGCGCTGGACCGCACCAGCCTGCTCGGCCTGAGCGCGACCGCGGCGAACGCGGCGGTGCTGCAGATCGCGGGCACGGTCAAGACCAACACGGGTCCGGTCGGCGCCGACAAGGACTCGAGCTCGGAGGAATGGGGCGAGTACCACACGTGGGGCACGTCGGCCGCCGGCTCCTGGCTGCTGATCCGCGCGTCGAGCGCTCAGTTGCTCTTCGACAACTGATCCGTCGGCGCGGTCTGAAAGCCGCGCCGCTGCATGTCGCCCCAGGACTTCTTGCCGCGCAGGAGGTCCCAGAAGGCCAGGCCGCGCCAGAGATCCGTGAGCTGCCGGTAGCCGAGGTTCTCGACCGCGGCGTAGACCGACATGCGCAGGATCTCGCGGCCCCGCGGGTGGCGCCGGAACGAGAACTCCTCCAGGGCCAGCGCGGAGATCGAGAGCAGCTGGCCCAGCATCACCGCGAACACGAAGAACGCGAGCACGAACGGCCACGACAGCAGCCCGATCGCCCACGAGATCGGCAGCACCAGGTAGCCGATGAGCGCGAGCGGCGGGCCGAGCAGCTCGAAGACGATGAAGTACGGCATCGCGAGCATGCCCAGCGCGCCGTACTTCGGGTTCAGCGTCATCCGCTTGTGCCGCCACAGCGTCTCGAACAGCCCGCGCTGCCAGCGCCGGCGCTGCCTCGACAAGACCTTCAGCGTCTCCGGCGCCTCTGTCCAGCACACGGGATCCGGGACGAACTGCACGCGGTAGGGCTTGCCGTTCTCCCGCATGTACCGGTGCATGCGCACCACGAGCTCCATGTCCTCGCCGACCGTCGTGTGGTCCCAGCCGCCGACCGCCTCGACCGTCGAGCGCCGGAACAGACCGAACGCGCCGGAGATGATCAGCAGCGCGTGCAGCTGGCTCCACCCGACTCGGCCGACCAGGAACGCGCGGAAGTACTCGACCACCTGCAGCGTCGCGAGCCGGCTGGACGGCAGCCGGACCTCGGTCACGCGCCCGTCCTCGACCGTGCAGCCGTTCGCGATCCGCACGATGCCGCCGGTCGCGATCACCAGGTCGGGATCGTCGAGCAGCGGCTTGGCGACGCGCAGCAGCGCCTCCGGCTCGATGATCGCGTCGGCGTCGACCGCGCACACGTACGGGTACCGGGCCGCGTCCACGCCCGCGTTCAGCGCGTCGGCCTTGCCGCCGTTCTCCTTGTCGACGACCAGCAGCTCGTGGTGGCGCGCCGCGCGGTAGGTGCCGCGGATCGGCGCGTGCTGGACCGTCCCGCGCAGCGCCCGCGGCGCCTCGACCAGGTCGAAGGCGTCCTGCAGCTGCTGCATCGTCGAGTCCTTGGAGCCGTCGTTGATGACGATCACCTCGAACTCGGGGTAGCGCAGCTGCAGCAGCGCGTTGACGCTCTGGACGATCCCGGCCTCCTCGTTGTAGCCCGGGAGCAGGATCGAGATCGGCGGCGTCAGGGGTGAAGCGAGCGCCTCGTCGATCGCGGCGTACTCCAGCGAATGCAGGTAGCGCGTGATCGACCGCCACGCCAACGCCGTGAACCCGATGTAGATCAGGTTCAGCGCCGCGAAGTAGCCGATGACGATGACGCCGAAGACCTCGACGATGTCCCGCATCAGGCGATCCTTGCGAACCGGCTTCGCCGGTTGCTTCGGTCGCTTGATGCATCGCTTCGCGGATGCATCTAGGCGGGCTCCAGCTCGGCCAGCGCGGCGGCCTCGGCCAGGTGCGGGCTCGCACCCTCGTCGCCGCCGAGCCGCATCGCCCGCACCGGGTCGATCGCCGCGAGCGCCTGCGCGGCGGCCTGCGCGGGGTCGTACAGGTCGTCGCCGGCCTGGCGCGCCAGCGCGTCGAACGCATCACGGTCGCCGATCCGCCCGAGCGCGTGCGCGGCGGCCGTGCGCACGAACGGCGCGGGATCGTTCAACGCCGCACGCAACCCGCCGGCCGCGCGCCGGGTCCCGATCCGCCCCTGCGCCCGCGCCGCCGCCGCGCGGACCTCGGCGAACTCGCGCCAGCGGCTCGCCGCGATCGCGTGGTCCTCGCGCAGCGCCGCGTCCAGCCGGTCAGCGTCGCTCGCGTCGCCGGTGAAGCCGAGCAGCTCGATCGCGTTCGCACGCACGGCGGGCTCGTCCGCGTCCAGCAGCGAGCGCAACCCCGGCGCAGCCCGCGAGCCCATCGCCAGCAGCGCGCCGCCGGCGATCGCGCGCGGCACCTCATGCTCGGCCAAAGACCCCACGAGCCGCGGCACGGCCGCTTCGGCCTCGAGCATCCCGAGGCTGCGCGCGGCGGCGCTACGCACGTCGCGCGCGCGGTCGTCGAGCGCCCCGATCAAGGCCTCGATCGCGGAATCCGAGCCCATGTCGCCGAGCGCGAACGCGGCCGCCGCGCGCTGTGCGGAGCGCCGGGAGCGCACGCGGCGCAGCTCGCGCTGCACGTCCCCGCGTTCCTCGAAGAACGTCGCGATGCGCTCCCGGGGCTCGCCGCGCAGCTTGCGCGCGTAGCGGCCGAGAATGGCGGCGAGCGCGCGGGCCTCGGCGGTGCCGAGCCGCGGCAGGTCGACCTCCTCCCCGTCCACGAGCGCCAGCGCAACCGGGCGCAGCTCCGCTTCGAGCCTGGCGCGCCGGCGTTCCCGGCGACTCAGGGCGACCCGCCGGCCGACCAGCACGAACATCGTCGCCAGCGCCAGCACGGACAGCGCGGCGCCGAAGAGCTGGAGAAGCTCGATCACCTGACGCTCGAGCGTCTGGCCAGGATCGCCTGTACGCGCGAACGCAGCTCAGCCGGGCTGAACGGCTTGCGCAGGTAGTCGTCGGCGCCCGCCTCGAAGCCGCGGCTGACGTCCGCCTCCTGGACGCGCGCGGTGAGCAGGATGATCGGGATGTGCGCGGTGGCGGCGTCCGCGCGCAGCTGGCGCGTCACCTCGTAGCCGTTCAGGCCCGGCATCATCACGTCCAGGACCGCGAGGTCGGGCAGGTGCTCGCGCGCGGCGGCCACGGCCTGCTGCCCGTCCGCCGCCGTCACGACCGTGTAGCCGGCGCGCTCGAGGCGGAACGCGACGAGCTGGAGGATGTCCTCGTCGTCGTCGGCCACCAGCACCGTGCGCGGATCATCGCTCATAGTCGCGTCACCTCGTGGATCGGAATGGGGAGCTCCACCGTGAAAGTCGTACCGCTTCCGGGCTCGCTGCGAAGGCTGACCTCGCCCCCGTGCCCGCGGGCGATCGCGCGCACGATCGACAACCCGAGCCCGATGCCCTGGACTTCGGCGTCGGTGGCGCCACGGGCTCGGTAGAAGCGCTCGAACAGCCGGTCCTGCTCATCCTCGGGTATGCCTATGCCCGTATCGGTCACGGTGATCACGGCCGCTCCTTCGCACCGCTTGGAGGACACCGTGACACGACCGCCCGTGGGTGTGAACTTCACCGCGTTCGTCACGAGGTTGTCGACGACCTGGGACAGCCGGTCGGGGTCGCCGTCGAGCGCCGGGAGCGGCTCGGTCTCGGCGACCAGCTCGACGCCGGCCTGCTCGGCGCGCGGGCGGGCGGCCTCGACGGCTTCGAGCACGACCGACTCCAGGTTGACGTCGCGGCGGTCCAGGCTGAGCGTCCCGGCCTCGACCTGGGCGACGAACAGCAGGTCGCCGACGAGCCGCTGCAGCCGGCGCGCGTTGCGCTCGATCACGTTCAGGAAGCGCCGCTGCTCCTCCGGCACCTCCCCCGCCTCCTCCTCGAGCACGAGCTCCAGGTAGCCGATGATCGACGTCAGCGGCGTGCGCAGCTCGTGCGAGACGAGCGCGAAGAACTCGTTCTTGAGCCGATCGGCCTCGGCCTCGGCGCGGCGGCGCTCGAGCACCTCGGCGACGAGCTTGCCGATCGCGTCGAGCGCCTCGCTCAGGTCGTCGTCCACCGCCACGCGGCGGCGCTGCCAGAACTCGAACAGGCCGAACCCGGTCGGGCCGCTGGAGATCGGGATCGACACGGAGACGGGCAGGTCCTCGCCCGCGTAGTCCGGGTCCTGCCACTCCGCGGCGCGCCGCGGCTCGCCCGCGAGCGGGTCCGGCACCCAGTGCGTGGCGAGCGGCCAGCGCAGCGTGCGCCCGAGCGCCTCCAGGATGCGCGGCACCACGTCCTCGGTGGCGGCGGTCTCGGCCAGCGCCTGGCTGACAGCGCGCTGGGCCTCGCGTGAGCGCTCGTGAGCGACGCGCTCGCCGATGTCGCGCACGAAGCCGTTGACCTGCCAGGAGTCCCCGACCTTCAGCGGGGACACGGAGACCTCGATGTTCATGCGGTGCCCGTCGCGGTGCAGCGCGGGCACCTCGAAGCGCCGGGTCTCCATGCCCGCCGCGAGCAGCTCCTCGTGCTGGGTGCGGTACGCGTCCCGCCAGCGCGCCGGGATCAGCAGCTCGTCGACGAGCTGGTCGCGCGCTTCCCACTCCGAGTAGCCGAACAGCGCCTCGGCCTGCGGCGTCCAGGCCGTGATCCGGCGGTCGGCGTCGACCGCCACGAACGCGTCGTGAGCGGTCTCCAGCACGGCGCGGTTGATCTCGGCCGCGTACCGGGCCGACTCGAGCGCGAGCGCGTTCGAGAGCGCGACCGCGGCCGCGTCGGCCATCCGCTGCAACGTCGCCAGGTCCTTGGAGATCGGGTCCAGCAGCGTGACCGCGCCGAGCGGGCGCCCGGAGCTCGCGAGCGGGAGCAGCAGGTGGCGCTCGAGCTCGTCCGCGATCACGTCGGCCGTCAGCCGCTCCGGCAGCTCGCTCCGGTCGAGCGCGGCGGTCTCACGCAGCCGCAGCCCGTTCTCGGGCGTGACCGGATCGGCGACGTACAGCGCCCCGCCGCGCGCACCCGCCGCCGCGCGCAGCTTGCTCAGCAGCAGCGGGGCGAGCCGGTCGAGCTCCACCTCGGAGGTGAACGCCGACACGACGTCGTGGAAGGTCTCGATCCGCGCCTTCTCCAGCTCGAGCGCGTTGATCGTCACCGCGAGCTCGGCGCCCTGGGCCTCGAGCTCGGCGTTGTACACCTCGGACTCCTGGCGCGCGACGGCCAGCGACTCCGCCATCGAGTTGAACGAGCGGCTGAGCTCGGCGATCTCGCTCGCGCCGGACTCGTCGACACGCACCTCCAGGTCACCCCCGGCGACCCGCCGCGCCGCACGGGACAGGCGCTGGAGCGGGCGTGAGACGCGGCGCGCGCTCGCGTAGACGAGCGCCGCCAGCAGCAGCGGGATGCCGAGCAGGCCGATCGTCGCCAGCGTGATCGCCCGCGACGTGGACCCTTCCAGGTGCTGACGCTCCTCCCGCGCGGCCCGGTCTTCCCGGCTCACGAGGTCGCGGACGAGCACCCGGATCGCGTCGACCTGACGCTTGCCCGCGCCCGTGGCGATCACGATCGCGGCGGCCGCGGGGTCACGCTCCGCCCGCGCACGCTGGTCGCGCTGCCACTCCAGGTACGCGTTGCTGCGCTCCACCAGCCTGCCGGCCGTGCTCGCCTGCCGCGGGTCGCTCGCGGTGGCGTCGAGCAGGTCACGTTGCGCACCGGGCAGTGCGGTGATCGCGTGGGCGTGCGGCTGCAGGAACGTGTCGTCGCCGGTGACCACGTAGCCGCGCAGCCCGGTCTCGAGGTCGACGACGAGCGCGAGCGTGCGGTCTGCGGCCGCGGTGCGGTCGTTGGACACCTGCAGGCTGTCGGACGCGTCGCGCGCGTCGTTGACCAACGACAGCACCACCGCGAACGTGGCTACGCACAGCAGGAAGGCGATGCTGCCCACCAGGACGAGCCGAGCGGTGAGTCCGCGGGTCACTGGATTAACGTTGCCAATGTAAGCGCGGTCAAAACCGCGCGGGAGCGCCTACTTTCGCACCTTGACCGTCATCGTCATCTCCTCGTGCAGGGTGCAGACGATCTTGTAGGTCCCGGCGACGGTCAGCTTGCGCTTGAACTCGTAGTCGGTGGCGGCGCCTTCGGAGTGGAACTTCTTGACGCCCTTGGGCCCCGACTTCAGCTTGACGTCGTGCACGTCGCCGGCCTCCTCGAAGCCGGGCCAGCGCCACGTCACCGTCGTGTTCCTGCTCACGGTCAGCGTCTTCGGCGCGTAGTAGTTGTCGCCGAGCGCGATCGTCTTCTTGGTCGCGCCGTCGACGCCCGGCGTCGCGGCCAGGACCGCGACGCCGACGGCAGCGGCGATGCTTCTTTTGATCAATTGAACACCTCGAGCGGGGTGTACCCCTCGAGGGCCGGGTGCGGACGCTTGACCCAGCCGTTGAGCGCGCCGATGCCCGTCCAGCCGAGCATCGTGGCCCGCGCGTCGGCGCTGAACGCGTTCGTGCCGCCGCAGCCCGCCAGCGTCGAGCCGTCGGCCGGGAAGGTCGAGGTCGCCCCGCTGAAGCAGTTGTTGGTGCCGCTGCCGTCGTAGACGACGTCGCGGCCGTTGAGGTCGGTCCCGTTCAGGCCCCACACGTTGTTCTGGATCACGTTGTTGCGCAGCACCCGCGCCTCGGGCGTCTTCTCCACGAGGATGCTCTCGACGGCGACCACACCCGCGAGGTAGTTGCCGAAGATCCGGTTGTTCTCGATCCGGTTCCCGCGCCCGCCGAGCAGGATGACCCCGGTGCCGACCGGCGCCAGCGCCGCCACGCCGCTGTCGCGCTTGGCGAACGGCGGGTTGCCGGTGTGGAAGTTGAAGTTGTTCCAGAAGATGTCGTTGTCGATGATCACGTTGTCCTCGGCCGGCGGGTACTTCTCGCCGTCGAGGGCGTTGGGCGCGATCCCGAGCGCGTTGTTGAAGAACTTGGACTTCGTGATCGTCACGTAGCGCATGTTCGTGGCGCTGAACCCGAGCGGGCTCCCCCAGCCCTTGACGTTGCGGACCATCGTGCGGATCGGGGACGTCTGCGGCGGCGTCTGGCCGATGTAGAACGCGCCGTCGTTGACGTAGTAGGCCTCGGAGTTGAGGATCTCGCCGCCGATCGAGTTGAACGCGTACAGCCCGTACACGCCGGTCTGGCGCGCGATCAGGTGGTTCATCGAGTAGCCGTTGACGTTCGTGAAGAAGAACCCGTTGGCCTTGTAGCCACGGGCCATGAAGCCGTCGACGGTGACCTCGTCGGCCTCGTTGACGGCGACGCCGTTCTGCATCTTGCCCTTGGCCAGCAGGAGCACCTTGTCGGGGCTCTTGGCGTTGCCGATCAGCTTCAGGTAGCGCTTCTTGGTGCCCGTGATCCGCACCGCCTCGCGGTAGGTGCCGTTCTTGATGCGGATCGTGTCGCCGGCCTTGGCCTTGTCGACGGCCTTCTGGATCGTTGTGAAGTCACAACGGCCCTTGGCCTTGCAGACCGTGTGGGTCTTGAACGGTCCTTTGGGCTTGGCCTGGACCTTGCCCGGCTCGCTCGGCTCGGGGTACGTCTGGGCCTGCGCGGCGGCAGGACCGGCGAGCACGGCGGCGGCGACTGCGATGACGACGGCGGTGCGGCGCATCTGAGCTCCTTATTCGACGAGGTACCAACCGGCCATCCCGACGTCCTGGTGGGAGAAGACGTGGCAGTGGTAGAGCCAGCGGCCGGGGTTGTCCTCGGTGAAGCGAGCCCTGACGCACTCGTTCGCCCCGAACCCCGGGTTGTCGGTGAAGGCCCCCGCCGCGTCCTTCCAGCGGTGGCCGTGGATGTGGAACGTGTGGAAGTTCGAGTCCTGCCCGAAGACGTTGACCTCGACGTCCTCGCCCGGCCTGGCGGTCAGCGTCGGCGTGTTGCCCGCGTACGCGCGGCCGTTGAAGCAGTGGAAGTTGCGCTCCAGACGCGTGACCGGCGGCGCGAGCTGGTGCGCGAACAGGTTGTGCACGCGGTCGGGCTTCTTCGCGCCCTTCTCGCGCACGATGATCGCGCCGAAGAGCCCGCGGAACGAGTTGAGCGTGTGGTTGGGGCCGTGGTCGTGGTACGGCCAGGCGCCGACCGAGTCCGGCGTGCACTCCCACTGGTAGGTGAAGCTTTCGCCGGGCGCGACGAAGCCGCCGTCGCGCGTGAACTCGCCCATGTAGGCGCCGTCGTACTCCGGGTTGTACTTGACGCCGTGCGGGTGCATCGTCACGGCCTGGTCGAGCTTGGTGTCCGCGTTGCGGAAGTGCACGACGAGCACGTCGCCGACCTCGCCGGTGAGCAGCGGGCCGGGGATGGTCGGGTGGTCGACGAGGTAGGAGGCGAACCCGGGCGTCATCGCGCGGTAGACGAACGCGGTGAACGCGTTGCGCCCGCCGGTTGCGCGGCCGTGCCACTCGTCCTTGCCGGAGGGCGTGATCGCCCAGCGCGCCGTCTCGGCCTGGATCCAGTACTCGCGCCGGATGCCGCCGGGCTGCGGCTGGATCTGCGGGATGTCCTGCTTGAGCGAGGCGCCGAGCGGCTTCTGCACGCGCGCGGCGGCCCGGTCCGCGCGCTCGAGGCCGTTGGGCGCGGAGACGTCGATCTCCTCCCCGCCGATCGTGCACAAGAGCGCGACTCCGCCCGCCAGCCCGAAGAACGAGCGTCGCGTACTTTGTGGCGATTCGCGCATGACCGGCGCGGAATCTAGTACGGGCGTACTCCGTCCGCAAGTACGAACGTACCTGTACCGTTCAGCGCGATGCCCGCCACCCGTGCCGAGGCCTCTCAGCGCGTCCGTGAGTCGATCGTCGAGGCGACGGTGCGGATCGTCGCGCGCGAGGGCGTCGCGGCCGTCACGCACCGGCGGGTCGCGGCCGAGGCCGAGGTGTCGCTGTCCTCCACCACCTGGCACTACGCGACCAAGGCCGACATCCTCGAGGCCGCGCTGCACTGGAGCGCCGATCACGAGGTCGCGCGGATTGGCGCGATCGCCGAGCGGCTGGACGCGTTCGACGTCGGCGCGTGGGCGGACGAGCTCGCGGACTGGCTGCTCGAGCAGCTCGGCCCCGAGCGCGAGGCGACCGTGGCGCTGTACCGGCTGCAGGCCGAGCTGCTCGGCTCCCCGGGCGCGCTGGCCGTGCACCGCCAGTGGGGTCGCGGGCTCCGCGCGCTCGGCGACCAGGTGCTCGGCGAGGCCTCCGAGCTCGACGTGCGGCTCGTGATCGCCGCGCTCGACGGCCTGCGGATGACCGCCCTGGCCTCGGGCGAGCTCGACGAGCCACGCGTCCGCGCCGCCGTGCGCCGCCAGCTCGAAGCACTGCTCGGCTAGAGGGCCGCGCGGATCCGGCGCTGCAGGTCCGGCGCGCACGGGCCGCGGACGTCGCCGTGCTCGAGGTCGTCGAGCGTGATGTCGGCCAGCTGGCGGACCGTGATGTCGCGCACGTCCTCGTCGCCGTGCGCCCAGTGGACCGTGTAGGTCAGCGTGTGGTCGGGGCGCGCGTCGAGCTCCCTGATCAGGACGTCGATCGAGGCCCGCGCCCGCGTCTGGTCCTCGTCGGACCACGGGCAGAGCACGACCAGGCTGTACTGCACCGGCAGCTCGCGCTGGACCGTCGCCGGGAGCGGCGGGCCCTTGCGCAGCTCCGTCACGACGTCGCCCAGGAACGCGAACGCGATCAGGGCGGCGCAGAGCGCGGCCACACCGGCGCGGAGCTTCGGCGGCGCGTAGGCCAGCCCGCGCCCCACGGCGGTGAGCAGCACGCAGATCGGCCCGCCGAAGAGCGCCAGGAGCCCGAAGTCGTCGGTCGCGAGGTACAGGCCGGCGAGCGCGACGGCGACCGGGACGCCCAGCACCCACCAGCGCGCCACGCCGAGCCCGAGCAGCAGATGGGCCAGCGCCACGACCGTGGCGTTGAGCGTGCCGTCGTTGAGCGGCGGCCCGAGCGCCAGGTAGACGAGGGCCACGTAGCCGCCGAGTGCCAGCCACTGAACGCGCGTCATCGCGTTTAGGACATACCCACGGTGCCGATTACTGTTCCGTGTCCAAACGACTCATAACGGTCCTGTCCATCCTCACCCTGCTCGGGGTCGTCGTGATCGCCGTCGTCGTCTACGGCGTCACGACGTACGAGCGCTTTCGCGTGCCGTCGGAGTCGATGGTCCCGGGCACCGGCGTCGGCGCCCACGTCGCGCTCAATCACCGCGCCTACGGCGGCGACACGCAGCCCGCGATCGGCGACATCGTGATCTTCCATCCGCCCGACGGGGCCGAGACCAACGCGTGCGGCGGCGGACCGCCGCCGGCTGGGCAGATGTGCGGGAAGCCCACGGGTGAGCCGAGCACGGTCAAGTTCATCAAGCGCGTGGTCGCCGGCCCGGGCGATCGGGTCGCGATGGACGGAGACGGCCGGGTGATCCGCAACGGCACGCCGGCCCGCGAGCCGTTCGTCGCCGCGTGCGTGGCGGGCGAGAACACCGCGTGCGAGTTCCCCACCGAGTTCACCGTTCCCGTCGACCACTACGTGATGCTCGGCGACAACCGCGGCGCCTCGGACGACAGCCGGTTCTGGGGCCCGGTGCCCGAGGACTGGATCCTCGGCCGTGTCGAGAACTGCACGCTGCTCATCGTGGGCTGCTCCCCGCGGCGCTGACAAACTGCGATTACACGTGTAACCTCCCTCGTGCACACCAACCTCAGGGGGAGAGAGATGTTGCGGAGGAGTCTTGGCGTCGCCGGGGCGGCGCTGGCACTGGTCGTGCCCGCTACGGCGAGCGCGCAGCTCACCACGACCAGCTCGACGGACCTCACGCCACGCGTGAAGGAGTACGTCGGGACGAGCGTGGCGCTGAACGGGACCACGCGGCTGCGCGTGATCCTGCCGACGGGCTACGCGGAGAACCCGACCCGGCGCTACCCGGTCCTGTACCTGCTGCACGGCGCGTTCGACGACTACCGCTCGTGGGTCGACAAGGGCTTCGCGGAGCGCGTGAGCGAGCCGCATCAGATGATCATCGTGATGCCCGACGGCGGCACGTTCGGCTGGTACGCGAACCACGTCAACAACGGACCGCAGTGGGAGACCTTCCACATCGGCGAGTTGATCCCGTGGGCCGACGCGACCTTCCGCACCAAGCCGGAGCGCAGCGAGCGCGCGATCGCCGGCCTGTCCATGGGCGGCCACGGCACCGCGGCCTACTCGGGCCGGCACCCGGACCTGTTCGCGGCGGCCGAGGCGTTCAGCGGCGTCGTCAACCCGACGCAGCTCGGCCCGGGCGAGAACGTGTTCGGACCCAAGACGCCCGAGAACATCGCGCGCTGGGAGGGCAGTGACGGCACGTACCTGATCCCGAACTACCGCACCTACGCGCACTTCGGGCTGCGCACCGGCACCGGCCAGCCCGGCCCGTTCGACGCGCCCACCCGCCCGGTCGACACGCTCGAGCAGTCGCTCTACGCCCAGAACACGAACATGCACAACAAGCTCACCGCGGCCGGCATCGCGCACACGTGGGAGGAGTTCCCGGGCACGCACACGTGGCCGTACTGGGAGCGCGATCTGGGCAAGGCGCTGCCGGAGTTCCAGCGGGTGTTCGACGGTGACGTCGCGACGCCCGCGCAGGTGAACGTCTCGCTGCCGGACAACCAGTGGACGCGCTGGGGCTGGTCGGTCGGCTTCGACAGCGCACGGCCGCTCGCGTGGACGACGCTCGCCCGCGCCGACGCCACCGGCTTCACGCTCACGGGCAAGGGCGCCGCGACCGTCAAGACCCCAGCCGGGCTCTACCCGGCGGGCAAGCAGTACAAGGCCAACGGCGCCGCGGTCACCGCCGCGCAGGACGGGAGCCTGACGATCCCGGTCGACCTCGGCACGGGCAGCACGGTCGCGGTGTTCGTCGGCGCGCTGAGCACCGAGCTTCCCGGCACCGTCGGTGGGACCGTGCCGGCGACGCTCAGCCTCACGCTCGGCGCGCCGGCGACATTCGGCACCTTCACGCCGGGCGTCGAGCAGGACTACACGGCGACCACCGACGTCACCGTGACCTCCACCGCCGGTGACGCGGCGCTCAGCGCGACGCCCGCCGGGAAGCTGACCAACGGCGCGTTCAGCCTCGTGGAGCCGCTGCGGGTCGAGCCGGCCAAGGCCGCTTGGAACGGCCCGACCTCCGGCGAGAAGGTCGGCGTCACGTTCAAGCAGCTCGTCAAGCGCACGGACCCGCTGCGCACCGGCTCGTACTCGACGACCGTGACGTTCACGCTCTCGACGACGAACCCGTAGGCCGCGGCGCTACCGGGTCGAGTAGCCCCCGCGGCACTCGACCCGGTCGCCGATGATGTGCACGCGCACGATCCCGCCGTAGCGACCCTTGAAGTACGCGTCGGCCTCGGCCTGCGTGCGCCGCGTGATCACGTACACGTGGACCACCTGCTCGGACTCGCCCTGCTCGGCCTGCGTGACGTAGAAGTCCTCGAGGTACCCGTCACCCGCGCGGGCGTCGTCGCCGATGTACTGCGCGAGCGCGTCGAACCAGTCGCGTGGGACGGTCGAGCGCTCGAAACGGATCGGCGCGTCCGTCAGCTTCTCGAGCTCCCGCACGTGGAACGCGAAGCGGCGGATGAAGCGCACGATCAGGTACGGCGGCTCCGGATAGCGGGCGACCAGCGTCGTCCCACCCCAGTCCGGGTACACGCGCCCGCCGAACACGTAGTCGTGCACGTCGCGGTCGAAGTCCACCTTCTGGACCTCGTCGCGCCAGCGCTGCTCCTCCGGCGTGTAGCGCTGCTCGGCGTCGATCAGCGTCTGCACGAACGCCGGGTCGGCGTTCATCCCCTGCTCGGCGCGCTCGCGGATGAGCGACTCGAGCGGCGTCCGCACGGGCCGCACCGGGCACGGCGGCGCGCCGGGTGAAGGGCCGGTCTGGACGAGCCGCACGCCGTTCGCGGCGTCGATCACGGGACGGTCGCCGAGCGGTGCCGACAGGCGCACGACCGCCTTGCCGCCGGAGTCGCCGAAGCCCGGGTAGACGCTGAAGGCGGACACGATCCCGATCGCCACGCGGTCGCCGCGCTCGGTGAGCTCCACCCGCACCGGCTTTTCGGGCGCGTCCGTCCAGCTCACGGTCACGCTCATCCCGTCCGGCGCGATCTCGTACCCCGACGCGGTCGTGCAGCGCTCGAACGTCTTCGACGTGCGCGGGCGCGCGCGCACGACCGAGCCGTAGCGGCGGGCGAAGTAGCGGACGGCGTCCTTGCGCTTGGTGATCACCTCGACGTCGATCCGGTCGAGCCCCCAGTCCGTGTCGGAGCCGACCACCTCGAACCCCGCCCGCGCGAGGGCCTTGTCGTCGTCCTGGATGCGCTTCTGGATGCGATCCTTGGCGTCGTAGCTGTAGCGCACCCGCACGACCCGGGTGTGGCGCGGATAGGACGCGCGGCGCAGGATCGCGGCGCGATGCGCGGCCGGGTCGCCGGCGACGAACACGGCCATGTACGGGCCGCGCGGCCAGTCGTCCTTGACCTCCCAGAACGCGTTGATCTCCGGCCGTGCCCGCATGTAGCGGCCGACCTTCGCGCCGACGCCGAGCCGGTTGCGCAGGTCCAAATAGCGGTCCTCGGCCTTGGTCACGCGGATGCCGTGCCGGCGGGAGGGCGGGCCGGCCGCGATCAGCTTCGCAACGTACGCGCGGTCCTGCCGGAAGCCGTGGGCGTCGCGGACGCGGATCTCGTCGCGCAGCGTCTGCTCCGCCCGCTCTTCCGGGCCGGTGACGAGGCACGCACGCGCCTGGGCGGACGCGGGAACGACCAGCATGATGAGGACGGCGAGCAGGAGTCGTGGCACGTCGCCGTTATGCCCGTTCCCCGAGTATTCAGCCCTTGGTCGCCCCCAGCGTGAGGCCGCCGATGAAATGCCGCTGGAGCGCGAAGTAGACGGCGAGCGTCGGGAGCGCGGCCACGAGCGACGCCGCCGCGATCAGGTTGTTGTCGGTGAAGAACTGCCCCTGCAGGCCGGCGAGCGCGGACGTGATCGGCCGCTTGTCGCCGGTCTGCATCAGCACCTGGGCCCAGAAGAAGTCGTTGTAGATCCAGGTGAACAGCAGGGTCGCGAGCGCGGCGAGCGGCGGCCGGCACAGCGGCATCACGATCTGCCAGAACTGGCGCCAGACGTTCGCGCCGTCGACCATCGCGGCCTCGTTGAGCTCCATCGGGATCGTCTTCATGTAGTTCGACAGCACGAAGACGCAGAAGCCCAGCTGGAACGCGACGTGGATGCCGATGATCCCCCAGTAGGAGTCGTAGAGCGACTCGCTGTCGCTCATGAACTCGGGCAGCGGGATCTCCAGGAACAGCCGGTACAGCGGCGTGATGATCACCTGCTGCGGGAGCAGGTTGCCGGCCGTGAACAGCATCAGCAGCGGCAGGTTGAACTTCCACGAGAAGCGCGAGACCGTGAACGCGACCCCGCTCGCGAACGTCAGCGTCAGCAGGATCGCGGGCACGGTCACGATCAGCGAGTTCAGGTAGTAGTGCGGCAGGTCCGCCTGCGTCCACGCCGTTCGGTAGTTCTCGAACGTCAGCGTGTGCGCGATCGACACGTAGCCGTGCTCGGCGGTGTCGCTGTAGGGCCGCAGCGACGTGTAGAGCGCGTACAGCACCGGGAACAGCCACAGCAGCGTGACCGCGGCCAGGAAGCAGTGGACGCCGACGCGCGAGCGCTTCACGGGCGCTGCTCCCGGCGGAAGTTCTGGACCAGGTAGGTGACGATGAACCCGAGCGCCAGGACGAGCAGGATCGTCCCGATCGCCGACCCGTAGCCGATCCGGCTGGCCTCGCCGACGATGTTGTCGTACACCAGGACGGACAGCAGCTCGAGCCCGTTCTTGCCGCCGTTGACGACGTAGACGATGTCGAACGCCCGTAGCGACTCGATCACCGTGACCACGAGCACGACGACGTTGATCGGCTTCAGGACCGGGAAGATCACCTGCCGGAACGTCTGCCACTCGTTCGCGCCGTCCACCCGCGCGGCGTCCCGCAGCGACTCGTCGACGCTCTTCAGCCCGGCGAGGTAGAGGACCATGATGTACCCGACGTGGCGCCAGCTCGCCGCGATCATCATCGCCCACAGGTTCAGGTCCGGGTTGCCGAGCCAGTCCGGCCCCGTCCCCTGCTGGCCGATCAGCCCGTTGATGAACCCCTGGTCCTGCGAGTAGAAGAGCTGGGCGATGAACCCGACCAGCACCAGCGAGAGCATCACCGGCAGGTACAGCGCGCTCTGGTAGAGGCGGCTGAAGCGGATCGCGCGGTCCAGCACGACGGCGAGGAAGATCCCGAACGTCGTCGGGATCAGGATGAAGAACGCCAGCCAATAGAGGTTGTGGCGCAGCGCCGGCCAGAACGGCGGGTAGATCGAGAAGATCTGCGAGTAGTTGCGGGTGCCGACCCACTCGATCGTGCCGACGCCGCCGATCCCGTCCCAGGACGTGAACGACAGCCCGACCGAGGCCAGGGCGGGGAACCACACGAACGCCAGCAGCAGCACCGTGGGCACCCCGCACATGACGGCGAGGACCAGCTTGTCGGTCTTCGGAAGACGCACGCGCCTACGTGAAGATCGTCTTCTTCTGGTCCTCGATCTTCTTCGTCAGCCCGGCCACGTCGTCGGGGTTCTTGATGAAGTCCTGCAGCGACGGGATCATCACCGTCGAGGCGAAGTCCGGCCGCGTGTCGCGGTCCATGAACTGCGTGATGTTCGACGCGCCGTTGATCAGCTCGACCGCCTTCTTCTGCAGCGCGCTGTAGCTGTTCGTGTCGGCGTCGTTGGCGGTGGCGATGTTGTTCGGGTCCGACTGCAGGTACGTGCCCTGCGCGGCCGCCGATGCGAGGTACTTCATCAGCGCCTTCGCCCCGTCCTCGTTCTCGGGCTTCTTGGAGAGCATGAAGCCGTCGATCGGCGCGTCCAGCGTGTCGGCGCCGATGGTCGAGTCGATCTCCGGGAAGTTGAAGAAGTCCAGGTCGTCGCGGTTGGCGCCCTCGAACTGCTGGCCGACGAACATGCCGAGGAAGTACATGCCGGCCTTCTTGGTGGCCACGCTCTGCGCCGCCTCCTGCCACGTGCGGCCGAGCGAACCCTCCTGGTGCAGCGGCAGGAGCTCGCGCCAGGTCTCGAAGACCTTGACGACCTTCGGGTCCTGCCAGGACGCCTCGCCCTTCATCAGCTGCATGTGGAAGTCGTAGCCGTTGATGCGCAGGTTGAGGATGTCGAAGGTCCCCATCGCGGGCCAGCCGTCCTTGTCGGCGAACGCGATCGGCGCGAGCCCGTCGGCCTTCATCTTCGCCCCGAGCGTCTTGAGCTCGTCGAGCGTGGCCGGCACCTCGTAGCCCTTCTCCTCCCACACGCTCTTGCGGTAGAAGACGGCCCAGGGGTAGTAGTAGAACGGGATGAAGTACTGCTTGCCGTCGAGCCCCGTCGACGCCTGCTTGAGCGCGTCCGAGTAGTTGCCGCCGACCTCGCCCCAGACGTCGGAGATGTCCGTCGCCAGGCCGCGCTCGGCGAAGAACTGCATCCGGTAGCCGGCGAACCACGTAAAGACCTCGTCCGGCTTGCCCTGCAGGTAGCTGTTGATCTGCTCCTGGAAGGTGTTGTGGTCGACCGTGTTGACCTTCACGGTCCCGCCCGTGGCCGTCTTGAAGGCCTCGAAGACCTTCGCGTAAGCCTCCTTCGGGACCGGGTCGGACGCGTTGGAGCCGAACGAGACCGTGCCCACGGCCTCCTTGGCGCCGCTCGCCCCGCCGCCTCCCGAAGCTCCGGTCGGCGCGTCGTCTCCGCCACAGGCCGCGAGCACGCCGGGCAGCGCGAACGCCGTCGCCGTTCCAGCAGCCCGTAACAGCAGGTTGCGACGGCTGAGCGTCGCCGCCTCCGCATCCAGCATGCTCTCTCCTCTCGTGAGCTCCCGCAAAACCACGGGACCTACCAAAAGCCTCCCGCATAACACCACTTGACTGGTGGAACTGTCAAGTCTGAGCGCTCCGGTTGTTGATTTCTGGTGGAACTTGCGGAAGACTCGCCCCCCGATGCTCGCCCGCCAGCGCCAGGAGCGGATCCTCGAGGCTCTGCGTGCCTCCGGCGGGGTCCGTGTCTCAGACCTCACCGAGGAGCTCCAGGTGAGCTACATGACGATCCGGCGCGACCTGGACGCGCTGGCTGAGCGCGGGCTCGTCGACAAGGTCCACGGCGGCGCGACGATCGCTTCCCAGCGCAGCGCGGACGAGCCGGGTTTCGAGGCCAAGTCCCTGCGCGAACAGCCCGAGAAGGAGGCGATCGCGGTCGCGGCCGCGGCGCTCGTCAAGCCCGGGACGGCGATCGCGGTCACCGCGGGGACGACGACGTGGGCGCTCGCCCGCTACCTGCGCGACATCCCGAACCTCACCGTGGTCACCAACTCGATCCCGGTCGCCCAGATCATGCGCCACAGCGGGCGCACCGACCTGTCCGTGGTGCTCACGGGCGGGCTGCGGACGCCGTCGGACGCGCTCGTCGGGCCGGTCGCGGACGCCGCGCTGCGCAACATGCACGTGGACCTGCTGTTCATGGGCGTGCACGGCATGGACGAACGCGCGGGGCTCACGACGCCGAACCTGCTGGAGGCCGAGACCAACCGCGCGCTGCTGCGCTCAGCACGGCAGCTCGTGGTCGTCGCCGACCACACCAAGTGGGGCATCGTCGGGCTCAGCACCATCGCGTCGCTCGGCGCGGCGGACGTGCTCGTCACCGACAGCGGGATGCCGCCGGAGGCCCGCGAGGTGCTCGCCGAGCACGTCGGCGAGCTGCTCATCGCGCCGGGGCAATGACGGCCGCGCCGCCCGCCTCGAGCGGGCCGTGGCCGGGGACGTCGACCGCTTCGGCGGTGTGGTTGAAGACGAAGACGTGGTCGCCGCGGCGGACGCGCTCGACGCCGAGCGGCAGCTCGGGGAGCAGCGGCTGGACGCCGGCGGCCTGCCACGCCCAGCGGAGCACGTGCGTGGTCCCGGCCTCGTCGAGCCGCGTGGCGAGGTACCAGGCGTCGCCGTGGCGGGTCACGGCCGGCGTGCCGTCGTCGAAGCGCAGCAGCGCCTCGGCGCCCTCCAGGCGGACGTCCTCGCTCCAGACCGTCGCCGTGAACTCCCCCACGCGGCGCTCGCCGACGAAGGGGCGGAACTCCTCCACGCGGATCCCGAGCCGCTCGCGGAACGCGCCCGGGTAGCCGCCCAGCAGGACGCCGTCGTTGGCGTCGACGATGCCGCTGAAGTACGAGATCACGACGTGCCCGTCGTAGTCGTCCAGGAAGTCCGGGTCGCGCACGAGGTACAGGCTCGGGACGAGCACGAGCTTGTAGGCGCTCAGGTCGGCCCCGGGTGCGGCGACGTCGACCGTGACGCCGGCCTGCCAGAGCACGCCGTGGAAGGCGCGGACCCGGTCCAGGTAACTGACCTGGTCCGACGGGTGCGAGTCCAGCTCGACCGCCCACCAGCTCTCGTAGTCCCACACGAGCGCGACTTCGGCGTGCACGGGCTGGTCGAGCACGGCGCTCAGCCCTTCCAGCTCCTCCCCCAACGCGACGACCTCGCGCCACAGTCGGGTGTCCGTGCCCGCGTGCGGGACGAGCCCGGAGTGGAACTTCTCCGCGCCGCGCTGGGACGCGCGCCACTGGAAGAACAGCGCGCCGTTCGAGCCCCGGGCGAGGTGCGCGAGGCTGTTGCGGCGCAGTTCCCCGGGCGCCTTGGCGAGGTTCACCGGCTGCCAGTTGACGGCGCTCGTGGAGTGCTCCATCAGCAGCCACGGCCGGCCGCCGGCGAGCCCGCGCGTGAGGTCGCCGGAGAGCGCGAGGTCCAGGTTCGCGTCGCCCTCGTGCGGGCGCAGGTAGTGGTCGGTGGAGACGACGTCGACGTCAGGCGCCCACGCGAAGTAGTCGACGGGCTTGAACGACGGCGTCATGAAGTTCGTCGTCACCGGCACGTCGGGCGTGACGCGGCGCAGCACGGCGAGCTCCGCCCGGTAGCACTCCAGCAGCTCGTCCGAGCTGAAGCGCGCGAAGTCCAGCTGCTGCGACGGGTTCGGGAAGGTCGGTGCGGCCCGCGGCGGGTGGATCTCCTCCCAGTCGTAGTAGCGCTGGCTCCAGAACGCGGTGCCCCAGGCGTCGTTGAGCGCGTCGAGCGTGGTGTAGCGGTCTCGCAGCCAGGCGCGGAACGCGGCCGCGCTGACGTCGCAGTAACAGGCGCTGACGTGGCAGCCGTACTCGTTATTTACGTGCCACAGCTCGAGCGCGGGGTGTTCGGCGTAGCGCGTGGCGAGCCGGTGCACGAGCTTGGTCGCCGCCTCGCGGTAGGCGCCGCTGCTCGGGCAATAGGCCTGGCGCCCGCCCGGCCACAGCGTCGTGCCCTCGCGGGTGACGGGCAGCGACTCGGGATGGCGGCGGCTGAACCACGGGGGCGGTGACGCGGTGGCCGTCGCGAGATCTACACGCACGTCGTTGGCGTGCAGCAGGTCGAGGATCCGGTCCAGCCACCCGAAGTCGTACGTCTCGGGCTCCGGCTGCAGCGTCGCCCATGAGAACACGCCGACCGTCACGAGGTTCACGCCCGCCTCGCGCATGAGCCGGACGTCCTCGAGCCACGTCTCCTCCGGCCACTGCTCGGGGTTGTAGTCGCCGCCGTAGGCGACGCGTCCCGTCGACAGCCTCCACCCAGACACGTGCGAGTTCTATCGCAGTTCACCGTCCAGGGCGACGTCTTCCCGGACAACCCGGACGACCCCGACGCGAGCGGCGAGAACAACCTCGGCGCGTCGCTCCGGCGCGTGCTCGAGCACGGCCGCCCGGACACGATGCCCGTGCAGAAGTACGACATCCGCCGCCCGGACGGCACGTTCGAGGTGCGCCACTGAAGCCCGGTCAACTCGCCCGTGCTCGGCGCCGACGGCGCGGTCGCGTACGTCGTGCACCGGGTCGAGGACATCGGCACCTCGTCGCGCCGCTCGATCCGCACGTCAGAACCCGATCCTGAGGGGTCAAGGCCCGGCGCGGGCTGCCGATTCCGTTCACGTGCCCGTGCGCATCGCCGTCTATGTCGTCGTGTATCTCGCCGCGGTCGCGCTCGGCCGCGCGACGCGCCTCGACGGCACCCAGCTCGCGCTCGTCTGGCCCGCGGCGGGCGTCGCCTTCCTGTGGCTCGCGGACGGCTGGGCCGTGCCGCGGATCCGCCGGCTGAACCTCGTGCTGCTGTTCGCGGCGACGGTCGCCGGCAACCTGCTGACCGGCGCGGTCTTCTCCCTGTCGGTGTTCTTCGGCGTCGCCAACCTCGTGCTGGCCTACGGCTCGTGCGTCGTGTTCGCGCGGCTGCGCCCGGACGGCTGGGGCATGTCCAAGCCGGCGGACGTGCGTGCGCTGCTGGTCGCGGCGGTCGCCGGCGCGGTCCTGAGCGCCGTGATCGGACCGGTGGCCGTGTGGCTGCTGACCGACGACCACTGGCCGGTTGGCCCCCTGTCGTGGATCCTGCGCAACGCGGCCGGCACGATCGTCGTGGCCGGCGTCGGGTTGCGGATCCGGGATCACGTCCGGGCGCGCGAGTTCAAGCTCGAGCGCGGCCTGGAGTTCTTCGTCGTCACGGTGCTCGCCGGCGGCGGCTACGTGCTCGCCTTCGGGCTGACCGAGGGCGTGCCGCTGACCTTCCTCGTGGTGCCGCTGAGCGTCTGGGTGGCGCTGCGCTACCAGACCACGCTCGCCGCGCTGCACGGCCTGTTCATCGGCTCGCTTCTGATCGGGATGACGATGGCCGGGCACGGCCCGTTCGCCTACCAGACCCCGCAGGTGCGCGTGATGCTCGCGCAGGCGTTCATCGGCGTCGTGAGCTCGCTGGTCCTGGTGCTGGCGCTGCACCGGGACGCGAGCGACGCGCTCGAGCGCGAGCTGGCCGCCGCCCGCGACGAGGCGCTCGCGGGCTCCAAGCTCAAGTCGAGCTTCCTGGCGAACATGAGCCACGAGATCCGCACGCCGATGAACGGCGTGATCGGCATGACCGAGCTGCTGCTCGACACGTCGCTCGACGCGCGCCAGCGCGGGTTCGCCGATCAGGTGCGCGGGTCGGCCGCGGCGCTGCTGACGATCATCGACGACATCCTTGACGTCTCCAAGATCGAGGCGGGCAAGCTGGAGCTCGACCGCGTGGCGTTCTCGCTGCCCGGCGCGCTGGGCGACGTGCGCGCGCTGCTCGCCCTCGACGCGGAGTCCAAGGGCGTCGCGCTCACGGTGCGCTTCGCCCCCGACGTGCCGGAGTTCGTCAGCGGCGACCCGGTCCGCGTGCGGCAGGTCCTGACCAACCTCGTCGGCAACGCGGTCAAGTTCACCGCGGCCGGCCGCGTCGACGTCACCGCGACGCGCGGCGCCGGCGACGAGGTCCTGATCCGCGTCGTCGACACCGGTGTCGGGATCGCCGCCGACGTGCTCCCGCGCCTCTTCGACCCGTTCGCCCAGGCCGACGCCACGACCACGCGCCGCTACGGCGGCACCGGGCTGGGGCTCGCCATCTCGCGCGAGCTGGCCGAGCTGATGGGCGGCTCCCTCACCGCGACGAGCACGCCTGGCGAGGGCAGCACGTTCCTGCTGACCGTCCCGCTGCCCGCCGCGGAGGCCGCGGTCGAGGTCGGCGTGGCCCGCGTCGCCCCGGTGGCCCTCGATGCGGAGCTGCCCGTGCTCGTCGCCGAGGACAACCCGGTCAACCGGATCGTCGCCACCGAGATGCTCCGCAAGCGCGGGCTGACCGTCGAGCACGCCGCCGACGGCCGCGCCGCGGTCGACATGGTCCTCGCCCGCCCGTACGCCGCCGTCTTCATGGACTGCCAGATGCCCGAGCTGGACGGCTACGAGGCCACGCGTGAGCTCCGCCGCGCCGACGTGACCGTCCCGATCATCGCCATGACCGCCAACGCCATGAAGGGCGACCGCGAGCAGTGCCTCGCCGCCGGCATGGACGACTACCTGGCCAAGCCGCTGCACGCCTCCGACCTGGACGAGGCGCTCGGCCGCTGGGTCCGCGGCGCCGAGGCGGTGCATGAGCCGGCGTGGGTGGACCACGACGTCCTGGGCCAGCTCGGTGATCCCGTGATCGCCGCAACGATCGTCGAGCTCTTCGTGAGCGATGCGGCCGCGCGCGTGGACGAGCTCGTGGACGCGCTCGAGGCCGGGGAGCTCGCGAGCGCCCGCAAGCTCGCGCACACGCTGGCCGGCAGCTCGGCGAGCGTCGGCGCGGTCCGGCTGGCGGAACTGGCCCGGTCGGTCCAGTACGCGGACGCGATCACGCCGGGCGTGGCGGACGAGCTCCGCGCCGCCTACGCGGCGACCGCTCCCGCGCTCAGCGCCTGACGGTCAACCGCGCGGAGCGGTCGACGGTCAAGTAGTCCGCGCTCGCCATCAGCACGAACCGCAGCACCTCGCCGGCCTCGGTCACCACTATCGCGACGCGGCCTTCGTCCTCGAGGCGCTCGATCACGCCCGGCTCGGTCGTGCCGAGCCACGTCACCGTTACGTCCGCCCCTTCACGCAACGGCGGCGGCATGGCTTCGGCGCACCGGGATCGAGGCGCGCAGGACGGTGCCGGCGCCGGGTGAGGACTCCACGTGGAGCGTGCCGTTGACGAGCGCGAGCCGTTCGCGCATGCCGATCAGGCCGAAGCCGCTCGACCGGTGCTGGGGGTCGAACCCGGCGCCGTCGTCGCGGACGATCAGGTCGATGTCGCCGTCGCGGTCACGCAGGCGGACGGAGACGCGATCAGCGCGGGCGTGCTTGGCGATGTTGGTCAGCGCCTCCTGGACGAGGCGGTAGACCGTCGACTCGATCTCGGGCGCGAAGCGAGGCTCCGCGAACGCGACATCGAGCTCGGTCTCCAGGTCGGTCTGGCGCACGAAGCGGGCCACGAGCGACTCGAGCGCGGGCGTGATCCCGAGCTCGTCCAGCGCGGCCGGGCGCAGCTCGGTGATCAGGGAGCGCAGGTCGCCGACCGCGGTGGTGATCTGCTCGAGCGCCTGCTCGATCGCGCCGCTCATGCGGTCGGCGTCGCCGCTGCGACGGGCGCCCGAAAGCAGCATGCGGAGTCCGGCGAGCTGCTGGAGCGTGTCGTCGTGCAGCTCGCGCGACCAGCGCGTCCGCTCGGCCTCGGAGGCCTCGATCGAGCGCCGCAGCGCTTCCTCGCTCGCGTTCTGGGCGGTCGCCACGGCCGTCGCGGCGCTGGCGGCGAACGCCTGCAGCAGCCGCTCGTCCTCCTCGTTGAACGGCCGGTCGCCGTGCAGGCGGTCGATCACCGTCAACGTCCCGACCTCGCGGTTGCGGAACACCATCGGGGCGACGATCCGGTCGCCGCCGTCGTCGCCGTGCTCACCCGCGACCGCGGCGAGCACGTACTCGTCGCCTTCGCGCAGGGAGATCTCCGCCGCGCGCGCGTCGATCAGCGCCCGCGAGCGCTTGACCACCAGCTCCAGCACGCGCCCGAGGTCGGTCACGCCGCCCAGCGCGCGGCTGATCTCGGTGGTCGTCTCCAGGCCGCGCATCGTGCGCTCGAGCTCGTCGCGGCGCTCGCGCACGGTCCGGTACAGGCGCGCGTTGCGGATGGCGATCGCCGCCCAGTCCGCGAGCACGACGACCGCCTGCTCGTCCTCCTCGCTGAACTCCTCGCCGCCGTCCTTCTCGGTCAGGTACAGGTTCCCCCACGCCTGGCCCTCGATGATCAGCGGCACGCCGAGGAACGTCGTCATCGCCGGGTGCGCGAGCGGGAAGCCGTAGGACTGTGGGTGCGAGCCGACGTCGGCGAGCCGCAACGGCTTCGGGTCGGTGATCAGCACGCCGAGCACGCCGCGGCCGCGCGGCAGGTCGCCGATCGCCCGGTGCACGTCCTCGGGGATGCCCGCGGTGAGGAAGCGCTCGAGCCGCTCACGGCGCTCGTCGAGCACGCCGATCGCCGCGTAGCGCGCGCCGGTCAGCTCCCGCGCGACCTCGAGCAGACGGTTGAATACGGCGTCCGGGTCGAGCTCGGTGACGAGCGATCGACCCACCTCTACAAGCCGTGTCAGACGGTGCTGATCCATCCCGGCCGGAGGCTAGCTCACGGCTGCCCGTAGTTCCCCGCGTACTCGCCGGGGAAGCCCGCGGATGTCCGTCGGGACCCGTGTTGGCACGATCCATGCATGACCCGCCTGCTGATCGCCTATGACGGCTCGTCCTCCGCCAAGGCCGCGCTCACGTTCGCGAGCGCGCTCTTCCCCGCCGCTGAAGCCGTCGTCGCCCACGTGCACGCGCCGCCGCCGTCGCCCGAGTCGGGCGCGCTCGCCCGGATCGCGCTCCCCGACGAGATGGTCCGCGAGGGCATCGAGCGCATGCGCATCGAAGCGCAGGCCGCCGGCCAGAAGGCGGTCGACGAAGGGGTCGAGCTCGCCACCGCCGCCGGCCTCGACGCCCGCCCGGAGCTCGCGTTCGCGGTCACCCCGTGGCGGGAGCTGCGCGCGCAGGCCGAGGCGCACAAGGTGGACGTGATCGTCAGCGGCACCCACGGCGCGAGTCCGTTCGAGCGCGTGATGATCGGCAGCACCGCGGCGAGCCTGTTGCACCACGCCGAGCGGCCGCTGCTCGTCGTCCCGGAGGGCACGACCGGGGCCGACGGCCCGATCCTCGCCGGCTATGACGGGTCGGACCACGCGAAGACGGCACTCGAGTTCGCCGCCCACCACCTGCGCAGCCGTCCGCTGCTGGTCGCGCACGCCTGGCCGGTGCCGGTGCTCGTCACCTCGCTCGTGACGCCCCCGGCACCACCGGAGAGCGAGCTCGCCGCGGCCGGGGCCGCGTTCGCGCGCGACGCCGGCCTCGACGCGACCGCCACCACGGTCGACGGCACCCGCGGGCTGTGGCGGGCGATGCTCGCGGCCGCCGAGGAGCGCCACGCGGCCGCGATCCTCGTCGGCTCGCGCGGGCACGGCGCGGTCGCGTCGACCGTGCTCGGCTCCTTCGCCACCGGCCTCGTCCACGCCGCCACCCGCCCGGTCCTCGTCATTCCGTAGCTTCTACGGACCACGTCCGCGGTCGCTCACGCAGCCGCGGACGCGCGCGCTTGCCAAGCTTCCGTGGGTGAGCGCAGAACGAGCCGACCGCACCCAGACCACCGTCGTGATCGCCGACGACCACACGGTCGTCCGCCAGGGCCTGCGGATGCTGATCGACAACGAGGACGGCCTGCAGGTCATCGCCGAGGCGGGCACCGTGCCCGACGCGGAGCGGATGGCCCGCGCGCACCGGCCCAGCGTGCTCGTGCTCGACCTCAACATGCCGGGCGGCTCGAGCCTCGAGGCGATCCCGCGGCTGCGCGAGCAGGCCGCCGACACCGCGATCGTCGTGCTGACGATGCAGGACGACCCGGCGTTCGCCCGCCAGGCGCTGCAGGCCGGCGCGCTCGGGTTCGTCCTCAAAGAGGCCGCGGACGAGGAGCTGCTGGAGGCGATCAAGCTCGCGGCGGCCGGCGACACCTACCTGAACCCGCGCCTCGGCGCCCGCCTCGCCACCGCCCCGGCCGAGCCCGCCGGCCCGCCGGACGATCTGAGCGAGCGCGAGGTCGAGGTGCTGCGCCTGATCGCGCTCGGCCACACCAACGCCGAGATCGCCTCCCAGCTGTTCCTCTCCACCCGCACCGTCGAGACCCACCGGGCGCACATCCAGCAGAAGCTGCGCCGCACCACGCGCGCCGAGCTCGTCCGCTACGCGCTCGAGCACAAGCTCGTCGATCTCTAAACGCAGCCTAAAGGAAGACTAAAGGCCCTGGGCCTTTAGGTTGCGGACAAGTACGGAGCGGGTCCGCGGCGGACACCGGTTTCAGGACGGCTCGACGCCCGCGAGGCTGCGGACATGAGCACAATCCTGATCGGCGTCGACGCCACCGCGCGGTCGGAAGACGCGGTCGCGCTGGCCCGCCGCCTCGCGCGGCTCGGCGCCGGTGACGTGGTCCTCGCGACCGTCACGCCCGACCGCGACGAGGGCCACGCCACCGTCCGCCGCATGCGCGGCCTGCTCGCCGGCATCGAGCCCGAGCGCATCCGCACCGCGATCGTCCAGGGTCGCTCCGCCGCCCGCGGACTGCACGACCTCGCGCTCGCCGAGGGCGCGGCGCTGATCGTCGTCGGCTCCACCCACACCGGCCGGCTCGGGCGCGTGCGCCCCGGCGCGACCGGCGAGCGACTGCTGCTCGGCGCGCCGTGCGCGGTCGCCGTCGCGCCGCACGGCTACCGCACGCGCCTCGACGGCGTGCTCACCCGCGTCGGCGTGGCCTACGACGGCTCGGTCGAGGCCACCGCTGCGTTCACCACCGGGCTCGCGCTCGCGCGCGCCACCGCGGCGCGGCTGCAGGTCCTGACGGTGATCCCGCTCGAGGTCTACGGGACGCTCGCGTACGCGCAGGCGGAGCTCGACACGGCGCTGCGTGAAGCGCTCGCCCGCGCGGTCGAGGACGTACCGGACGCCGACGGCATCGTGCTCGACGGTCGCCCGTGGGCGGCGCTCTCCGCCTACAGCGAGCAGCTCGACGTGCTGCTGGTCGGCTCGCGCGGCTACGGTCCGCTGCGCGCCGTCATCACCGGCGGGACGAGCGGGCCGCTGCTGCACCACGCGCACTGTCCGGTGGTCGTGCTCCCGCGCGGCGTCGAGGCGCCGCTCGCCGAGCTGCTCGCGCCGGTGGCCGTCGCGCGATGAACGTCGACCTCGCGCGGTGGCAGTTCGCGATCACCACCGTCTACCACTTCCTCTTCGTGCCGGTCTCGATCGGCATGGCCTCCTACGTCGCGCTCTGCCAGACGCTCTACTGGCGGACGGGCAAGGAGGCCTACGACCGGATGGCGCGCTTCTGGGGCAAGCTGTTCCTGATCGTCTTCGCGCTCGGCGTCGCGACCGGCATCGTCCAGGAGTTCCAGTTCGGCATGAACTGGTCGGACTACTCGCGCTACGTGGGCGACATCTTCGGAGCGCCCCTGGCGATCGAGGGTCTCGCCGCGTTCTTCCTGGAGTCCACGTTCCTCGGCCTGTGGATCTTCGGCCGCGACAAGCTCTCCCCCGGCCTGCACGTCGCCTGCATCTGGATGGTCGCGATCGGCACCGCGCTGTCCGCCTACTTCATCCTCGCCGCCAACTCGTGGATGCAGCACCCGGTCGGCTACGAGATCAACCCGATGAGCGGCCGCGCCGAGCTGACGTCGATCTTCGACGTGCTCACGAACTCGACGCTGCTGTACGCCTTCCCGCACACGATCCTCGGCGCCTTCGCCACGGCCGGGATGCTCGTGATCGCCGTCTCCGCCTGGCATCTGCTGCGGCGCCGTGACGTCGACGTGTTCGGGCCGTCGGTCAAACTCGCCGCGCCGATCGTGCTCGTCGCGACCATCGCCACCAGCATCGTCGGCCACTACCAGGGGATGCTCCTCGTCGAGCAGCAGCCGATGAAGATGGCCGCCGCCGAAGCGCTGTTCGAGACCGCCGGGCCGGCCCCGTTCTCGCTGTTCGCGACCGGCGACTGGACGCCGAACCCGGAGCGCACCAACGTCGACATCCAGGTCCCGGACCTGCTCTCGTTCCTGGCCACCGGCAAGTGGGACGCCGAGGTCAGAGGCATCAACGACCTCAACGCCGAGTACCAGGCCAAGTACGGCCCGGGCCAGTACGCGCCGATCGTCGGCCTCACGTACTGGTCCTTCCGGGCCATGATCGGCGCGGGCACGGCGATGATCCTGCTCACCGCGCTGCTGCTGTTCCGCGCCCGCCGGAACATGCTGGTCGAGCGCCGCAAGCTGCTGTGGCTGATGGTCCCCGCGGCGCTGCTGCCGTTCATCGCCAACAGCGCGGGCTGGATCTTCACCGAGGTCGGCCGCCAGCCGTGGGCGGTCCAGGGCCTGCTGAAGACCGCCGACGCCGTCTCCCCCACGGTCAACGCCACGTCGGTGCTGATCACGATGGCCGGCTTCACGCTGCTGTACGGCGTGCTGGCCGTGATCGGGTTCGCGCTGTTCGCGCGCACCGCCGCCAAGGGCGCGCCACGCCCGGACGAAGCCACGCCCACCTCCGAACTCACCCTCGCGTACTGAGCCATGACAACCCTTGAGATCGTGTGGTTCCTGCTGATCTGCGTCCTGTGGATCGGCTACCTGGTGCTGGAGGGCTTCGACTTCGGCGCGGGCGCGCTCGTGCGCGTGCTCGGCAAGACGACCGAGGAGCGCGGCGCGCTGCTGCGCACGTTCGGCCCGGTCTGGGACGGCAACGAGGTGTGGCTGATCGTCGCCGGCGGCGCGACCTTCGCCGCCTTCCCACACTGGTACGCGACGCTGTTCAGCGGCTTCTACCTCGCGCTGTTCCTGCTGCTGGTGGCGCTGATCATCCGCAACGTCGGCGTCGAGTTCTGGGGCAAGGACACCGGCGCGCGCTGGAAGTCCCGCTGGGAGTGGGCGATCGTCGTCGGCAGCGCGCTCCCGGCCGTCCTGCTCGGCGTCGCCTGGGCGAACATCGCCGGCGGCGTGCCGCTGACCGACGACGGCGAGTTCGCCGGCACGTTCTGGACGCTCCTGAACCCGTACGCGCTGGCCGGCGGCGTCACGAGCCTGGTGCTCTTCCTCGCCCACGGCTCGCACTTCCTCGCGCTGCGCACGGAGGGCGAGCTGCACGCGCGCGCCGTCACGCTCGCGAGACGCCTCGCGCCGGTCGCGTTCGCGGTCGTGCTCGCGTTCAGCGTCTGGACGCTGGCGCGGATGGACGGGATCGAGCCACTGTCCGCGGTGCTGGCCGGGGTCGCGGTGCTCGCCGCGGGCGCCGCCTGGTGGCGAGCGCTCCTGGGGAGCGAGGGCTGGGCCTTCGCGGGCTCCGCGCTCTCCGTCGCCGCGCTCTTCGCCTCGCTGTTCGCGTGGCTGTACCCGAACGCGATGGCCGCGAGCGAGGGCCCGGCGCTGTCACTGCACATGGCCGCCTCGACGCCCTACACGCTGCAGGTGATGACCGTCGTGGCGGCGATCTTCACCCCGCTCGTGCTGCTCTACCAGGGCTGGACGTACTGGGTGTTCCGGCGAAGGGTGGCCGTGGATCCGGCGTGAGTGATCCGTCGGCGCCGCGTCGCCGTAGTCGTTGCTAGGTTATTTCTCTGGTTCGCCTTGACCCCGCGAACGTGAGCCAAACACGTTCGAGTCACGTAGGGATCAGGGCAAGTGCTTCAACCTGCAACATCCTCCGGCGGCGGTCGTCAACGCCCCCGCATCCTGCTTCTAGAGGCCGATTCCGAGCTGGGCGGCCTGCTGGATCCTGCCGCGCTGCAGCGCGCTCGCGCCGAGCTGAGCGTGAGCTGGGCGCCCCTGGAGACCGGGCCGTGGGACGTGCGCCGACTCAGCGCGGCGTCGTGCGCGAACGCCGGTCTGCTCGTCCTCAGTGGTGTCGTCGCCCGCGAGGTCACGCTCGCGGGCGACGTCAGCACCGAGCTGCTCGGCACCGGGGACCTCATCCGACCGTTCGGCGGGGGTGGCGACGCGCAGCTGCTGGACACGACGGTGCGCTGGAACGTCATCGGCAGTGGACGCGTCGCGATGCTCGACGCGGGCTTCATGGGCCGCGCCGCGCAGTACCCGGGGATCGCGGCGATGCTGATGGAGCGGATCGAGGCGCGGGCGCGGCGCCTGGCGACCGTCAAGGCGATCGCCCAGCTCACGCGCGTGGACGAGCGGCTCGTCGCGCTGGTGAGACACTATTGCGAGCGCTGGGGTCGGGTGACGGGCGAAGGGGTGCTGCTGCCTCTGTGTCTGAGCCATCGCATGCTGGGTGAGCTCGTGGGCGCGCGCCGGCCGTCGGTCTCCACGGCGGCGGCCACCCTGGAGCGGTCCGGCCGGCTCGTCCGCCGCAGCGACGGCACCTGGCTCCTGCGCGACCGGGACACCGCGCCCCGGCCCGCGCCGGAGAGCGTCGCGCAGCGTCGGCGGCTCGTGCCGACGTAAAATGCTCAGCCGTGGATACGGCTGAGCACCTGCACAAGACCCTGCGCGAGCTGGAGACCCTGAACGAGTCGACCCCGCTGGTCGAGGCGATCCAGCACGCGGTCGAATCCGCCACCGCCGTGTTCCGCGTGACCGGCTGCGGCGTGATGTTCATCGACGACGCGCAGGTGCTCCACTACGCCGCCGCGAGCGACGGCCACGGCCGCGAGCTGGAGAAGGCGCAGACACGTGCCGGCACCGGCCCGTGCGTGCAGTCGCTCGTGACCAACGAGGTCGTCAAGACCGAGGACGTCACGGCCGACGAGCGCTGGCCGGAGATCCACGCGGACCTGGAGTCCACACGGGTGCGCGGCGTGGTCGGCGTTCCCATCCACCTCGGCGGCTCGGTCGTCGGCTCGCTCGACGCCTACTGCCACGTGCCCCACGTGTGGACGGACGAGACCGTCGAGGGCCTGCAGGCGTACGCGAAGCTGATCGAGCGCCTGCTACTGACCGCGATGCGCGCGCAGCGTCACGAGGAGACCGTCCGCCAGCTCGAGCACGCGCTCGAGCACCGGGTGGTGATCGAGCGCGCGGTCGGGGTGCTGATGGAGCGTCACGCGCTGGACGCCCTGTCCGCCTTCGAGCGGCTCCGCTCCGCGGCGCGCAGCTCTCGCCGGCGCGCCGCGGACGTCGCGAACGAGATCCTGGCTACGGCTGGGTCGTCGACAGCGTGAACGTCACCGTCCTCGAGTAAGACCCGGTCCGCGGCGGGTCGGGCAACGTGAACGGCCCGTTGTTCGAGCGCGCACATCGTGAGAATCGGTGAGGCGAGAATGTTTGCTCAGTCGAAACGCTGGGAATGAGGTCCGCGCGTCTGCGTGCCGGCGGTTCTCCCCGTCACCGCCTCTGCGAACGGGCTCCCCGTGAGTCTGACCCACTCGCTTCCGTCCGGCACGCGGACGCGCCGGACTTCCGCCTGCGTGCCAGCTCCCGTCCACGCGTACGGGCATCCCCATCGCGACGGCCCGGTGCACGGCCGTAGGCTCGGGGCCGCTCATGCGCTTCCTCCTCCCCGCTCTCGCCATTCTCGCCGTCCTCGCCGTCGCCCCCGCGGCCGAGGCCAAGACGCGCAGCTGCGCGTCCGCCGACCTGCGCTACCCGTTCGAGCCCGGTGGGCCGAAGACGTTCGGCGTCTTCAAGCTCAAGGTCACCGGCGCGTCGTGCATGACGGGCCACCACGCCGCACACGCGTGGATGGCGAAGTTCGAGGCGTCGCTGCGCGGCGAGGGTGAGCTCGAAGTGCCGAAGACCGCCGGCGGCTTCCGCTGGAAGGAGCTCGCCCCGAACGCCGCGCAGACCTATCGCCTGCGCGGCACCAAGAGCAAGACGACGGTCACGTTCGACTACGTCGTCCCCAACGGCTAGCTCAGTCGTCGGGGAACGGGTCGGGGTAGAAGTTGTCCTCGCCGATGAACACGCCCTCGCCGAGCGGGTCGGGCTGGCGTGTCGTGTGGTTCGTGTCGATCGCGAACGTCTCTTCCTTGACCGTGCCGTCGGCGAAAGCGAGCCGGATCTTCCCGCCGGCCAGCACCTCGTAGGTGCCGCGCTGGTCGGGCGGGTAGCTGCCGACCGCGGTCCACGGGCCCATGCCCGGGTCGCCCACCGTCGTCGTCGTGCTGCGGCTCTTGATGAACTGGCCGTCGGGTGAGAGCGACAGGTACTCCTGCGTGACCGAGCAGCCCGTGATGAGGCCGCACATGCCGCGGAAGGACGTGTGCTTGTGCTCGTTGATCGTGAAGCGCTGGCCCGGCTGGGCGAGCGCGAGCGGCCAGTACTCCTCGCCGTCGATCGTGAGCTTGCCGTCCTTGAAGGTGCCGGCCTTGTCGCCGATCGTGACCGCGCCGGTCTTCTCGTCGTACGTGTAGAGGAGGCAGCCGTCGCGCGTGTCGAACTCGTCCTCGGGGCTCGCGGCCGCCGTGGTGCACGCCGCGGGGAGCCCGCCGGTCGGGAAGCCGCTGAACACGGTGCCGCCGTCCACGAAGTAGAGCGCCCGGTTGTCCCACGCCCAGTCGACGTGGTTGACGTTGCGCCACCAGAACGTGCCGACGATCGGGCTCTTCTTGGCCTGCTCCTGTGGCTGGGGGTTCGGCGCGAGCTTCTTGGCCTTGCCGATCCTCAGCAGCAGCGTGCTCGACGCCTTCTGCTTGCCGGACTTGACCGTGATCTTCAGCGAGGTCGAGGTCTTGGCCCGCTTGGTCAGCTTCACCATCAGCGTGACCGTCCGCTTCTGGGCCGGCTTGAGCGCGCCGAGCGTCTTGACCTTGCCGACCGAGAGCCCGCGGACCTTGCCGGCGGAGATCGTCACCTTCGACGACTGCTTGGAGCCGTCGTTGGCGATCTTGAGCTTCAGGCGCATCGTCTTGTTGCGCTTGATCGTCGACGGGGCACCGCTGAGTGAGACGGTGAGCTTCGCGGACGCCGGGACCTTGACCGGCGGCGTGTTCGCCGTGGTCGGCGCGGGCACCGGAAGGGGCGCCGGCGCCGCGGGCGTCGGGCTCGGGGTCGGCGTGGGCGTCGGGGTCGCCGCGGGCGGCGTCTCGGCGACCAGCGGCACGATCGCGTCGATCTCGTCGAAGAAGCTCGTCGCGTTCACGCTTGTCGCGATGCCCGCGAGCGCGCAGTCGAACGGCGCGCCGAGCTGCGGGTCGTTGCTCGCCGACAGGGTCAACGTCGTGCCCTCGACGGTGAGCTTCGCCGTCTTGGCGCTGCCGCCCGTGACCGCGTAGGACGCGGCGCCGGAGCCGACGGACCCGAGGAACACGGCCGCCGGCGTCCCGCAGGACCCGTCGGTGGCTCTCGTCCCGAGGACCCCCACCGGGTAGCCGCTGGCCGCCGGAGCGGCTGCCAGCCGCATCGCGACCGCGGCGACGCCCGTGTCGTTGGTCGCCGCGGCGACCTGGAGGATGTCATGGCCGCTGGTGCCGCCATTGATGGTGTCTGAGGCGCGGTCCTGGCCCTCGCCCGAGCGAATCGTCGCTTCCGCCGGCGCAGCCATCACCGCGAACGCGATGATCCCCGCCAGCACGCCCTGCCGTGCTGCCATATGGCCGCAAACCTACCGGACGCTCCGGCCCGTTTCGTCACTTAGGTTGTGAACAGGCGCGTTCGGCTACGTTGGCCGCATGGCTTCCACCGCGCTCGTCCGCCCCGCCCGGGGCCGCATGATCGCCGGCGTGTGCGCCGGACTCGCCCGCCGCTTCGGCATGAAGCCGTGGCAGGTCCGGGCGCTGTTCGTCATCTCCTGCCTGCTGCCCGGCCCGCAGATCCTGCTCTACATCGGCCTCTGGATCGTCATGCCGAAGGCGTCCTACTGAGCCGCGCGACGCTCACGCCCGCGAGCGCGACCATCAGCACCGCGCTCACGACGCACCACTGGCAGATCGCCTGGATCTCGGCGATCTCCACGTACGTCAGATAGAGGCTGAACGCCGCGCCGACGAGCGCGACGAACGCGGCCGACGTCCGGCTCAGCTCGTCCGGCAGCGCGAGTGAGCCGAGCAGCGCGAGGTAGCCGCCGAGGCCGAGTACGGCGACCGGCACGCCGAACAGCTCCGCGTACTCCGAGCTCTGCACGCGCTCGCACCCGCCACCGCCGCCGACGCAGAACGGCTCCAGCCCCGCGTAGTGGACCACGTGAGGTAGCCCGCGACGGCGACCCCGACCGCGGCGAGCACCGCCGTGGCCACCCGCGTGCTCGTCGCAGCGCCTCGTCGAGCGCGGCCGTGAACGTCTCCGGTGTGAGGTCGTCGATCTTCAGCGGCGTCTCGTCGTGGCCGCGGCGCAGGAAGAACGTGGGCGTGGAGCTCACGCCGAGGCGGTCCGCCGCGTCCTGGGCCTGCTCGAGCACGCGGTCGGCGGTGCTCGTGTCGCGCTTGGCGGCCTCGTAGTCGACGCCACCGGCGGTCGCGGTCGCCTTGAGGAAGTCGTCGGTGACGTAGCCCGTGTTCTCCTGGCCCTGGGCGGCGAAGAACGCGTCGGTGAAGCCCCAGAAGCGGTCCTGCTTGGAAGCCGCGGCGGCCAGCTGACCGGCCTTGACGGAGTCCTCGCCGACGAACGTGAGCAGGTTCAGTTCGAGCTTGAGCTTGCCGGGACGGACGTAGCGCTCGACGATCGTCGGGAGCACGTCGCGGGCGTAGGCGCCGCAGAACGGGCACTGCAGGTCGGCGAACTCCACGAGCGTCACGGGCGCCGACGGCGAGCCGAGCCGGATGCCGTCCTGCGGGAGCCCGGCGAAGCGCGCGCTCACGGCCTGCGGCTGCGCGACGGCGTCCTGCTGGGAGAGGCGCGAGACGGTGATCGCTCCCGCGGTGAGCGCGAGCGCGGCCGCCGCGACGACGACCAGTCGCCGGCGCGCTCTACGCCGCTGCGTGGCCTGGCGTTCCTCGGCCTCGATCGCTTCCCGCCGCTTGCGTGCGGCCTCCTTCTGCTGCATCCGTGAGCTCATGGGATGACCATCGCCGGATCCGGCGGACGGGTGATCCGGAGCTCTCCGCGGCCGATCGCGGGTTTCCCGCAGTCCTCAGCGCCCGCCCGCGCTTAGGCTCGGGCCATGCTGATGCGGCGCGTCGTGAACCCGGTGATGGACCGGCTGCTGCGCTCGCGCTTTCACGCGCTCGCGGGCCGGCACACGGTGCTGCTCGAGGTCCGCGGGCGACGGAGCGGGCGGGTGTTCCGGGTCCCGGTCACCGCCCTCCCGGGTGAGCGGGCCGGCGAGCTCATCGTGCGGAGCCGGCCGGGCCGCACGTGGTGGCGCAACCTGCGCGGCGGCGCGCCGGTGGGCGTGTGGATCGGCGGCTCCCGCCGCACCGGGGTCGGCACGGTGCGGGGCGACGATCAGGACCCGTGCGTGTCCTTGCGCTTCGAGTGATCGCGGATCGAGCCGGCGTGCGCGCGTGCGTCCGGGTCGCGGCGCGACTTCATCAGGCTCGCGACCGTCGTGATGACGAGGATCACCACGATCACGACGAGGCTCGTCGACGTCTCGATCTCCGGGATGTCGTCGCTCTGCAGGTGGCCGAAGTGCAGGATCAGCTTCGCGCCGATGAACGCGAGGATGAGCGACAGGCCGGTCGACAGGTAGACCAGCCGGTCCAGCAGGCCGGAGACGAGGAAGAACAGCGCGCGCAGGCCGAGCAGCGCGAACGCGTTCGCGGCGAAGACGATGAACGCCTCCTCGGTGATGCCGAAGATCGCGGGGATCGAGTCCAGCGCGAACAGGATGTCCGTGCTGCCGATCGCCAGCAGCACGAGGAACAGCGGCGTGAACACCTTGCGGCCGTCGATCCGCGTGCGCAGCTTGCCCTCGTCGTACTGGTCGGTGAACGGCAGCCGCTTGCGCGCGAACGTGACGAGCGCGTTGTCCTCGACGCTCGGGTCCTGCTCGCGGTGCCGGAACAGCTGGACGGCCGTGAAGATCAGCAGCGCGCCGAAGATCAGGAACATGAAGCTGAACGCGGCCAGCAGCGCCGCGCCGAGCGCGATGAAGATCGCACGCAGCACGAGCGCCAGCAGGATCCCGATCGTGAGCACCTTCTGCTGGTGCACGGGCGGCACCGCGAACGTGCTCATGATCACCACGAACACGAACAGGTTGTCGACGGACAGGCTCTTCTCGACGACGTAGCCCGCGAAGTACTCCGCGCCGTAGTCCCAGCCCGCGATGAAGCCGAACGCGACCCCGAAGCCCACCGCCACGCCGATGTAGAACAGCGACCACCCCACCGCTTCCCGGAAGCCGACGACATGGGCGCGTCGACCTCCGGAGACGAGCAGGTCCAGGACGAAAAGGCCGGCGATCAGGCCGAGGGTGACCGCCCAGCCGGCGGTGGTGACTTCGAGCACACCACCAGTGCTACCCGCTCAACATGAGCAAGTTCTCACGCAGCGCGCCCGCGCCCCGCGCCCCACGCCGCCCGCGCGGCGGGCGTGCGCTGACGTTCGCGTGGGCGCCCAAGGTGCGCGCGACGTCGCATCTCGTCGAGCGCTGCGCGAGCTTCTTCGGGCTCGGCCTGGCGAAGGCGACCGGCGTGCCGCCCGCGTT
>NZ_JAPDDP010000046.1 GCF_027587195.1 Solirubrobacter phytolaccae | reverse complement strand
ACGGGACACTGGTGGCGCCGGGGCTGTACGGGCCGCACCACCAGCACTTCTTCTGCGTGCGGCAGGACATGGCCGTCGACGGCAACACGAACACGGTCGTGCAGGTGGACTCCGAGCCGCTGCCGACGTGCTCGTCGGGCGCGCGTTCGTGCATCCGCTCGTGCGCGCGGCCGTGCTCGACGCGATCCCCGCCGGGGAGCGCGCGGCGCTGCACCGGGCCGCCGCGTTGCGCCTGCGCGACCGTGGTTTGCGGCCCGGCGCCGTCGCGCCGCACTGGCAGGCCGCGGAGCCAGCGGGGGACGAGCGGGCCGTCGCCGACCTGCGCGCCGCCGCGCGGGAGGCGGCCGCGGAAGGCACGACGGACCTCGCCGCCGACCAGCTGAGGCGCGCACTCGACGAGCCGCCGCTCACGCCGGCGGAGCGCGTCGACGTCACGCTCGAGCTCGGCGAGCTGGAAGTGCGCGCGCAGCGCCCCGACGGGCCCGGCCGCCTGCGTCAGCTGCTGCGCGACGGCCTCGACGGCGACGCCGCCGCGCGCGCCCACGCCGCGCTCGCCAACCACCTCGTGCACACGGACCCGGCGGCCGCGGTGGACGAGCTCGAGCAGGCGACCGAGGACGCCGCCGACCCGGCACTCGCGCTGCGGCTCGAGGCGGGGCTGCTCGAAGCGCTGCTGCTCGCGGACGCGGACCCCGTGCGGCTGCGCGAACGGATCGCGCGCGGCGTCCAGCTCGACCCGCCGTCGATCGCCGCGCTCGCCGCGGCCGCGAACGACGGCGCGCTGCGCGGGCTCCCGACCGGCGAGCTGATCTCGCTGTGCGAACGCGCGCTGGCGGGCGGCGAGCTGCTCGCCACGGTCGGCCCGGCGAGCTCGACCTGGAACCTCGTCACGCACGCGCTGCGCTTCGCCGAGGACGCCCGCGGCGCCGAGCGCGCGCTCCAGGCCGGCGACCGCGCGGTGCGTGAGCAGGGTCTGCTCGCCGCGACGCTCTTCGTCGAGCAGGCGTGGGGCTACTGGCATCGCGACTTCGGCTCGGTCGCGCTCGGCGCCGCGCGCGCTCGCAGCGGCCTGGAGGCGATCCGCGCCCAGGGGATGGTCACGACCGTCCCCGCGCTGAGCGCGATCCTCGCCGAGAACCTGGTCGAGCTCGACCGGCTCGAGGAGGCCGCGGCCGAGATCGACGTCGACCTGGGGGCCGCCGCGGGCACGTTCATCGAGCCGTTCGCGCTGACCATCCGCGGCCGGGTGCGCTTCCTGCTGCGGCGCCACGACGAGGCCGAGGCCGACCTGCGGCGCGTCGTCGCGTTCGCCGACGCGCGGGGCTGGACGGCGCCGAACGCGGTCTACGGTCGCCTCCGCCTGGCCGAAGTGCTCGCCGCGACGGGGCAGTCCGAGGAAGCGCTCGAGCTGATGGAGCAGGACGTCGCGACCGCGCAGGCGGCCCAACGCCCGGGCTGCCTCGGCATGGCGCTGCGCCGGCGTTCGCTCGCCCAGGACGGCGACGACGCGATCGCGACGCTCCGCGAGGCGGTCAGCGCGCTCGAAGGCACCGACCTGCGCCGCGAGCACGGTTGGGCGCTGCACGACCTCGGCGCCCGCCTGCGCATCCGCGGCGACCGGGTGGAGGCACGCGAGCCGCTGCGCAACGCGCTCGAGCTCGCCGCGCGCACCGAGTCCGCGCTGCTCGCCCGCCACGCCCACCAGGAGCTGGAGGCGTCCGGCGCCCGGCCGCGGCGGGAGCGGCTCGAAGGCGTCGAGGCGCTCACGCCCGCCGAGCGGCGCGTCGCGCAGCTCGCCGCCGAAGGCCTCACGAACCGCCAGATCGCCGAGACGCTGTGGGTGACGCTCAAGACGGTCGAGGTTCACCTCGGCCGCAGCTACAGCAAGCTCGGGATCTCCTCGCGCCGCGACCTCGCGAGCGCGCTCGGCCTCGAGGGTGACGCGGCTGCCGCCTGACCTTAGTTAGGGTGGCCTAATGCGCCTGTCCCTTGCCTTGGCCGCCGCCGCTCTGCTCGCGCTCGCGGGCTGCGGCTCGTCCGAAGAGCCCGAAGCCCAGCCGTCCGCGACGTCCACGCCGGCGGCCGCCGCCGAGACGTTCCCGCAGACCGTCGAGCACAAGTTCGGCTCCACGACCGTGCCGAAGAAGCCCGAGCGGATCGTGATCGTCGGGCTCACCGAGCAGGACACGGTGCTGGAGCTCGGCTACACGCCGGTCGCGACGACCGAGTGGTACGGCGAGCAGCCGTACGCCGTGTGGCCGTGGGCGCAGGCGCTGCTGGGCGACGCGAAGCCGACCGTGCTCACCAACTCCGACGGCTTCGACTACGAGAAGATCGCGACGCTGCGGCCCGACCTGATCATCGGCACCAACGCGGGCATGAAGCAGGCCGACTACGACAAGCTCTCCAAGCTCGCGCCGACGATCGCCGGCCCCAAGGGCAGCCCGGACTACTTCTCGCCCTGGGACCAGCAGACCACGCTGATCGCGCAGGCGCTCGGCAAGCCCGAGGAGGGCGCGAAGCTCATCCAGGGCGTCAAGGACGCCTACGCCGCGGCCGCGGCCGAGAACCCGGAGTTCAAGGGCAAGACGGCGACCTTCAGCCAGAACGCGTTCTACGACGGCGAGCTCTACGTCTACCCGGACGGGCTCAGCACCGACTTCCTCACCTACCTCGGGTTCGTCATCAACCCGAAGCTCACGCCGCTCGTCAAGAACGTCGGCGAGCAGGTCGCGGTGTCCGCGGAGCGCCTGGACGTGATCGACGCCGACGTGATCGTGTTCGCGACCGAGAAGGCGAGCGACATCGCGGCGCTCAAGAAGGAGCCGACGTTCGGCTTCTTGTCCGCCGTCAAGGGCAAGCACGCGGTGTACACCGACCCGACGCTCAGCGGTGCGATGTACTTCGACACGCCGCTCGCGCTCAAGTACACGCTCGAGAAGCTGACGCCGGCCTTGAAGGACGCGGTCGCGGGCGAGTCGCCCGAGGCGCTGGTCGGGAAGTAGCTAGGCGCGGTCCTGCGACCAGGTGTGCCAGAGGGCGGCGTACGCGCCCTCGGCCGCCACGAGCTGGTCGTGGGTGCCCTGCTCGACGACACGGCCCGCGTCGAGCACGATGATCCGGTCGGCGCGCGCTGCCTGCGTGAGGCGGTGCGCGACGACGAGCGCGGTACGGCCCTGCAGGACGGTGTCGGCGGCCCGCTCGAGCACGCGCGCGCCGGCGCTGCCCGCCTCGGCGGTGGCCTCGTCGAGCACGGCGATCTTCGGGTCGGCGAGGTGCAGGCGGGCGAGCGCGATCTGCTGCGCCTGCGCGGGCGTGAGCTCGACGCCGCCGTGGCCGACGACCGCGTCGAGCTTGGCCCAGTCGGCGTCGACGGCGTCGAGGGCGGCCTGCAGCTGCGCGTCGGTGGCGTTCGGCGCGGCCAGTCGCAGGTCGTCGGCGAGCGGCCCCGCGAACACGTGGACCTCCTGCGTGACGAGCGCGACGTGGCCGACGTCGACCGTCCCGGAGGTCGGTGTGTGGAAGCGGGCGACGACCTTCGCGAGCGTCGTCTTGCCCGACCCGGACACGCCGACGATCGCCACGCGCTCGCCGGCCTCGATGTGCAGGTCGACGTCGTGCAGGACGACAGGGCCGTCGTCGTAGGCGTGGCGGATCTTGTCGAGTGAGACGTGCGCGCCGGGGTGCGGCACGGGCGGCGGCGGCTCGGGCACCTGGAGGACGCCGACCAGGCGCGCGAGCGCGGCGAGCGCGCGGTTGGCCTCGTCGATCGTCCCGAGCACGATGTTGAACTGGTCGAACGTGCGGATGAACAGCAGCGCGGCGGCGGTCGCGGCGCCGACGGTGATGCTGTCGCTCTTGACCAGGAAGTAGCCCATGACCAGCGTGGACGCGGTGCCGACGAACTCGGCGAGGTTCAGGCGCGAGCTGAAGTGGGTGGAGATGCGGATCGTCCTGACGACGGCCGCGACGCTGGAGAGCGAGCGCGCCTCGACCCGCGGGAGCGCCGTCGGCTGCAGGCCGAGCGCGCGGATCGTCTTGGCGCCGCCGACGACGTCGAGGATCGCCTGCGCCCGCTCCCCGCTGATCCGGCGCTCGGCGGCATAGGCCGGGCCGGCCTTCTTCGCGTACCAACGCAGCGCCCACAGCTGCACCGGCACGACGAGCAGCGCGGCGAGCGTGAGCCGCGGGTCGATCGTCGCGAGGCCGACGAACGTGAGCGCGAGCGTGAGGGACGCGGCGGCGAGCGGCGGGATCGCCTCGACCACGGCCTCCGACAGCACGGCGATGTCGTCGCCGAGCCGGCTGAGCAGATCGCCGCGGCCGCCGCGCTCGACCTGCTCGGCGGGCAATTTGAGGGCCCGCGCGACGACGCGTTCGCGGAGCGTCGCGAGGATCGGCTGGCCGAGCTTGGAGATGAGGATGAGGCCGAGCGCGAACAGGACGGCTTCGCCGAGCGCGGCGGCGAGCAGGCCGAGCGCGGGCGCCGTGATCGAGCTCGCCGCGCGGTCGTCGTCGATCCGGTCGACGATCTCGCCGAGCAGGAGCGGCCCGGCGAGGCCGAGCGCGGCCGCGGCGACGAGCACGAGGACCGCCAGCGCGGCCTGCTTGCGGCGCGGCCGCAACAGCGCGCGCACGACCGTCCAGCATTCGCGTCCGGTCGCGGTCGGGAGCGACTTCACGCCACCGTCTCCCGGTACGTGGCGTCCGCGAGGAGCTCGGCGTGCGAGGCCGTCTTCACGCGGCCGTCGCGGACGTGGGCGACCACGTCACACGCGGCGAGCAGCAGCGGGCTGGTCGTGACGAGGATCGTCGTCGTGCCCGCGCGCGCCTGGCGCATCGCGGCCGCCACGCGGGCCTCGGTGGCGGCGTCGAGCGCGGTCGTCGGGTCGTGCAGGACGAGCACGGGCGCTTGGGTCGCGAGCGCGCGGGCGAGCGCGATCCGCTGGCGCTGGCCGCCGGACAGCGAGCTGCCCGCGTCGGCGAGCTCGGTGTCGAGGCCGTCGGGCAGCGCGGCGATCACGTCGGTGGCGGCCGCCGCTTCGAGCGCGGCGTCGGCCGCGCCGGGCACGTTGTCGCGCACCGTCCCGGACAGCAGCGTCGCCTCGTGCGGCGCGACGACGACGGTGGCGCGCGCCGCCGCGGGGTCCATCGCCGCGAGCGCGACGCCGTCCACGGTCACGACCGCCTCGGAGGACTCACGGGCGAGCGCGGCGAGCAGCGCCTCGGGCGCGTCGGTGACGACCCCGAACAACGCCCCACCGGGTACCTCGAGCGTTCCGACGGAGACTTTCGGCGGGCTCTCCAACCTCAAAGAGGTGGGGGTGGTGGGTGCAGGGACGGCGGGCGGCGCCGACAGCACCTCCGCCAGACGCGTCGCCGACCCACGGGCGCGGGCGAGCAGGCCGCCGACCCAGGCGAGGCGGCTCAGCGGACCGACGAGGAACTGGGTGATGCCGGCGGCGGCGATCAGCTCGCCCAGCGAGATCTCGCCCTCCAGCGCCAGGCGACCGCCGACGAAGGCCACGCCCGCGACGGCGAGCCCGCCGACCAGCACGGCCGTCGCCCCCAGTGCGATCTCCGCGCGGGCGGCGCCGAGCGTCGCGCGCAGGGACGACTGGCTCGCGACGCGATAGCGCTCCGCCGCGGTGTCGGCGGCGCCGATCCCCTGCAGCACGCGCAGCCCCGTCACCAGGTCCGCGGCCACGCCCGAGGCGTCGGCGGCCTCGGCCTGCTGGCCCGCCGCACGGCGCGACAGCAGCGCGCCCAGCCGTCCGCCCGCCCAGACGATGACCGGCAAGCCCACCAGGACCGTCAGCCCCAAGGTCAGCGACGTCACGAGCAGCACGATCGTGCCCGCGACCAGCGCCACCACGACGCCCGTGCCGTACGCGAGGCCCGCGATCACGCCCGCCGACGCGTCCACGTCCGCGGTCGCCACGCTGAGCAGCTGCCCGGGCATGAGCCCGGCCTCGCCGCCGCCGCGCGGGTCGACGACACGCTCCATCACCTGCATCCGCAGCGCGTGCGCCGCGGTCTCCCGCGCACGCTCCTCGGCGCGCGCGCCTTCGCGGTAGGCGGTCGACAGGAATGCGAACAGCACCGCGAGCAACCCGACCCACAGCAGCAGCGCGCTGCCGTCGGAAGGCGCCACCGCGTCGTCGATCGCCGCGCCGACGACGACCGGCACGAGCGCCTCGAAGCCCTGGTGCGCGCCGAGCAGCGTCGCCGCCAGCGCCACGCGCCGGCGATGGGCGCGCAGCACGCCCCGCAGCAGGGCGGCGCCCGTCACTGCTGCGACGCGGCGGGAACGACCATCGGCGCGCCCGTCGCGGGGCACGGCACGACGAGGCACTTCAGGCCGAAGACCGCCTCGACCAGCTCCGCCGTCACGATCTCGGCCGGCGGTCCTTCGGCGACGACCGAGCCGTCCCGCATCGCGATCAGGTGCGTCGCGTAGCGGCACGCGTGGTTGAGGTCGTGGAGCACCGCGACCAGCGTCCGACCCTCCACGTGGAGCTTCGCGCACAGGTCGAGCACCTCGACCTGGTGGGCGATGTCCAGGAACGTGATCGGCTCGTCGAGCAGCAGCAGCGGCGTCTCCTGCGCGAGCGCCATCGCGATCCACACGCGCTGGCGCTGCCCGCCCGAGAGCTCGTCGACGAGCCGCCCCGAGAGCTCCTCGATGTGCGTCTGGGCCATCGCCTCGGCGACCGCGCGCTCGTCGTCGTGGGACCACTGGCGCAGCAGCCGCTGGTAGGGATGGCGCCCGCGCGCGACGAGGTCGACGACCGTGATCCCGTCCGGCGCGATCGACGTCTGCGGCAGCAACCCGAGCCGGCGCGCGACCTGCTTGGTCGGCAGCGAGGAGATCTCCACGCCGTCGAGCAGCACGCTGCCGGCCTTCGGCTTGAGCATCCGCACGAGCGCCCGCAGCAGGGTCGACTTGCCGCACGCGTTCGGCCCGACGATCGCGGTGAAACCGCCCTCGGGGATGTCGACGGACAGCCCTTCGGCGACCACGCGCGCGTCGTAGGCCAGCGTCACCGCTTCTGCCCGCAACGGTGACGAGCTCATCCGCGTCCCTTTCTCCACTCCATCGTCAACAGCCAGGCGAGATAGACGCCGCCGAACAGCCCGGTCATCACGCCCACCGGCAGCGCCCGGTCGGGCACGAGCCGCTGGGCGGCGATGTCCGAGGCGAGCGTCAAGGCCGCGCCCATGAGCGCCGAGGATACGAGCGGCAGCCCCGCGGTGCGCGCCACCCGGCGCGCGATCTGCGGTGCGGTCAGCGCGATGAAGCCGATCGGGCCGACCGCGACGGTCGTCACCGAGACGAGCCCGACCGCCAACGCGACCAGGCCCAGCCGCGAACGCTCCACGCGCAGGCCGAGCGCGTGCGCCGAGTCGTCGCCCAGCTCCAGCGCCCGCAGCGCACGGGCCGCGGGGATCGCCAGCGGCACGAGCACCGCCAGCGAGATGGCGAGCGGCGTGACGTCCTCCCAGGTGCGCCCGTTTAGCGACCCGAGCAGCCAGCGCGTGGCCTCCTGGGCGTCCTCGATCCGCGCCCGCGCGAGCAGGTAGTCGATGACCGAGACCAGCAGGTACGAGATCGCGATGCCGATCAGCACGATCCGGAAGCCCGACGTCCCGCCGCGCTTGAACGCCAGCAGGTAGACGGAGAACGCGGTCAGCACGCCGCCCGCCAGCGCGCCGACGGTGATCGCGGCGCCGGACCCGGAGAGGATCGTGATCACGATCAGCGCGCCGACCGCCGCACCCTGCGGGAAGCCGACGATGTCCGGCGAGCCGAGCGGGTTGCGCGTCAAGGACTGGAAGACCGCGCCGGACACGCCGAGCGCGGCGCCGACGAGCAGCGCGCACACCACCCGCGGGAGCCGCAGCTCGCGCACGATGAAGGCCGAGCCGGGGTCGCCGCCGCCGAGCAGCGTGCTGACGACCGTGCCGGGCGGGATCGCGAACTCGCCCGTGCCGATCGCGAACACCGACAGCGCGAGCACGACGGCGACGAGGATGAGGCCGACGACGACGCCGCGCAGCTGGATGCGCAGCGACACGGCCTCGCCGAAGCGCACGACCCGTCCGGGCAGCGTGTAGGGCGCGGCGCTCACAGCTGCGCGATCCGCTTGCGGCGCACGAGGGCGATGAAGAGCGGCGTGCCGACGATGGCCATCATCACGCCCGCCGGCATCTCGCCCGGCCGCACGATCACGCGCCCGATCACGTCGGCGACGAGCATGAGCGCCCCGCCGAGCACCGCCGAGTAGGCGAGGATCCAACGCTGGTCGGGCCCGCACAGCGCGCGCGCCGCGTGCGGGACCGTGAGGCCCAGGAAGTACATCGGCCCGGCCGCGGCGGTGGCTGCGCCGCACAGCAGCGTGACCGCGACCGCGCCGCCGATCCGCGTCCGGCCGACCTTCGCGCCGAGCGCGCGGGCCGAGTCGTCGCCGAGCGCCAGGGCGTTGAGCGAGCGGGCGAGCGCGAACGCCAGCAGCAGGCCGACGGCGATGAAGGGCACGACGGCGTCGAGCTGCGTCCGGCCGCGGCCGCCGAGCGCGCCGACCGACCAGAAGTTGTACTGCTGCAGCAGCTTCACGTCGGCGAGCGCGATGCCGTAGATGAGGGCCGTGAGCGCCGCGCTGATCGCGGTGCCGGCGAGCGCGAGGCGGACGGGCGTCGCGCCGCCCCGTCCCGAGGTGCCGATCACGTAGACCGCGACGGCGGCCACCGCGGCGCCGATGAACGCGAACCACACGGAGCTCGCCGCGCCCGCGACGCCGAGCGAGAGCGCGATCACGACGGCCGCCGAGGCACCCGCGTTCACGCCGAGCAGGCCGGGGTCGGCGAGCGGGTTGCGGGTGAGCGCCTGCATCAGCGCGCCGGCGACGCCGAGCGCCGCGCCGACGACGATCCCGAGCAGCGTGCGCGGCACGCGCAGGTCGCGGATGATCGCTTCCTCCTGTGAGCTGCCCGAGTGCAGCAGCGCGTTGACGACGTCGCCGAGCGGGATCGAGCGGGCGCCGACGGCGAGGCTGAGCAGGGCCGCGAAGGCCAGTAGCGCGAACGAGATGGTGAGCCCGGCGCTGCGCGTGAACCGACCACCGCGCGCGCGTTGAGCCATGGCGTCAGGGGCCGTCGAGACGCTCATTCCGCAGCGCGACCTTAACAGGGCGCTTGTTAGGGTGACCTAACCCATGCGTCTGCCGTTCATCCTCCTCACATGTCTCTGCGCGCTCGTCCTCGCCGCCTGCGGCTCCGACGACACCGAGTCCAGCTCGGACAGCGCTCCCGCCGCGGAGCAGGGCACGACTGAAGCCAGCGCGTTCCCGGTCACGATCGAGCACAAGTACGGTTCGACCACGATCGAGAGCGAGCCCAAGCGGGTCGTCGTCGTCGGCTTGCGCGACCAGGACGCGCTCCTCGCGCTCGGCGTCGTGCCCGTCGCGACCACCGAGTGGTTCGGCAAGCATCCCGGCGCGATCTTCCCGTGGGCCAAGGAGGCGCTCGGCAGCGGCAAGGAGCCGGTGGTCCTCACCAACACGGACGGCGTGCAGATCGAGAAGGTCGCGGCGCAGCGGCCGGACCTCATCGTCGGCGTCTACTCGGGCCTGACGCAGAAGGAGTACGACGCGCTCTCCAAGCTCGCGCCCGTCGTCGCGCAGCCCAAGGACAAGGTCGACTACGGCTCCACCTGGCAGGAGGAGCAGCTCACGATCGGCAAGGCGGTCGGCCAGCCCGAGAAGGCCCAGCAGCTCGTCGACGACACGGAGCAGCTGATCGCGGACACCGCCGCCGAGCACCCCGAGTTCAAGGGCAAGACCGCCGCGGAGGTCACGGACTACCAGGGCGTCTTCGTCTACGGCCCGCAGGACGTGCGCACCGCCACGCTCGAGTCGCTCGGCTTCGTCTTCCCGAAGCCGCTCGCGGACGCGTTCCCGGACGAGTTCGGCGGCCAGCTCTCCGACGAGAAGCTCGACGCCCTCGACGTCGACGCGCTCGTCTGGCTCGCCGACGGCGACCGCAGCGTCGACGAGCTCAAGCAGGACCCGGTCTACTCCAAGCTCAACGTGCGCAAGGAGGAGCGGGACGTCTTCATCCTGCTCGAGGACCGCGTCTACGAGGCGCTGTCGTTCCCGTCCGTGCTGAGCATGCCGCTGCTGATGAAGGAGCTCGCACCGCGCCTCGCGGCGGCCGTCGACGGCGACCCGAGCACCTCTACCGACCAGCAGGCGGGCTAGCCGCAAGCGTCGACGGTCGCCGGCGCCGGATCAGTCACGGTGCCGGTGCTCGTCGAGCAGCGCGTCCAGGTCGACGCGCGCTGAAGCGACGGTGTGCTCGTCGGTGCGGGCGTCGATCCTCAAGTGCAGATCGAGGGCATCGAGTAGACGCAGTACCAGTTGCAGCTCGGCGGAGCCCTTCCCGCGCTCGAACGCGTTCACCCATTGCCTGGAGACCTCCGCGCGCTGGGCGACCTCAGCCTGGCTGAGTCCGAGGTCGATTCGTCGACCACGAACGATGGACTTGAGCTTGTGGAGCGTGTCGACCGGCGGCATTGATGTCAACGTACGACGACAACGACGAGATGTCAACGTTCGGAGACACCGACTTCGGAGATCACGGGTCCGACCGCTCGGCCCGACGTTCCGCAATCGCGAGGCCAATCGCGACCCCGAGGAGCGCTCCGCCGTGCAAAGCGTTGACGATGTCGGTCGATGGTCCCGTCGGAAACACTCTCGCCTCGATCCCTTGATTCAAGTGGGTGAAAGCTTCACCAGCCATCCCGTGACTAGCGAAGTGAGCCTCAAGCGGCGCGTCGGGCAACCCCGGGTTTCCCCGCTGCACATCGAGGAAGTCAAGGACACGATCGATGGCTTCGTCGATTGTTTCGTTAGTGATCGGGATCATCGCGGGATCTTTCCACGCGTCTGTCGAGTTGGTCCTCCGTTGCGTTGGGGGTGCTGTGCGCCGACCGTTCTTCACTTAAAGCCGACGGATTTGAAGTGGCCAGGGTTAAGTGCAGGGTGGGGTCCCGTGGCGGGCGCGCGCGAGGACCGGCAGGCTCGGCGTCATGCTCCCCAGACTCCTGCTCGCGGCGCTCCTGACGCTGCTGCTCGTCACGCCTCGCGCCTCCGCGGGGACCTACTGCGTCGGCACGCCGTGCGCCGGGCTGTCGAAGCCGACGCTCGGCTCGGCGCTGACGGCCGCCAACGCCAATCCCGGCCGGGACGAGATCGTGCTCGGCGAAGGGCCGTTCACCGGCGCGTGGACGATCACGGCCGCGAACCCGGTGGACCTGGTCGGGCCGGAGCACGACGCGGCGCGGTTGGTCGGGACCGGGTCGACGGTGCTGGCGATCGCCAACGGCGACTCGACCGTGGACGGCGTGAGTGTGCAGACGACGCCGGAGGTCGGCTCGGTCGGGATCGACGTGATCGCCGCCGGGCCGACGCTGACGCGGGTCAGCGTCGACGGTGCGGCCGGGGCGCAGCAGCAGACCGGGATCCTCGTGCGCCGCGGCGCGACGCTGGACAAGGTCTGGGCGAACTTCTACACGCCGGGGTCGTCCGGGATCGTCGCCGCCGGACAGCCTGAGGCGCCGCTCGTGCTGCGCGGCCTGTCGGTCCACGCGGGGACGGCGGTCAAGGTCGACGGCTGGACGCAGCCGGTGCGGATCAGCCACGCCGCGCTGTCCGCGAGCCTGACCGGCGTGTTCGTGCGCGGGACCACCGACGTCACCGCCGAGGAGCTGACCGCGTTCGTCAACCAGCCGGCGACCGACCTGTTCGGCGGGAACGCGTTCCACGCCGTCGACTCGACGGTCGCGATCCGCAACGTCACGCTCGCCGCCCGCCACACGGGCGCGACGGCGCTGCGTGGGACCGGCTCGCAGGTCACGGTCCGCGACAGCGCGCTGATCGGCGCGGACATCGGCTTCGACGTGGCCACGGACCGGCCGCTCGCGCTGCGCTCCAGCGCGTTCCGCCCCGCACGTGTGACGGGGCCGATCGAGCAGCCCGGCGCGGACAACGTGGACCTGTCGCGCTCCCTGCTCGGCCTGCCGAGCTTCGAGGCGGGCGTCTTCGCGCCGGCCGCGGGCAGCGCGCTGATCGACTCCGGCACGCCCGGGACCGAGGACGGGGTCGACATCGAGAACCGCAAGCGGCCGCTCGACGGCGACATGGACGGCGTCGCGCGCCGCGACATCGGGGCGTACGAGGCGTCAGCGAAGACGAGTGTCGCGCCCGCGAAGGTGGTGCTGATCGAGCCGGCGGCCACGGTCGTGCCGACGCCGACCGCCACCGCCACCGCCACCGCCACGCCGGTGGTGACGCCGGTCCCCACGCCCGTGGTGACGCCGCAGGCCACGGTCACGCCCGTCCCCACCCCGTTCCAGCTCAAGCCGAAGGTCACGGTCGCCTCGTTGAAGGGCCGGACGTTGCGCGGGGGATCGGTGGGGAGCGTCAAGCGCGTGCAGGTCGCGCTCAAGCGCGGCACGAAGTGCGTGACCAAGCGCGGCACGCTCCGCAAAGCCAAGCGGTGCGCATGGCTGGCGGTCAAGGGCAACAGCACCTGGAAGCTCACGTTCACGCGCCGGCTGCCGCGCGGTGTGTACACGGTCAAGGCCCGGGCCCTCAACGGGACCGTGGTCGCCAGCGCGAGCAAGCGGGTGCGACGTGGCTAGGCACGGGTACGCGGCGTTCGCGCGCGCCGACGTCGCCGACGCGCGGCGCGGGCATCCGGCGACGAGCCTTGCCGACTACGCCGCCGCGCGCGGGCTCGAGTGGCTCGACCGCCGGTCCGCGGCGGGGTACTCGGCCGCCTTCCCCGGCTTCGAGGAGTACCGCTACAACGCGGTCCGCGGCGTGCTGCCGGGCGGCCGGCACGGCGTCCTCTTCCACCAGCTGCTCGAAGTCCCCGTGACGGGGTCGCCGAACGTGAGCGGGACGCTTCACGCGTCGACCGTCAAGGTCAAGAACCGGCGCTGGTGGATGCCGGACCGCACGGACATCCCGTACATCGGCGCGTTCCTGGATACGCCGACCGACGACCGCGAGCCCGAGGCGTTCGAGAGTCACGCGGTGTGGATCCCGACGACGACCGTCGCGATCAACGTGCCCGAGGCGGCGCTGCCGTTCTTCCTGACGCGGATCGATCGCCGCCATCACCTCGCCCCGTTCGACTTCCCTCACCAGGAGCGGCTGAACGACGGCTGGCGGCTGCGCGCCCACGGCCCGACCCCGCCGCTCGACATCGACGCGATCCTCGCCCGCCACACCGACGACCCGTACTTCGGTGTGTTCGCGCTGCGCGGCACGATCATCGTGCGCCGCAACGGCTACCTGGCCGACCTGGACGAGCTGGCCCGCGACGCGTGCGCGATCGCCGACGCGTTCGCGGCCGCCTCCGCGCCCTCCCCGGCGCTCCCGTTCGCCACCGAGCTGCGCGCGCCGCATTCGCACCACCCGGAGGTCACGCCGGCCTGGCGCGAGGGCTACGCGCGGCTGGCGCAGCGACTGCAGCTCACCGAGGAGGACGCCGACGAGTACCACCGCGCGTTCCCGACGCTCGGCGTGCCCGGCCGCGCGGTCGCCGTGCTGCGCGGGGAGCTCGCGCCCGGCGTGCACGGACGGCTCGTCTACTCGGCCGAGCGCAACCTGCGCGTGGCCGAGCGGGCGCGCGGCGCGGTCCTGCTCGAGACGCGCGACCTCCCGCCGACCCCGCCCGGCGGCGAGCGCCACCCCGACCGCAACCTCGTCTACGAGCAGCGCGACGGGGTCGCGGTGCTGTGGAGCCTGTGCACCGCCGGCTTCTATCGGGAAGAGCAGGAGGAGCTGATCGAGCGGGCGCTGGCCTTCGCGCGCGTCAGACTCCAGGTGTGACGACGTACGACAACGACACGCTCAAGGTGCGGCTGATTGCCGAGTCCCAGCTGGAGACCCGCGAGGTCGTGGCGCGCCGCGCGGCGGACGACCTCCTGCTCGTGCTCGCCGCCGACCTGCCCGACCGGGTCGAGTCGGTGGGCACGGAGTACGACGACGACGCGATCTTCGCCGAGGCGCTCGTGCGCACGCGCAGCGAGCAGGGGCTCGAGCTCACGCGCCACGCCGTCGCCGGCTCGGAGCTGCTGATGGTCAGCGGCGACTCCTACTTCACCGCCACGCACGCGCTGTGGGCGGCCGAGTTCGACCCGCCGGAGTCCGAGCACGGCACGCTCGTGGCGGTCCCGAACCGCCAGGTGGTGTTCGCCCACCCGATCCGCGACCGCTCGGTGGTGGCGATGCTGACGCCGATGCTCGAGCTCGCACGGCGCGCCGTCGAGCGCGATCCGGGCCAGATCAGCCCGAACCTGTACTGGCTGCGCGAGGGCACGTTGGCGCTCATCGACCTCGAGGAGACCGAGGAGCAGATCATCATCCCGCCGGCCAGCGAGTTCGCACAGCTCCTCAATCGGCTCTGAGCGGTCTACCTTTCGCGCCGGATGACGGCGTGGACGACGGAGATCGAGATCGCGTACGACTTCGGGCACCTGTACGTCCACGACGGCGCGGGGCACTGGAGCGACACCGCCGCGCGCGTGGATCTGCGGATGCCGCACGTGGGGGAGTTCGGCGTGCCGGTGCGGCTCGAGGGCTACGGCGCCAAGCCCGCGCTGGACCTCGCCCGCTGGGAGCAGGTGACCGAGTTCTCGCTGCGGGTGGAGTCGGAGTCGCTGGCGTTCGCCTCGGGCACGACGGGGCCGGTGCGGGTGGGGATCGCCAACGGCGCCTATCGCGCCCGCTGGTCGGCCCGCGACGGCGAGTACCGCTTCCAGCTCTGGCCCGGGCCGGCGTCGGCGCCGCGCGCCGAGCTCAAGCGCCGCGCGGGCATCGCCAGCGACCTCGGTGATATCCCCGCGCTGCTGCACGACGAGGGCGTGCAGGCGGCCGGCTCGGTCGTCGGCACGCGCGTGCGCGGCGACGCCCTGCAGCTCTACGTGCGCCTGAGCGCGTGGCGCGACCGTGCCTGGAACCGGACCCTCCGCTGCGACGGCGCCGTCCGCTGGCAGGCCACGAGCGAGCCGTTCCTGAGCGCGAACCTCCACGCCGAGCACCCGGGCCTGCTGCCGTTCGTCGACGAGCGCGGCGGCCTCTCCTTCAACGGCGCGGTCGCCGAGCCGGAGCGGCTGGAGGCGGCGTTGCGCGCCGCCCACGCCCAGGCCGCCGGCGGCCACATCGCTTTCGAGGAGGGCCTCGCAGCGCGGCTCGCGGTCGGCTACGGCCGCCTGGCCAGCGGCCCGGTCACGCTCCTGCGCCAGTACGCCCACGTCGCCGACGACCACGGCGTCGCCACGAACCTGACCGTCACCGGCCCGGGCCGCAACGGCCTGTCCCTGCTCGAGCTCGGCGGCACGTTCGTCGTGGCCGAGCGCTTCACCATCGTCGAGACGTCCTAGATCGCGAGCGAGCCGGCGAGGCCGAGGTAGGCCGTGCCGGCGGCGCGGGAGAGGTGGCGGGTGCGGCGCCGGAGGCGCTCGGCGATCACGCCCGCCAGGAGCGCGTAGGCGCCGTCGGTCAGCGTCGCCAGCGCGACGAAGGTGAGGCCGAGGACGAGCGTCTGGAGCGCGACGTTGCCCGTCGGGTCGACGAACTGGGGCAGGAAGGCGACGAAGAACATCGCGGTCTTCGGGTTCAGCGCGTCGACGAGCAGGCCCTGGCGGTAGAGCTTGCCGTCACCGCCCGGGGCGGCGGCGAGGTCGGTCCTCCCGCGCAGCGCACGCACGCCCATCCAGACGAGGTAGGCCGCGCCCGCCAGCTTCAGGGCCAGCAGCGCGTTCGGCGAGGCGGCGACGAGCGCGCCCAAGCCGGCGGTCGCCGCGAGCACGTGCAGCAGCGCGCCCGTCTCGACGCCGAGCATCGACTCCAGGCCGCCGCGGCGGCCGTGCTCGAGCGTCCGCGCGACGATGAACAGCACGGACGGGCCGGGAATCAGCAGCAGCGCCAGCGTGGTGGCGGCGAAGAACGCGAGGACGTCTGGGGAGGGCATGCCGCGATCCTCGCCGCGGCGGGGGCGCTCCCACATGAGGGAGCTCCCTGATCCTGACCCTTAACTCAGGTCGGAAGGCCCGTAGCCGTGGCTCGCCTTGTACTCGTCGTTCTCGCGCTTCTCACCGCGCGCGAGGACGATCGCGAAGGCGATTCCACCCTGGACCAGGACCGGGAAGAGAACGACCCAGATGGCGAGCGACACGAGCGTGACGGCCAGGGCCTCATCGGCGAACAGCAGCATCCCCCAAGACGTTAGCTGATCCGGCCGGACGCAAGCGCTGCGCCCGGCCGGACCGTACCCCTCAGAAAAGCCGGTAGCGCACCGTGGCGTCGCCGAGCTTGAGGCCCGGCGGGATCGTCCCGGGCGCCAGCCCGAACGCGCTGTCGAGCGCGCCGGCGGCCACCGCCGTCAGCGACCCGCCGACCGGGCCGAGCCTGAGCGTCCCGCCGCCGAGCCCAACTCGCGTGCGTGAGAAGTCCAAGGCCAGGATCGGGACGCGGGCGCCACCGACGAGCGCCGTGAGCTGGCGCCGCATCGGATCGATCCAGAACGTCTCCAGCTTGACCGTGGTCGCGCCGGCGGTCAGCGAGATCCCGCCGCTGTGGCGGATCGTCCCCGACAGCAGCGCGCCGAACGGCTTGTTGGTGATCGGGAACGCCAACGCACCGTCCGGCGTGGCCGCGGCCGGCGCGATCGGCGCCGGCGTCACGCCCAAGCCGGTGAGCGCCGCGACGGCGCCGGGGTCGAGCGTCAGCGTGGTGGCGCCGTACGTCCGCGCCTCGGCGGCGGCGGGCGCGAGCAGCATCAGCGCGGCCAGGGTGGCAATGAGCTTGCGCATGGTCATCACTCCGCGGTGGCTTGGACGGTGGCCGTGCCGAGCAGCAGGCCTTCGGTGAACGCCGTGGTGGCGAACGCCTGGTTGAGCGCGGCGGCGGCCGCGCCGGTGAGCTTGAGCGCCGCGCCGGCCAGCGTGATCTGGCGGCCCTTGACCGAGGCCTTCAGCGCGGCGAGGTCGACGGTGAGGATCGGCACGCGTGCGCCGCCGACGAGCGCGGTGAGCTCCGGCGTGTCGTCGATGCCGATGGTGAAGTCGGTCAGCTCGACGCGTGTGGCGCCGCGTGTGAGCGCGATGCCGCCCGAGTGCTCGATCGAGCCGGCATAGGTCTTCGCGTCCACGCGTCCGCCGGTGATCGGGAACGCCAGCGCGTCACTGCCGATCGGCGCCGCGGCGATGCCGAGGCTCTGCAGCGCGGCTCCGGCGCCCGCGGCGAGCGTCACCGACGTCGTGCCCGACGCCAACGCGACGGACTCGGGCGTGGCGCGCACGGTCACGCTGCCCAGCTCCAGCCCGGCACGGAACAGGTGGGTGCTGAAGGTGGCGTTCAAGGCCTTCGCGGCCGCCCCGGTCAGCGCGACGCGCACGCGGGAGATGCGCGTGTCGAGCCCCGCGCGGGTCACGCGGGCCTTGCTCGTGTCCAGCTCGAGCAGCGTCACGCGGGCGCTGCCGACGCGGGCCGTGAGCGTGGCCTGCCGCGCCAACTTGACGGTGAACGAGCGGGCGGTGAGGGACTTGCCGCCGGCCGAGAAGCGCAGGCCGCCGGAGTGCTCGATCGTGCCGCGGGCGCCGTCGAGCGAGCCGCCGGTGATGGGGAACGAGACCCCACCGCGGGCCGGCTTGACGGGAGCGACGCGCACCCCGTTGTCGGCCAGGACACGGGCGATGCCCCGGTCCAGCTTCAGGGTGGTGGTGCCCGACGCAAGCGGGTTTTGCGCATGCGCAGCGGGCGCTGCGGCCAGCAGCGATAGCGCCGTGGCCGCGGCGACGAGGTTTCTGGTCAAGGACTCCTCCGAGGGTCGTTTGACGTCTGTGACCGGCCCTACGTGTGGTGCGCCAGGTTCGGATTCGGCACAACCGGGTGCCGATGCGCCACGTAGGAACGGGCATGGCAACATGCGGGTCCGCGTGGCCTTCGAAGACCGGGCAGAACGGCGACTCATCGAGCGCCTTGCGCGCCGCGATCCCGCGGCCGTCCGCGAGCTGTACGCGCTGCACGGCCGCACGACGTTCGGCTTCCTGCTGCGCCTGCTCGACGACCGCGCGGCCGCTGAGGACGTCCAGCAGCAGGTGTTCCTCGAGGCCTGGCAGCACGGAGATCGCTTTGACCCTTCACGAGGGAACCTCGTCGCCTGGCTGCTCACGATCGCCCGCAGCCGTGCCGTCGACCATCTCCGCCGCCGCGTTCCCGAACCCCGTGATCCCGCGGCCACGGTCACGCTCGCGGACGGAGCGGAAGCCACCCGGATCGACGAGCTGCTCGAGCAGTGGCGGCTCGTCGGCGTGCTCGACCAGCTGCCGCCGGAAGAGGCCGAGCTGCTCCGGCGGCGCTTCTACCTCGAGCAGAGCCAGACGGAGATCGCGGAGGCGACGGGCATGCCGCTCGGGACGGTCAAGACGCGGATGACGCGCGCGCTGCGCCACATGCGTGAGCTCCTGGAGGGCGGGTCGTGAGCGACGCGACCGACTACCTCCTGGGCGAGATGGACCCCGAGCGGGCCGCCGACTTCGAGCGGGCGCTGGCCACCGACACCGCGTTGCGGGCCGAGGTGGACGCGCTGCGACCGGTCGTCACCCGGCTCGAGCACCTGCCCGCCGACGGCTGGGACGCGGCTGCTCCGCCGCCGCTCCGGCTCCCGGGGATGCCGGAGCCGTCGGCCCCGCGGCGCGCCCGTCGACTCGTGCTGCGACCGGCGGTCGCGGCGCTGTGCGCGCTCGCCCTGCTCGCCGGAGGCGTCGGCCTCGGCGTGCTGCTGGACCGTGACCCGGAGCCGAGCACGCCGCTCGCGCTTGCCCCGGTGGGCGGACTGGACCCGACGGCCACGGGGCGCGTCGGCGTCGGCAGCGATCGCGTCACGGTCCGCGTGAACGGCCTCAGGCCGACCGGCGACGGCGAGTTCTACGAGCTCTGGCTGCTCGGCGAGCAGCAGCAGCTGGTCGGGCTCGGCTCGTTCCGGGTCGACAAGGACGGCACGGCCACGCTCCGGCTTCCGCTCCCGGTCGACCCCGGCGCGTTCCGCTACTTCGACGTCTCCCTCGAGGCCGGCGACGGCGACCCCGGCCACTCGGGCGTCTCCGTGCTGCGCGGCCCCAGCACCTAGTGGCGCCGCCGCGCCCGGAACTCGTCGAGCGCGACCGCGTCGGAAGACACCTCGGGCGCCTCGAAGCCCACCGCGCCCGCGTCGGACGACCAGAAGCCCGGGTGCTCCTCCAGCCAGCGCCGCGCGTCGCGCCGGCCGAGCTCGAGCAGCCGCTCGATGAACACCTCGTCGAAGAAGATGAACGACAGCAGCTCGCCGCGCGCGGCCGCCCCGCCACCGCCGAGCAGGCGCGAGAGCAGCGCGAAGTCGGGTGACCGGAGCCCGCGCAGCCCGCCGTAGCGCTCGCGGAACACGGCCTCGGCCAGCGCGCCGATCTCGCCCCGCCGCGTCGGGGCGACGAGCGCGTAGGAGATCCGCCGGTACGGCGGCCGGCCCTGCGCCTCGCGGTACGCACGGGCGGCGCGCGAGGTGCCCGTGGACGGGTGCTCGGCGAAGAACGCGTTGACCGCGAGCATCCGCCGCACGTCGTGCGCGACCTGGTCGAGCAGCAGCCCGTCGAGCGCGTTCGCGGCGACGTCCGCCAACCGCGGTGGGGAGAACGCGGGCGCGTGGGGCGAGACGGCGGCGCGGCCCGAGCCGTCGCCGGTGGTGCGCGGCGTAGCGGCCGGCGCACGTGCGCCCGCGAAGGGCTCGTACCCGACCACGATCACGCGCTCCGCGCCCAACGCCAGCGCGGGCGAGATCGGCGCGTTCAGCCGCGTCGCGCCGTCCACGTAGTGGCCCGCGGCCCCGAGCGGCGCCGTCACCTCGACGGGCGGGAACAGCAGCGGGATCGCGGCCGAGGCGCGCACGTGCTGGCCCTCGAGCCGCGTGTGCACGTACTCGATCTCGCGGTCGCTGCGCGGCGGCTTGGCCGCGCTCTCCACGAACCCGACGGGCACGCCGCGCTCGACCGACGTCGCCATCACGCACACCGCGTGGATCACGCGCCCGGCGACGTTCGCGTGCAGCGCGTCCCAGTCGATCCAGCCCTCAAGGCTCCGCGCGAGCGGCGACGGATCGAGCAAGGACGCCGCCCGCATGCCCGGCAGCTCGAGCAGCTCACCCGCCAGCCGGGCGAGGCCGAGCCCCGTCCCGACGCCGATCACCGGCCGGATCACCGACCCCTTGCGCACCGACCGCCAGTGCTCGAGGAACGTCAGCGCCTGCTCGCGCGCCGGAAGCGAGGCGACCGCCGCCACGACCGCGGCGTTGATCGAGCCGACGCTCGTCCCGCACACGATCTCGACCCGCTCCCCGCGCTGCTCGAGCGCGGGGACCAGGATCGAGAGGGCGCCGGCTTCATACGCACCGCGCGCCCCACCACCGGGGAGGACGAGACCGATCTGCACTCGTGGCCGACAGGTTGCCCGGCCCCGCCGCGCTCGCGTGTGGACCGCGGGCCAAGATGTGCGCGCCGCGTCAGGACAAAGCGGCCAGCGCCGCCTCGCGGCTCGGGTAGAGCGCGAGCAGCCGGTCCACGCCGCGGAAGCGGAAGATCGACGGCGGCTCGTCCTGCGCCACCACGAGCGCCACCGTGCCGCCGCCCTCGCGCGCCCGCGCCGACGCGGTCAGCAGCGTCGAGAGGCCGGACGAGTCGATGAACGTCACGGCCGTGAGGTCGACGACGAGGTTGGTCGCCTCCGCGAGCGCGACCGTGATCTGGTGGTCGAGCGCGGCGACGTTGGAGAACGTGACCTCGCCGTCGACGGCGACGACGGCGGTGCCCGGCCCGAGCGGCTCGGTGATGATCTCAGCCACGGTCCAGCTCCAGCCACACACGGTGGCGGTCGGTGCGCTCGGTGCCCCAGCGGGCCGCGCACTGGTCGACGAGGTACAGGCCCCAGCCTCCGGGGCCCTCGGGGTTCGCGATCGGGCGCTCGGGCAGCTCGAACCCGGGGCCGTCGTCGTAGACGCTCAGCTGCACCGTGCGCGGCGCGATCCGCACCTCGATCGCCACCGTCCCGCCCTCGACGCCCGTGTGGCGGACGGCGTTGGCGACGAGCTCGGTCACGAGCAGCCGGACGTCCATCGCGAGCCGCTCGCCGAGCTCCGCGGCGATCGGGGCGAGCGCGTCCGCGACGTCGTGCGCGGCCCGCGGGGCGGCGGCGAAGCGCTGCGAGACGCGCAGCGGCGCGGCGACCCGCAGCGCCAGGCAGGCGATGTCGTCGCGCGGGTTGCCGCCGGCGTTGGCGACCGCCGTGCGCTCGAGGTGCTCGACCACCGCGCGCGGCCCCTCGGCGGCCTTCTCGGCCACGAGCCGGGCGAGGTCGTCCTCGCTCAGGATGAGGCGCGGCGCGGCGGCCTCGCTGACGCCGTCGGTGTAGAAGACGAGCAGGTCGCCGGGCTCGAGCGCCAGCGCGACCTCCGGCAGCTCCGGGCGCTCGATGATCCCCAGCGGGGTGCCGACGTCCCCGATCGGCGTCGCGGTGCCGTCGGCGCGGGCGAGGATCGGGAGCGGGTGACCGGCGGTCGCGAGCTCCAGATGAACGCCCGCGGGGGTGAGGTCGATGCGCGCGAGCGCGGCGGTCACGAACCCCGGCGCCTGCTGGCGCAGCAGCGCGTCGTTCAGGCGGACGAGCTGGTAGCTCGGGCGCAGGCCGGCGACGGCGTGCGCGCGCAGCGTGTAGCGGGCGAGCGCGGTGACGGCCGCGGCTTGCGGGCCCTTGCCGCAGACGTCGCCGACGACCAGCGCGAAGCTCCCGTCGCTCTGCCCGAACACGTCGTAGAAGTCGCCGCCGACCTCGTTGCCCTCGCCCGCGGCGCGGTACGTCGCGGCCAGCTCCAGCCCTTCGATCGTCGGCAGGTGCGGCGGGAGCAGGGCACGCTGCAGCGTCTGGGCCGTGCGCGTGCGCTCCTGGTAGAGGCGGGCGTTCTCGATCGCGATCGCCGACTGCGCCGCGATCCCCGCGACCATGTGCTCGTCCTCGGCGCTGAACATGCCCGGCTCCGGATGGCCGAAGAAGAGCCCGCCGACGACCTCGCCGTCGCTCGTGAGCACGGGCACTGCGAGGTAGCTGCGCACGGGCAGATGGCCCTCGGGCATGCCGTGGTACGGCGCGCTGTGGCCGTAGCGCGGGTCGGCGAGCACGTCATCGAGCCGGACGACGCCCTCGCCGTTGAACGTCGGCGCGAAGATGTCGGTGTTGCGCGGCATCGGGAAGCGCTCGAACGCGCTGCGCTCGACGCCCGAGAGCGTGTAGAGCATGTACGCCTCGCCGGCGTCGGAGATCACGTTGTAGAAGAACGCGCCGAACTGCGCCGGGGTCAGCTCGCGAGCCGCGTCCGTGGCGAGCTGGACGATCTCCTGCAGCTCCAGCCGGCGCGAGATCGCCTGCCCGACGCGGTGCAGCGCCTCCGCGCGCTGCTTCTCGAGCAGCAGCCGGCGGCCGGTCTCCTCGGCCTCCACGCGCGCGGCGTGCTCGCGGTTGAGCAGCTCGAGCGTCTCGATCGCGTTGGCCGCCATCTGTGCGAGCGCGGACACGATCGCCTCGTCGTCGCGCGTGAACGCGCCGTCCTTGTCCCACAGCTCCAGCAGCCCGAGGCTGGAGCCGTCACGGGCGACGAGCGGCGCGACGAGCCGCGGGCCGTGCGGCGCGCCGTTGGGTCCACGGCGGGCTGCGGCCTGGCGCGCGCCGATCACATCACGCGCAGCGGCCGCGACGATGTTCAGCACGTCCTCGTCGGTCGCGGCGGCCGTGACGGCGCGCGCAGCGTCGGCGAGAGACCGGAGCGGGTCGCTCATCGGGCGGGATCGTATTGACCCGTGGCATCCTTAACGGCGATGAGTGATCTCGAACGCCGCGGCGGCTCCCGCCCCTCCCGCAAGCAGCGCGCCGACCGCGCGTACCAACTCGTGCTCGCGACCGGCGGGTTCGGCCTCGTCGGTGCGATCGGGCTCCTGCTCTCGATCGTCGGCGTGCTCGAGGTCGGCTTCCTCTCCGTCATCGCGCTCGTGATCGCCGCGATCTGCTTCGTGCTGCTGCGCCGAACGATGCGCTAACCGTCGATCGGCACCTCGAACTTCGACGTGTACTCGTCGAAGTCGGAGATCCGCACGGTCATCTCCATCGTCCAGTCGCCCGCCACGCCGAGGCTCGCCGCGTTCACGACGTAGTGGCCCGGGCCGGCGACGTTCGGCTCCAGCGTGATCTTGGCGATGTTCTTGGACGGCATCTCGGCCGTCAGCCGCAGCTCCTTGGCGGCCTCGTAGGGCGCGCCGGACTTGCGGTCGAAGAGGTAGACGTGCGTCTCGTTGGGGCCGACGCGCGCGGGGTCGACGGTGACCTCGACGCGGGCCGGGCCGACGTTGACGGTGGTCGAGAACGGCCCCGCCGACTGCGCGGTGGACGGCGCGTAGCTCGACAGCGCGCCCGTGGCGCCGAGCGCGATCACGCCGAGCGCGAGCTCGACGACCAGTATCCGACGCAGCAGCACGCCCGTCTTGCCCGGTGAGCCGGTCAACCGCTTGAGCGCCGGCACGAGCTTCTGCCGGTTGTACGCGCCCAGGGCGATGATCGCCAGCGCGATCACGATCTTGATCAGCACGGAGCGGCCGAACGGCGTGTCCAGCAGCGCACCGAAGCGGCCGACCTCGATGATGCCCTGGACCGAGCCGGAGATGAGCAGCACCGCGAGCGCGGGGCCGGCGAGCGTCGAGAAGCGGCCGACGACGGTCGCAAGCAGCGGCGTGCGCTCCTCGGGCTCGACGCCCGCGGTGGCCGCGCGCAGCGCGAGCACGAGCACGGCGACGCCGCCGAGCCACGCCGCCATCGCCAGCACGTGCAGGACGTTCATCGGCATCAGGACCGCGACGGGCTTCTGCACGCTCGTGTGACCGCCGAGCGACGGCAGCAACGTGATCGCGAACAGGGGCACCGCGAGCGCGACGACCCTCGCCTTGCGGCTCGGGTCGTTGGGAGAACTCGCCTGGAGGGCTCGCTCTCCCGTCTCGTGCTGGGCCGGCAGGTCGCGCAGGGGGCGCAAGGCCAGCAGCACCACGAGCACGACCAGCCAGACAGCGGCGCCGATGCCCCAGGCCCGGCCGAAGCGGGTGCCGAGGACCTCGGTGAAGACGTCCGGCCGCGCGGCATTCCAGAACGACTCGCCGGAGCCGATCGCCCCCTGCAGGATCACGGCCAGCAGCGCGGACACCAGGCCCGTGAGCGCGGCGGCCAGGAGGATCCGCTCCAGACGGGCGGTGAACGGGCGCGACTCGCGGCGCGCCGGGCGCCAGCAGAAGAGGAAGAAGATCAGGGTGCCGAGGCCGAGCGCGATCGCCGTGTACTGCAGGCCACGCGCGACGGCGAGCGCCGTGTTGGTGACCGGGGCGGACGTACCGGAGCCGAGCAGCTCGTCGAGCGTCGCCGACGGGGCCGCGCCTTCGCCGACGGTGAACACGAAGCCGGACGAGATCGGGTGGCCGTCGGCGCTGACGACGCGGTAGGTCGCGGTGTAGGTGCCGTCGCCGAGGCCGGGTTTGAGCTTGATGGCGATCTGCTCGCCGCGGTTGTTCGGGTGGAAGGCCTCGCCCGTCTGGACCTCCTTGCCGCTCGCGTCGAAGACGCGCAGCGCGCCGAAGCTCGCCTCGACGGACTCGTCGAAGATGAAGACGACCTCCGGCGGGACGGCGTCCAGCTTCTGGCCGCGCTCCGGGACGGTCGACTGCAGCGTCGCGTGGGCGAGCGCCGAAGCCGGCGCGATCAGCCCCGCGAGCAGGACCAGCGTGAGGGCGAGAGCCCGCCTCACCACGCTTCGACGGGTGCCTTGGGCTGCTGGTCGGCAGGCCCGGAATCCCCGCCGTCATCCGACGAGCGGCGACGGCGCACGACGAAGACCGCGACCGAGAGCACGATGAGCAGCGCGGCGAACCCGAAGATCGCGCCGATCGGCAGGCCGCCGCTGTCCAGCGGCACCCACGTCAGCGTGCCGGTGACCTCGCCCTTCTGGCCGCCGATGGAGATCGGGATCTCCCACTTGTCGTCGATCACCGTCTCCTTGCCCTTGTCGGTGAGGTTCGGCGGGTCGCCGGCCCCCATCCAGTGCATGCGGTGGTCGTGCCACTCGAAGCGGCCGCTCTTGGACTGCTCTTTCCAGTTCGGCTCCGAGCCGAGGTCCTGCGGCACCGCGGACTGGCCCTGGCGGTCCTCGTTGAGGTAGTACGCCTTCGAGTTCGTGTTCAGGAGCACGGTGCCGTCCGCCTTGACCTGCGCGTACGGGCCGTTCTCGTAGTCGAAGATCTCGATGTCCTTGCCGCTGGTGTTGTGCAGCAGGATGCGGTCGTCGAAGTTGAGGATCTCGAAGTTCGCGCCGTCGGTCGTGGGCGTGACGGTCTTCACGACCGAGCGGTAGTTCGGGTTGCCCTCGTGGGCGAGCGCGACGGGCGCGGCGAACAGCAGCGCGACGAGGGCGAGGAGTGCGGCGGGCTTGGTCATGGTGTGCGGCGGCGCAGTTGCAGGAGGACAGCCACGGCGGCGAGCGCCACGGCCACGATCGAGAGGATCAGGGGCAGCGGGGAGTCCGAGTCGTCCTCGGCCGGCGACGAGAGGTTCAGCTCGGTGTCCTCGCCTTCACCGCTGGTCGGCGCGGCCGCGGTGGCGGTCGCCGTCGCCTCGGTCGCGTCCTCCGCGCCCTCACCGCCCGCGTTCTGGCGCGGCGCGTCGGCGCTGACCGTCGTCACCGCGGCGGGGTTGTCGGAGTCCGGCGCGCCGATCCAGCGCGAGACGGACCCGTCGTCGTAGGTCTGGATCGCCTTCCAGGAGATCTCGCCCGGCTGCTCGGGCGTCGAGGCCAGGAACGAGAAGCGCGCGAAGCCGTCCTCGGCCAGCTCGCCCTTCCACGTCACGGTCTCGAGGCTGCCGTCGGCACCCTCCTTGTTCTCGCGCGTCCATCCCTCCGGCTCCTGGAAGGAGAACGGGATCAGGTCCTTCGGGATCTGCAGGGTGACCTCGGTCGTGTGGGCGTCGCGCTCGTTCGGCACGATCACCTCGAACAGGACGGGGTCGCCGGGCGCGACGAGCGCGGGCCGGACCTGCACGTGTGCGGACGCGGGCACCGCGGCGACCAGCGTCGCCGCGAGCGTGGCAAGAAGGGTGCGGCGGATCACTTGATCTTGAACTTGAAGGAGCCGGTCTGCGTGTGGCCGTCGGCGGCCTTCATCGTCCACTTGGCCGTGTAGGTGCCGGCGTTCTTGGAGGACTTGATCGGCACGGCGAGGCGCTTGACGTCACGCGGGTCGCGGCCGCCCTTGCCGGAGGAGATCGTGCCGCTCGGGCCGGTGACCTTGATCGTGCCGCTGCGGATCTGGCCCGAGAAGGTCACGGTGACCTTGCTCAGGTTCTTCGAGACCGACTTGTTGTTGCCCGGGTAGGTCGACTTGACCTCGGTGTGGGCGAAGGCGGTCGCGGTGACGATCGCGGAGACGGCGGCGGTGGCCGCCAGGGCCGTGGTGACTTTGTTGCGCATGTGAGTGTCCTTCTTCCGGGTTGACGGCGCGCGGGGCGCCACGTTCGCTCAGGTGGTGACGGCGAACGCGGAAGGGGGTGGCCGCATCGCGAGCGCGGATGCGGCCGGACCGGCCGTGGGGCGAGCGATGAGCGCCAGCCGGGGGCGGGGCATGGAGACCGCGCGCGGGAGCGCGACGGCCGGGCGACGACGGTCGCGCAGGCGCTCGATCAGCGCCTCACCGGGCCGGAAACCGCCCGCGAGCAGCGCGAGCAGCAACAGCGCCGGCGCCATCGTCAAGGCAAGGCCGGGCGACGCGACCAGCGCGGTCGCGACCAGCGCGAACATGCAGACGAACGCCAGGGCGCGCTTCATCGCAGACGAGGATAGGCGAGAACCGCCGCGTCCGACATACCTATTGGCCAGATAGGGTGCGTCGTGTGAAGATCCCGGCTTGTGTCGCCGCGTTCGGTGCGGCGCTCGTCCTCGCGGCTTGCGGGGGCGGTTCAGATGGTGAGAGCACCCCGACTCCGGCGCAGGGTGGAGGCGGTGGCGCGGCCGACGGTGCGGCGCTGTTCACGCAGAACTGCGCGAACTGCCACACGCTCGCGGCCGCCGGCGCCAAGGGCCAGGTCGGCCCGAACCTGGACGACCTGCGTCCGGGCCCGGACCTCGTGAAGTCCCAGACCGAGAACGGCGGCGGCGCGATGCCGTCCTTCAAGGGCAAGCTCTCGCCCGAGCAGATCCAGGCGATCGCGGACTACGTCAGCGAGAACGCCGGAAAGTCCTAGCCGCGGCGCCCGAGGGCGCCGCGACTGACACGAGGACTAGCGGGAAGCGTGGTTGTTGTTGCTGCGCGCCGGGCGGCGGCGGCGATTGCGCCGCGCGGGGCCGCCCGTGGCGTGCGGGCGCGCCGTGCTGGCGGCCGCGAAGCCCGTGCCCTCGAACTCACCGTGCAGCTGCAGGGCGGCGGCGATCCGGCCGACGTCCTTGGCCTGGTCGGCCTCGACGAACGTGATGCCGATGCCGGTGCGGCCGGCGCGGCCGGTGCGGCCGATGCGATGCACGTAGCCCTCGCGGTCGTCCGGCGCGTCGAAGTTGATCACGTGGCTGACGCCTTCGACGTCGATGCCGCGGGCGGCGACGTCGGTGGCGACGAGCGTGGTGACCCGGCCCGACTCGAACGCGGCGAGCGCGCGCTCACGCTGGTTCTGGGACTTGTTGCCGTGCATGGCGACGGCCTTGATGCCCTGCGTCTCGAGGCGCTTGACGAGGCGGTCGGCGCCGCGCTTGGTGCGCACGAAGACGAGCGCGAGCTCGGCGTCGTTGAGCTCGGCGACGAGCGCCGGAAGGCGGCTGTCGCGGTCGACGGCGCGGAAGCGGTGCTCGATCTCGCCGCGCGACTCCTCGGTCGGACGGTGCTCGTGCGTGACGGCCTCGTACGTGTACTCGGCCGCGATCCGGCCGGCCTCGCCGTCGAGCGTCGCGCTGAAGAACAGCGTCTGACGGTCGTCCGGGCAGCGCTTCACGAGCCGGTCGACGGCCGGGCGGAAGCCCATGTCGAGCATGCGGTCGGCCTCGTCGAGGACGAGGATCTCGACGTCGGAGAGCGAGATGGCGTTACGGGCGAGCAGGTCCTCGAGGCGGCCGGGCGTGGCCACGATCATGTGCGCCGCGCGGGCGTTCTTGATCTGCTTCTCGAAGCCGACCCCGCCGTAGACGGAGGCGACGCGGATGCCGCGGGCCTCGGCCATCGGCCGCAGCTCCTCGACGATCTGGCTCACGAGCTCACGCGTCGGCGCGAGCACGAGCGCCGCGATGCCGCGCTGCTTGGGGTCGAGCTGGTCGACCGTGGGTGCGCCGAAGGCGATCGTCTTGCCGGAGCCCGTGGGGGACTTGGCGAGCACGTCACGCCCGTCCAGGACATCCTCGATCACGAGGGCCTGGATGGCGAACGGGGACTGCATGCCGTTCTTGGCGAGCGCGCCCACAACAGGCTGCGACAGGCCGAGATCGGCGAAAGACTTCTGGGACAAAGAAACTCCTAAGGGGGCGGCACTGGGGAGCGGCCGCGGAAGATCTGGGGAGGCTTTGACGACCCCAAACCGCCCGGGTGGCGGACTCAAGTGCGCTCGAACCTCACGAGCAGCCGGATGCCGCCCGTGAGGTACATGCTAGCGCGCGGCGGGCTAGCCGTTGTGTGACGTTTTCTCTGCTCGCACCTGGTAAACGGACAGGAACCCACTTTCGAAACCCTGACGGGAGACGCGCAGGTAGATGCGCCAGACCCGCACGCGCTCGTCTCCGCCGAGCTGCCGGGCACGGTCGAGGTTGGCCTCGAACCGGTGCTGCCACTCGAGCAGCGTCCGCGCGTAGTCGTCCGGAAAGTCCTCCACGTGGCGGGTGTGCAGGCCGGCGCGCTCGACCGCCGTCTGGATGCGCGAGACGTGCAGCGGCGCGGCGTCGGGCCAGACGTAGCGCTCCGAGAACGGGCCCGCTTCCGCGTCCCCGACGCGCAACCGCGCGATGCCGTGGTTGAGCAGCGTCCCGCCCGGCTTGAGCAGCGACGCCAGCTTGGCCATGTACGCGTCGACGTTCACCGCGCCGACGTGCTCGACCATGCCGATCGAGGCGATCGCGTCGAACTGCTCGCCAGTGGTCGCGCTTAGCGCCGACGAAGTCGGCTGCTGCGTTCGACCGCCGAGCTCCCGGTAGTCCATCACCCGGATGTCGACGGGCAGCCCGGCCGCGCGCTCGCGCGCCAGCCGCGCCTGCGGCTCGCTCAGCGTGATGCCCGTGACGTGCACGCCGTGCTCGCGCGCCGCGTGGATCGCGAACGCGCCCCAGCCGCAGCCGACGTCGAGCACGCGCATCCCGGGCTTGAGCCCGAGTTTGGTGCAGACCAGCTCGAGCTTGGTGAACTGCGCCTCCTCGAGCGTCTTCGCCCCGCGCGACCAGATCGCGCACGAGTACGTCATCGACTCGTCCAGGAACAGCGAGAAGTACTCGTTGGAGAGGTCGTAGTGGTGCGTGACCGAGCGCTTGTCGCGCAGGATCGAGTGCCGCGCGCCCTTCGCGCGGAACTCCATCGCCGGCACCTTCGGCACGCGCCGGAGCGCGCCGGCCTTGACCGCGCCGCGCGCGATCTTGAGCTTGGTGGCGTTGTCCATCGGCGGCGGCGACCAGCGCGCGATCAGCGCCATCGCCGCGTCCATGTCGTCGACCTCGATGCCGCCGCTCACGTACGCGCGGCCGACGCCGAGCTGCGAGGGCGCGCGCAGGATGTGGCCCAGCGCGACGGGTGAGGTGAGGCTGAAGGTGGGGCCCTCAGCGCCGCCTGTGGGCGACAGCGAGGTGCCGTCCCACAGCTGGAGGGTGAACGGGCGGTCCGGCAGCGCCTCCGCCAGTGCAGCGCGGAGCTCCTCCGTCACGTCGCGAGCTTGGCGGCCTGACGTTCGGGGGGCACGCGGACCACGTCCCAGGCGAGGCCCGTCTTCTCGAGGGCCCAGATGACCCACGCGGAAGGATCGAAGTTCCATCGTGAGAGACCATGCCGCGCGGAGGTGGGAAACGCATGATGGTTGTTGTGCCACGCCTCACCGAAGGTGAAGAACGACAGCCACCACAGGTTGCGCGACTCGTCCGTCGTCTCGTACTTGCGACGGCCGAAGAAGTGGCACAGCGAGTTGATGCTGTAGGTCGCGTGGTGCAGGACGAGCATCCGCACGGCGCCGCCCCACAGCAGGCCCGTGAGGCCCTCGGCGACCGTGCCGCCGATCGCCCAGCCGAGGAAGAACGGCACGACGAGCCCGGCGGCCACCCACAGCACGAAGGTGCGGTTGATGAAGCTGACGACCGGGTCCTTCATCAGGTCCGGCGCGTAGCGGGACTTCAGGCCGCGCTCCGTGTGGATGAACAGCCAGCCCACGTGCGCGTGGAACAGGCCGCGGAGCGCGCCCTTGAGGCCGTGCCCGTGGTCCACGTGCGGGGAGTGCGGGTCGCCCGGCTGGTCCGAGTACGTGTGGTGCTTGCGGTGGTCGGCGACCCACGAGATGACGGGACCCTCGATCGCGGCGCTGCCGAGCGCGGCGAGGATCGCGCGCACGGCCTTGCCCGTCTTGAACGAGCGGTGCGTGAACAGCCGGTGGAAGCCGACCGTGATCCCGAAGCCTGTGAGCGTGTACATGATCGCGAACACGATCAGGTCGCTCCAGCCGAGCAGCTCCGACCATACCTGCCAGGCGACGACTCCGAGCGCCAGGATCGGCAGCACCGTGACCGTTCCGGTCAGGAAGCGGTCGAGGTTCTCGTTGGCGACCGGCTGGACATCGTCGCGGGTGGGCTGGGTGGCCGTCATTGCGCGCCAGTGTGTCACGTCGGCGCGCGTTGACGACTCAACCTGTGTCGGGTCTCTCACCTGCCGCTTGGCGCTTGTTCGCCTTCTTCTGCTTTTTGGGCTTCTTCTTCTTGGCGGCCGGTGTCGTGACCCGGACGACCCGGGTCTCGACGCCCACCGGCCCGCTCGGGCCCCGCGCCTCGATCCGGACCCGGAAGCGCCCGCGGCCCTCCGGCTTCCAGGCGAACGAGTGGCTCCCGCGCGGGAGCTGCGCGAAGTCGCGGGAGAGGCTCAGCCCGCGCTTGCCCCACACGCGCACCTTCACGGAGGAGACCTTCGAGAGGCTGAAGCGCACGGTCCGCGCGCGGTCCCAGCGGGTGCCCTTGAGCGGGGCGAGCCCGATCCGCGTCGGCTCCTTCTCGTAGCGCTCGAAGCGCGAGAACGTCCGGCAGTAGATCCGTGCGTCGGTGCGGTCGCATAGCCCGCCGAGGAACCCGGCCGTCAGCGCGTGGTAGCTGAGCGTGGACTCGGCGCCGCGCTGGGAGTACAGCGACCACGCGCCCGTGTCGTACTCGGCGACGGAGCGGCGCGCGGCGCGGTCGCCGGAGCGGAACAGCCGGCGCGCGCGGTCGGAGTGCAGGAGCGCGCTCGTGTCCCGCAGGCCGAGCACGGCCTGCAGCTCCCCGTTGAGCACCTGATGGCCGGGCGAGAACGAGTACAGCCGGTAGTGGCCGGACACCGCGACGCCGCTCGGCGGCGCCTGCTCGAACGCGCCGAGCGACCGCTCCGCCGCGCGCTTCCAGCGGGTGTAGCCGAGCGCCCGGTACCCGCGCGCGAGCGCCTGCGCGGCGGTCGCCTGCGTCATACCGGACACCCACGGCGGGGAGCCGGTCCCGTAGGCGAAGTAGTACTCCCACGCGAGGTAGCCACTGCGGCGGGCGCCGAGCGAGGCGAGCCGGTCGAGGGAGCGCGTGACCGCCGCGCGCCGGCAGGTGTCGCGCGTGGTCTTGGTCCGCAGCGCGGCCAGGCACGCGCCCGCGATCGCGTTCGCCCGGCCCCAGCTCGCGAGCGGCTGGAGCTGCAGGCCGCGGCCGGGGTAGTACTGGAAGATCGTGGGGTCGCGCCCGAAGGTCGTGCGCCAGCCCGACGCGGGCACCGGCTGGTCCTTCCAGAAGCGCACGTTCTGGCGCAGGATGAGGAACGTCGGGCGCAGCCGGTCGGCGGTGAGGATGTGCCCGGCGGCCAGCGAGCGGACCGCGTTCACGACGTACGCGAGCTCGGTGTGGGGGACGCCGGAGAGCCGCCCGAGGACCGCGTTCGCGTTCGTCCACTCGGCGCGCATCGAGCCCTCGGCGCCGACCGTGATCCGGCCCGTCAGCCGCGCGACGCGCAGCGCACCCTCGACCGACTTCGAGCGCCGCATGCGCGCGATCTCGGCCCGGCGCGCCGCCTCGTAGGCCTCACGGCGCTTGACGAGGGCGTCGAACCCGCCGGTCTTGGGCGGCAGGCGATCCAGCTCGTCGAAGCGCGCGGGCGTGGGCACGGGCTCCGAGCGCTGCTCCTCTCCGCAGCCGGCGAGCACGAGCGCGGCCACGGCAAGGACCCTCCACCACTTCACACGGCCCACCATGGCAGCAAATACGGGAACATGAGCTAGACGAACGGGAAGGAGAGAGGCCGCATGCAAGGACTCATGTCGCAGTACCCGCTCACACTCACCCACATCTTCAATCGGGCTGAGCGCTTGTTCGCGGACAAGGGGGTGGCGACGGTCCAGGCCGGTGGCATCGACCGCATCACCTACGGCGAGTGGGCGCAGCGCACGCGCAAGCTGGCGACCGTGCTCGACGAGCTGGGGATCAGCCCGGACGGCCGCGTCGCGACCTTCGCCTGGAACACCGCGCGCCACCTGGAGCTCTACTTCGCAGCGCCCTGCAGCGGCCGCGTCCTGCACACGCTGAACATCCGCCTGTTCCCGGACGACATCGTCTACATCGCCGATCACGCCGAGGACGAGGTCGTGTTCGTCGACCGGTCGCTGCTCGGCGTGTTCTGGCCTTTGGTCGATCGCTTGAGCACCGTCAAGCATGTGATCGTCATGGACGACGGTGTTCCTGAGGAAGTTCCCGACGATCCGCGCGTGCAGGACTACGAGACGCTGCTCGCGGCCGCCTCCCCCGCCGAGTTCCCGGTGCTCGAGGACGAGAACCAGGCCGCCGCCATGTGTTACACGAGCGGCACGACCGGCCATCCGAAGGGCGTCGTCTACTCGCACCGCTCGACCGTCCTGCACTCGATGGGCGCGCTCGTGGTCGACGCGGCCGCGGTCTCCGAGAAGGACCGCGTGATGCCGGTCGTCCCGATGTTCCACGCCAACGCCTGGGGCCTGTGCCAGGCGGCGGTGATGGCGGGCGCGAACCTCGTGATGCCCGGCCCGAAGATGCAGCCCGCCGCGATCGCGGAGCTGATGGAGGGCGAGAAGGTGACGCTGGCCGCGGGCGTGCCGACGATCTGGATGGGCGTGCTGCCGGAGCTCAAGGGACGGGACCTGTCGTCTCTACGGGACATCGTGTGCGGCGGGTCCGCGGTGCCGAAGTCGCTCAGCGAGGCCTACCGCGAGCAGGTCGGGCTGCCGATCCTGCAGGCCTGGGGCATGACCGAGACCTCGCCGGTCGCGACGACCGGGCGGATCAAGTCGCAGTTCGCGGACGCCTCCGACGAGGAGCTGGCGGACCTGCGCGCGGCGCAGGGCACGCCGATCCCGCTGGTCGAGCTGCGGATCGCCGATCCCGCCACGGGCGAGGAGCTGCCCTGGGACGGCGAGGCACGCGGCGAGCTGCAGGCGATCGGGCCGTGGATCGCCCGCGCCTATTACAACGACGAGCGCTCCGACGACTCCTTCACCGAGGACGGCTGGCTGCGCACGGGCGACGTGGCGACGATCTCGCCCAACGGCTACGTGCGCCTGGTGGACCGCACGAAGGACCTCGTCAAGTCCGGCGGCGAGTGGATCTCGTCCGTCGAGCTCGAGAACGCGATCATGGCCCACCCGAAGATCGCCGAGGCCGCGGTGATCGGCATCCCGGACGAGAAGTGGTCCGAGCGGCCGCTCGCGTGCGTGGTGCCGGAGAACGGGGAGGAGGTCACGCTGGACGAGCTGCGCGAGTTCCTGGCCGAGCGCGTGCCCAAGTGGTGGCTCCCGAACGACCTGGAGATCATCGAGGAGGTGCCCAAGACGTCCGTGGGCAAGTTCTCCAAGAAGACGCTCCGCGAGCAGTTCGCGGAGCGCAAGGCTACGGCCTGAACGTCTGCTCGCCGAGGCCGATGGCGCGCACCGCCGGCGCGCCATCGACGACGCGCACGCCGAGGTCGGCGCCGTCGAGCCAGCGGCCGAGCCGGTCCGCGTCGCCGGCGACCTCGATGAAGGTGAGCTCCGGGGCGCCACCCTCGCCGGGCCGCGACGTGCCCTGGATGAAGAACGGCAGCGTCGGCTCGTCGAGCGCCTCCTCGACGCCGGTCAGCTTGCCCTCCAGGCCCGCGCGGCGGATCGTCGACACGCGCGTGCCGAGCCGCTCCGCGACCGCTTCGACGCTCTCCACGCGCACGGCCCAGCCGATCAGCCCGTCGCCCGCTTCGATGCGCGCCAGCACGCGGCTGCCGAACGGGTGCGCGGCGGCCTCGTCGCGGTCGCCGATCGCCATCAGCTCCAGGTAGGTCTCACCGAGCGGGACGATCCGGTTGTGCGTGCCCTGGCCCTCGTGCACGCCGCCGGGCCGCACCTCCAGGCCGAGCGCGCGCATCCGCTCACTGGCCGCGTCGAGGTCGCTCGTGCCGTAGATGACGTGGTCGAGGCGCATGATCCGGAGCCTAGCCGGGGTAGGGCCTCGGGATGATCGGCGCACTCATCCTTGGATTCCTTGCCGGCATCATCGGGCGGCTTCTCATGCCCGGCGATGTCTTCCGTCACATGAACGGGCCCACTTCGTGGCTCGTCTCCCTCGTCATCGGCCTGCTCGGCGCGGCCGTCGGCTGGTTCCTGTTCACCTACCTGCTCGGGATCGGCGACGAGGACGTCTTCGACCTCGGCGGCCTCCTCTCCGCGGTCATCGGCGTGCTCATCGTGCTGCCGCTCGCGGGCTTCGTGCTGCGTCGCACCGGCATGTCGCCGGAGCGTCCGCCCGCCCCCTGACCGTCCTAGTTCGGACCGGCGGGCCCCAGGGCTTGGCTCGTCGGTCCCTTTGGGTGGATACTCGCCCTGGGTAACGCCCGCCCTATGGCCGTCGCCGAACCACCCCGCGCAGATCTGAACCCGGAGACCGGCGAGTTCGAGACGCCGCTCAAGCGGGTGATCGGGCCGGGGATGCTGCTGGTGTTCGTCGTCGGCGACGTGCTCGGCGCCGGCATCTACGCCCTCGTCGGCGTCGTCGCGGGGGAGACCGGCGGCGCGATCTGGACCGCGTTCCTGTTCGCGACCATCCTCGCGATCATGACCGCCTTCTCCTACGCGGAGCTGGTCACGAAGTACCCGGCGGCGGGCGGCGCCGCGACCTACGTCGACACCGCCTTCAAGGTGCCGCTGCTGACGTTCGTGATCGCGTTCGCGGTCATGTGCTCGGGGATCGCCTCCGCGGCGACCCTGTCGAAGGCGTTCGCGGGCGACTACCTGTCGGAGTTCGTCGAGCTGCCGGTCGTGCTCGTGGCGATCGGCTTCCTGCTGATCGTCGCGCTCATCAACTTCCGCGGGATCAGCGAGTCGATCAAGCTCAACATGGTGCTGACGGGGATCGAGGTGCTCGGCCTCGTGATCATCGTCGTCATCGGCGTCGCCGCGCTCGCCAACGGCGACGGTGACGCCGGCCGTAACCTGGACTTCCCTGCGGGCGAGAACGTGGCGCTGGCGATCGTCGGCGGCGCCGCGCTGTCCTTCTACGCGCTGATCGGCTTCGAGGACGCGGTCAACGTCGCCGAGGAGACCAAGGACCCGGCGCGCAACTTCCCCAAGGCGCTGTTCGGCGGCCTGCTGATCGCGGGCGTGATCTACCTGCTGGTGACCTTCACGGCGTCCATGGTCGTGCCGACGCAGCAGCTCACCGACAGCGACGGTCCGCTGCTCGAGGTCGTGCGCGAAGGCCCGCTCGGCGTCCCGACCAAGCTCTTCGCCGGGATCGCGCTGCTGGCGGTCGCCAACGGCGCGCTGATCAACATGATCATGGCCTCCCGGCTCGTCTACGGGATGTCGGTCCGCGGCGTCGTGCCGCGGATCTTCGACCGCGTGCACAGCGGCCGGCACACGCCGATCGCGGCGATCATCTTCACGACCGGGCTGGCCATGCTGCTGGCCTCGCTCGGCGACCTCAGCGACCTCGCCGGCACGACGACGACCCTGCTGCTGTTCGTCTTCGCCATCGTCAACGTCGCCGTGCTCGTGCTGCGCCCCGACCCCGGCGCGCACCCGCACTTCCAGGCGCCGAGCGTGATCCCCGTCGCCTCGGTCGTGATCATCGTCTTCCTGCTCATCCGTCGCGCGTCGGACAACCCCGAGTACTTCGCCTACGCGGGTGCGCTGGTGGCACTCGGGATCGTCCTGTGGGCGGTTCAGCGCGTGGCGTCCTCACGCTAGGTGATGGACCTCCTGTAGCCCGTAGACGGGCGTCTCGACGCCCTCCATGCGGGCCTTGAGCTGCAGCGCGAGGTAGAGCGAGTAGTGGCGCGACTGGTGCAGGTTGCCGCCGTGGAACCACAGCTGGTCCTGCCGGGTCGGCTTCCACATGTTGCGCTGCTCGCCCTCCCACGGACCGGGGTCCTTGGTCGTATCCGACCCGAGGCCCCAGACCTTGCCGACCGTGTCCGCGACGTCCTGGGAGATCAGCTCGGCGGCCCAGCCGTTCATCGAGTTGTAGCCCGTGGCGTAGACGACCAGGTCGGCCTCGAGCGTGGTGCCGTCCTCGAGCTCGACGGCGTGCTCAGTGAGCCGCGCGACCTTGCCGTGGGCGAGCTTGATCTTGCCGTCGGCGACGAGCTCTGACGCACCCACGTCGATGTAGTAGCCCGAGCCGCGACGCAGGTACTTCATGAACAGGCCGGAGCCGTCCTCGCCCCAGTCGAGCTGGAAGCCGACGGCCTCAAGCCGGTCGTAGAAGTCCTTGTCGCGCTCGCGCATCTGGTCGTAGAGCGGGATCTGGAACTCGTGCAGGATCCGGTAGGGGAGGCTGGCGAAGATGAGGTCGGCCTTCTCGGTCGTGACGCCGGCCGCGACGGCTTCCTCGGAGTAGAGCGCGCCGAGGCCGATCTCCATCAGCGTGTTGCTGCGGACGATGTGCGTGGAGGAGCGCTGCACCATCGTCACGTCCGCGCCCGCCTCCCACAGCGCCGCGCAGATGTCGTGGGCGGAGTTGTTGGACCCGATGACGACGCACTTCCTGCCGGCGTACGCATCCGGGCCGGGGTGCTTGGACGAGTGGTGCTGGTCGCCCTTGAAGACGTCCATGCCGTCGATCACCGGCAGGTTCGGCTGCGAGGACATGCCGGTGGCGAGCACGAGCTGGCGCGGGCGGAGCGTGATCGCCTGGCCGGCGCGCTCGACCTGCACCGTCCAGCGCGCCTCGTCGGGGTCGTACGAGGCGCTCCGCACGGTGGTCGAGCCCCAGTAGTTGAGCTCCATCACCCGCGTGTACATCTCGAGCCAGTCGCCGATCTTGTCCTTGGGCGAGAACACGGGCCAGTTCTCGGGGAACTTGATGTACGGCAGGTGGTCGTACCAGACCGGGTCGTGCAGGCACAGCGACTTGTAGCGCCGGCGCCAGCTGTCACCGGGGCGCTCGTTGCGCTCGCAGATGATCGTCGGCACGCCGAGCTGGCGCAGCCGCGCGCCGAGGCCGATCGCGCCCTGGCCGCCGCCCACGATCACGACCTCGGGGTCGACGCTGTAGCCGAGCTCCTCCGCCTCGCGTTGCCGATCCTCGAGCCAGGTCACGCGGTCCGGGTCGGCGCCGTGGATAACGCCCTTCGGCCGATGCGTGCCCTTCGGCTCCTCGTGCCCCTTGAGCTCGTAGAGCGCGGTGAGCAGCGTCCACGCCTTGCCGTCTCTGAGGCGGAGCAGGCCGTTGCCGCGGCCGGTTGCGGTCTCGAACGCGATCCAGGCCGTCGTGATGCCGTCCGCGGTGTCCGGCGGCTCCGTCGTATGCCAGTTGGTGGGCTGCGTGTGCTCGAGCGTGGCGTCGAGCATCGCCTCGATCTCGCTCGGGCCCTCGACGGTCTTGAGGTTCCACGTGAACGCGACGAGGTCGCGCCAGAAGCTCTCCTCGTGGAACAGCGCCGCGGCTCCCGCGGTGTCGTTTGCACGCAGTGCAGTGTCGAACTCGGACAACCACTGGTCGACGTCGCTCACGGGTCTCTCCTCCCCCTGCCGGTGACCTCGCGGACGTTACAGGGCGGCGGCGCGCGTGCGAAGGAGCTGCTGCTCGGCGGCGTTGTCGGTGAGGGTGGCGGCGAGCTCCAGCTCCGCGCGCGCCTCGTCCGCGCGACCGAGCTTGGCGAGCAGGTCGGCGCGCACGCTCGGCAGCAGGTGGTAGCTCGGGAGCGCGTCGCGCAGCTGGTCCACGTGCGCGAGGCCGGCGGCCGGGCCGAACGCCATCCCGATCGCGACGGCGCGGTTGAGCTCCACGACCGGGCTGGGGGACAGGCGCGCGAGCTGCTCGTAGAGCGCCGTGATCCGGTACCAGTCGGTGTCCTCGGGGCGGCGCGCACGGGCGTGGCAGGCGGCGATCGCGGCCTGCAGGCCGTACGGGCCGAGCCCCAGCCGCTCGGCGTTCGCCAACGCTTCGAGCCCGCGGCGGATCAGCAGCGGATCCCAGCGGCGGCGGTCCTGGTCGAGTAGCAGGATCGGGTTGCCGGCCCGGTCGGTCCGCGCGTGTAGGCGTGACGCCTGGATCTCCATCAGCGCGACGAGCCCGTGCGCCTCGGAGGCGCCGGGCGCCAGCCGCGCCAGGATGCGGCCGAGCCGCAGCGCGTCCTCGCACAGGTCGGGCCGCATCCAGTCCTCGCCGGCGGACGCCGTATAGCCCTCGTTGAAGATCAGGTAGACGACTTCGAGGACGCTCGCGAGCCGTGGGGCGAGCTGGTCGCCTTCCGGGACCTCGAAGCGCACGTGCTCGTCGGCCAGCGCGCGCTTGGCACGGACGATCCGCTGCGCGACCGTCGCCTCAGGCACGAGGAACGCGCGCGCGATCGCGGGCGTGGTGAGGCCGCCGAGCATCCGCAGCGTGAGCGCCACGCGCGCCTCGACCTTCAGCACCGGGTGGCAGCAGGTGAACATCAGCGCGAGCACGTCGTCGCCGATCTCGTCGCCGGGCCGCTCGACGCGCGTCATCGCCAGCTGCACGCCGAGCTCCCACGCGAGCTCCTCCTGCTTGGTCGCCAGCCGCTGGTTGCGGCGCATGAGGTCGATCGCGCGGTGCTTCGCGGTGGCCATCAGCCAGGCGCCCGGGTTGTCCGGGACGCCCGACCGCGGCCACGTCTCCAGCGCCGCCACCAGCGCGTCCTGCGCGAGGTCCTCGGCGACGCCGACGTCCCGCACCATCCGCGCGAGGCCACCGATGAGCCGGGCGGACTCGATCCGCCAGACCGCCTCGATGGCCTCGCGCGATGACACCTAGTGTCCCGAGTCGGAAGTTGGCGCGTGCATAGCGGGCCCGATCGTCGTGGCTGGGTCCGCTGGTGATTCCAGCGCATACTGGTGGTACGTGCGGGATCGCCGGCGGCCGCCAGGCGCGGCGAGACGTCCGGTAGGCGCCCGCGAACTTCCGACTCGGGGCACTACTTGATCTCGGCGGCCGCCGCGATGTCCTCGCTGAAGTCCTCCATCTCGTAGATCCGGCGGACCTCGACGAACGACTGCCCCGAGAGCGGGATCCGCTTGGTCCACTCGACCGCCTCGGCCTGGTCCTTGGCCTGGATGATCCAGTAGCCGCCGACGAGCTCCTTGGCCTCGCTGAACGGCCCGTCGGTCACGCCGCCCTCGCTCACGCGCGTGTACTCGGGCGCCAGCCCGTCCGCGCCGAGCAGCGCACCCGCGTCCGACAGCGCCTGGTTGAACTTGTTCATCGCCTCGACGTCCTCGAGCGACGGTCCGGCGGCGTACTCCTCGTCGCTGATGACGGGGTACATGAAGAGCAGGAATCGAGCCATTGCCAGCAGTCTCCTTGGTTGGGATCTACAAGCGCGACGACCGGGCGATCCCGATATCGACAGTGACCTACTTCGTGGCGCGTAGCCGCTCGGTACGCAGCTCGTGCGACTCGTCCGGGAGGCGCGCCTCGTACCAGATCCGGTAGCCGTCGGAGAGCGGGAGGACCTCGAGGTAGCGGACGTCCGCGAGCGGCTCGCCACTCGCCTCGAAGCGGTCGCCGTCGCGCACGGTGACGCCTGTGCGCTCGAACCAGTTCTCGGCCTCGGAGGCGCGGGCGTCGTAGGCCGCGCGGCCGTCGGGCAGGACCGTCGTGAGGCGCGCGCCGCGCTGGGACCACGTGCCCGGGCGGCCCTCGAGGACGGTGCCGTGCCAGTCCCAGGTCCAGCCGTCGGCGCTGGTGGCGTAGGCCGTGTTCATGCGGTCCTCCTCGCCCGGGACGTCGAGCAGGTGGCAGCAGATCCACGCCTCCCAACCCGAGCCGGCACGGCGGATGATCGGGTCCTTGACGGCGGTCGCCTCGTCGCCGGCGAAGGCGACGCTGATCTCCGCAGCGGCAAGGCCCTCCAGCGTCGGCGCCTCCAGCACGGCGATCCACCAGTGCTTCGTCCCGGGCGTGGCGCAGCTCGCCCACAGGCGCCAGCCGGCCTCGGTCCGGGCGAGCGCGGGGCGCTCGGTCCACTGCGCGCCGAAGTGGTCCTGGGGCAGCACGAGCACCGTCTCCAGCGTCTCGCCGTCGACGGAGCGCGCGATCACGGTCTCGTCGGTGGTGTCCGGTCCGTTGCGGACGCGGTAGCCGACGACGAACGTCCCATACTCGTCGAGCACGGCGCACGGCGCGCCGGCCCAGAACTGCGGTCCCCTACCGGGTGCCGGGGCCGCGACCGTCGGAGTCGCCGAGCCCGGCAGCGGGAAGTCGGTCATCCCGGGCATGTTGCCGCTTGACGGCGTACATCGCGCGGTCGGCGGCGGCGAGGACGTCCTCGCCACCCGCGGCGACGCCGACGCTCGCGGTCACGACGAGCAGCTCGCCGCCGACCGCGAACGGGTCGGCGAACGCCTCCTCCACGCGCGCGGCGACCTCCAGCTCGGAGCCCGCCTCGACCAGCAGCGCGAACTCGTCGCCGCCGAGCCGGGCGACCGTGTCCGTCGCGCGCACGCAGGTCTGCAGGCGCCGGGCGACGATCCGCAGCACCTCGTCGCCGGCCGCGTGCCCGAGCCGGTCGTTGATCGGCTTGAACGCGTCGAGGTCGATGAAGAGCACGGCGGGCTCGCCCGTCTCGGTCAGGCGCTCGTCGAACAGCGCGCGGTTCGCGAGCCCGGTCAGCGGGTCGTGCCACGCGCGGTGGCGGAGCGCCTGGCGGGACTCGTCGTCGCGCACGGTCAGCACGAGCCCGCGCACGCGCTCGTCACGGGTGAGGTCGGCGGCGACCGCGTGCACGTGGCGCACGGAGCCGTCCGCGTGGCGGAGCCGGAACTCGGCCTCGCCGGTCCCGGCGTCCAGGTAGCGCAGGACGGCCGGCACGTCGTCCTCGTGCACGTGGTCGATCAGGCGCCCGCCGCTCTCCGCGTCGCCGAGCAGCGTCGCCGACGCGCCGAGCACCCGGCGCAGGCGGCCGTCGCGCTCGACGATCAGGATCAGGTCGGAGGCGTGCTGCAGGATCACCCGCAGCGTCGCGACCTGCTCCGCGCGGATCCGGCGCTCGCGCGCGAAGAACCACAGCGCCGCCACCAGCGGGATGACCACCAGCGGCGCCGCGAGCCCGAGCGGGCTCCAGTACGACAACGCCGCCGCGAGGAGGATCACCGTGGTGATCACCTCGCGGCGGCTCAAGATCCGTCCCATCGACCTCCGATGATCGGCGCCGATGGTCAGAGCTTTAGACCATCGCGTGCTCCGGCTCGATGGCCAGCGCGCCATCTTCCGCAACGTGCACGCGATCGTGGTCGGCGATCTCGCCGGCGAGGATCGCGCGCGTCAGCGCCTTCTCCAGCGTGCGCCGGATGTGCCGCTGCAGCGGGCGGGCGCCGTAGGCCTCGTCGAAGCCCTCACGCGCCAGGGCGGCGACGTACTCGCCGGACACGTCGAGCTCGATCCCGCGCTCGGCGCGCAGCCGGTCACCGACCCGGGCGACCATCTGGCCCGCGATCCGCTCGACCTGCTCGGGGGCGAGCGCGTCGAAGGTCACGATCTCGTCGATCCGGTTGATGAACTCCGGCAGGAACGCCTGCTTGGCGGCGTCCTCCATGCGCGACGCCTCCGCGGCGGGCTCACCGGCCGTGAAGCCGATCCCGCGCTTGGCCTTGCCCGCGCCGAGGTTCGACGTCATCACGATCACCGCGTTGGTGAAGTCCACCGTGCGGCCCTCGCCGTCGGTCAGCCGGCCGTCGTCCATGACCTGCAGGAGGACGTTCCAGACCTCGGGGTGCGCCTTCTCGATCTCGTCGAGCAGGATCACCGAGTACGGGCGCCGGCGCACGGGCTCGGTCAGCTGGCCGCCGTCCCCGTACCCGACGTAGCCGGGGGGAGAGCCGATCAGCCGCGCGACCGTGTGCGGCTCGCGGAACTCGGACATGTCGATCCGGACCAGCGCCTTCTCGGTCGCGAACAGCCGCTCCGAGAGCGCCTTGACCAGCTCGGTCTTGCCGACGCCGGTCGGGCCGAGGAACAGGAAGCTGCCCAGGGGCCGGTCGCCCTCGGAGAGCCCGACGCGGGCGCGGCGGATCGTGTCCGCGACGACCTCGATCGCCGCGTCCTGGCCGACCACGCGCTCGTGCAGGTCCGCCTCGAGCTCGGTCAGGCGCTGGAGCTCACCTTCGACCAGCTCGCCGACCGGGATGCCGGTGCGGGCGGCGACGACCGACGCGATCTGCGTCTCGCCGACGACGACCGGTCCGGCGTCCGACTGGCGGCGCTTGAGCTCGGCCGCGCGCTCATAGTCCTCGCGCGCGACGGCGTCCGCGATCTCCTCCGACAGGTCCTTCGCGCCCGTCAGCCGCAGCCGCGCCGCGGCCTGGTCGACGAGGTCGATCGCCTTGTCGGGGAGGTGGTAGTCGCTGATGTAGCGGTCGCTGAGCCGCGCCGCGGCCTCGAGGGCGGCGTCGTCGATCATGACGCTGTGGTGCTTCTCGTAGGCGCCGCGCAGGCCGCGCAGGATCGTCACGGTGTCCTCGACGGACGGCTCCTCGATCGTCACCGCGCTGAAGCGGCGGGCGAGGGCGGAGTCGCGCTCGATCTTGCGGTACTCGGCCAGCGTGGTGGCGCCGATCACGCGCAGCTCACCGCGGGCGAGCAGCGGCTTGAGGATGTTGGCCGCGTCCATGCCGCCCTCGGCGTTGCCCGCGCCGAGCACGGTGTGCAGCTCGTCGATGAACAGGATCGTCTTGCCGTCCTTGGCGTCCTCGAGCGCCTCCTTCAGGCGCTTCTCGAACTGGCCGCGGAACTGGGCGCCGGCGACCATGCCGCTCAGGTCGAGCGCGACCAGGCGGGTGCCGTGCAGCGTCTCGGGGACGTCCTGCTGGTGGATGCGGAGGGCCAGGCCCTCGGCGATGGCGGTCTTGCCGACGCCGGCCTCGCCGATCAGCACGGCGTTGTTCTTGCGCCGGCGGGCGAGGATCTCGATGGTCTGGGCGATCTCGTCGTCGCGACCGACGACCGGATCGACCCGCCCCGCCGCCGCGTCGGCGGTCAGGTCACGGCCGAACTCGCTGAGCGCACCCTGCGGCTTGGCGCGGGAGGGGTCAGCGGGCGTGCGGTCGCGGACTTCGGCCGCGCACGTTTCACACAGCACCGCGGTGCGCCGCTGAGGGCCCGCCGCGAACACCATGCGCACCGTACCCGGCCGCTCGCCGCAGACGGCGCAGAGCGTGGGAGTGGTGTCGAAAATCTCAGTCACGCAGACTAAGATAGCGGTTGCTTGCGCATGCAATGTGATTGGCCTCACGGACCGCTGTAGGGTTCGGTCCGTGATCTTCCGCCAGATCGCCCATGAGGATCTCGGGTGCGCGTCGTACCTGGTCGGCGACGAGTCCGCGGGCGTGGCCGCGGTCGTCGATCCGCGCCTGGAGATCGGCGAGTACCTACGCGTCGCCCGCTACCTCGGCGTGCAGATCGAGCACATCCTCGAGACCCACAACCACGCCGACCACGTCAGCGGCCACGGCCGGTTGGCGGCCGCGACCGGCGCGCGCATCCACGTCCACCGCCTCGCGTCGCCCGACTACGACCACGAGCCGTTCGACCACGGGTGGGAGCTCGCGCTGGGCGACGTGATCGTGCGCGCGCTGCACACGCCCGGGCACCGGCCCGAGCACACGGCGTTCGCGTTGATCGACACGGCTCGGGGTTCTGAGCCCTGGGCGGTGCTCACCGGCGACTCGCTGTTCGTCGGCGACATCGCGCGGCCCGACCTCGCGGTCGAGAAGGAGGAAGGCGCGCGCGACATCTTCCGCTCTCTCCACGGCGAGCTGCTGTCGCTCGGCGACGACGTCGAGGTCTGGCCCGGCCACCTCGGCGGGTCGCTGTGTGGCGGGCCGGCGATGGACCTGAAGGTGTCCACGACGATCGGCTTCGAGCGCCGCCACAACGCGCTGCTGGGCGTCGACGACGAGGGGGAGTTCGTCACGCGCGCAACGTCGGGGCTCCGCCCGCAGCCGCCGAACTTCAAGGGGATCGTCGCGATCAACCGCGGGCCGCTGGATCGCCGGACCGTGGACGCGCACCCTCTGACGCCGCGCCAGATCCAGACGCTCGATGCGCCCGTGATCGACGTGCGCACCTCACTGCAGTTCGACGACGCGCACATCCCGGGCGCGATCTCCAACACGATCCTCCAGTCGGGCTTCGGCACGCGCCTGGCGTGGATCGCCGGCCCGGACGAGGAGATCGTGCTCGTCGGCCGCGACGACGCCGACGCCCTGCACGCCGCCGAGCTGGCCGCCGCGGTCGGCGTGGACCGGATCGCGGGCTACCTCGCGGGCGGCATGACGAGCTGGCGCGAGGAGAAGCTGCCGGTATCGAAGATCGAGCGGCTCACCGTCGACGAGCTCCACGCGCGCCGTGACGGCCTGCAGATCCTCGACGTGCGCGAGCGCGACGAGTGGGAATCCGGCCACATCCCGGGCTCGGTGTTCGTGCCCTACCACGACATCGACGCGCTCCCGCCCGAACTGGACGCGGACACACCGGTGGCCGTGATCTGCGCCTCGGGTCAGCGCGCCGCGGTCGGCGCGTCCCTGGTCCAGCGCTTCGGCGCGGGTGAGGTGCTGCACGTCGTCGACGGCGGCGTCGGCACCTGGGGCCGCGCGGGCTACCCCATCCAGCGCTGAGCTCGCCGCACCCGCGCGGCGAGCGCGAGCTCCGCCTCGACCGGCGGCGGCTCGCCGGCGCGGGCGAGCAGCGCCTTCGCCGCCTTGGCGGCCTTGGACGTGCCGCTGAGCGTCTCGAGGTAGGCGCGCGAGCGCTGGGGGCCGACGCCGGTCTGCGCGCTCAGCTCGTCGAAGAGCACGAGCAGCGCCGCGGGGCGCTCGGGCACGGCGGCGACGTGCGCGTCGAGGAAGTCCCGCACGACCGCCCGCTGCAGCGGCCCGCCGTCCGCGACGGTCTGCAGGCGAGCAGCGAGCCGGTTCGGCTTGATCCGCGCGAGGTCGTCGGGCGGGAGCGCGGTGGCGTCCACACGCCCGTCCTGGATGCCCGCGATCAGCACGTCGACGGCGGCGATGTGCTCGCGGTCGTACGCGGAGCCGAGCGCCTGCACGAGCAGCCGCAGCGCCAGCGGAGGCAGCGGCTGGTCCAGCAGCGCCTCCAGCAGGACGCCGACGTCGGTGTCCCGGCCGCTGCCGCTCTCGAGGTTCTGGAGCAGCTCCGGCAACGCGCACGCGCACGCGATGTCCCGTCGCTCGGGCCACACGGACCAGACCGGTGCGCCCGACCAGCGGCGACGCTGCGTGTCGACGTACTCCGCGAGCGGGCCGTCGTGCTTCACGCGCGGTCCGTCGATCAGCACCTTGACGCGCTGGTTGAGCGGCTCGGCGTCGTCGTAGACGACCTCGACGGCGAAGCGGTCCGGCTCGCGCGCCGCCCGCGCGGCTTCCGCGGCGGGACCCCGCTTCGTGTGCCGACGCACCCGCCTGAGCGCGTGGTCTCGGCCTTCGGGCGCGAGCCGCAGCAGCGCTTGCGCGAGGTCGATCGGGTCGGGGTCCTCGTGCATCCGGTCGAGCAGCACGCGCGGCTCGATCCACCCGCCCGCGTGGGTCGGCAGCGAAAGCAGCGGCCGCGCCTCACCGCGCACCACGCGCTGGGACGCCTCGTAGAGCCGCAACTCCCACGGGCTGCCGTGCTCGTCCGGCGCTCGGGTCACGAAGCCCGTGGCCCACACCGCCGCGACGGTGACCGGGGAGAAGAACCAGTGCTCGAGGTCCAGGATGCGCTCGTGGAACGGCCGTAGCGGGCCGTCGAACGGCCGGTCGCAGAACCGCAGCACGCCGTCGAGCAGTCGCTCGTCGCCGCGCCACGGCTCCGACAACGTGGTCGCGAGCACGTCGGCGAGCTCGTCGAGTGACGCGATCGGCTCGATCGGCTCACCGAGGACGGGTTCGCCGGGCACGGGCGCGCGCGGCACGGCTCCGCCGAAGTTGAGCGCGCGTCGGATCGCCTCGGGGATGGTGTCGAGATCGAGCTCGACGGGGTCGGGCCGCGAGCGCGGCGACGCGACGCCGAGCAGGGCCTCGGCGCGCGGGCGTTGGGTCGCGGAGAGCAGGTCGAGCTGGCGCAGCAGCGCGTCGCGGGCGGCGTCGGTGAGGCCCCAGCGCTCGAGCCGGTCGAGCGCCTGGGCCTGGACGTCAGCGTCGGGGTGGCCCAGCGCGATCGTCGCGGTCGCGGCGTCGGGCGCGCGGTCGAGCAGCTTCAGCGCACCCCGGGCCGTCCGCTTGGCGCGTGCCGCCAGGGCGGGAGCCAGCTCCGGCGGGGCCACCGGGCGCGGGTCCCGCGTGAGCTCGTCGAGCGCGAGTGTGAGCACGTTCGCGGCGGCCACGCCGAGCAGTCCGCGCAGCTGGTCATGCCGCGCGGCCCGCTCCGCGTTGGTGACCGCGAGCTCGCGCCACAGCCCGGTGAAGAACGCCGCCCGGTGGGCGCTGAGGTCACTCCCGAGCGCTTCGAGTGTCGCGTCGATCAGGCGCTCGCGGTCCAGCTGCGCGATCAGCGCCTCGCGCCAGTGCGCGCCGCGGTCCTGCGCCGCGCGCAGGCTCTCCTGACCGTCGTGGTGGCACAGCAACGCCCAGACATCGTGCTCGAGCAGCTCCGGGTCATCCTCGAGCAGGTCGCGCGCGTCGAACCAGGGAAACGCGCCGAGCAGGCCGTCGAGGTAGTCGCGCGGGCGCTTGATCAGCCCTGCCCGCACCTGGAGGTGCACGAGCGGCCAGCGGCCTTCCGGGCCTTCACTGCGCAGTTGCCACGCGGTCCAGTCGGCGAGCCACGGCGGGTCGCGGTCGAACACCACCTGGGCGGCGCGCTGCACGTCGAGCCACGCGGGAAACGGCTCGGCGAGCGCGCGCTGCTCCGCCAGCGACGCGGTGCCGACAAGGGCGACTTCGAGCGCCCGACGCTGCGCGTACGCGCGGTCGTAGCGCTCGCGGTCGTCCCAGCCGACCTCGTGCGGCCTGCCGGCGTCGTCGAGGAGCTTCAGCGGGTCGTCCGTCGCCCGCTCGAGCGCGAGCAACGCCGGCGCTCGTTCCCGCCGCTGCGCCTCCGTCCACCCGCGCAGCAGCAGGACGACGGCGCGCGCATCGCCCGCGATGATCGCGGCGAGCAGCGGGTCAGGCGTCACGCGCGAGCTCTGCCGCCAGCACGTGCTTGCACGGCCCGCGCTCACCGCGGTAGCGGCCCCACCACTCGCACGTGCACGCCGGCGGCGACACGCGGTACTGGCCGACCCACGCGTGGTCGCCCTCCCATCGCACCTCGGGGACGAGCTTGCGCGCGGCGAGCAGGCGCGGGTGCAGCGCCTCGACCTGCGTGAGGTCGTAGGGGAGGTCGCGGTGGAAGAAGCCGCCGGCGTCGAGGTCGAAGCCCGCGCGGCCGCGGGCGGCGAGGACGTCGAGCACGGCGGGGTCGCCGGCGAGCTTGGGCTGCCACGCGAGGTCGAGCTCGGCGTCGTCGGCCTGCGGCTGCAGCGCCTCGGTCGCCAGCGGGTTGAGCGAGCCGCCCTCGCCGGAGAATCCGCGTGAGCTGGCCGGGCTGAGCACGAGCGTGAACGTGCCCGCGGTGCCGAGCGTGAGCGTGAACGCGCTCACGCCGGTCGGGCCGCCCCACACGCGCAGCGCGCTGCCGAAGCGGGCGAGCGGCTCGAGCAGCTTCAGCCGCTCGGGATCGCGCACGGCGACGGCGCCGGCACCGCCCGCGACCGACCAGCGCCCGCCGGGCATCAGGAAGACCTCGCGCGTGCGCGGGACCGACGTCCGCAGGAAGCGCTGGGCGGCGACGCCGGACAGCTCGAACCCCGGCTGCAGCGCGCGCGAGGCGACGCCGACCTCGCCGAAGCCCTTCACCCAGCGCGTCGGCAGCGCCACCTTGCGCTCGACGGCGACCCCGCCCGGCCCGGCGACCTGCACCTCGTCCTCGCCGACCGCGAGGTGCAGCCAGCCGGTTCCGCCGACGCGGGCGAGCACGCCGCGGGTGGCCTCATTGACGTCCACGTTGGTCACGCCGACGCGCAGCACCTCGCCGTCGGCGCCGCTCAGCAGGGCGTCGTGACGCGCGTACACGCCCGCGCACGAGCTCAGCGCCTCGAAGCGGATCCGGTCCGCGTGGCAGGTGACGACCGGGTCGGTGATCACCTTCCCATGCTCGAAGAACCGCGCGCGGGCGGTGCGCGCGACGGCGAGGATCGCGCTCGCGTGGATCGCCGGGTCGTTGAGCTCGCCGCGGAACAGGTGCGGGTGCGCGGCGACGCCGCCGCTCGTGGCCAGGTCGAGCGCGTCCGCGGTCGCGGTCGACGGGTGGGCGTAGGTGTACGCGTGCTCGATCATGGCTCCATCCAGCGTTGTGCCCGGAGTGCCCGCGCGGCGAGGACCAGGGACTCGACATCCTCGTTCCCCTCGCGCGCGAGGAGCGAACGCGCGGCCTTCGCGGCCTTGCTCGAGCCGGTGAGCGTGCCCAGGTGCGCGCGCGCCGCGACCGGCCCGGTGTGCGTCTGCGCGCACAGCTCGTCGAACAGGACGAGGAGCGGCGCGGCGCGCGGCTCGGTCGCGTCGAGGAACGCGCGCACGAGCGCCCGCGGCAGCGGCCCGGCGGTGGCGACGTTCCCCAGGCCGGTCGCGAGCCGGTTGGGCTTGAGCCGCGCGGCGTCGAGGATGGGGAGCCGGTCGATGCGGCCGTCCTCGATGCCGGCGATCAGCAGGTCGGCGCCGAGCAGCCGCTCCCGCTCGGCGAACGAGCCCAGCGCGAGCACGGCCAGGCGGATGCCGAGCGGCGGGAGCGGCTCGGTCGCGGGCGCCAACGTCTCCAGCACGACCGCGCCGAGTTCGCCGCGACGGACGTCGTCCAGGTTCCAGCCGACTTCGCGGATCGCGGCCGCGCACGCGAGCTCGCGGCGGCCGGGGAACGCGTTCGGGTCCAGCGGCACGCGCCCGTAGACGCTGTGCTCGCCGCACGCCTCCTCGACGTGCCGGCGCAGCGGGCCGGCGCTCGGCAGCGGCGTGACCCGCACCTCGAAGCTCTCGGACTCCCACTCGTCCGGGCCCCACTCCACCTCCACGGCGAACGGGTCGAGGCCGGCCACCGCGCGTGCCGCGACGGCCGCCGGTCCGTCGCCGCCGACGGGCTCGCCGCCGAGCGCGCACCGCAGCGCGGGCGGGAGCGGCTCGCCGCCCGCCGCGAGTGCTTCGGCGCGGCCCTCGGGCGCGAGCCGGAGGATCGCCCGGGCGAGCTCGTCCTCGGTCGCGTGCGCGTGCAGCCGGGCGACGAGCGCGCGCGGGTCGATCCAGCCGCCGCGGTGGGTGGGCAGCGCGAGGTACGGGCCGGCGGCGGCGCGCGCGGCGCGGTGCTCCGCGGGCGCCGGCGGCACCTCGGGGTGGTACTCGGGCGGCGCGGCGAGCTCCCGGTGCACCCAGGCGTAGCCGACCCGGTCGAGCGCGCCGAGCCACGACCCCATCCCCTCCGGGTATCGCTCCATCAGCGCCGTGGGCGCGGGCCGGTCGCAGAAGCGCAGCAGCGCGTCGAGCACGTCGTCGCGCGCGGACAGCGGCTGGAGCTCGCGCACGAGCGCGTCGACGGTCGCGATCGGCGTCACCGGCTCACCGAGCACCGGCTCGCCCGGGATCGGCGCGTCGGGCAGCGGGCCACCGAAGTTCAGCGCGGCGCGGATGGCCGCGGGGATGCCCGAGACGTCGACCTCCACGGTCTCGTGCGCCTCTGGAAGCGCCACGCCGAGCAGGGCTTCGGCGCGCGGGCGCTGCGTCGCGGCGAGCCCGTCCAGCTGGCGCAGCAGCTCGCCCCGGGCGGCGTCGTCGAGCGGGCCACGCTCGAGCCGGTCGAGCACCTCGGCCTGGATGTCGGCGTCGGGATGCCCGAGCGCGATGGATGCGAGCGCGGGCGCGCCGTCGAGCTGCTTGAGCGCGGTGCGGACGGTCTTCTTCGCGGTGGCGGCGAGGGCGGGGGTGAGGTCGGTCGCGGCGATCGGCGCGCCGGAGCGCACGAGCTCGTCCAGCGCGAAGCCGACGACCGGCTCGGCGGACGCGCCGAGCAGCGCCCGCAGCGTGTCGGCCCGCGCCGCGCGCTCGGCCCGCGTGGGCTTCAACGCCTTCCACAGCTTCGTGTGCCAGGCGGCGCGGTAGGCGCTGAGGTCCGCGAGTGGCTCGAGCAGCGCGTCGAGCAGCCGGTCGCGCTCCCGCACCCGCGCCGCGATCAGCGTGCTCCACCCGCACACGTCTGCCGCGCGCTGGCTGGCGTCGTCGCCGCGGTAGGCGATCAGCTCCCACACGTCGCGCTCCCAGAACTCGGGGTCGCCGTCGAGCAGCTCGGCCAGCGGGGTGGGGTCGTGGTACCAGCGCATCCGCAGCAGGGCGGGAACGTAAGCGTCGGGGCGCTCGATCGCGCCGGCCCGGACGAGGTCGCGGACCAGCGGCCACTTCACGAACGCGGTCTGCGTGGAGAGGATCCACTGCGCCCAGGAGGCGAGCCAGCGTGGGCGGCGCTCGAGCAGCACCGTCGCGGCGGGCGCGTCGTCGACGCAGCTCAGCGCCCACGCGTGACGGCGCAGCTGCTCCATCGACGCGGTGCCGAGCAGCGCGAGGTAGAACAGCTTGCCCTGCTCGTACTCACGCATCGAGGCCTCGTTGGTCCACTCGGTCCGCGGTACCGCGACGAGCCCGCCGTCCGGCGCGCGCTCGATGAACCCGAAGTCCCGGTGGGGCGCGGCCATCAGGAGCTTGGCGGCCGCGCGTCGCTCCGCCTCCTCGCGCCCGCGCAGCGCGGACATCACGCCCGCCTGGTCGGCGGCGACGAGCGCGTCGAGCAGGGTGTCCGGGAACGCGCTCACGTCGCCGCCATCCAGCGCCGGGCCCGGCGGGCGCGCGCGGCGAGTGCAAGCTGCGCTTCCTCGGCGGGCGGGTCGCCGTGTCGGTTGAGCAACGCCTTCGCCGCCTTGTGCTTGGACGTGCGCAGGTGCTCGCGGGAACGTCGCGGGCCGGTGCTCGTCTGCGCGCAGAGCTCGTCGAAGAGCACGAGCAGCGGGCCGGAGCGGGCGGGCACGAGGTGGATCGACGCGTCCAGCAGCTCGCGCACGACGGCGCCGTGGAGCGGACCGGCCTCGGCGATCGTGGTCAGCCGCGCGGCGAGCCGGTTCGGCTTGATCAAGCCGACGTCGTCGGGCGGCAGCGCGTCGACGCGGCCGTCCTCGATCGCGGCGATCAGCACGTCGACCGCGAGCAGATGCTCGCCCGGCGCGCCGGAGCCCAGCGCGAGGACGAGGAAACGCACCGTGAGCGGTGCGATCGGCTGGCGCGGCGGGAGCAGACGCGGCAGCAGCGCGCCGGCGGTGGGGACCGACTCGGTGCTGTCGAGGTACCGGCTGATCCTGCGGATCGCCGCGGCCGCGGCGAGATCGGTGCGCGCCGGGAAGTCGTGGCTGTCGTACCACCCGTCGCCGCCGATGCCGCCGAGCGCCGCGCCGAGCGGCCCGCCGCCGACGGGACCCGTCGGCACGCGCACGCGCAACGCGTCGCCCTTGAAGGTCTGGTGATGCACGACCTTGGCGACGATCGGCGTGAGCCCGGCGACGGCGCGCGCGGCGTCCGCGACCCAGCTGCCGGCCTCGACCGGCTCGCCGCCGAACGCGCAGCGCAGCGCCGCGCCGGACGCTCCGGGGAGGTCGGCCGCGGCGGCGAGCGCTTCCGCGCGGTGATCCAGGGCCAGCCGGAGGATCGCCTGCGCGAGCTCCACCTCGTCGACCCGCGTGCCCGAGGCGACGACGCGCTGGACCAGCACGCGCGCGTCGATCCACCCGCCGACGTGCGTCGGCAACGCGAGCAGCGGCCCCGCTTCGCCGCGAGCGGCACGGGTGCCGACGGTGTGGAGGCGCAGGAAGTCGACCGACGACGGCCCGTCTCTCCACTTGGGCTCCGTGCCGGTGAGCCAGCTCGCCGCCACACCCCGCGGCCACAGCAGCCAACCGTCCACGGACAGCTCGCGCAAGGACTCGACGAACGGGGCGAGCGCGCCCTCGAACGGCTCCCGCGTCGCGCAGTGGCGCAGGATCGCGTCCAGCTGGCGCTCGTCCTCCGGGAACGGCGGGCCGTACTCGTGGCGCTCGGCGAGCGACTGGGCGAGCGCCTCGACGGTCTCCAGCGGCGGGACCGGCTCGCCCAGCACCGGCTCGCCCGCGATCGGCGCCGGCGGCAGCGGGCCGCCGAAGTTCAGCGCCGTACGGATCGCCTCTGGGAGCTCCGACACGTCGACCGCGACGACCTCCTCCGTCGCCGGGAGCGCGAGGCCGAGCAGCGCCTCCGCCCGCGGCCGCATCGTCGCCGACAGCAGGTCCAGGTGACGCAGGAGCCCGTCGCGGGCGCCATCGTCGAGCGTGGTGCGCTCGAGCCGGTCGAGCGCCGCGCCCTGGACGGCCGCGTCCGCGTGGCCGAGCGCGATGGTCGCGGCCGCCGGCTCGTCGCCCAGCAGCTTGAGCGCGCCGCGGACGGTCTTCTTCGACGCCGCCGCCAGCGCGGGGGCGAGGTCGTCGGCCGGCACCGGGACCTTCGCGCGCGTGAGCTGCTCGACCGCGAACGCGACGATCGCCTCGGCGGCCGCGCCGAGCAGGACCCGCAGTCGGTCGGCGCGGGCCGCGAGCTCGGCGGGCGTCGGCGCCAGGTCCTTCCACAGCTTCGTGTGCCAGGCCGCGCGGTAGGCGACCATGTCGTTCGCGAGCCCGTCGAGGACGGCGTTGAGCACGCGCTCGCGTGGCAGCCGCGCGCGGATCACCTCGTTCCAGCCCGCGCCAGGGGCCCAGTCGTTGGTCACGTCGGCGGCGCGCAGCGACTCCTCGCCCGTGTCCGAGGTGAGCAGGTCCCACACCTCGCGTTCGAGCAGCGTGGGGTCGGCGGCGACGAGCTCCGCGGCGGCCTCCCCGCCGTGGTACCGCGGCCGGCTCGCGCGGATCAGCGCGCTCAGGTACGGCGGGCCGGGCCGCTCGATCGCTCCCGCCCGGACGAGCCCACGCACGAGCGTCCACGGCGAGTCCAGGGCGTCCCCGGTCAGCCGCCATTCCGCGTACTCCTGCAGCCAGTCGGGTCGCCGGTCCAGCAGGACGGCGAGGCCCTGCTCGACGTCGATGGTCGAGGCCGACCAGATCCCGAGGCGGCGGATCTCCGTCAGCGTCGCCGTCCCGGCGAGCGCGACGTGCACCACGGACTCGCCACCGGTCCCCGCGATGCCGCGTGCGTGTCGCAGCAGCTCCGGCGCGAGCGCGCGACGCTCGGCCTCCGGCAGGCCGCGCAGCGCCCGCGCGACCCGGCGCGCGTCGCGGTTGACGATCCCGTCGAGCACCGGTGAAGCCTTCCACAATGAGTGGTCGGCGGGTCGTGTCAGCCGGTGCGGTAGCGTCCAGGCGCATGGCCGTCCCTCGTCTTCGCGTCCCGTCCGCCGAGCCGAGTGGGACGTTGCACCGGGCCTCGGATGAGGTCGAGCTCTACCACCGCACGTACACGACGTTGCTGCGGTCCTCGGGCGAGACGCTGCTGCGGGTGCTCGAGCCCTCGCACGCGGCGATGAACTCGAGCCTGCACCCGCTCGCGTACGACCTCGAGCAGCCCGACCTCGGTGCGTTCCTGTACTCGCTGCGGCGCCTGCCGGAGTCGGTCTGGCGGGCGCAGCGCGTGGTGATGGGCCAGGAGGCCGAGGCGTTCGCGCGCGCGGGGTTCGGCCGGATCGAGGACTGGACCGCGATGGAGGCGCCCGCCCGGCGGCGGCGCTGGTTCGACAACGGCGAAGGCACGCTCGCGGTCCTGCTCGCCTCCACCTCGGACCTCGACGACGCGATCCCGTCGCTCGTCGCCTACCAGCTCGAGTGGAACAAGCTGCACGTGCTGATGCGCGCCGCGACCGTTCCCGACGACCCGGAGCCGGAGGCCGCGGCGTCCGCGTACGGCGGCTCGGCGGGCGACTGGGCGCGCGTGCACGAGTCCTGGCCCGACGGGCTCGCGGGCTTCGTGCGCGAGGTGGGCGACCGCAAGCTCAACCTGCGGATCCGGATGCTCGGCGGCTCCCAGGCCGGCTATCAGCGGCTCACGCGCCGCTGGTGGGCGCCGGTGCGCGCGCGGCTGACGGACCAGTCGCTGTCGGACCGGCCGATGTATTTCGTCTCCTCCAACACCCACTCGATCATGAACCTCGTCTCGACGAGGGCGGGCGTGAGCGAGGAGGAGATCGTCACCTGGGTGGAGGCCAACGGCCCGGACTACCTGCTCGAGGAGCTCGAGCGCTTCCGGACCAGCCGCAAGACCGGCTCGTGGGAGAACTTCCTCTACTACGGCGCGCGGCTGTTCTACGAGCGCCAGCCCGAGGACGGGCCGGCGTGGGATCGGCGCCGCAAGGCCGAGCGCGAGCTCGGCATCACGCACATCTCCTCCCGCACCGGCCTGCGCGTCTCGGCGCAGGTGATCGACCTGGCCAAGCTCGACCCGGCCGGGCTGGACTCCCGGCTCGGCCCGATCGACGCCGACAAGCTCGCCCGCACCGGCGGGGTCGTGGTCAACATCGAGTACCCGCTCGGGCTCGCCGCCTACAACATCCTGCGCGAGATCACGACCGCGCACGACACGCTGCGCGGCGTCTACGTCCTCGGCAAGGCGGCGACCCTGAACGCCGACGTCGGCGACGTCCTGATCAGCGGCGTCATCCACGACGAGCACTCCGGCTCGACCTACTGGCTCGACAACGCGTTCACCTTCGACGATGTCGCCCCGTACCTGGTGTTCGGCTCCGGCCTGGACAACCAGCGCGCGGTGACCGTCAAGTCGACCTTCCTGCAGAACCGCAACTACCTCGACTTCTACTACCGCGAGGCGTACACCGTGGTCGAGATGGAGGCGGGCCCGTTCTGCAACGCGGTCTACGAGATCGCCGACGCCGACCGCTACCCGAGCGGCGAGGCGGTCAACTTCTCCAAGCTCCCGATCGACTTCGGGATCATCCACTACGCCTCTGACACGCCCTACTCGCAGGCCCGCACGCTCGGCGCCCGCGGGCTGTCGTACTACGGGCTGGACTCCACCTACGCGTCGTCGGTGGCGATCATGCGGCGGATCTTCTCGTTGGAGGGGCTCTACGACGCCTGAGCAGGCGGCTACCGCACCATCATGCGAACGCTCATCGCCGTGCTGGCCCTGCTCGCGACCGCCGGCTGTGGCGGCGCCGCGTCCGGTCCCGACGACTACATGACCTACGAGGCGCCGGCGGCGTCGTTCGTCCACCCACAGGGCTGGACGGTCAAGCGCGACAACACCGAGTGGCGCGCCACCGCGCCGGGCGACCGGAACGCCCTGATCGTGCTGAGCGTGCAGGACGTCGACTTCGAGTCGGCGCACGCCGAGCACCGCGTCCGCTTCAAGACCGAGGGCAAGCAGGAGACCGTCGTCATGGTCCACGCCGTCCCGAAGGACCGCAAGTCCGTGGTCCAGCTCGTCTCCACGGGACACGACGACGGCCTCGACGGCGAGGCCGTCGCCAGGTCGCTCGAGCTCGAAGCGGGCTGAAGCCACGTCGGGGTACGCCTCCGTCGGTCCGCCTTCACGACCGCCGCCCTCCCCAGAGGGCGATCGTGAAGGCGGACGGACGACGGATGGCACTACCAGGCGCGATGCGCAGCCTGGACCCCTGCCCTGCGTGCTCCCGAACGCACGGCGACTGAAGCGGTAAAGGTAGACGCGGGGCGCGCGCTTTCAACCCTGAAAATCCGGGGTGCGCCACGTGCGCTGCGAGCGCGTGTCCTTCACGCGCTGGATGTACTCGTTCGCGGGCTGCGTGTGCCAGCGGCCCGCGAACCACGCGCCGAGCGAGCCGTACAGGTCGCCCGCCTTGTAGTCCTGACCCCGCTCGACGTCGTTGAGCCACGGCATCTTGCCGTCGTAGTAGGCGCGGATGATCGCGCCGTAGTAGTCGGCGTTGAACGCGGTGCTGGACTTCGCGTACGCGGGGCAGCAGTGGAACGGTCGGCGCAGCTGGTAGAGCCCGAAGCTGTCCCCGTTGTCGCCGACGGTCGACATCCGCCACCACGACTCGACCACCGCGACCGCGCGCATCACGTTCACGTCGATCCCGTGCTTGTACGCGGCCCACTGGATGATCTCGTCCGTCGTGCCCTTGAAGCGGCCGGTGACGCGCGCCTTGTAGGGCATGTCGGACTTGGCTCGGAACGCGCGGAGCTGCTTCGCGGTCAGCGTGCGGCGGTTCTCGTCGGCGTTGTCCGGGCGGGGCTCCCAGCTCGAGCGCTTGACCTTCGCGGCCGCCTGCTTGTCGGTGAGCGGCTTGGCGCCGACGGGCTTGGTCGCGGCGTGGGCGGGGCCGGCGAGCAGCAGGGCGGCGAAGAGCGCGAGCACGAATCGCATCGGTCCTTGGTACCCGCGCCGGGTACAACTCCATCTGTGCGGAGAACGCTCGGCCAACAACGCAGGCGCACGGCGCTCGTCCTGCTGCCCCTCGCCGCCGCGTTCACGATCCTCACCGCGGCCGACGGGCTGTGGATCCTCGCGGTCCCCGGCTTCCTGTTCTTCGCCGCTCAGCTCGTGATCTTCATCCGGGAGAGCCGTCGCCGTCCGCAGCCCGCTCCGCCAGCCGCTTCACCGCCGCCAGACGAGCGACCCAGCCCGCCGCAAGTCGTGACATCCACGCCGCCGTCGCCTGGAGGGGTTCGGGCTGGACGACGTACCTCACCTCGCGACCGTGCCGCTGCGCGGCAACGAGCCCGGCGCGGTCGAGGACAGCGCTGAGCTCACTCGCTCCGGAGCTGCAAGTGGAGGATCTCGGGTGGCGCGAGGAAACGGATCGGGAGCCCGCTCGTGCCCACACCGCTCGTGATGTACAGGTGCCGGCCTTCTTCCACGATGTGCCCGCGTGCGTAACGCTCGCCGTAGTGGGAGGGCATCAGCGGGCGCCGCACCAGTGGGATCGCGACCTGCCCGCCGTGCGTGTGGCCGGAGAGCGTGAGTGAGACACGCGCGGGGATGCGCGGGAACAGGTCCGGGTCGTGTGAGAGCACGATCACGGGCTGGTCCTCGGGCACGGCGCGCAGCGCGTGGACGACGTTCGGCATCCGGTGGCGCATGTCCCCGAGCCCGGCGATCCAGAACGCGCCGACCTTCACCGCGCGGTCCTCGAGCACGGTGATCCCCACGGCGTCGAGCGCGCGCCACATCCGGTCGCCGGAGTTGCGCCAGTCGTGGTTGCCGATCACCGCGTACGTGCCGAGCGGCGCCCGGAGTCGTCCGAGCTCGGCCGCGACCGCCTCGGGCGCGAGCTTGCGGGCGAGCTTCTGGCTGGAGTCCAGGTAGTCGCCGAGCAGGAGGTGCACGTCGGGCTCGAGCGCGTTCAGCGCGTCGACGGCCCGCGCGATCTTGTCGAGCCCCGCGTGCGGCACGCCCGCGTGCAGGTCGGACATGACCCCGGCCCGGAGCCCGTCGAGCGCCTCCGGCCAGTGCGGCAGGGCGAGCTCGACGTCACGCACGACCAGCCGGCGGGGCTCGATCCAGCCGGCCCACGCCGCGAGTCCGGCCCCGGTCGCGAGCGCGCCGCCGACGACGGGCGCCGGCACGACGCCGAGCGCGGCGCGAACGCGGGCGCGTGGTGACGAGCGTCGCTTCACGCGCGCACCTCGTGCGCGCCGGCGGCGAGGGGCGTGGTCGCGCTCACGCGGCGTCGACTTCGTCGCGCGTCGGCATGCCGCCGCGCGCACCGGGCTTCGTGGTCGAGAGCGCCGCGGCCTTCAGGGCGAACTCGGCGGCCTCCCGCAGCGGGCGGCCCGCGGCGAGCTCGGCGGCCAGCGCGCCGTTGACGGTGTCGCCGGCGCCGGTCGTGTCGACGACGTCGACCTGCGTCGCGGCCAACCGCTCCGGTTCGCCGCCCGGCTCCAGGAGCAGCGCGCCACGCGCGCCGAGCGTGATCAGCACGGCGGCGCCGGTCGATTCGGACAGCGCTCGGGCGGCGGCCTCGGGATCGCGCTCGCCGGTGAGCTGCTCGGCCTCGGACGCGTTGGGCGTGAGCACGGCAAGGGGCGCGGCGGGCAGCTCGCGCGCGGGCGCGGGGTTCAGCACGACGGGCCAGCCCGCGGCCTCGGCGGCGCGCGCCGCGGCGATCACGACGTCTTCGCCGACCTCGTGCCCGAGCAGCACGACCCCAGCGGGGGCGGCCGGCGAGTCCACGGGGCGGGGCGGCGTCGTGATCTTCAGCGTGAGCGAATCGCCGTCGGCGTCCGCGCACACGAGGCGGGTCGTGGCCGCGTGGCCGGGACGCGGGCTCGCGGCGCCGCCCGGGCAGGCGGGGGCGCGGGTGACGGTTGCCG
>NZ_JAPDDP010000045.1 GCF_027587195.1 Solirubrobacter phytolaccae | reverse complement strand
GGGCAGTCGTGAAGGAGGTCGGCGAGCAGCTGCATCGGCGCGGCGAGATCCCCCTGGGGGCGCTGGCGGGCGCGGCGAGGGTGGCGGCGCCGGCGCGCGTGGCGGCGTCGCCCTGTCGGACCACTTCGGGCATGGCTACGCGGTTGTCGTGCACGACCCGCGCGACGCCGCCGGCCTCGTTCGCGCGGCCGGCGCGCGCGGGCTTCCCCTGCGCGTCGTGGCGATCGGCGGCGCGCCCCCGTCGGTGCGCGCCGCCTACCCCGAGCGGCTCGTGCTCGTGCGTCCCGATCGCCTGATCGCGTGGCGCGGCGACTACGCGCCCGACGCCGCGAGCGTCCTCGCCGCGGCCGCGGGCTTCCCGTTGGCGGAGGCCTGGGCGGCGTGAGGCGGCCACGCCGCGCGCGGACCCGTGTTGGCCGGCCCGCCGCGGCGGCGCGCCGGCGTGCTCAACGACGGCGGGAGGTAGCCGGCGTCGGCGGCGTTGACCGTCGTGCCCGGCGGGACGATCTCGTCGATCCGGTCGAGCACGTCCTGGGAGAGCTTCACGTCGCCCGCGCCGAGCTGGCTCTGCAGATGCTCCAGCGTCCGCGGCCCGATGATCGCCGACGTCACCGCCGGGTGCTCGAGCACGAACGCCAGCGCGAGGTGGATCAGCGACAGCCCGGCCTCGTCGGCCAGCTCGCCCAACGCGATCGCCGCTTCCAGCTTGGCCTGGTTCTCCGGACGCGCGAGGTCGAACCGTCCCGGCAACCGCGAAGCCCGGCTGGAGACGGGCTGCTCGATCCCGCGCCGGTGCCGACCCGACAGCCAGCCGCCCGCCAGCGGGCTCCACGGCAGCACCGCGAGGTCGTACCGCGAGGCCACGTGCAGCAGCTCTCGCTCGATGCCGCGGGCGAGGATCGAGTACGGCGGCTGCTCGCTCACCACGCGCGACCAGCCGTGTGTCCTCGCGACCCACTGGCCCTCGACGACCTCCCACGGGTCGAAGGTCGACGTGCCGATGTAGCGGATCTTGCCCGCCCGCACGAGGTCGTTCAAAGCGCCGAGCGTCTCTTCGAAGTCGGTCTCGTCCTCGGGGCGGTGCACCTGGTAGAGGTCGATCCAGTCCGTGCCGAGCCGGCGCAGGCTGTCCTCGATCGCGAGGTTGATCCAACGCCGCGAGTTCCCGCGCCGCCACTCGCCCTCGCCGACCTGCCCGTGGAACTTCGACGCGAGGAAGACCTCGTCGCGCCGGCCCTTGAGCGCCTTGCCGACGATCTCCTCCGACTCGCCGCCCGAGTACACGTCGGCGGTGTCGATCGCGTTGATCCCGCCGGCCAACGCCGCGTGGATGATCCGGATCGAATCGGCGTGGTCGGCGTTGGCCCGCGCGCCGAAGTTCATCGCCCCGAGGGTCAGCGGGCTGATCCACACACCGGTACGCCCGAAGGGTCGTCTTGAGTCGCTCATGACTTAAACCCTATAAACCCGATCAACTTTGTGTAGTCTGCACGGCATGACGCGCAGATCAACGGTTTCCGCCCTGTTCTCCGCCCTCCTCGCCGTGGCCGTCTGCGCGTGTGGATCGGGCGGCGGCAGCTCGACGAAGGCGGCGGCGCTCGGCGCCAAGCAGGACTCCAAGCCCACCACGGGCGGCACGATCGAGTACGGCCACTACCAAGAGCCGCCGTGCCTCGTGACCACCTGGGTGCAGACGGGCTACCTGACCCGCCAGTACCTCGAGCAGCTGATCACGGTCGACGAGAAGGGCGAGTTCCTGCCCTGGCTCGCCGAGTCGTGGGACATCTCCGACGACAAGCAGACGTACACGTTCCACCTGAAGCCGAACGTCAAGTTCACGAACGGCGAGCCCTTCAACTCCGAGGCCGTCAAGGTCAACTTCGACAACTGGTTCTCGACCGACCCGACGCGCCGCAACGGCTACGTCGCCTTCCACGTCGAGGACCACATCGACAAGATCGAGACGCCGGACGACCTCACCGTCGTCTTCAAGCTCAAGCACCCGCACCACCCGTTCCTGAGCGCGCTCTCCCAGTACGCGTTCGGCTTCCTCGCGCCGTCGGTCGTCAAGGCCGGCCCGGAGGAGTGGTGCGTGCGCCCGGTCGGCACCGGCCCGTTCATCGTCGAGAAGTGGAACCGGGGGACGAACGTCGTCCTCAAGCGCAACCCGAACTACAACTCCGCGCCCGGTGACGTCGAGAACAAGGGCCCGGCCTACGTCGACGGCATCAACTGGAAGTTCCTCAAGGACAACACGGCCCGCTGGGGCTCGCTGAAGTCCGGCCAGTCCGACGTCATCTACGACATCCCGGGCGTCAACTGGGCCGAGGCCAACGAGCGCTACGAGGTGCTCCGCCACATCACGGGCGGCCGCCCGAGCCAGCTCGCGCTCGCCACCGACCACGCGCCGTTCGACGACGTGAAGGTCCGCAAGGCGTTCCAGTACGCGTCCGACCGTCGCAAGGCGGTGGAGACGGTCTTCCAGGGCGCCGTGCCCTACAACGGCAACGGCGCCCTCAGCGCCAGCTCGCCCGAGCACCTGAAGGACCTCGAGGACTACTACAAGTACGACCCAGCGAAGGCCAACCAGCTGCTCGACGAGGCCGGCTGGACGGAGAAGGACGCCGATGGCATCCGCTCCAAGAACGGCAAGAAGCTGACGGTCCGGATCGTCTACGGCGCGGGCTCGATCATCAGCTCCGACGGCTCCGAGTTCCTCCAGATCGTGCAGGACCAGGCCAAGCAGGTCGGGTTCGACGTCCAGCTCAAGCCGATCACCACCGCCGACTTCTTCGCCGGCAAGGGCCGCCAGCCGGGCGAGTTCGAGATCCAGCCCGGCTACTGGGTGGCGCGCAGCGCGGAGATCTTCCAGGTCGTCTGGAAGCCGGACGCCAAGGCCGACGACGGCACGGTGCTGCCCAACGCCAACAACACGAGCCGACTGCAGACCGACCAGGTCGGGATCTGGCAGCTCGTGCGCCAGGCCGACCAGGAGTACGACGACGCCAAGCGCACCGCGCTCTACGAGCAGGTCCAGCGCAAGCTCGTCGAGGAGCAGGCCGTGACCGTCGGCGCGTACCCGCTGACCGTCTCGCTGGCCCTCAGCGAGCGCATCACCGGGATCAAGCTCAACGCGTCGATCGGCGAGCCGATCTTCAACGACGCCTACTTCGTCAAGGGGAAGTAGATGGCGGCGACCGTCCTCAAGCGCCTCGCCGGCGCGGTCCTCGTCCTGTGGGCGACGGCGACGTTCACGTTCGTCGTCCAGCTGTTCATGCCCGGCGACCGCGCGACGATGATCATCAACACGCAGGCGGGCAACCTGCAGAACCCGAGCCCGGAGGAGATCGCCACCCTCAACGAGCGGTACGGGTTCGACGACTCCTACCTGACGCAGTACCTGCACTACCTGGGCGACCTCGCCCGCGGCGACCTCGGCGTCTCCTACAACCAGCACCAGCCGGTGACGGAGATCATCGCGGCGCAGATCGGCCCGACGATCGTCCTGACCGTCTCGGCGCTGATCCTCGCGTGGGTGATCTCGCTGATCATCACCGTCCTCGCGACCGGGCGTGACAACGTCTGGTCGCGGGCGGCGACGGGCTTCCAGATCGTCACCGCCGCGCTGCCGCCGTACTGGATCGGCACGATCCTGCTGGTCCTGCTCGCGGTCCAGACCGGGATCTTCCCGGTCGAGGGCGACACGAGCGTGATCGGGCTCATCCTGCCCGCGCTGACGCTCGCGATCCCGCTCTCGGGCTTCCTCGGGCAGGTGACCCAGGACGAGTTCGAACGGGTGCTCGAGCAGCCGTTCGTGACCTCTTCCCGCACCCGCGGGATGGGTGACCTCGGTGTCCGGCTGCGCCACGTGCTCCGGCACGCGGTGCTGCCGGCGGTCACCCTCTCGGGCTGGGCGCTCGGCGCGCTGTTCAGCGGCGCCGTGCTGATCGAGGCCGTGTTCTCACGGCCAGGGATCGGCGGCATCCTCGTGCAGGCGACCTCGGGGCGTGACATCCCGCTCGTGACGGGCGTGATGCTCGCCTCGGCGGTCATGTACATCGTCGCGAACCTGCTCGTGGACGTCGCCTACCGCTACGTCGACCCGAGGCTGAGGACGGCATGACCGCGATCACCCTCCAACCGCGCGCGGCCCGCGCGAGCCGGACGGGCGCGTTCCTGCGCAGCGTCCCGCCCGGGGTCAAGCTCGCCGCGCTCGTCGTGGCGCTGTACGTCCTCGCCGCGGTCGCCCCCGGCGTGCTGCAGCCGCACGACCCGTTCTCCACCGACCTCGACAGCTCGCTGCTCGCGCCCTCGCTGCAGCACCCGTTCGGCACCGACCAGTCGGGCCGGGACCTGTTCTCGCGCGTGGTCGAGGGCGCCCGCCAGTCGCTCGCGATCGGCATCGGCGCGACCGCGCTGAGCTTCGTCATCGCGCTCGTGCTCGGCATCGCCGCCGGGCTCGGGCCGCGGCTCGTGGACGGCGGCGTGAACCGCTTCCTCGAGGTGCTGTTCGCGTTCCCGACGCTGTTCCTGGCGCTGCTGTTCGTGGCCGTGTTCGGCCAGACCGTGACGACGCAGATCGTCGCGGTGGCGATCGGCACCGCACCGGGCTACGCGCGCATCATCCGCGGCCAGTTCCTGCAGGTGAAGGGCTCCACGTACGTGGAGGCGGCGCGCGCGGTCGGCCATCCGTACCCGCGGATCGTCGCGCAGCACATCTTCCCGAACGCGATGCGGCCGCTGGTCGTGATGTTCACGCTCGGCGTCGGCCAGGCGATCGTGTGGGCCTCCGGCCTCGCGTTCCTCGGGCTGGGCGTCGCGCCGCCGTCGCCGGAGTGGGGCGCGCTGCTCGACGCCGGCCGCAACTACACGACGAGCGCGTGGTGGCTGGAGGTCATGCCCGGCCTGGCGATCGTCCTCTTCGCCCTGTCGGTGACCGTCGTCGGCCGGCACATCCAAGAACGTCTCGAAGGCAAAGTGAAGGTGCAGGCACTGTGAGCGCTCCACTGATCCGCCTCGAGGGCCTGCGGGTCGCCTTCGGGCCCACCGAGGCCGTCCGCGAGGTCTCCTTCGAGCTGCAGCCCGGGCGCTCGCTCGCGATCGTCGGCGAGTCCGGCTCGGGCAAGAGCGTCACCGCGCGCACGCTCGTCGGGCTGACCGGCGGCCGCGCGCAGGTCGGCGTGGACCGCTACGAGTACCTCGGGCGCGACGTCTCCGCGCTCAGCGACCGCGAGTGGCGCAAGGTCCGCGGCAAGGAGATCGGGTTCGTCACTCAGGACGCGCTCGTCTCGCTGGACGGGCTGCGGCCGGTCGGCAAGGAGGTGGGCGAGGGCCCGCGCCTGCACGGCTGGAGCGGCTCCAAGGACGAGTTGCGGGCACGCGTCGTCGAGCTGCTGCGCGACGTCGGCGTGCCCGAGCCGGAGCTGAAGGCGCGCCAGCTCCCGCACGAGCTCTCGGGCGGGCAGCGACAGCGGGCGCTGATCGCGTCCGCGCTCGCGCTCGACCCGAGCCTCTTGATCGCGGACGAGCCGACCACCGCGCTCGACGTGACCATCCAGGCCCAGGTCCTGGAGCTGCTGGAGGCGACCCGGGCGCGCGGCAAGGCGCTCATCCTCATCAGCCACGACCTCGCGGTCGTCTCGCGGATGGCCGACTTCGTGCTCGTCATGCGCGAGGGCGAGGTGGTCGAGCGCGGGCCGGCCGCGCAGGTGTTCGGCGACCCGCAGCACGAGTACACGCGCAAGCTGCTGGACGCGGTGCCGTCGGCGCATTCGCGTGGCGCGCGGCTCTCGCCGTCATCGGCGCCGCGGCTCGCGGTCGTGCCCGAGCACCGCACGGCGCCGGCGGGCGAAGGGCCGCTGCTGCGTGCGCGGGACCTCGTGAAGAGCTTCCGCGGGCCGGACAAGCTGGCGCGCACCGTCGTGCAGGACGTGTCGTTCGACCTCGCGCGCGGCGAGACGCTCGGGATCGTCGGCGAGTCCGGGTCGGGCAAGTCCACGACCGCGCGGCTCGTGCTTGCGCTGGAAACGGCGGACTCGGGTGTCGTCGAGCTGGGCGGGCGCGCGTGGTCGACGCTCAGCGAGCGCGAGCGCCGTCCGCGGCGACGCGAGATCTCCGTCATCTACCAGGACCCGCTCAGCTCGTTCGATCCCCGTTGGCCGGTCGAGCGGATCGTCGGCGACGCCGCCGAGGACGCCGCGCAGGTGAGCGAGCTGCTGGACCTCGTGGGGCTGGAACGCAGCCTTCGCGACCGGCGTCCGCTGGAGCTCTCGGGCGGGCAGCGCCAGCGGGTCGCGATCGCCCGCGCCCTCGCGCCGCGGCCGTCGGTGATCGTCTGCGACGAGCCCGTCTCGGCGCTGGACGTGTCGATCCAGGCGCAGGTGCTCGACCTGCTCGCCGACCTGCGCGACGAGCTCGACGTGAGCCTGCTGTTCATCTCCCACGACCTCGGCGTCGTGCACCACCTGTCCGACCGCGTGCTCGTCATGAGCGAGGGGCGCGTCGTCGAGCAGGGCACCGCCGACGCCGTCTTCCTGAACCCGAAGCACGACTACACGCAGCGGCTCGTCGCCGCCGTGCCGCGGCTCGGGTATCAGCGGGAGCAGGTGGCCGCGTGAGAGTGCGCCTCGGGGTCAACGTGCTCGGGGTGGGCTGCCACCCGGCGGCGTGGCGCACGGGTGAGGTCGAGCCGACGGCGCAGTTCGACGTCGCCTACTTCCAGCAGGTCGCGCGGATCGGCGAGCGCGGGACGCTCGACGCCGTCTTCCTCGCCGACCAACCCGGGTTGTTCGAGCCGCCGGACCGGCGCCCGCCGATGACGGCGCTGGAGCCGACGGTCGTGCTGGCCGCGGTTGCGAGCGCGACGGAGCGGATCGGCGTCGTCGCCACCGCCTCGACGTCCTACAACGAGCCGTTCAACCTCGCGCGGCGGATCGCGTCGCTCGACCATCTGAGCGGTGGCCGGGCGGGCTGGAACGCGGTCACCACCTACGCGCCGACGGCGTCCGCGAACTTCGGCTTCGAGGCGCCCGCGTCGCATGACGAGCGGTACGGCCGTGCGGACGAGTTCCTCTCCGTGACCAAGCAGCTGTGGGACAGCTGGGCCGACGACGCGCTCGTCGGTGACGTGGACGCCGGCGTGTACGCCGACACCGGCCGGATCGAGCCGATCGACCATGTCGGCGAGCACTTCTCCGTGCGCGGGCCGCTCAACGTCCCGCGCTCGCGCCAGGGTCGGCCGGTGCTCGTGCAGGCCGGCGGCTCGCCACAGGGCCGGGCGCTGGCGGCCAAGCACGCGGAGGCGATCTTCACCTCGCAGCTCACGCTCGAGGCCGGTCAGGCGTTCTACGCGGACATCAAGTCGCGCGTCCTGCGTGAAGGCCGCGACCCCGACGGCGTGCTGATCCTGCCGGGGCTGACGACCGTCATCGGCGGCACCGAGGCCGAGGCCCACGCGCGCTACGAGCGGCTGGAGGAGCTGGCCGGCGGGTCGGGCTCGCTCTGGCACCTCGCGGCGCAGCTCGGCCTCGACGCCGAGTCGCTGGACCTCGACGCGCCGCTCCCACCGATCGACCGGTCGCGGCTGAAGTCCTCCGTCGGCTTCCAGGACGCGTTCCTCTCGCTGGCCGCGCAGGGCCTGACCGTCCGCCAGATCGTCACCCGCTTCGCGAGCGGCCACCGGCTCGTCGTCGGCGCGCCTGAGCAGGTCGCGGACACGATCGAGGCGTGGGTGCGCGAACGCGCGGCGGACGGCTTCAACCTGATGCCCGACGTGTTCCCGACCGGCCTCGAGGCGTTCGTCGACCACGTCGTGCCGGAGCTGCGCCGCCGCGGGATCTTCCGCACCGAGTACGAGGGCACGACGCTGCGCGAGCACCTCGGGCTGCCACGTCCGGTGCGCCACGAGGCGGTGTTCGTATGAGGGAGCTCCACCTCGGCCTGAACGCGCTCGGCGCCGGCACGCACCGCGGCGCCTGGCGCTGGCCGGAGAGCGACCCGCTCGGGATCTTTGACCCCGATCACTGGATCGGGCTCGCGCAGACCGCCGAGCGGGCCACGTTCGACCTGCTGTTCCTCGCCGACCTGTCGTCGTTCACGACGCCGCCGGCCGCCGGACCGTCGCTCGGGTTCGACACGAGCGTGCTGCTGTCGACGCTCGCGGGCGTCACCAGCCGGCTCGGGCTCGTCGGCACGAGCCTCACCACCTACGACCATCCGTTCCACGTCGCCCGCCGCTTCTCGTCGCTCGACCACCTGAGCCGGGGGCGCGCGGCCTGGAACGCGGTGACCGGGGCGAACCCGGCGAGCGCGCGCAACTTCGGCGGGCTCGAGCATCCCGACCGCGCCGAGCGCTACGCCCGCGCCGACGAGTTCCTCACCGTCGTGCACGAGCTGTGGGACTCGTGGGAGGACGGGGCGCTCGTCGGTGACGCGGCCGCCGGGCGCTACGGCGACGCCGCGCACATCCACCGGATCGAGCACGCGGGCACGTACTTCGAGGTCGAGGGACCGTCGCTGCTGCCGCGCTCGCCGCAGGGCCGGCCGGTGCAGGTGCAGGCCGGCGCGTCGACCGGCGGGCTGGGCCTGGCGGCCAAGTACGCCGAGATGGTGTTCACGTCCGCGGGCTCGCTCGAGGACGCCGAGCGCTACGCCACCAACGTGCGGCGGCGGCTCGCCCTGCACGGGCGCGCGCCCGACGCCCTGAAGATCCTGCCCGGGCTCGTGTTCACGCTCGGCGGCACCGAGGCCGAGGCGCGGGCGCGCTGGACCGAGCTCAACGCGCTGGCCGGCGAGCAGCCGCTGCAGTGGCTGGCCTTCCACCTCGGCGTCGCCGAGGACGAGCTGGCGTGGGACAAGCCGCTCCCGGAACACGCGCTCAGCACGGACGAGATCCGCGCCGGCTCGACGGGCGCGCGCGACATCATCGTCAACCTCGCCCGCCGCGAGCGGCTGACCGCCCGCCAGCTGCTCGAGCGCGTGAGCGGCTGGCACCGGCAGTTCATCGGCACGCCGGAGCAGCTCGCGGACTCGATCCAGGAGTGGTTCGAGACGGGGCTCGTCGACGGCTTCAACCTGATGCCCGACGTCCTGCCCTCAGGGCTGGACGCGTTCGTCGAGCACGTCGTGCCGATCCTGCGCGACCGTGGCCTCTTCCGCCGCGAATACACGGGAACGACCCTGCGGGACCACCTCGGGCTTCAGCGCCCGGTGAGCCGCTACGCGAGAAAGAAGGTGGCGGCATGAGCCGGCGACTGCGGCTGAACGCGTTCACGATGAACGTCGTCTCGCACATCGTGCAGGGCCAGTGGACGCGTCCCGACACACGCCAGCGCGACTACACGTCGCTCGAGCCGTGGGTCGAGCTGGCCAAGCTGCTGGAGAAGGGCCGCTTCGACGCGATCTTCTTCGCCGACGTGATCGGCGCCTACGACGTCTACAACGGCAACCGCGACGCGGCCGTACGCCGCGCCGTGCAGTTCCCGGTGAACGACCCGAGCGCACTCATCCCGGCGCTCGGGCTCGTCACCGAGCACCTCGGGCTGGCGTTCACGCTCTCGATCCTCCAGGAGCACCCGTTCAGCTTCGCCCGCCGCGCCTCCACGCTCGACCACTACACCCGCGGGCGGGTCGGCTGGAACATCGTCACCTCCTACCTGGAGAACGCGGCCAACAACCTCGGCTACCGCGGCCTGCCGCTGCACGACACGCGCTACGACCGCGGCGACGAGTACCTCGACGTCGTCTACAAGCTGTGGGAGGGCTCGTGGGAGGACGACGCCGTGCTCGCCGACACCGAGCGCGGGGTCTACGCCGACCCGGCCAAGGTCCACGAGATCGACCACCGCGGCGAGTACTACGACGTCGCCGGCCCGCACCTGAGCGAGCCCTCACCGCAGCGCACGCCGGTGCTCTTCCAGGCCGGCTCGTCCGAGCGCGGGCGCGAGTTCGCGGCCCGCCACGCCGAGGCGACGTTCATCTCCGCCCGCAACATCCGCGGCGCGCGGGCGAACGTCGACGACCTGCACCGGCGGCTCGTGCTCGCCGGCCGCCGGCCCGACGACCTGCTCGTCTTCCAGGGGCTGACGGTCATCACCGCGGCCACCGAGGGGGAGGCGCGGCGCAAGGAGCGCGAGGTGCAGGAGCACCTGAGCGACGAGGGCACGTTCGCGGTCGTGTCGGGCTGGCTGGGGACGGACCTGTCGGCGGTCGACCCCGACGCCCCGGTCGGTGATCTGCGCACGAACGCGCAGCAGGGCATCGTCAAGTCGCTCGCGGAGGCCGCGCCGGACAAGACGTGGACGTTCCGCGACCTGATCTTCTCGATCGCCAACCGCCGGATCGTCGGCACGCCCGAGCACGTCGCCGACGAGCTGGAGCGCTGGCACGTGGACGGCGGGATCGACGGCGTGAACCTGACCTACACGACGACCCCGGGGTCGTTCGAGGACTTCATCGACGGGGTGGTGCCGGTGCTGCAGGACCGTGGAGTCGTCCAGCGCGAGTACCACGAGGGGACCTTCCGGGAGAAGCTGTTCGACGGGCGGGTGGGACCGCGGCTCGCGGACACGCACCCGGGGACGGCGTACCGGAGAAAGGCGGTGGTCGCGTGAGCCGCCACCTGCACCTGAACGCGTTCGTGATGGACGTCGGCCACCACGAGGCGGCGTGGCGGCTGCCCGAGTCCGACCCGGGCGCGAACCTCGACGTCGAGCACTTCGTCCGGATCGCCCAGCTCGCGGAAGCCGGCACGCTGGACTCGATCTTCTTCGCCGACGGGCCGGTGCTGCGGGGCGACCCGCGGTTCCGCCCGGTGGAGCGGCTGGACCCGACGCTGCTGCTGGCCGCGATCGCCACCCGCACGGAGCACATCGGGCTGATCGCCACCGCGTCCACGTCCTACACCGAGCCGTACGAGATCGCGCGGCGGTTCGCGTCGCTGGACCACATCAGCGGCGGGCGCGCGGGCTGGAACATCGTCACCACCGCGGGCGACGACGCGGCGCGCAACTTCGGCCGCGACGGCCAGGCGCTGCACCACGAGCGCTACGAGCGCGCGGAGGAGTTCGTCGAGGTCGCGCTCAAGCTGTGGGACAGCTGGCAGGACGACGCGCAGCTCGCCGACAAGGACGCGGGCGTCTACGCCGACGGCGACCGGATCCGCGCGATCGAGCACGAGGGCGCGTTCTTCCGCGTCGCCGGGCCGCTGAACGTCTCGCGCACGCCGCAGGGCCGGCCCGTCCTCGTGCAGGCGGGCTCGTCGGAGGACGGCCGCGCGTTCGCGGCCCGTCACGCCGAGGCCGTGTTCACCGCGCAGCGCTCGCTCGCGGAGGGCCAGGCGTTCTACACCGACCTCAAGGCGCGCACCCGCGCGGCCGGCCGCCATCCCGACGCGATCAAGATCCTGCCGGGGATCGTGCCCGTCCTCGGCGCCACCGAGGCCGAGGCGCGCGCACTCGAGCGGGAGCTGGACGAGCTGATCGTCCCGGCCTACGGCCTCAAGCAGCTGTCGAGCTTCTTCGGCGTCGACCTGAGCGGCGCCGCGCTCGACGGCCCGCTGCCCGAGGTGCCGGCCGAGTCCGAGATCGAGGGCACCAAGAGCCGCGCCACGCTCGTCGCCGAGCTCGCGCGGCGCGAGTCGCTGACCGTGCGCGAGCTGATCGGCAAGCTCGGCGGCGGACGCGGCCACCGCACGTTCGCGGGCACGCCGGAGCAGGTCGCCGACACGATCGAGGAGTGGTTCCGCGCCGGCGCCGCCGACGGCTTCAACGTGATGCCGGCCGTGCTCCCGTCCGGCCTGGAGCGCTTCGTCGAACACGTGGTGCCGATCCTGCGCCGGCGCGGGCTGTTCCGCCACGAGTACACCGGCCGCACCCTGCGCGAGCACTACGGGCTCGCCCGGCCGGCCCATCGTCAACTGGAGGTCATCGCGTGAGCATCGAAGGCGTTTGGTACACCCGCTGCCCTGTCCCGACCGCGTTCTCGCTCGCGGTCGAGCAGGGCTGGATCGACGACGCGGTGGGCGAGCACGGCCTCGTCGCCCGCTCGCTGTCCGCCAGCTCGGACCCGAAAGTCCGCCAGGCGCACTTCGACCAGAACCTGAGCGCGTTCTTCCGCCACGGCGGCAACATCCCGCCGCTCGTGGCGCGCTCGCGCGGCGTCGACGTGCGCGTGATCGGGCTCTCGTGGGCGCAGATCCCGCAGCAGCTGCTGACGCTCCCCGGCAGCGGGATCGGCAGCCCCGAGGACCTGCGCGGTCGGCGCCTCTCGCTCCCGCGGCGCGTCAACTCGTCCGTGGACTTCGTGCGCGCGACCGCCCTGCGCGGCTACGAGAAGGCGCTCGCGAGCGCCGGGCTGACGCTCGACGACGTGGAGCTCGTCGAGGTCGTCGTCGACCGCAGCTTCATCGCCGAGTCGACGGCCTCTACCGGCGAGCGCGACTCGCTGTGGGACGCCGGCTACCTGACCGGCTTCCAGCGCGAGGAGGCCGCGGCGCTGCGCGACGGCACGGTCGACGTCGTCTTCGCGAGTGGTGGGCACGCCGCACGGCTGCGCGCGGCGACCGGTGCGCTCGTCGTGATCGACGTCGGCGCGTTCGACGAGTGGGCGCGCAACGTCAACAACGGCAACCCGGCCGCGCTCACCGTCACCGGCGACCTGCTCGACGAGCGGCCGGAGCTGGTCGCGGGCGTGCTGGCCGCCGTCATCCGCGCGGGGCGCTGGGCCGTGGACGAGCCCGAAGCGGCCCGGCCCGTGCTGGCGCGTGAGTCGGGCGTCGCGGTCGAGGACCTCGACGCGGCCTACTCGCCCGCCGTGGCCGCGCAGCTCGACATCGACCTCTCGAAGGCGCGCCTGGCCGCGCTCGCCGACCAGGCGAACCTGCTCGAGCGGCACGGGTTCCTGGACGGGCCGCTGGACTGGGACACGTTCGTCGACGACCGGCCGCTGCGCGCCGCGCGCGAGGTGCTGAAGCGTCAGCTGGCTGCCACTTGACGGTTCCTTGATACAGCGCTGACCCTGAATTGAGAGGCGCGGTCGATCTCCAGGGGTGTGAACCCCCGAAGAGCGCTCGCCCCGCTGGCCGTGCTGGCCGTCCTCCCCTTCACCGCTTGCGGTGCGGACGAGCCGGTGCAGCGGGTCTCCCTGACGCTCCCGTTGGTCGCCGACGGGGGCGCGGAGGCTCCGCTGCGGGTCAGCGGGAACGTGCAGCGGGGCGTGCGGCTCGGCGACGCGACGCTCCTGGCGCTCGCCGACGAGGAGATCGAGCTCTACGAGCCGTTCGAGAAGCGCCGGATGCGCTTCCGGGCCGCACCGCTGCGCGACGTGCTCGGGCTGGCCGGGATCGAGCCGGAGGCGAGGACCCTGCACGCGGTCGCGCTCAACGACTACGTGGTCGACATCCCGCTCGACGTCGCGCTCGCCGACGGCGTGTATCTGGCCGTCCGGGACGGCGCGGGCGCGCCGCTGCCCGTCTCCAGCGGCGGGCCGCTCCGGATCGTCTTCACCGACGACGCGAAGGGCGCGGACGTCGAGAACTACTGGATCTGGAGCCTGGCGACGGTGAGGGTGAAGTGAAGCGCCCGTCGCTGCTGCTGGCCGTGGTGATCGCGACGACGCTGGCCGCGCTCGCCGTGCTCGGCCACCTGCTGCTGAACGTCGGCTCGACGACGGACGAGCTCGCCGCCACGCGGATCGTGGCCTCCCAGACCGCGAACGGCCAGCGCGACCTGCTGCTCTTCCAGCGCGCCGTCAACGGGCTCGCGCTCGACGGGACCGTGGAGGAGGCCGAGCTGCGGCGCGGGCTCGCGCTCCAGCAGCTCAAGAACCTCGAGCGGCACGCCCCCGACCCGGCGTCCATGACGCGGCTGGAACAGCGGGTGCGCGCGGTCGACCTGACCGGCCCCGTGGCGGAGGCCGACGCGCAGATCGCTGCCGTCGAACGCGACTTCAAGGCCTTCTCCGACTCCAGCAACCTGGCGTTCCGAGCGACGGTCGCCGACGCGGTCGACGCGCGCGGCGGCACGCAGCGGCTGCTCGCCGTGCTGATCGGGCTGACGCTCGTGCTCGCCGTCGCCGCGACGCTGCAGGCCCGCGCGAAGAGCTCACGCCGGTTCCGCGCGCTCGTGCAGCACGCCTCCGACGTGACGCTGCTGATCGACGAGCGCGGGGTCATCCAGTACGCGAGCCCGTCGCTCGAGCGCGTGATCGGCGTCACCCCGGAGGACGCGGAGGGCGCCGAGCTGTGCGGGCTGATCCCCGAGGACGAGGCGGGCCGGCTCACGCGCCAGCTCGCGCCGCTCGCCGACACCGGCGGACAGCTCCCGGTCGAGTTCTCGGTGCTGCACACCGACGGGACCAAGCGGCTGCTGGACGGCACGGTCGTGAACCTGCTCGACGAGTCCGCGGTCGGCGCGATCGTCTTCAACGTGCGCGACGTGACGGACCGGCGCGAGCTGGAGGGCGAGCTCACCGAGCTCGCGTTCCACGACGCGCTCACCGGGCTGGCGAACCGCGCGCTCCTGCGCGAGCGGATCGGCCACGCGGCGGCGCGGTCCCGGCGCAACGAGACGGCGGGCGCGGCCGTGATGCTGATCGACCTCGACGACTTCAAGTCGGTCAACGACGGCCTCGGGCACCGCGAGGGCGACCTGCTGCTGCAGGCCGTGGCCCGCCGCCTGGAGGGCGCGATCCGCTCCGCCGACACCGCCGCCCGGCTCGGCGGCGACGAGTTCGTGATCTTCGCCGAGGACGTCGACAGCATCGACGAGGCCGCCGAGCTGGCCGAGCGCGTGCTCGCGGCGTTCGACGCGCCGTTCGAGCTCAGCGTCGGCGCCTTCCACTGCCGCGCGAGCGTCGGCGTGCGCTACGTCGTCGGCGCCCAGCTCGACGCGGACGACCTACTGCGGGACGCCGACCTCGCGATGTACTCCGCCAAGGGCGCGGGCAAGGGGACGTGGACGCTGTTCGAGTCCGGCATGGGCGAGGAGGCGAGCGAGCGGCTCACCCTGCGCGCCGAGCTGCACCGCGCGCTCGAGAACGACGAGCTGGTGCTGCACTTCCAGCCGATCGTCGACCTCAAGACCGAGGCGGTCACCGGCTTCGAGGCGCTCGTGCGCTGGCAGCACCCGACGCGCGGGCTGCTCGCCCCGGACATGTTCATCGGCCTCGCCGAGTCGACCGGGATCATCCACCGCCTGGGCGCGTGGGTCATCCGCGAGGCGACCGGAGCGCTCCGCCGGTTCCAGGACGCGTCGGGCGATCACGAGCTGGCGATGAACGTGAACGTGTCGCCGCTGCAGCTCGAGAACGCGTGGATCGTGGACGTGGTGCGCTCGGCGCTGGAAGTCGCCGCGGTCGGCCCGCGGTGCCTCTCACTCGAGGTGACCGAGGGCGTCTTCCTCTCCGACACGGCGATGGTCGCGGAGCGGCTGCAGGCGCTGAACGCGCTCGGCGTGCGGATCGCGCTCGACGACTTCGGCACGGGCTTCTCCGCGCTCGGCTACCTCGAGCGGCTGCCGCTCGAAGGCCTGAAGATCGATCGCGCGTTCGTCTCCGGGGTCGCCGCGGACAACCGCGGCCAGGTGCTGGGCGCGATCGCGGGCCTCGCGAACGGCCTCGGCCTCTCGACCGTCGCCGAGGGCATCGAGACCGAGGCGCAGCTCGCCGCGGTGCGCGCGCTCGGCTGCGACCGCGGGCAGGGCTACCTGTTCTCACGGCCGCTGCCCGAGGCGGCCGCGGCCGCGCACCTCGCTACTTCGCGATCTTCGGGTCGCCCGTCCGCTTCTGCGTCGCGGTGATGACCTTGTTGTCGGAGCCCTTGATGGCGAGGACGACCTGCGTGTCGGTCGTCTCGCCGGTCAGGACGTAGAGCGTCCCGGTCTCGCTGACCGCCGCCTCGTCCGCCGCGGCCTTCGCGATCAGGCCCTGCGCGGTGAGCGCGCTCACGAGCTCCGCGGCGGCGGGGAACTTGTCCTCGGCCACCGCGGCCACCGCCATCCCCGCGGCGCTCGTGAGCGCCTCCTCGGCGGACGCGGCCTGCTGCTCACGGCCGGCGCTGGCCTGCTGGGTATCGATCGCGGTCTTGACCTTGGCGTCGAAGTACATGATCGCCTGCGCGGAGCCGTCCGTGGACTGTGCGACGCACAGGTCCGGCTTGCCCTTGAGCGCGTGCGAGAGCGTCACCGTGGTCGACTTGGCCTTCTCGGGCCACGTGATCAGGCTCGCCGCGTACCAGCCGAGCGAAGGCGCGGGCTGCTCCTGCGCGCCCATCAGCTTCGCGTAGTCGTCGGTGCAGTACACCTGCCCGGCCTTGCCGCCGGTGCCGGCCGCGCTCGCCGACGTGCGCTTGATCGTCACTTGGTCCCCCGCGACGCTGACGCTCAGCCCCGATTCCTTGTCGGAGGCGGAGTGCGTCGCCACCTTCTGCTCTTCCTCTCCACAGGCGGCGAGCGTGAGCGCCGCGGCGAGCGCGAGGACAGGACCGGTGACGGCAAGCTTCATCCTTCGAGTCTGGCCGCGAGAGGTTGCGCTCGGCCCGATTCTTCATTGAGTCTTCAGAATGCGTACGTGGTCTGACCATGGGGATCCTTCGCGAAGGCGATGACCTTGGTCGCCTCGACGCGGAACGCAGCGGCCGGTCCGCCCTCGGCGTCGTCGAACACGCCGTCGCCGACCGTGAAGCGCCACACCTCGCCGTACTTGGCCACGATCGCGTCCGCGAGCCGCTGGAGCTCGGCATTGTCGGAGACGCGCGCGGCCGTGCCCTCGACGACGACGTCGAGGCCCTGCGCCCAGGTGTTGTTCCCGGTCGTCATGGCGAGCTTCGGGCTTCGCTCGAGGTTGCGGTACTTCTGCTCCCGCAGACCGGTGGTGAAGTGCAGGGCGCCGTCGTGATAGGCGCCGATCAGCGGCGTCACGTGCGGGCGGCCGTCCTCACGCACGGTGGTGATCCAGTACAGCTCGGCCTGCGTGAGCGCGCCCTCGGTCGTCGCCCAGGGCGTGGGGTCGGCGGACGGGTCGCTGAAGCGGCGGTCGATCTTCGCGTGCATGGGGGCTTGGACCGTCCGGCGCGGTGCAACTCATCGCACGCGCAAAGATGGAGGTATGTCTGCGCACCGCATCAGCACCACCCCGAGCGAGCGCCATGTGCGCGTCGAGTCCAACGGCCAGGTGCTCGCCGAGTCCGACCGGGCGGTCGAGCTCCACGAGACTGGGCTGCCGACGCGCTTCTACCTCCCGCGCGAGGACGTGCGCATGGAGCTGCTGACCTCGACCGACACCACCTCGCACTGCCCGTTCAAGGGCGACGCGTCCTACTTCTCCGCGCCCGACGTCGAGGACGCGTTCTGGGTCTACGAGGCGCCGTCCGAGGAGGACGCCAAGCCGATCGCCGGCCTGCTCGCCCCGTGGCCCGGTCGGGTCGAGGTGATCGTCGAGTAAACCGAACCACCGCGCACGGCCGCGGACGGTACCGTCATACGTATGCGCGTCGTGATCACCGGAAGTTCAGGCCATCTCGGCGAGGCCCTCTGCCGTGTGCTGGGCGCCGCGGGCGAGGACGTCGTGTCGATCGACGTCCTGCCCGGGGCGTACACGACGCACGTCGGCTCGGTCACCGACCGTGCGCTGGTCCGGAAGCTCATCGCGGGCGCCGACGCTGTCCTGCACGCGGCGACGCTCCACAAGCCGCACGTCGGCTCGCACACGCGGCAGGACTTCGTCGACACCAACGTGACGGGGACCTTGACGCTGCTCGAGGAGGCCGTCGCCGCGGGCGTCGGCCGGTTCGTCTTCACGAGCACGACGAGCGCCTTCGGTCACGCGCTCGTCCCGCCCGCCGATTCGCCCGCCGCCTGGATCACCGAGGCCGTGCGGCCCGTCCCCAAGAACATCTACGGCGTCACCAAGACCGCCGCCGAGGACCTCTGCGAGCTCGTCCACCGCGACCACGGCCTGCCGGTCGTGATCCTGCGCACCTCGCGCTTCTTCCCCGAGGGCGACGACCGCGACGCGGTGCGCACCGCGTTCGCCGACGCCAACCTGAAGGTCAACGAGCTGCTGTACCGGCGCGTGGACATCGAGGACGTCGTCTCTGCGCACCGCTGCGCTCTGGACCGCGCCGACGCGATCGGCTTCGGCCGCTACATCATCAGCGCCACGACGCCGTTCGTCCCGGACGACCTCGCGGCCCTGCACGCCGACGCGCCGCCGGTCGTCGCGCGCCACGTCCCGTCGTACGAGGCGGTGTACGAGCAGCTCGGCTGGCGCATGTTCGACGCGATCGAACGCGTCTACGTGAACGCGGCCGCCCGCACCGACCTGGGCTGGACGCCGCGGTACGACTTCGCCTCAGCGGTCGCCCGCCTCTCGGCCGGCGAGGAGTGGCGCTCCGAGCTCACGCTCGCGGTCGGCGCGAAGGGCTACCACGCCGAGTCGACCGGCGTCTATACGGTGCGCTGATGGCGGACTGGACGAGGAAGAACTTCGAGGACTTCAAGGACCGCGCCCCGGAGGAGGTCCGGATCCGGTGGCTGTTCTCGCGCAACGAGGTCAAGTCGGAGCAGGTCGGCGTGAGCCGCTTCAGCTACGAGCCCGGCGCGCGGATGCCGTTCGGCCACCGGCACGGTGTGCAAGAGGAGGTCTACGTCGTCGTCGCCGGCTCGGGGCGCGCGAAGCTCGAGGACGAGATCATCGACCTGGCGTTGTGGGACGTCGTGCGCGTGGCGCCGCAGGTGTTCCGCTCGTTCGAGGCCGGCCCGGACGGGATGGAGCTGATCTGCGTCGGCGGCCCTCGCCCGGCCGGCAACGACAACGAGGGCTTCAAGGACTTCTGGCCGCAGGACTAGTCGCGACGGCCGAAGGGCCAGCGACGCCGGCGTTCGGTGGGCGGCGGCGCCTCGAGCGCGTTCGGATCGCCGAGCTGCGGCGTGGGCTCGCGGTCGTCCTCGCTCACGGCGCACACGCTAGTCGAGCTTGCGGCCGAGGGCGGAGGTGACCTCGCCGCCGGCCTGCGGCACGCCGGCCTCGATGAACCGGGACGGCAGCGCGCGGCCGGTCGCGCACTCCTCGCGCTGGTAGTGCAGATGCGGTTCGGTCGAGTGGCCTGAGGAGCCGACGGTGCCGATCGGCGTGCCGACGGCGACCCGCTGCTCGCGCTTGACGGCGACCGTCGCGAGGTGGGCGAAGCGGGCGCAGGTGCCGTCCTTGACGCGGAGCAGCGCGTGGTTGCCCCAGCCGTCGCCGCACTCCTGGCTGTCGAGGATGTCGCAGCCGCCGAACGTGAGGACGACCTCGCCGGCGACGCCCGTCAGGACCGGCTCGTGGATGCCGATCAGGAAGTCCCAGCTGAACCGGCTTTTCTCGCCGCGGTGGCTGTAGTCGCCGTACGGGCCCTGGCTGACCCACACCGCCTTGCCCGGAGTCCACGGCAGGTACTGCGGCGCGTCGGCCTGCGTGCCCCACCCGGTGTTGGTCGGCGGGATCGCCCGGGCCAGCGCGACCACGAGCAGCACGCCGAGCAGGGCGACGCCCAGTCCGGCGGCCAGCATGCGCTTCGAGAACACCGAGTGGACCGTATTCACGGCCGGGCGAAGCGGAATCCGTCATCCGTCGAGCGATGCGAACAGACGTCACAAGGACTCTCGAGGCGCGTTGTTAGGGTGCCCTAATAGATGTTCCGTCGTGATGTCGTTCCGCGGCGGCGAGTGCTAGTGATCGCCGCCGCGTTGATGCTTCCGCTGCCCGCCGCGGCCTCCGCCGCCACGCCCGGCACCTCGCTCCAGCTCTCCGGTCTGAAGGGCGTGAAGGTCACCGCCGTCGGTCCGACCGTGCGTGAGGCGTCGCGCTTCGTCGTGCCGTTCACCGGCTCCCCGTCGACGACGAGCGTCGCGTACCCGTCCGCCGCGGGCCTCCGGCTCAGCGCGGGCCGCCGCTCCGTCCGGCTGACCGCGCTGCGGCTGCAGGGCCGCTCGCTGAGCGCGGCGGTCGGCCGCAAGCGCGTGACGGTCTTCACCGCCGCGCGCGCCCCGCTGACGACGCGCAGCACCACGCTGCGCCTCACCGCCGCGGGACGGTCCGCGCTGCGGTCGGGCCTGCGGCTGCGGCGCCTCCCGACCGGCACCGTCGGCACGCTGAGCGTGGTCCTGCCCGCGCCGGTCCAGGGCCCGGCGACTGTGCTGCCGAGCACGCCGTCGCCGACCGTTCCCGCTCCCACGCCCGTCGCCACCCCCGCGCCGACCGTCGCCGCCACGCCGACGCCCACCCCGACCCCGCCGCCCGCGGATCGGATCTTCCCGCCGGGCGTCCCCGCGGGCGCCGTGCGCGCGAACGCCGCCGACTGGGCCTTCCGCGGCTCCTGGCTGCGCTACCTCGTCGCGGGCGGCGGCACCGTCGCGACCACCGGCGGCGCGGCGAAGACCGCCGACGGCTCGTTCGTCTACCCCGGCCAGGGCGGCACGTACGACCTCACCGCGGGCTGGTCGCTCCAGCACGGCGGCACCGTCACGTTCCTGTATTCCGCGCACGGCATCTCGATCGCGCTCGCCGACCCGATCGTCGAGCTCGGCCCGGCGCCGCGCATCAGCGTCCTGCTGACCGACTCCAGCCAGGGTGGAATCCCCGGCGGCGAGGGCAGCGGCGGCGACGGCACCACGCGCCGGGTCGTGTTCGGCACGCTCGACCTCTCGGCGGCGACGCCGGTCGTCAGCGGCGACACCGTCACGTGGACGTCCGTCCCCGTCCTGCTCACCACCGAGGGCGCCGCTCCCTTCCTGGCCTACAAGGCCGGAGAACCGTTCGGGCAGATCACCGTCCGGGCCACCATCCCGTCCGCCTAGCGCGGACCTGACTCCCCACTCCCCATGACTCTGAACCTGACTCCTCTCCGCGGGGTGCTGGCCGCGTCGCTGCTCGCGCTCGCCGTCGCCGCACCCGCCTCCGCCGCCGGCACCTGGTCCGCGGCGGCCGCGCTCAACACGGCGCCGAACAAGGACGCGTCGACCCCGACCGTCGCCACCGATGCCACCGGCACGAGCACCGCCGTGTGGGTCCGCAGCCTCGACGACAGCGTCGGCTCGGCGATCGTCGAGGTCGCGACCCGCCCGGCCGGCGGAGCCTGGAGCGCCCCGCAGACGCTCTCGACCGGCACCGACCAGACCGCGAGCCTCCCGCGCGTGAGCGCCGCGGCCGACGGCACGGTCGCGATCATCTGGCTGCAGAGCGGGATCAAGGACGACCCGTCGGCGTGGGCGACCGTCCGCCGGCCCGGCCAGGCCTGGGACGAGCCCACGCGGCTCTCCGCCCCCGAGGCCGACGAGCCCCAGATCGCGATCCGCCCCGACGGTCGCGTGATCGCGCTCTGGAGCATCGACTGGGCGGAAGGCACCGCGGTCGAGAGCGCCAGCACGCGCGCCGGTGGCGGCTGGAACCGCACCGAGGCGCTCACCGAGCCCGGCACCTGGGGCTCGTTCCCGTCGCTCGCGGTCGGCGCCGACGGCACCGCGGTCGCCGCCTGGGTCGACTACGACGACGCGACCGGGCAGCCCACCGCCAACACCGCGATCCTCCCGGCCGGCGAGACGACCTGGGACCCCGAGCAGACGGTCAGCGACCCCGCCGAGTACGGCACCTTCCCGGCGGTGACGGTCGCCGATGGCACCCCGACCGTGGTCTGGCAGGAGCGCACCGACAACCCGCGCTACGCCCGCAATCAGCTCTTCACCAGCGACCTCGTGGCCGGCGAGTGGACCGAGGCCGTGGCGCTCACCGCCTACGACGAGCAGGCCAACCACCAGGACGCGGTCCTGACCACGGACGCCGCCGGCAACCAGACCGTCGCGTGGCTGTGGACGGCGTACAGCGGCAACCCGACGGCGGGTGAGGCCGCGACCGTCGACACGATGCAGGTCGCCACGCGCGCCGCCGGCACGAAGACCTGGTCGGCGCCGCTGAGCGTCGCGACCGAGCCGCCGAACGCGACGCTCCGCCACGTCGCGCTGGCGACCCGCGCCGACGGCAGCTCCGTCCTCGGCTGGGCCGGCTACGTCGACGCGGCCAAGCGCAACAAGCTCATCCGCGTCGCCGTGCGTGAGGGCTTCGCCGGCGCCTGGAGCGAGCCCGCGACCCTGTCCGGCCCCGGTGGCACGAGCTCCTCGCAGATGAGCTGGGACATCGGCCTCGCGGCCGGCCCGAAGGAGCTCACCGCGGTCTGGCACGCGAACGCCACGAGTGGCCTGATCGGCGTGCAGGCGAGCACCTGGGTACCCGCGCCGCCGGTCGTCGTCGAGCCCGAGCCGACCGCGACACCGGAGCCGACCCCCGCGACGCCGCTGCCGACCGTCGTCCCGACCGCCACGCCCGGGCCGCCGACCCCCGGCACGACCGTCACGCCGGCCCCGGCCAAGCGCACCCCGATCCGCCTCACCGCGCGCTGGGCCAAGGGCCGCCTCGCGCTCAGCCTCACGGGCCTGACGAAGACCTCGAAGCTGCAGGTCAAGGTCCCCGGCCGCACGGCCGCGCTGAAGGCGACCGGCACCAAGATCACCGTCGCCGCCCGCTACGCGAAGACGGGCCGCAAGCTGACCGTGCGCGTGACCGACGCGAGCGGCCGCTACGTCGCGACGCGCACGGTGCGCGTCCCGCGCCGGTAGGACCCGGCGCGAACCGGGTACGCGCGTCGAATGATGCGCGTACCCGGAGTGCTGCTCGCGGTCCTCGCCGCGCTCGCTGGATGCGGAACCGCCGAACCGGAGGACCGCACGGCGGGCTTCGTCTCCTGCCTGGAGCTCGGGAAGGGAACGGTGGTCGAGCGCCCCGCGCAGCTCGCCGACTTCCCGACCGCCGGCGCCGAGTACTCGACCGGGTTCTCGCTCGAGAGCGTCGCGTTCGACACCATCGACGTCGAGGTCGGGGACAAGGTCCACACGCTCGTGCTCGTCAACCGCCCGCAGATCCCGCAGCCGGCGTCGAATCGCGCGACCGACCCCGCCGAGCTGATCCGCCGCGCCCAGCGTGGCGAGCGCACCGGCGCGCGCCAGCTCGTCATCCTGCCGCCGACGGCCGGCGCGGAGTCGGTGGCGAGTGCCTGCGTCGAAGCCGTCGCGGGCGACCAGATCTACCCGTGACCGCGGTGCGGCTCGTCGTCGTGGCCGCGCTCGCACTGGCGTGGGCGGGGTGTGCGCAGGACGCCGAGCGCGAACCGGCGGAGCGGCGCAACCTCCGCGCGCTCGACGCGGTGCCCAGTCCTCCGGGAGCGACGATGGTGCGCACCCAGACGCTCGGGCACAAGGCGCCCGACACGTCCGACGGCCCGATCGTCGGCTACTCGACCCGGCGCTTGCTCCGCCTCGCGCGCCCCACGCCGGAGAACGAGGTGCTCGCGTTCGTGCACGACAACCTGGGCCGGAACGGCTGGAAGCCCGAGCCGGGCTACGCGGCGGGCCGGCGCGACGGGTCCTGCCTGCACCTGATGGCCGTGTCGTCGCTGCCGGCGTCGAGCGATGACCTTCCGTCCGTGTCGTACTCGCTCGAGCCGTCGTCGTCGGGGCGGAACGGATCGGCACGCGGGCTCGTGCTCGACATCAGCGACTGCCGCGGCTGACGCGCTACCAGTCGCCTTGCTCGAGCTCCGCCCAGTCGACGCCGGGCAGGTCCGCCGTGCTTGGGAACACCGCCACCGCGCTGTTCCACAGATCCTCGTTCGCCCGCTGGCGGTCAGGCCCGTTGGGCGCCACGAGCAGCATGTCGACCTGCAGGAAGTCACCCTCGCGCGTGAACTGCTGATCCGAGAGGTGCGGGAGCCCGCGGAGCGCCGCCTCGATCGCGCGCTGGGTCTGCTCGGCGATCGCGTCGTCGTCGCGCTCCAGGGCCAGCTTCGCGACGACGACCAGCTCGAGCGGCTGCTCGTCGGTCACCGGCTCGGGCGCCGGCCTCGGGACAGGAGCGTTGCGGTCCCTGATGAGCTCGAACACGAGCCGCGGGAGGTGCCAGAACAGCACGGCGATGATCTTCAGGACCCATCCGACCGGGCTCAGCGTCTCCGGCTGGGGCGGCGCGTACCGGTGCACCGTGATCGCCAGCACCTCGCTGAGCGGGACGGGCTCCTCGTGGAGCTTGCCTGGGACTCTGAACCACAACGCCATCTGACCCGTTGCGGGATCGACTTCCGGCTCGGGCGGGATCATCAGGCCGGACCGCTCGCCGCCGCCCACGAGCTCCAGCGTCACGTTCTTCGCGGGACCCCAGCCCAAGGTCTCGCCGAACCACCGTGGCGCGACCTGCGGCGGCACCTCATACCGCGTGCTCACGTGACCGTCCACGCGCGCTAGCGACGGGCGACGCGCACGATCAAGACCACCGCGAGCACGAAGAACAGCACCACGAGAACTTCCAGGGGGCCAATATTGGGCATGGCCACACCAGTGCCCTCTCCACCTCCAATTTATACCGGAACCGAGGCCCTCATGAGGCCGTGATCGGTCCCGCATACTCGCCGCCATGGGCACGACAGAGCACGAGGTGGTCATCGTCGGCGGGGGCCCCGCGGGGATGATGTTGGCGGCCGAGCTGGCGTTGGCGCGGGTGGACGTCGCGGTCGTCGAGCGGCGGGCGGATCATGAGCTGGTGGGCTCGCGCGCGGGCGGGCTGCACGCGCGGTCGATCGAGGTGCTCGACCAGCGCGGAGTGGCCGAGCGGTTCCTCGCGGAAGGGCAGCCGGTGCAGGTCGTCACGTTCGGGTCGACGGTGCTGGACATGAGCGACTTCCCGTCGCGGCACCCGTACACGCTCGCGCTGTTTCAGAACAAGATCGAGGCGATCCTCGGCGCGTGGGTGGCCGAGCTGCCGGCGCGGATCCTCCACGGCCGCGAGGTCACGGGCTTCGCGCAGGACGACGCGGGCGTCGACGTCCAGCTGGCGGACGGCGGGACGCTGCGCGCGCAGTACCTCGTCGGCTGCGACGGTGGGCGCAGCGCGATCCGCAAGGCCGCCGGCATCGAGTTCCCGGGCTGGGACGCGACCAAGAGCAACCTGATCGCCGAGGCCGAGGTCACGGAGGAGCCGCCGGCCGGGCCGCGCTTCGACGCGATCGGCGTCCACGGCCTGCACCGGCTCGAGGACGGCAAGACGGTCCGGATCGTTGTGACCGAGAAGGCGGTCGGGCCGAGCGGCGAGGCCACGCTGGGCGAGCTGCGCGACGCGCTGGTGGCCGTGTTCGGCACCGACTTCGGCGTCCACCGTCCGACCTGGATCTCCCGCTTCACCGACATGACCCGCCAGGCCGCCGCCTACCGCGCCGGGCGCGTGCTGCTGGCCGGCGACGCGGCGCACATCCACTACCCGGCGGGCGGGCAGGGCCTCAGCCTCGGCGTCCAGGACGCCGTCAACCTCGGGTGGAAGCTGGCCCAGGTCGTCCACGGCACTTCGTCGGAACGGCTGCTGGACAGGTACTTCGCCGAGCGCCATCCGGTGACCGCGCGGGCGTTGCGGTACACGATGGCCCAGGGCACGCTCCAGCGCCAGGACGATCGCGTGAAGGCCCTGGTCGACCTCCTCGCGGACACGGTCGTCACGGACGAGTCGCGGCGCCGGCTGGCGGGGCTCGTCTCGGGGCTGGACATCCACTACGACCTCGGCGAGGGGCATCCGCTGCTCGGGCGCCGCATGCCCGACCTGGCGTTGGAAGACGGGCGCCGCGTCTACGAGCTCCTCCACGACGCCAAGCCGGTGCTCCTCAACTTCGGCGAGCCCGGTGCGCTCGACGGCCTGCCGTTCGTCGTCGACGCGCGCACCGAGGACGCGTGGGAGCTGCCGGTGATCGGCGCGGTCCCCGCGCCGACGGCCGTGCTCATCCGGCCCGACGGCTACGTCGCGTGGGTGGGGGAGGGCACGCCCGCGGGCCTGGCCGAGGCGTTGAGCACCTGGTTCGGCGTCACCAGGCGAGGTGCGAGCGAGCGTCCGGGATCTGCGCCATCACGCGCTCGATCGACGTGACCGGACCACCGGTGCCGCGGGGCGCGACGAGCACCTTCGTGCCCTCGACGGTGATCGCGCACCCCGGCAGCGCGGCGCGCAGCCGCCACAGGGCCATGTGGGCTTCGCTGCTGTCACTCAGCAGCGTCAGGGAGTGCGACGAGTGGACGGTCATGTGACGGCTCTCGGCGGGAATACCGCGGACCTTGAGGATTCAACCCACTAATCCGAAAGTGGCGCATAGACGCTCGCCGAGTGGGTGGTTCAGTCCACTGTCCAACGCCCGTCGCGCATCAGCTCGCGGTCGGCGAGCTCGTCCACCTCGCGCCACGCGAGGATGCGCCGCGGCGTGACCCGGAACCAGCAGTACGGCGTCTTCAACGTGCGCGGATCGAAGCCCGTGCGCGCCGCGAACCGGTCACCGGCCGCGGCCGCCAGCGCGTCGATCGCGAGCACCTCGACGTCCCCGTCGATCAGCGTCACGTCGCGGGTCTCGCCGAGCCCGAGCTGCGCGCGACGGGACGCGGCGAGGTTCCGGCCGGTGGGACTGTCCCGCGGCGTCGAGAGCAGCAGCGCGGCGCCGTCCCAGTCGAACGAGAGCGGGATGAGATGCGGCACCCCGTCCGCCGAGGCGCTCGCGACCCAGAGGTCGACGTCGTGGTTCAGCCGCTGCTCGGTGTCGCGACGGCGCTGCGCGCGTGGCCGAGGAGGATCCTCCATGGCGGCAGCCTAATGTCTTGGCGCGTGGTCGAACTCGGTGACGTCCAGCGCGCGCGGCGCGACCCCGGTCTGGTGGTCCTCGAGGGCTTCCACGCCGTCAAGCACGCGGTCCGCTTCGGGGCGGAGCTGCTCGGCGTGTGGACGGCGGACGCCGACGAGCTCGCGGCGCTGTCGGCGCGACTCGCACCGGACGTGGTGCTGTCGCCGACGCTCGTGGACGTGAAGGAGCTGGCGGCCGTCGTCCCGCGCGCGCAGGTGGTCGCGCTCGCGCGGCGCCCGCGGCAACCCGATCCCGACGGCATCCTCGCGTTGCCCGGTCCCGAGCCGGTCGTCCTGCTCGAAGCACCGCGCCACCTCGGCAACCTCGGCGCGGTCGTGCGCGTCGCCGCGGCCGCCGGCGCGGCGGGCGTGATCACCACGGGCGTGCAGGACCCCTGGCACGCGGACGCGCTGCGCGGCTCCGCCGGCCTGCACTTCGCGCTTCCGGTCGCCCGCTCGCGCGTCCTGCGCACGGGCGACCGCCCGCTGATCGCACTGGACCCGGAAGGCACGATCGTCGCCCCGGGCGTGATCCCACCGCGCGCGCTGCTGGCCTTCGGCACCGAGCGCGACGGCCTCACCGACGAGCTGCTGGCGGTCGCCGACGCGCGTGTGGCGCTGCCGATGCGCCCGGGCGTCTCCTCGCTGAACCTGGCCACCTCGGTCTCAGCCGTGCTCTATCTCGGCCACGGTCACTGACGCCGCCGGGGACGCCCGGTCCCCGTTGTGTCGCGGCCACGACAGTCGTTCTGTCGAACACCGCACACTACCGCTGAAGAACCGGCGCGGTAGGGAAAGCCCGCTTAGACTCGGCGGCATGCACAAGGACCTGCGTGAGCTCCTGCATTCGGCCGAAGGGCAGTCCCGGCACGTCGTCGTGATCTTCCTGGACGTGCGAGGGTTCTCGTCGTTCGCGAAGATCGCCGAGTCCTCGGATGCGGCGGAGTTCCTGCGGAGCGTCTACACGCAGATCGTCGACGACTACTTCGTCGAGCCCGAGTTCTTCAAGCTGACGGGCGACGGCATGCTGATCCTGTATCGGTACGACCGGGAGTCGTTGATCGATGTCGTCAACACCGCCGTCGAGACCAGCCTGCGGTTGGTGACCGACTTCGGGGGCCTCTGCGCCGAGGACCCGATGGTCAACTTCGAGGTGCCGGGGAACCTCGGGATCGGCATCGCTCGCGGCGCCGCGACCGCGCTCATCTCGGGTGAGAAGGTGCTCGACTACTCCGGCCGGCCGCTGAACCTCGCGGCGCGCCTCATGGACCTGGGCCGCCCGTCCGGCGTGGTCATCGACGAGGGCATCCGCATCGAGCTGCTTCGGGACGACCTCTCGGAGCAGTTCACCCAGGAGTCGGTCTACGTGAAGGGCATCGCGGAGGCCGACGCGGTGGGGGTCTACGTCGACAAGCGCGTGGACATCCCGGTGTTCAACCGGCACCCGATCGACCGCTTCCACCAGTTCACCGAGGACCAGGTCGAGCGGACGCTCGTCCAGCTCGCGGAATGGGGGGACTTCTCGTTCCCGCTCACGCATGAGCCCGCGGTCAAGGACAAAATCCAGGTCTTCGTCAACGCTCCGAAGCCGACGAAGTCGGGCGGGCGCAGCAAGACCGGGGTCTACAACTGGACCTTCACGGCGCAGTACGACTTCCGGGTCCAGACGCACTACGCGAAGGTGAACTTCGTCGAGATCCGCGAACTGGCGGCGGAGCAGGGCATCAAGCGCACGTGGCCCATCCACCTGACGATCGAGTACCCGATTCGCCCCTCGCTCGAGAACGGGTGATGGGCGCGGCGGGTTTCGAACCTGCGACCTCTCGCGTGTGAAGCGAGCGCTCTCCCACTGAGCTACGCGCCCGCAGAGAAGGAGGAAGCAGTGGGCGATACTGGACTCGAACCAGTGACCTCACGCGTGTGAAGCGTGCGCTCTAACCAACTGAGCTAATCGCCCTCAGGAGGACGAGGAAGTCTAGCGGCACCCCGAGATCGCCGATGGGCCGGAAAAGTCGCTGTCTGAAAGGCCAGGTCCGGGACCGGAACGGACCGGGGCGACCGGATAGGGTCGGCGGCGTCGCGAATCCCCTGCTCCCTGGCTCCGCGCCGCTCAAACCGAAGGATGGCCCCATGTCCAAGCGCTGGCTGACGCTCGTCGCCACCGTTCTCGCCGCTGTGCTCCTGGCTCCCGGAGCCGCGATGGCTGCGCCGTCGTGGCTCACGCCGCAGACCTTTGAGGGAAGCGCGAGGTACTCGGAGACGAAGACCGCGATGGCCGCGGACGGGACGATCGTGACCGCGGCCACGCGGATCGGCGACGGCGGGTCGATCCAGCTCGTGGCGAGCGTCCGTCGGCCTGGGCGGGCGTTCGGGCCCGCGCAGGTGCTGGACACGGTCGCCCCGGGCGCGGCGCTGTTCCTCGGACGGGTGAACGCGTCGCCGGACGGGCAGTTCGCGATCCCGTACCTGAAGGCAGGCGCCGGCGGGATCCTGGTGTCGTTCCTGCGCGCCGACGGCACGTTCTCGCCGCCGAACTTCACGCCGGACAACCTGTACTGGGCGACGAGCAAGATGATCGGGTACGACGCCGCGTCGACGCTGTACGTCGCGCGCCCGTACCCGAGCAACGACACGCTCGGAACGGTCGAGGTGCAGCGTGCGGACGGCTCGCGGGCGACGCAGTTCTTCCCGATGACGGGGTTCGACACGAGCGAGTCGGAGACCGCGATCGCGGTCGCGCCGGACGGCAGCTTCACGGTCCTGTACACGACCCAGGCCAAAGCGGCGGGCGCCGAGTGTGGGACGCAGCGGCTGTTCGCGATCAACGGCACGGCGGCGGGAGTCGGCACGCCGCAGCTGCTCGCCGAGCGGGCACCGATCACCTACGCGCCCGGATCGGACCCGTCCTGCCTGCCGGTGAAGATCGCCGGCGTCAGCGTCCTGCGGCTCGCCGACGGGACGCTCACGGCCGTGTATGACGAGCAGGTCCCGAACCCGGCCGGGTCGTCCCTCGACGCGGCGCAGCAGATCACGCTCGTCTCCCGGGCACCGGGCGCGACGACATGGTCTGCGCCGCAGACCTTCCCGCACCCGTCCTCGCCGATCAGGCTCGCGACCACGAAGCTGACGCTCGCCGGGACGACGCCGGTGCTGACGTACTTCGATCAGGCGCTGGGGGCGAACTTCGTGTCCGTGCGCCGCCCGGACGGCAGCTGGAGGACGCCGCAGCGGGTCGGCACGGGCGCTGAGCCGGAGCTGCCGGCCAGCGTGATCGGCCTGCCGGACGGCACTTCCGAGATCGTGTACGCCGACGCCGCGGCGCTGGCGGCGTACACCCGGTCCGTGGCCGCCGACGGCACGCTCTCCGCCGCGCCGCGGCTGCTCCTCGCGAACTACACCAACCTCGCGCTGGTCAACGAGGGCATGGAAGTCGCCACCGACGGCAAGGGCAACGGCGTCCTGTCGGGCGTGTCGACCTCGGCTGACGCGGCGACGCTCACGCACGTCCCGTTCGACGGCGCCGCGCCGGTGCTGACCGACCTCGCGGTCCCCGCGGTGGGGCAGCCGGGCACGCCGCTCAGCTTCGCCACGACGGCGTTCGACGTGTGGGGTCCGGTCAAGCTCGCCTGGACGTACGGCGACGGCGCGAGCGGCGCCGGCGGCGAGCATACGTACGCGAACGCGGGCCAGTTCACCGCGACCGTGACGGCCACCGACGAGGCCGGCAACGCGAGCACGAAGAGCGGCCCGGTCGCGATCACCCTCCCGCCGCAGCGCACGGGCCCGATCCAGCCGCCGCTCCCGGCCGACACGACCGCGCCGCGCTTCACCACCAAGCCGCGCGTCACGCCGACGAAGCCCACCGCGAAGAAGGCGGCGACGCTCACGTTCGGCCTTAGCGAGGCGGCGAACGTCACCGCCGTCGTGCAGCTCAAGACGAAGGGCATCAAGCGCACCGCCAAGGGCAAGTGCGGCAAGGCGCCGAAGACGAAGCCCAAGGGCGCCAAGCCCTGCACGCTGCTGGTGACGAAGACCACGCGCAAGGGCGCGTTCAAGGTCGGCGCGGGCACGATCAAGCTGCCCAAGACGCTCAAGGCCGGCAGTTACACGATCGCCATCACCGCGACGGACACCGCCGGCAACACCGCCAAGGCGACCGCGACCTTCACGGTCCGGGCGGCGAAGAAGCGAGGTGCGTGAGCACCGCCAGCACCCGGCGGTGATCCTCGTCCGAGGGCGGTAGGTCGAGCTTCGCGAAGATCGAGTTGATGTGGTTGCTGACTGACTTCTCGGTGATGACGAGTCGGTCGGCGATCGCCGCGTTCGAGCGGCCCTCGGCCATCACGGCCAGCACCTCGCGCTCGCGCGGCGTGAGCTGGTCGAACCCGGTTCGCCGCGGGTGCAGCAGCTGCGCGACGACCTCCGGGTCGAACGCGGTCCCGCCGCCGGCCACGCGCCGCACCGACTCGACGAACTCGCGCACGTCGCCGACCCGTGACTTGAGCAGGTAGCCGACGCCGCCCGAGCGGTCCGACAGGAGCTCGGTGGCGTACAGGGGCTCGACGTACTGGGAGAGGATCAGGACCGGAAGTCCCGGCACCGCGCGGCGCGCCTCGATCGCCGCGCGCAGCCCTTCGTCAGTGAAGGTCGGCGGCAGGCGCACGTCCAGCACCGCGACGTCCGGCCGTAGCTCGACAAGCCGCTCGACCAGGCCCGCGCCGTCCTCGAGCGCCGCGACGACCTCGAAGCCGTAGGCGTCGAACATGCGGGTCAGCCCGTCGCGCAGCAGGCTGAGGTCTTCGGCTACGACGACGCGCACGCCAGCTCCACGGTCACGACGGTGGGACCTCCGACCGGGCTCGAGACATCGAGCACGCCGTCGAACGGGGCGAGCCGGCGCTGGAGCCCGCGCAGCCCGCTGCCGTCCTCCACACGCGCGCCGCCGCGCCCGTCGTCGGTCACGCGCAGCACGACGCCGTCGTCCACAGTCACCGCGATGTGCGACGCGCCGCTGTGGCGCAGCGCGTTGGAGACGAGCTCGACCGCCGTGAAGTAGAGCGCGGACTCCAGCGGCGCCGGCAGTCGGCGACGCAGCGCGACCTCACACTCGACACCGCTGCGCACCGCCAAGGCCTCGAGCGCGCCGCCGAGCCCACGCTCGGAGAGCACGGGCGGATGGATCCCGTGCACGAGCGCGCGCAGCTCCGCCATCGCCGCTTCCGCCCCCGCGCGCGCCTCCAGCAGCAGGCCGCGCGCGGCCGTCGGGTCACGGTCGAGCATGTCCTCGGCCATCCCGAGCTGCAGCGAGAGCGCAACGAGCTGCGCCTGCGCGCCGTCATGGAGGTCACGTTCGATCCGCCGCAGCTCCAGGGCGGACGCGTCCAACGCCGCCGACCGCGTCTCGGTCAGCCACTCCACGCGCTCGGCGAGCGACGGCGCGAGCAGCCGCCGCGTCCGCCACGCCTCCGCCCGCACGAACCGCGGCGCGAGCCGCCAGGCCACCCACAGCATCAACGCCCCGACCGGCACCGCGAAGAACGCGCCCGCGAGATCGTCGACGACGACCCACTGGTACCAGAGCTCCCCGTCGCCTTCGAGCGCGAACAGCAGCGGCATCCCGACCCCCATCAGCCCGGCCAGCGCGAGGTCGAGCCAGAACACGGCGAGCAGCAGCCCGAGCGGCGTCGCCAGCCACGTGAGCTCCCGCCAGAGCGAGGTGGGCGCGGTTCCGGCGAGCCGCCGCACGCGCTTCCGCACGCGCGGCATCGCGAACGGCGCGGCGACGAGCAGCAGGAGCCCGAAGAGCCCTTCCCAACCGGCGCGTAGGAGGCGGACGACCGCGTTCACAGAGACGAACCTAGGACGCACGCCACGCTCCCAGAAGGGTGCCAGCACCTGTCTCGATCAAGGTCCCTGCGCTCTCGTCGAACCGCCGCCGCGACACGACGCTGCACGGCATGAGCATTCGACACGCCATGGCCATCGCCATCACCGGCGGTGCGCTCGCCATCACCGCCGCCCCGTCACAGGCGGCCGACACGTCCTCCCAGCTGCGCGCGCTCATCAAGCAGGACGGGTACCCCGCCGCGCTCGCCTCAGTCCGCGAGAAGAGCGGGCACGTCCGCAACGCCACGGCCGGCGTCGGCGACCTCAAGACGCGCGAGCCCGTCCCCGTCGACGGCGAGGTGCGGATCGGCAGCAACACGAAGACGTTCACCGCGGTCGTCGTCCTGCAGCTCGTCGCCGAAGGCAAGCTCGAGCTCGACGCGCCCGTCGAGCGCTACCTGCCCAAGCTGGTTCGCGGCGACGGCATCGACGGCAACAACATCACCATCCGCCAGCTGCTGCAGCACACGAGCGGGCTGCCGAACTACACGAACTTCCTCGCGGACGGCCTGCTGCCGTACCAGCACTGGTACGCCGAGCCGCGCACGCTGCTGGACCTCGCGCTCGAGCAGAAGGCCACCTCCGCGCCCGGCACGACGTTCGCCTACAGCAACACGAACTACCTGGTCGCCGGGCTCATCGTCGAGCGGGTCACGCACCGTCCGATCGCCGAGCACATCGAGCGCCGGATCATCAAGCCGCTGAACCTGCGCCGCACGTACTTCCCGGGCGTGGGGGAGGAGCGGCTGCGCGGCCCGCACCCGCACGGCTACCACCACGACGACCCGGCGCTCCCCCTCACCGACGTGAGCGAGCAGGACCCGTCCTTCGGCTGGGCGGCGGGCCAGATGGTCTCGACCCCGAGCGAGATCAACCGCTTCTTCGTGGCGCTGCTGCAGGGCCGCCTGCTGAAGCCCGAGCTGCTGCGCGAGATGCGCAAGACCGTCCCGGCGCCCGAGGTGGGCAAGGACGCGCGGTACGGCCTCGGCCTCATCAGCAACCCGCTGGCCTGCGGCGGCCTGTCGTGGGGCCACGGCGGGACGATCACCGGCTACGCCACGACGAACGCCGCGACCGACGACGGCCGCGCCGCGGCCGTCGCCGTCACCAACCTGCCGCGCACCGAGGAGCAGGTCGGCCGGATCCAGGCCGTGGTCGACGGCGCGCTCTGCTCACGCTGAGACCGACCGCCACACCTCGTCCCAACGTGCCTCGACGGCGGCGAACGCGCCGTCGTCGAGGCCGTAGGTCGTGACCACCAGCCGCCCTTCGCCGTCGGGTTTGACGCCGAGCACGGCCAGCGTGCCGTCCGCGTCGAAGCCGCGCTGGAACTGGGACGCGTGCCAGGGCGTGCCCGGCAGGTCCGCCAGGCGCGCGGGGCCTTCGCGCAGGATCGTCCGCCGCGGCGCGTCCGGCGCGACCGCCAGCCGGTGCCGGAGCTGGTGGAAGAACATGATCCAGCCCTCCTCGATGTCGCCGTAGACGTCCTTCCACTCGAGCCCGTCGAGGTCGCCGGGCTTCGTCACGCGGATCAGCGTCCGCCGCGCGTCGACCTCGATCAGCTCGATCGTCTGCTCCATGCCCATCTCGATCCGGCTCGGCGGGTGCAGCTCGGCGTGCTCGACGAAGATGACGTCGATCTCGCCGTCGAGCCCGTCGTAGTCCCAGCCGAACCAGTGCTTGATCCGCTCGGGCTCGGTCAGCTCGCGCCAGACGACGTCGCGCGGCGCGTCGACGGTCACCTCGATGTGGAACGGCTTGTCCATGCTCACGGGCGAACCATCCGGGCAGCCGCTGACGCGGCGCCATCGGGGGTCGCTTCAAGCATCGCTTCGCAGATGCTCACGCCGGGTGACCTCCGATCAGGACTCGGTACGTGCGCTCGCCGGGGCCGAACTCCGCCGCCAGCTCCGCGACACGATCGGCCAGCGCGTCGGCGAAGCGCTCCAGGTCCGCCGGGCGGGAGAAGCCGACCTCGGCCTCGATCGCGAAGGTGAGCAGGCGCTGGCCGCGTGCGGTCGCGGCGGTGCGGGCCGCGGCGACGTCGCGCACCAGCCGCGCGCCGCCGGCGAGCAGCGTGTCGGCCGCGAAGCGGTCCTGCTCCCCGCGCAGCTCGCCGACCACCGTCGGCTCCACGACGACCGCGTGGCAGGTGGCGCGCACGATCCGCTCGGTGCAGCCGCGCCGCGCCCGCTCCTCGTGCAGCTCCACGAGCCCGTCGCGCTCCAGCGCGCGCACGTGGTAGTTCACGCGCTGGCGTGACTCGCCGAGCCGCGAGGCCAGCTCTGTGGCCGAAGCGGGCCCTTCTCGCAGCCCCTCTAGCACGGAACGGCGGAGCGGCGCAAGCGGTTTGGACACAAAGTCGACGACCCCCATACGGGGGTCTATCCTCGTTTAGGAAAGTGAATTTGTCAAATGGCGTGCCGATGACAAGAGCAATGGAGCGCATCGTGATCTTCGATCTCGACGACACGCTCGTGCACTCGAACGCGGTGCGCGAGGCGTTCGCCTGTGTCGCGCGCGAGCGGGGGATCGACCCCGTGCTGATGACGCGCACGCTCGACACGCTCCCCGGCCGGCCCGCCCAGGACATCTTCGAGTGCCTCGGCCTCGACGCCGCAGCCGCGCAGGCCGCGACCGACCGCTTCCTCGCCCGCCTCGACGAGCTCAACGGCGCGCTGCCGACCGTCGCCTACGCCGACGCGCACGACACGCTCAACGCGCTCGCCGCCCGCGGCTGCACGCTCGCCCTGAGCACGGGCTCGCCGCCCGAGCGCGCCCGCCAGATCCTCGACCAGGAGGGCTGGGACGCGTTCAAGGTCGTCCTCGGCTCCACCGACGCGTGCCGCAAGGGCCACGCGCACTACGAGCAGGTGGCCGCCGCCCAGGCCGCCGACCCGCGCTGGACCCGCCGGGCGATCACGGTCGGCGACAGCCCGGCCGACATGCGCCTCGGCGCCGAGCACGGGGTGCCGATCCGGATCGGCATCGACCGCGACGGCGACCCGCGCCCGCTCCTCGCCGCCGGCGCGACGCACGTCGTCTCCGGCCTCGCGGACATCCTGCGGATCATCCCCACCTGACGCCGTCCTCCAGGTGACGCGGGGCACAGTCCTCGCTCGGCACCGCGATATAGTTGCTTGCAGAACGCAACTAATTTGCCTGATGCCAGAACCCGTCGAAGACCTCGTGATCGCCCTCTACCGCCTCGGCCGCGTCCAGCGCGCCATCGCCCGCGACGCGCTCGCGGAGCTCGGCGGCCAGGGGTTCGCCGCGCTGGCCGTCGTCCACCGGGACGGTCCCGCGCGCGTGAGCGAGGTCGCCGAGCACCTGAGCGTCGACCTGTCGGTGGCCAGCCGCCAGGTCGCGGCGCTCGCGCTCGCCGGCTACGTCGAGCGCGAGCCCGACCCCGACGACCGCCGCGCGACCCGCATCCACCTGACGACCGCGGGCACGCGCGTGCTGCGCGACTCGCACCGCCGGATGGTCGCCACGGCCGAGACCGCCCTGAACGCGTGGTCCGCCCAGGACGTCACGAGCCTCGCCGCGCAGCTCGAGCGGCTGCGCGAGGACTTCGCCGCGGTGGCATCGCTACCGATTCAGAAGGACGCCGCATGAGCACCACCGCCGCCGAGTTACCGGCACCCGCCCAAGCCCAGATGTCGCATCGGGAGGTGCTCGAGGCGCTCTCGGGCCTCCTGCTCGCGATGTTCGTCGCGATCCTCTCGAGCACGATCGTCTCGACGGCGCTGCCGCAGATCATCGGCGACCTCGGCGGCTCGCAGTCGAGCTACACGTGGGTGGTCACGAGCACGCTGCTCGCGCTCACCGTCACCACGCCGATCTGGGGCAAGCTCGCCGACCTGTTCGACCGCAAGCTGCTCGTCCAGACCGGCCTCGTCCTCTACACGGTCGGCTCGATCCTCGCCGGGCTTTCCGAGTCCACGAGCTTCCTGATCGCCTGTCGCGTGCTGCAGGGCATCGGCGTCGGTGGCCTCACCGCGCTCGTGCAGGTGATCCTCTCCGACCTCGTCTCCCCGCGTGAGCGCGGCCGCTACGCCGGCTACCTCGGCGCGGTGTTCGGCGTCGGCACCGTCGCCGGCCCGCTGATCGGCGGCGTCGTCACCGACGGGCTCGGCTGGCGCTACTGCTTCTACATCGGCGTCCCGTTCGCGATCGCCGCGTTCGTCCTGCTGCAGAAGACGCTGCACCTCCCGCGCCGCCGCCGCGAAGCCAAGATCGACTACCTCGGCGCGACGCTGATCGCCGGTGGCGTCTCCAGCTTGCTGATCTGGGTCTCGCTCGCCGGCCAGCAGTACGACTGGGTGAGCTGGCAGACCGCCGTGCTCGTCGTCGGTGGCATCGTCCTCTTGGTCGCCGCGGTGTTCTCGATGGGTCGCGTGAAGGAACCGCTGATCCCGCTGCGCCTATTCAAGGACCGCAGCGTCGTCCTCGCGGTCATCGCCTCGATCGCCGTCGGCATCGCGATGTTCGGGACCACCGTCTTCCTCAGCCAGTACATGCAGGTCGCGCGTGGCAAGTCGCCGACGGAGTCCGGCCTGCTGACGATCCCGATGGTCACCGGCCTGTTCCTCGCCTCCACGATCGTCGGCCGCCTCGTCACCCAGACCGGCCACTACAAGCGGTTCCTGGTCACCGGCGGGGTCCTGCTGACGGTCGGGCTCGGCCTGATGGGCACGCTCGACGAGACCACGAGCCTGGTCGAGCTCGGCTTCTTCATGGCGATCATGGGCTCCGGCGTCGGCATGCTGATGCAGAACCTGGTGCTCGTCGTCCAGAACACGGTGCGCCAGGAGGACATCGGCGCGGGCTCCTCGCTGATCGCCTTCTTCCGAAGCCTCGGCGGCGCGATCGGCGTGAGCGTCCTCGGCGCCCTGCTCGCCCACCACGCGCGCACGGACATCACGAGCGGGCTCTCCGACGCGGGCCTCCAGGCCACCGGCAGCGCCGACAAGGTGCCGGACGTCTCCACGCTTCCGGGTCCGGTCGCCCAGATCGTCGAGCACGCCTACGGCACCGGCGTGGGCGAGATCTTCCTGACCGCCGCGCCGCTCGGCCTGATCGCGCTGATCGCCGTCGCCTTCCTGCGCGAAGTGCCGCTGGGCGGCAAGAGCGGCATCGACATCGCCCGTGAGCGGGCCACCACCACCAACCAAGGAGCGGCCTCATGAGCGTCGCCGACCCCGAGCGGACCGAGACTCTCGGCGAGCTCAAGCTGCACCGCATCCTCGTCGCCGTCGACGGCTCCGAGCATGCCGACCTCGCGCTGTCCGCGGCGATCACCGCCGCCAACCGCGACAACGCCACCATCACGCTGATCACCGTCGGCCCCGACCTCGCGGCCGGGCCGGCGGCCTGGTCGCTGCCACTCGCCGGCGCGCTCGACCAGGACGCCGTCGACGAGGACGCGAGCAAGCGCCTGAAGGCGACGCTGAAGCGGATGCCGGAAGCCATCCCCGTGACCACGCTCTACCGGCGCGGCAAGCCGGGCTGCGAGATCGTCAAGGCCGCCCTCGAGGGCGACTACGACGCGATCATCCTCGGTGCCCGCGGCGTCGGCCGGGTCGGCTCGATGCTCGGCAGCGTCTCGAGCTACGTCATGCACCACGCGAAGACCTCGGTCTTCGTGGCGCACGGCTCCCCGGCTCAGAAGGTGGAGTAGCCCGAGCGGGCCGGCTTCGACGTGCCGGTCCCCTCGAAGTAGCCGCTCACGCGGTAGCTGCCGCTCGGCAGCGTCGGAATGTCCTTGGTGAAGCGCCCCGTGCGCTTCACCGCGACCTTCACGCGCCGCACGATCGCCCACTTGGCGCCACGCTTGCGCTCGATGGTCACGCGCACGTAGCCCGCCACGGCGCCCTTGACGCTGCCCACGAGCTTCGTGCGCGAGCCGCGGACGGAGACGCGGGTCGAGCCGGGCGCCTTCGCACCCGCGGTGCCGCCGGCGCGGGCGATGCGCGCGCCGTTGCCGCCCGTGGAGACGGTCGTGATCTTGGTGGGCGCGGACGGCGGGGCGGTCGCGACGGGTGGGACCGAGACGGTGGACACGCCCACGCCGGTCTCGGTCGGCGCGACGGGGGTCGGCGTCGGGGTGGGGGTGGAGACCGGCACGGGGATCGGCACGAGCACCGCGCCCTGGCCGCCGGCGAGCGTGACCGACGTGCGCGGCACGCCGTCAAGGTCCCGATAGCCGTCGGGGACGGTGATCGTGCGCGTGGCGCGGTAGGGCTCGTTGACGAGCACGATGCCGCGCGTGAAGTCGCGGCGCCACGTGCCCGTGGCGACCTGGTAGCGGCCGGTGTTCGGCGTGCCCACGTCCACGGTGTAGCCCGCCCACAGCGGCGTGGTGGACGCGTCGTTGGCGATCGCGGAGATGCCGTTGCCGACGAGCAGGTAGCTCGCGAGCCCGTACATGCGCGCGGCCGCGGCCGTGGTCGGGAAGTCGAGGATGACGCCGCCGCCGCGGGCCTGCTCGCGCTCGATGAACCCCGCGAGCGTCTGGTAGCCGTAGGTGCCGCCGCCGTAGGTGACGAGCGCGCCGTTGAAGCCGCCGTCGACGGAGAGGAAGTTCGCGGCCTGGATCGCGCGCAGCACGTCCGTGCCGGAGTCGCCCTTGTACCAGAGGACGTCGTGCACGATCTCGGCGCTCGGCAGCGCGGCGCGCACGGCGACGAGGAAGTCCGCCATGTACTTCTGCCAGTTGGCCTCGGTCATCGCGGCGCCGGTGCGCGGGTCGATCGGCGTGCGCGACGTGCCGCTGAGGTTCGTGGCGCGGCGCTCCATGAAGGCGTCGTCGACGTACAGGCCGCGCGCGCCGCTCGTGGCGGCCTGGGCCTTGGCGATCCACCAGCTGCGGAACGCGGCGTTGCCGAAGTCGGCCGCGGCGCGCGTGCCGATGTACAGCGGTGTGTTCGAGGCGTCCTTGAGCTGCCACTCGGGATGGGCGGCGAGCTCGGCGGGGTCGAGGCCGTAGGCGTGCTGGCGCACCCACGCGCCGGGCACCCACGAGGGACGCACCGTGGCGTCCGCCGTACCACGGACGATGCGCGGCGCTGCCGCGTCAGCCGAGGCGGTGCAGCAGAGCGTGAAGATGGCGAAGAGGGCAGCGGCCAGCGGCCCCCGGAACGTGCTCGGCATCGGGGTCTTTCGTAAGGACGGCGGTACACCCTGGTTTTCGGCAGCAACGCACCGGCCCTGAAGGGCGCTGGCGCACCGGTCCCTACGCTGTCAGATATGGCACGGACCCTGGTGGACCTCCCGTAGATGCGAGCCCTCGTGACCGGCGGGGCCGGGTTCATCGGCAGCCACCTCGTCGACGCCCTGCAGGCCGCGGGCCACGACGTCGCGGTGGTCGACCATCTCAGCCGCGGGCACACGCGCAACCTCGAGCGGGCGATCGGGCGCGGCGTGGCCATCCACAAAACCGATGTCACCGACGTGCCGGCGATGCTCGCGGTCTTCCAGGCCGTTCGGCCCGACGCCGTCTACCACCTTGCCGCGCAGATCGATGTGCGCCGCTCGATCGCGGACCCGTCGACCGACGCGCACGTGAACATCGGCGGCACCGCGGCGGTGCTCGAGGCCGCGCGTGAAGTCGGCACCCCGCGCGTCATCTTGGCCAGCACGGCGGGTGTGTACGGGGACCCCGGGACGCTGCCGACGCCCGAGCACTCGCCGATCGCGCCGCTCAGCCCGTACGGTGCGAGCAAGGCCGCGGCCGAGAGCTACATGCAGCTGTTCACGCGTCTGCACGGGATCTCGACGCTCGCGCTGCGGATGGCCAACGTCTACGGCCCGCGCCAGGACCCGCACGGCGAGGCGGGTGTGGTCGCGATCTTCAGCGGCGCCGCGCGCGAGGGTCGCACGGCGACGATCTACGGCGACGGCACGCAGACACGCGACTACGTGCACGTCTCGGACGTCGTGAGGGCGTTCGTCGCCGCCGGGCGTTCACCGGTCACCGGGGTGCTGAACGTCGCCACCGGCCAGGAGACCAGCGTGTTCGGGCTGGCCAAGCAGTTCGGGCTGGACATGCAGTTCATGCCGGGGCGCGCGGGGGAGATCCAGCGCTCCTGCCTGAACCCGACCGCGGCGGCGCACAGCCTCGGTTGGCGTGCCGAGGTCGTGCTGGCCGACGGTTTGGAGTCGCTCCGGTGAGCGGTCCGGGCGCCGCGAGACGAGTGCCGGCCGGCTGCGCCTGATCGGCGCTGGCGCGCCGATCCCTACGCTGTCAGCCATGGGACGGACCTTGGTCACCGGCGGCGCCGGCTACATCGGGATGGAGCTGTGCGACGAGCTCCTCCAGTCGGGGCACGACGTCACCGTGCTCGACCGGCTGCTGCACGGGCAGGCCGACCACGCGCAGGCGCTGCGCGAGCGCGGCGTGACCGTCGTCGAGGGCGACATCCGCGACCCGGTCGCGCGCGGCCACGCGCTCCAGGGCGCCGACGCGGTCGTCCACCTCGCGGCGATCGTCGGCGACCCGGCGTGCGCGCGTGACCCGGAGCTCGCGAACGAGGTCAACGTCGAGGCGAGCCTGGCGCTGGCGAGCGAGGCGGCCGGCCAGGTCGAGCGCTTCGTGATGGCGAGCACCTGCTCGAACTACGGGCGCATGGCCGATCCGACGACGCCGATCGACGAGACCGGCGAGCTCGCCCCGGTGAGCCTGTACGCGGAGCAGAAGGTGGCGATCGAGCAGCACCTGCTCGGCCTGGACCCGGCGCCGTTCACGCTCACCTGCCTGCGCTTCGCGACGGTCTACGGCGTCGCGCCGCGGATGCGCTTCGACCTCACCGTCAACGAGTTCACGCGCGACCTCTGGGACGACCGCAAGCTCGAGGTCTTCGGCGAGCAGTTCTGGCGCCCGTACGTGCACGTGCGCGACGCGGCGCGGGGCATCCGCACCATCCTCGAGGCCCCGGTCGAGGCGGTCGCGGGTGAGGTCTTCAACGTCGGCGACACGCGCGAGAACTACCGCAAGCTGGACCTCGTGGAGGAGATCCGCCGCCAGACCGACCGCGGCGAGGTCAGCTACGTCCGTCGCGAGGAAGACCCGCGCGACTACAAGGTCAACTTCGACAAGATCGCCGCGCGGCTCGACTACAAGATCACGAAGACGGTGCCGGAAGGCATCGCCGAGCTGATCGGAGAGCTCGAGGCCGGGCGCTTCGCCGACTCCGACGAAGCGCGCTACCGCAACTAGCCCCTGCGCAGGGACCAGCGCCGGCGCGTGGGTGCCGGCGCGGCCGGGGCGGGCGGCAGCGCCTCGCCCGCCAGGATCGCGGCCGGCGCGTCCGTGACCATCCAGCGCGCCCGCGGATGATCGGACGCGGCGACGGCCTCGGCCAGCCCGGCGCGGCCGCCGACGTTGTGCGCGTCGCTGGCGATCACGTGCGCGCGGCCCTCGGCGATCAGCGCGTGGGCGAGCGCGCAGGCGCGCGAGCGCCGGCCTGCGGTGACCGAGGCGCCCGTGAGCTGCACCAGCACCCCGCTGTCCACGATCCGGCCGAGCCGCTCCGGGTCGCGCTGGAAGGTCGGGTTGCGCTCCGGATGGGCGAGCAGGATCCGGAAGCCGCGCGTGCGGATCCGGAAGAGCAGCTCCTCGAGCACCATGGGCAGCTCGCCGTACGGGGTCTCCACGAGCAGGTCGGTGCCGCGCCCGCCGTAGGAGACCGCGCGCAGGGTCTCGTCGGTCTGGTGCTGCGCCCACACCGCGTCGACCTCGCCGCCGACGAGGACCTCGAGCGGCACGCCGCGCGCCTGCAACGCGGCCTGCAGCGCCGCGACGCGGCCCGGAAGCTCGGCCGGATCGAGGTCCGGGTAGTCGTGCCGCAGGTGCGGCGTGGCGACCATCGTCCGCACGCCGGTGGCGGCGGCGTGCTCGGCCAACGCGACGGCGGCGGCCTCGTCGGGCGCGCCATCGTCGATCCCGGGCAGCAGATGCGCGTGTAGGTCGATCAGGGCTCTGTCAACATCGGGAACAGGGATGGACGCTACCGAACGCTCACCGGAGATCCCGCTCTTCGACCTGCGGCTGTCCGGAGAGGACGTCGAGGCGGTCCTCGACGTGCTGCGCTCGGGCTGGCTGACGATGGGCCCGCTGACCGCCGAGTTCGAGCGCACGTTCGCCGAGCACCTGGGCGTCAAGCACGCCGTCGCGGTCTCCTCCTGCACCGCCGCGCTGCACCTCGCCTACCTCGCCGCCGGTGTCGGCCCGGGCGACGAAGTGATCGTGCCCGCGCTCACGTTCGCGGCCACCGCCGCGGCCGTCGTCTACTGCGGCGCGACCCCGGTGTTCGCCGACGTCGTCGGCCCGGAGCAGCTCGACCTGGACCCCGCGTCCGTCGAGCGCGCGATCACGCCGCGCACGAAGGCCGTCTGCGTCGTGCACTTCGCGGGCTACCCGGCCCGGGTGCAGGCGCTGCGCGAGCTCTGCGACGCGCACGGCCTCGCGCTGATCGAGGACGTCGCGCACGCGCCGCAGGCCTACGTGGACGGTCGCGCGGCCGGCTCGTTCGGGCTCGCGGGCGCGTTCTCGTTCTTCTCCAACAAGGTGCTGGCGTGCGGTGAGGGTGGGCTCGTCGCCACCGATGACGACGCCGTCGCCGCGCTCGCCCGGTCCCGCCGCAGCCACGGCATGACGTCCGGCACGTGGAGCCGCCACACCGGCGAGACGATCACCTACGACGCCGAGGGCCTGGGCTACAACTACCGGCTGGATGAGCCGCGCGCCGCGCTGCTGCTCTCGCGCTTCAAGCGGCTGGACGCGGAGATCGCGCGCCGCCGGGAGCTCACCCGCGCCTACCGCGTGGCGCTCGCCGGCCACGACGGGTTGATCGTGCCCTACACGGACGAGGACGTCGAGCATTCGAGTTGCTACGTGATGCCGGTGCTCGTGCGCGACGCGGCGCGCCGTGACGCGATCCGCCTCGCGCTGCGCGAGAAGCACGGCGTCCAGACGTCGATCTTCTATCCCGCGGTCCACGAGTTCACCGCCTACCGCGAGCGCTTCGGCACCCCGTCGCTGCCGCACACCGAGCATGCGGCGCGCGCGGAGATCACGATCCCGCTGCACATGGCGATGGACGCCGCCGCGCAGGAGCGCGTGATCGCCGCCCTCGAGGACACCGTGTGAGCTGGGAGATCCCGCTCACCGACGTCGTCGTGACCGAGGAGGACCTCGCGGCCGCGCGCGCGTGCCTGGAGTCGGGCTGGCTGACCATGGGCCCGCGGACCGGCGCGTTCGAGACCGCGATGACCGAGTGGCACGGCGTGCCGCACGCCGCGGCCGTCTCCAGCGGCACGGCCGCGCTGCACCTCGCCTGCCGCGCGCTCAACCTCGGGCCCGGGGACGAGGTGATCGTGCCCGCGTTCACCTTCCTGGCCAGCGCGGGCTGCGTGCGCTACTGCGGCGCGACGCCGGTGCTGGCGGACGTGGTCGCCCCCGAGCGCCCGAACCTGGACCCGGCGGACGTCGAGCGCCGGATCACGCCGCGCACGAAGGCCGTGATCGCCGTGCACTTCTGGGGCTATCCGGCCGACATCGCGGGGCTGCGGGCGGTCTGCGAGCCGCGCGGCATCGCGATCATCGAGGACGCCGCGCAGGCGATCGGCGCGCGCGTCGACGGCGACCAGCTCGCCGGCACCGCGGGCACGCTCGGCTGCCTGTCGTTCTTCTCCAAGAAGCAGCTGTCGGTGGGTGAGGGCGGCATGGTGCTCACGCGCGATCCGGAGCTGGACGCGTCCGTGCGCTCGTTGCGCTCGCACGCGATGACCTCCGGGACCTGGGACCGCCACACGGGCCGCCAGGAGTCCTACGACGTCGTCGGCTTCGGCTTCAACTACCGGATGGACGAGCTGCGTGCCGCGTTCGGGCTTGCGCGGCTCGGGCGGCTGCGGAGCGAGATCGAGCATCGACGCGCGGCCGTGCGCGGCTACCGCGAGCGGCTCGCCGACGTGCCCGGGGTGACGCTCGTGTGGGACGACGCGGCGGTCGAAGCCGGCTCGCACTTCGCGTTCGCGGTGCTGTTCGCCGACGGCGCCGCCCGGGCCCGCGCGCGCGACCTGCTCGCCGAGCGCGGCATCCAGACCACGCGCTACCCCGTCCTGCACGCGCTGACCGAGTACGCGTCGTTCGCCGGCTACGGCACGCTGCCGGCCGCCGAGGCCGCGGCCGACCGGCACCTCGCGCTGCCGCTGTCCGCGCTGACCACCGAAGCGCACCTGGACGCCGTCAGCGAAGCGGTGCGCGCCGCGGCATGAGCGACGACTACGAGCGCCGGACGGGCGGGGCGAGCGACCGGCTGCGGCACGTGTACCGGGTCCTCGGCGCGCGCCGGCTGCGGCACGTGGACGCGGCGGCACGCGCGGTCTACATCGCGTGGCAGCGCTGGCGGTTCGCGACCCTGCTCGCGTCCGACCTGGAGAGCTACCGCGCCTACCGGCGGGCGGACCATCGCGGCGGCCCCGTCCGTGACACGACCGAGCGCGTAAGGATCAAGCCGCTCGGCGGGCACGCGGTCGAGCTGCGGCCGGGAACCAGCGACGCGCAGATGCTGCGCGAGACGTTCCGCGACAACGTCCACCGCCCTGAGCTCCGGTCGGGCGCGCGGAACATCGTCGACATCGGCGCGAACATCGGGATCACCGTCGCCGACAACGCCCTGCGCCATCCCGACGCGCGGATCGTCGCCGTCGAGCTGGACGCGGGCAACGTCGAGCTCGCCCGGCGCAACACGGCGCGCTGGGCCGACCGCGCAACGCTCCTGCACGGCGCCGCCTGGGTCGAGGACGGCGAGATCGCCTACGTCAACGAGCACGGGCACGAGTTCGGCTTCTTCGTCGCCGACGGCGGGGAGGCCCGCGCGCCGGCGTTCTCGATGGCGACGATCCTGGGTCATGTGCCCGCGGGCGAGCGGGTCGACTTCCTCAAGATGGACGTCGAGGGCGTGGAGGCGAAGCTGCTCGTCCCCGCGGCACCGCACTGGGCCGATCGCGTGGACGAGATCGCGCTCCAGGTGCACCACGACTACACGGTCGAAGACTGCGTGCGCGACCTCACGGCGCTGGGCTTCGACGCCCGGCGCGATCCGCGCCGGATCGACTTCGTCCGCGGTCAGCGCTCGGCGGGTTGATCCGCCTCTTCGCCCAACAGGCGGTGCCGGACGGTCTCGAACTCCTGCATCGCGCGCTCGTAGTCGTCGTGGCGCCCGAGGTCCAGCCAGTAGGCGTCCGGGCGGAACGCGCGCACGTGCTCACGCGCGCCGATGAGTCGCAGGATGAGGTCGGGGAAGTCCAGCCGGACGCCCGGCTCGATGTGCTCGAGCACACGCGGATGGAAGGTGTAGATGCCCATCGACGCCTCGTAGTAGAGCGTCGGCTTCTCGGTGTAGTCGGTGACGCGCCCCTCGTCGCCGACGTCCTGGAAGTGCATGACGCCGAGGGACACCTCGATCGTGCGGCTCGTCGTCGCGATCGTCGAGGCGGCGCCCGAGGAGCGATGGTCGGCCATCAGCGCCTCGTAGGACATGTCCGTGAGGATGTCCCCGTTCATCACCAGGAACGAGTCGTCGAGGCCTTCGATCAGCCGCAGCGCGCCGACCGTGCCGAGCGGCTCGCGCTCGCGGAAGTAGTCGATCCGCATCCCGTACGCGCTGCCGTCGCCGCAGAAGGCCTCGATCAGCTCGGCGAGGTAGCCCGTCGCGATCGTCACGTGCTCGACGCCCGCGCGGCAGAGCTGACGCAGCACGATGTCCAGGACGGGGCGGTCCTTGACCGGCATCAGCGGCTTCGGGATAACCGCGGTGTACGGGCGCAGGCGCACGCCTTCGCCGCCCGCAAGGACCACCGCTCGCCTCATCGCACTACTTTCAGGTGGTTATCGGTCGGCACGTCGTTCAAGATGGTGTACCCGTGACCGGCGCTCGTACGATCGCTCGCAACGCGCTGGTCGTGAGTGCCGCCCAGGTGCTGGGCAAGCTGGCCTCGCTCGGATTCTACGTCGTGATGGCGCGTGTCCTGGGCGAGCACGGCTTCGGCGCCTACACGTTCGCGCTCTCGCTCGCCCAGCTGATGACGACCTTCGCCGGCTTCGGGATCGACGAGTGGACGGGGCGGACGGTCGCGCGCGACCCGAGCACCGCCTCGCGGCTGATCACCGACGGACTGCTCGCCAAGACCGTGTTCGGCGTCTCCGGCTGCGTCGCGGCGGTGCTCTTCGCGGTGGTGGGGGGGTACCCGGGCGAGGTGCAGGCCACGGTCGCCCTGCTGGCGCTCGGCACGCTCGTCGAGCTCTACATGAACACGTTCAACGCCACCTTCCAGGGGCTCGACGACCAGCGCTGGCCGGCGGCGGCGGCGATGCTGGAGCGGGCCTCGATCGGCATCTTCGGCATCATCGCGCTGCTGGCCGGGGCGGGGATCGTGGTGGTCGCGGCGATCTATCTCGCGTGCGCGCTGGCCGCCGCCGCGCTCGTCGCCGTGCGCCTGGCGGCGGTCGGCGTCCGCCCCGAGCCGTCGGCGTCGGCGGCGCGCTCGCTCGCGCTGGTGAAGATGACGTTCACGATCGGGCTGACCGTGCTGCTCAACACGGCGCTGTTCCGGGTCGACACGGTGCTGCTGTCGATGCTCAAGGACAACGCCGCCGTCGGCTTCTACGGCGCGGCGTACCGGCTGCTCGAGAGCCCGTTGCTGGTGGCCTACGCGCTGACGGGCGCGCTGCTGCCCTCGTTGTCGCGCGCCTCGCGGACGAGCAGCCCATCGATCGGTGAGTTCGCCACGACGGGCCTGAAGCTGACCCTGTGCCTGATGGCCCCGCTCGGGACGGCGTACGCGCTGCTCGCCGAGCCGCTCGTCGACCTCGTGTACGGCAGCGACTACGGGCCCGCGATCCCGGCAGTGCGGTTGCTGGGCGGCGCCGCGGCGCTGTACGGCGTGGGCTACTTCGCCTCGTTCGTCCTCATCGCCCAGGGGCGGCAACGGATCCTGCCGGTGGTCGTCGCGGTCGTGCTGGTCTTCAACGTCATCGCGAACCTGATCCTGATCCCGTCGCTGTCGTTCCGGGGTGCGGCGCTGGTCACCTCGCTGTCGGAGCTGCTGCTGGCCGTGGCGTTCATGGTCTACGTCGTCCGCGTGACCGGGCGCCTCCCCGCGGGCCGGATCGTGACCGGGCCGCTCGCGGGCTGCCTGGCGATCGCGCTCCTCACGCTGGCGATGGGACCCACGCTGGCGGCGCTGCTCATCGCGCCGGTCGTCTACGTCGCGGTGCTGGTCGCGGTCGAGCGCTGGCGCTACCCGGAGGACGTCCGCCGCGTGTGGGCGACGCTGCGCCGCTCGTAGCCCTCAGCGGCGCAGCTTGTTGCGCAGCTGCCCGACGAGGAGGTCGACGTGCTGGCGCGTCCGCCGCCCCTCGACGGGACGCAGCACGGCGGCCGGGATCGGGTGGCGGTACGCGGCGACGTCGCCGCGCTGGGTCCAGGCCTGGCGGATCCCCCGCCACCACGCCTTGTGATGACCGAGGTAGATGGCGTCGATCAGGTCGAAGACCGCGTGGAACGCCATCCGCGGCACGGCCATGGCCACGGGATACCGCAGCCACAGGTGCCACTGGTTGTTGCGGGTGCGCAGCTGCAGCGTGCGCGCCGAGGCCGGCTTGCGGCTCAGCGGGCGCAGGTGGTCGAAGGGCGCGTCGGGGAAGTACCGCGTCTCCCAGCCGGCGCCGGCGAGCCGTACGGTGACGTCGATCTCCGAGAGCGTGAAGAAGTAGGGCGGGAAGAACCCCCCGACCTCCAGGAACGGCGTGCGCCGCAGCATGCAGCAGCCCTCGGCGAAGAAGTAGCAGTCCAGCCCCTCGGCCGGCGCGCCCGGACGGCCGCGGCGGAACCACCAGTCGAACGAGCCGAGCTCCGTCGAGACCACGATCTCGCGCGAGTCCGGGTCGACGTCGCGCACCAGGCCCGTCGCCACCCCGAGCCGAGCGTTGGCCTCGAACGCGTCCACGAGGCGCTCGACCGCACCGGGGCACGGGTGCGAGTCGTCGTCGAGCATGACGATCAGCTCGTTGCGGGCGGCCTCCGCACCCAGGTTGCGGCCCGCGGCGCCGAGGTCGGGGACCGGCACCAGCCGGATCGGCTCGCCGAACGCCTGGACCGCTTCAGCACTGCCGTCGGAGGAGGAGTCGGCGACGATGATCTCGTCGAAGACGTCGAGGCGAAGCAGCTCCTCGAGCACCTCGACCAGCCGCTCTTTGCGGTTGTGCGACAGGATCACGGCGCTCACGAGCTGCATCACGCACGCAAGGCTAGCCCCCGTGGCCAGGGCGCAGGGCACCGCTAGTGTTAGTCCGCGCGTGCGCCAGTCGATCGTGATCGTGACGAAGGATCGTCCGGAGCTGCTGGCCGACACGCTTGCCAGCCTCGCGGCATGCGCGCTGCGCTCCGCCGAGGTGCTCGTCGTGGACGCGTCCGAGGGAAGCGAAAGCCGGGACGCGGTGAGCGCGGCGACGGCGGCGCACCCCGCGCTGGAGCTCCGCCATCTGGGCTCCGCGCCGGGCCTCTGCCGTCAGCGCAACTACGGACTCGACGAGGCGCAGGGCGAGATCGTCGTGTACGTGGACGACGACGTGCTGCTCGAGCCCGACGCGTTCGAGCAGCTGCTCGAGCCCTTCGAGGACCCGGGCGTCGTGGGCGCCACGGGAAAGATCATCGAGGGGTCTCCACGGAGGCTGTCCCTCAAGCACTCGCGGCTGCGCCGCTGGCTGCCCGGCGCCGGCGCCCAGGGCACGATGACCCGCAGCGGCTACCCCAACCGGCTGTGGTCGGTCGACGAGCAGCACACGGTCGAGACGATGTCCGGGTGCTTCATGGCGGCACGCATCCAAGACGCGCGGGCCACGCGCTTCGACGAGCGGCTCGAGGCGCCCAACGGCTACGCGTTCCTCGACGACGAGGACTTCGCCTACCGGCTCTCGCGGCGCGGCCGGCTGATCTACACGCCCAAAGCCCAGCTCGTCCACCGCAACACCGGCTTCAGCACGTCGCGTGCGCGTGAGTTCAACCGCAGGCTCGTCGTCCGGCGCCACTACACGCTCGAGAAGTCCTTCTCCGATCGGCGCGGGGCGCACGCGCACTGGTGGGCGATGATGGCGATCACCGTCGTCCACCGCGTGGTCAACGCAGACTGGCAGGGTGCCCGCGGGCTGCTCGACGGGCTGTGGGACGTCGCACGGCGGAGAACCCTCTGAGCGCGCCTGGTCCCGTCCGGGTGACCTTCGTCTCCTCGCACGCGCAACCGGGCGGATCGGAGCGCTATCTCGAGCTGTTGCTCGGCGAGCTCGGACCCTCATGGATCGCCGAGGTCGTCGTCTTGCAGGCGGGCTGGCTCGTGGATCGGCTGGGCGCGGCGGGGTACCCCGTGACCGTCGTGCCGGCGGGCAGGCGACTCGGCCTCCTCACGGGCGCGGTGCGTCTGCGCCGTGAGCTGAGGCGCGTGCGGCCCCGCGTCGTCCATGCCAACGGCATCAAAGCGGCCCTGGTCGCGGGGCTCGCGACGCTCGGCTCGAGCGTGCCCGTCATCTGGGTCAAGCACGACTTCTCCGGCGATCGCTGGCTCACGAGCGTGGTCGCCCCGCTGTGCCGGCAGGTGGTCGGCGTGAGCTCGGCGGTCACCGCGGCCGTGCCCGGCGCCCTCTCCGCGCGTGTGCACGTCGTGCCCAACGGCACCCGGCCGGTCGACGTGGACCGTGACGCGGCTCGAGCGCAGCTGCGCGAACGGCTCGGCCTCGACATGACGGCGCCGGTCGTGCTCTTCCTCGGCCGCCTGAGCCGTGTGAAGGGCGCCGGGATGCTGGTCGCGGCGCTTCCTCGACTGCGCGAGCGCGTTCCGAACACGCAGGTGGTGATCGCGGGGGAGCGCGATGTCTCAGAGCCGGAGATCGCGGACGAGCTGCCCGTGCACGCGGCGGGCCTCGGCGTGACGAGCGCGGTCAGCTTCCTGCCGTGGCAGGACGATCCCGCACGGCTGCTCGCCGGCGCGGATGTGGTCGCGGTCCCGAGCGGGCCGCACGTCCCGGGCGGATCCCCGGGGGAGGGCTTCGGCCTGGTGGCGATCGAGGCGATGGCGGCAGGCACGCCCGTGGTGGCCGTGGCGGCGGGGGCGCTCCCGGAAGTCCTGGGCGACGCCGGCCGGCTCGTGCCGCCGACCGCCGACGCGCTGGCCGACGCGCTCGCCGACGTGCTGCTCGACCCGGCCCTTCGCGAGCGCTTCGCGGTCGCCGGTCGGCGCCGTGTGGCCGAGCACTTCACGCTCGAGCGGATGGCCGAGCGCATGCAGGAGCGGTATCGCGAGGCCGTCCGATGACCCGCCGCATCCTGCACGTCGTGCAACCAGCCGAAGGCGGCGTCCCGCAGCACGTGGTCCACCTCACGGGCGAGCTCAGCGCGCGCGGCTGGGACGTCGAGGTCGCGGCCTCGGAGGCGGCCGGACCGGGCTCTCCGCAGCGCGCCCGGCTGGAAGCGGCGGGCGCGCGTGTGCACGCGCTGCCGATGTCGGGGCTGATCGGCGCCGGGGGCGTGCGGACCATCGCGCGTCTGCGCGAGCTCGACTCCGACCGGCGCTACGACGTCATCCACGCCCACTCGTCCAAGGCCGGCGCGCTGGTCCGCGCGGCGCTGCCGCGCTCCCGGCGGATCGTGTACACGCCGCACTGCTTCGCGTTCCTGGCCGGGTTCGGCGCCGCGCGCCCCGTCTACTGGGCCGCCGAGCAAGCGCTGCTGCCGCGCACCGGCGCGCTGGTGGCCTGCTCGAACTGGGAGGCGGCGGGGAGCCGGCGCAGTCTCCTCGGCACGCGCCGGAAGCTCCACGTCGTTCCGAACGGCGTCCCGGCGTGCGTGAGCGCCGAGCCTGACCCGCGGCTCACGGCCCTGCCCCGGCCGATCATCGGCTTCCTGTCGCGGATGGATCCGCCGAAGGAGCCGGTGCGGTTGGTCGAGGCGGCGGCGCTCGAGCCGTTCCCCGGCACCGTGGTGATCGTCGGCTCCGGTCAGTTCGAGGGGGAGGTGCGCGAGGCGATCGCGGCCCATGGCCTCGGCGAGCGGGTCGTCCACCTGCCCTTCACCCCGCCCGTGGAGCGCTTCCTGCACGGCTTCGACATGCTCGTGCTGCCCTCGCGCTGGGAGTCGCTGCCGCTGGCCATCCTCGAGGCGATGGCCTGCGGGCTGCCGACGATCGCGAGCGACGTCGGCGGCATCGCCGAGGCCGTCGAGGACGGCGTCACCGGCCGGCTCGTCCCGCCGGAGGACACGGCCGCGCTGGCGGCGGCGATCAGCGCGCTCGCCCACGATCCGGAAGGGCTGCGCGCCATGGGTGCGCGCGCTCGCGAGCGCTGGTCCGAGCGGTTCTCGCTCACGCGCATGGTGGACGACCTCGAAGTGGTCTACGCCGAGCGCGCCGCCGCCTGAGCGCGCGCGAGGGCGGCGAGCATCGCGACCTGCGCGATGAACGTCGCCGCAATCACGTTGTTGCGCGGCGGGTAGTCGCCGAGGCTCGTCATCACGCTGCCCACCATCGACGCGGTGAGCGCGAGCCCGAGCGCGCCCGTGACCGGATCGCCGCGGGTGCGAGCCGCCTGCACGACCATGCGGCCGACGGCCACGAGCAGCCAGAGCAGCGCGACCAAGCCGGCCGTCCCGAGCTCCACCGCGAACGTCAACACGACGTTGTGGGCGTGGTCGTACGGCTCGCCGCCCTCGTTCAGCCCGACTTCCCGCGAGACCAGCGGGAAGTTGTGTGCGCCGACCCCGAGCAAGGGATGATCGGCGAAGACGCCGGGCACCGCGCTGTAGATCTCGAACCGCGGGTCGTTGCGGACGGCGCTGCCGCCCTGGCCCAGCGTGCCGAGCCGCGAGGTCACCACCTCGACCTGGTGCGATTGGGACAGCGCCCGCGCGTTCGCGAACGCGGACACGAGCAGCACCGCGAGCGCCACGAACGCGAGGCGACGGAACGGCGGCGACAGCAGCAGCACGAGGAAGGCCAGCCCGGCGCCCAGCAGGCTCGTACGCGACAGCGAGAGCACCAGCGCCACCACGCTCAGCGTGGCCACGACGGCCATCGTGGCGCGGAACCACACCGAGCCCCGCGTCGCCAGCACCATCGCGATCGGCAGCGTCATCAGCAAGAAGAAGCCCATCGTGTTCGGCTGGGGGAAGCTCCCCTGCGCGCGGCCCGTGACGGCGGCGCCGCCCGCGACGAGCGTCTGCGTCCCGCTCGTGGCGATGGCGAGCAACGAGACGAGCCCGCCCGCCAGCGCCATGCAGACCATCGTGCGCTGCACGACGCTGAACGGCGCGTTGGCGAGTTGCACGCCGACGACCGTGAACGTGGACCACATGAGCAGGACCTTCGTCACGGCCTCGGTGTCGCGCGCGACCGTGAGCCCGAGGGCGATCACGAGGCAGATGAGCGCCAGCGCGCGCAGCGCCGGCGGCACCGGCGGCACGCGGCCGAGCACCGCCCACTCGAGCAGCGTGGCGCCGGCGGTGAGCAGCAGCAGCAACTCCGTGGCGCTGAACCCGACGAGGCCGCCGACCCTGAACGAGAAGTACTCGAGCGGCACGGCCAGGAGCGCGAGCTGCAAGCCGAGCAGGGGCTGACGGACGACCACGATCACGACGACGATCGCGATCGGCAGGCCGAACCCGGCCGGCCCGCCGAGCTGTGCCATCACCATGACCTGGACGACCGCCGCCATGCAGGCGGCGGCGATGCCACCCAGGAGCAGGACGCGCGAGCCGACGGTCACGCCGACGATGGTAGGCGGCGCGCTGTCAGCGGGCGCGCCTGGCCACGGCCTTGCGCTTGGCGGCCACGCGCGCCTTCGCCCGGGCCTTGGCCTTCTTGGTGGCGCGCGAGGTCTTCGCGGACACCGTCTTCTTCTTGGTCGGCCGCTTCGTCGTCTTCGCGGGCGGGCGCTTCGTGATGGACGGCTTCGTCGGCGTGGCGGGCGGGGCGGGCGTGACCGGGGTGATGGGCGCGACCGGGCTGACGGGTGTGACGGGCGTGACCGGGACCACCGGCGCGGTGTCCACCGGGGCCGGCGTCTGCGGCGCGGGCGGCGCCGGCGTCAGCGGTTCCCGCGGACCTTCCGGGAGCTGCGGCCCTGGACCCGGCTGCTCTTCGCCATGCGTGAGGATCGCAATGCTGTCTTGAAACGCCGCCCAAGCAGGCTTGGCCGACCCATCCCACCTCCTCAGGCCACAGTTCGCGTAGAGGTCGTTGACGTCGTTGCTCGTGTCCTTGAGGTTGAACCAGATCGTCGCGTCCACGTAGGACCACTTGGCGACCTGCTGCACCTGCAACTTGACGAACTCGGCCTGCGTGGCCTCGGAGACGCCGTTGAGGTAGCGGTGGGTCGAGCGCGTCGGTGAGGTGCTGTAGCCGGCTTCGGTCAGCCACATCGGCTTCGCGCCGTCGCCGTTGGCCACCATCACGTCACGCACCGCCGGCACGCCGCGGATGAACGAGTACTTCGGGTCCTGGTCGATGCGCGGGTCCAGCGGCGAGACGTCGTCGCTGTAGGGGTGGATGGAGAAGGCGTCGAACGAGCCCTTGATGCCGAGCTGGTACAGCCGCGTGGTGAACGCATGGTCGGACGCGGACAGCGAGCCGGCGACGACCGTCGCGTTCGGGTCGGCCGCCTTGACGGCGGGGTAGGCCGCCTTGACCAGCGCGGCGTAGGCCGCGGCCTGATCGGGCGCCTTGAAATAGGCCTCGTGGTTGGGCTCGTTCCAGATCTCCCACGCCTTGACCCGGCCCTTGTAGCGGGCGGCGACCTTGCCCAGGGCGCTGGCGTACGCGGCGGGGTCCTTCGGCACGTAGCGGTCCACACCGCGCGACCACCACTCGCCCGCGCAACCCTGCTTGAGGGACTCGGGCGCGCTGGACGCCCAGCACGGCGTCCACGTGAAGGTCAGCAGCAGCTTGATCCCACGCGCTTCGGCCGCGTTCACGAGCGCGTCGAGGCGGCCGAGGTGGTAGCTGCTGAACGAGTCCGGGCCGGTCTCCTGTAGCGAGGACCAGCCGACGTCGACGCGGGTGATCGTCGAGCCCGAGGACTTGACGAGATCGAGCTGGCGCTTCATCTCAGCGGTGTCGACGTTGGCCCACAGCAGATGGGCCTGCACACCGGCCAGCTTGGTGGCGGCCGCGGCGGACGACGGGATCATCGACCAGGCACCGAGCACAGCAATGAACGCAGCAAGATATGCGCTGACCCGCGGGCGAAGCAAGGTGATGACCTCCCGATGTGCGTCCGCCCACGCAGTGGTCCTGTTCGGCAGCTCGGCTGACTCAGTTGAGTCCCGTGGCTTTGCGTCCCCGCCTCACGACGGGTTTGCCCTTTCGCAGGCGGGAAGATGGCTGACGCTACCTGTTATCGACAGGATGCCCTCTGGACACAAGCTCAAACATTTGATGAGCGTCCAGAATGTTCGCCGAAATTACTTTTCGACGGTGCGTCGGTCGCGCTCGTCGCGCGCCTTCTGCGGCGGCCCTTCGGCGTAATAGCCAGAAGTGAAGGGGCCGGGGTCCACGCGGTTGACCACCACGCCGAAGATCGTGGCCTGGGCGCGTCGCAACTGGTCGACGGCCTGCTCGGCCACCCGGCGCTGCGTCCTGCGGGCGTCCACGACGAGCACGACACCCTCGACGACGGACGCGATCAGCGACGCGTCGGCGGCCACGGAGAGCGGCGGCGTGTCGTACAGGATGAGCTCGTAGCGCGCGCGGGCCTCGTGGTCGAAGTCGCTCAGCGCCTCGGACCCGAGCAGCGCCGCCGGGTTCGGCGGCAGCGGACCGGCCGGCAGCAGGTCCATGCTCGAGTCGGCGATCGGCCACACGGCCTCGCCCATCGAGGAGCCGTTGACGAGGATGCTCGAGAAGCCCCGGGGGGAGTTCACCCAGGCGCCGCTCTTGCTGGCCAGGCTCGGGCGGCGCAGGTCGGCCTCCACGAGCAGCGTCGGCAGGTCGAGCTCGCCGGCGGCGCGGCCGACGCTGAGCGCGACGGTCGACTTGCCCTCCTGCTCGTCCGAGGACACGATGGCCACCGAGCGCGGGCGCTTGCCCACGTTCGCGAAGGTGAGGTTGGCGAGCACGAGCCGGAAGCCCTCGGCGGCCGCGCGGGCGTCGCGCGTCTCGAGGCGCTCGCCCTGCAGCAGCTGCTCCACGTCGGCCGTGGAGCCCTGCGGGATCCGGCCGATGATCGGGAGGCCGAGCACGTCGGTCATGGAGTCGGTGATCTCGAGGCGGCGGTCCAGGCGGTGCGCGGCGAGCGCGGCGCCGATCGCCGCCAGCGCGGCGAGCAGGGCGCCGGCCGCGAGGTAGAGCTTGGGGCGCGGACGGACCGGGGTCGAGGGCAGCGTCGCGGGCTCGGCGACGCTCGCCTTACCCGTCGAGGCCTCGGAGGACGCGAGCTGCCGCGTGCGCTCCTGGAAGACCTGCGTGTACGTGTTGGCGAGCAGCTGCGCCGCCTCGGGCGTCTCGGCCTCGGTCGTCACCCGGAGCAGCTGGGAGTCCGTCACGCCCTCCACGGTCAAGGCGTTCTTGGGGTCAGCGGGCATGCCTGCCCGGCCGCGGACGCGACGCTCGACCTCGTCCGCGAGGTTCTGCGTCTGCAGCAGCTGCACGAAGGTGGTCAGCAGCGCCGAGGAGATCTGCGTCTGCTCGAAGTCCGAGGACACCGGCCGGCTCGGCGTCACGAGCATGTAGCCCGTCGCCTCGTACGCGGGTGACAGCGTCGCCGTGATCGCGGCCACGGAGGCCAGCACGGCCACGAACGCGGTCAGCGCCGTCCAGCGACGGCGCCACACGATTCCGAGGATGTCGTCGGCCGCCGTACGGCGGCCGGAGGAGGTCAGGGTGTCAGCGGTCGCCACGGGCGAAGAGCAAGGCCGGGATCGTCTTCAAGACGATCTTCAGGTCGAGGAGGGGACTCCAATTCTCGATATAGAAATTGTCCCACTCGATCCGGTCTTGCAATGAGGTCTCTCCCCGGAGCCCGTTCACCTGTGCCCACCCGGTCAGCCCCGACTTGACGCGGTGGCGGTCAGGGTAGCGATAGATGGCGTCCTGGAACTGCTCGACGTAGTGCGAGCGCTCCGGGCGCGGCCCGATGATCGACATGTCGCCGCGCACGACGTTCCACAGCTGGGGCAGCTCGTCCATCGAGGTGCGACGCAGGAACGTGCCGAAGCGCGTGCGCCGGTCCTCGGGCGCAGCCTCGGTGCCGCCCTCGGCCAGGCCGAGCGTGGCCATCGCCCAGGCGGCGTCGTTCTCGCCCCGGGAGTCCGGGGAACCGGACATCGTGCGGAACTTGAGCATGTCGAACGCGTGCCCGTCCAGGCCGACGCGGCGCTGGCGGAAGAAGATCGGGCCCGGCGAGCTGAGCTTGGTGCCGACGGCCAGGACGGCCAGGACGGGCGAGAGCGCCAGCAGCACGAACGAGGCGATGATGCGGTCGATCGCGTACTTGATCGTGAACTGCCACGAGCGCGGGTCCGACGGGTTCAACGCGACGACCGGAAGGGCGCCGAGGTGCTCGACGCGCGCGCGGCGGCCCTCGACCTCGAACAGGCGCGGCACGACCATCACACCGACGCCCAGGCGCCAGCAGCGACGCACGATGTCCAGCACGACGGACGGCGGGGCGGTCGAGAAGGCGACGATCACGTGCTGCACGTCGTGCTCGGCGATCACCTCTTCCAGGTGCCAGGACGCGCCGAGCACCGGCAGGTCCAGCAGCGTCTCGTCGTCGCCGGTGAGCGGCTCCTTGTCGAGGAAGCCGATCGGCTGCAGGCCGTACTGCGGCTCGGCGACCAGCCGCTGGGCGAGCGTCTGGCCGACGTGGCCGGCGCCGACGATGAGCGTCGCGCGGCCCGTCGGGGTGGACGTCCGGCGCACGAGCGCCTCGGCTCCGGCGACGCCGAGCCGGCCGGTGCCGACGAGCGTCGCCATCAGCAGCCACAGGCGCACGCCGGCGTCGCCCGCACCCGGGTGGGTGGTCGCGAGCTCGAAGGCGGCGGCGAACATGACGATCAGCGCGGGTGCCACGAGCAGCGTCCGGCGCTCCTCACGGGAGGGCAGCGTCGCGCGGGGCCGGTAGCAACCGGCGGTCGCGAACGCGGCCATGGTGGCGAGCACGACGACGGCGGCGATCCCGTCACGCAGCGGCTGCGTGCTCCAGGCATGCGCGCCGAGGACGGCCAGGAGCATCGCGACGGCGTCGATGCCGACCAGCGCGAGCGTCCGTGCATTGCTCGAACGACGCGCGGCAGTCGTCGGTCGACCGACGGTCCGCAGCTCCAGCCCTGCTGGCAGCCTCTCGCTCGTTGCCACTTGTTCGCTCACGCCTCCGCCTACGCCCCTTCTACTACGCCGTCCTGTACCTCACTGCCGGGCACTGCCGCTCCCGCCACGGGCCGCTGTACCCAATTTCTGTGTGTAGACACTCGGTGTTTCTTCGTTTCGGTGGCCGTCTCCTGCTACCGATGACGCCTCCACGCGCCTGGCGGCAAATACGGTGTTGTCCAGGGATGATTGTGCGGCCGCCCTCGGCGGTACTCAACCAGTACATCCGTCCGTATGACGGATTTTTGGCACTCCGGACCTCTCTATGACCACCGAACTCGCGCCCGGCGCGGACAGTCTTCGCGCGCGTGCGCGCAAGCTCGCGCACCACGCTCCCGCCCCATTTGCAGCCGCTCTGACCCTGCTGCTGGCCTTCCGTGCGGGCGGGTTCTTCCCGTCGATCACGGCGATCACGGCGGTCGCCGGCGCGGTCGCTTTGGTCTTACGGGTGACACTTGCGGAGGATCCATTCGCGGGCTGGAGCCGGCTCGCGGCGGTCACCGCACTTGGCGCGGCGGGGCTCGCCAGCCTCGCGCTTCTGTCCGCCGTGTGGTCGGACGCGCCGGCCCGGGCCACCCTGGAATTCGATCGCGCGTTGCTCTACCTCGAGGTGCTGCTGCTGTTCGCGATGGCGCCGCGAGGGCCGCGGACGCTCGCGGTCCTGCTCCGCTGGCTGCTCGGCGCGTTCGCGGTCATCTGCCTCGCCGGGTTGGCGAGCCGGATCGTGCCGGACGTCTTCCCGACCTCGGGGCGGTTCGTCGCGGGGCGGCTCGCGTTCCCGCTCACGTACTGGAACGCGATGGGGATGGCGAGCGCGATCACGGTCCTGCTCGCGTTGGCGAACGCCGCCGACGCCCAGCAGCCGCGGCTGATGCGCGTGCTCGGCGCGGCCGCCGTGCCGGTCGGCGCGCTCGCGCTCTACCTGACGTTCTCGCGCGGTGCGATCGCGGCCTGCGCGGTCGGCGTCGTCGTCTACGTCGTGTGCGTGCGGCGGCTCCGCGTGTTCCTCGCGCTCGCGGCGGTGACGCCGCCGACGGCCGTCGTGCTGTGGTTCGCCTACCGGGCCGAGGAGCTCGGGACGGACCGCTACGCGGAGGGCGCGGGGCCCGGGCAGGGACACCGCGTGGCGCTCGTGCTCGCCCTGATGGTCGTGGCCGCCGCCGGTCTGCGCCTGCTCGCCGAGCGCGTCGAGCCGGCGCTGCGCCGCGTCGCCCGGGGAAAGGGCCCGCAGCGGCGCGCCGACCGCCTAGGGGTGGGCTTCGCGGCCGTGCTCGTGGTGGTCGCCGCGCTGCTGTGGGTGGACGCGCCGGGCCGCGTCACGGACGCGGTCGACTCCTTCCAGAGCGGCAACGTCGTCCCGGACACGGGCGACGCGCGCGACCGGCTGCTGCAGGTCGGCAACAACGGGCGCCTGGACTTCTGGAAGGTCACGCTCGACATCTGGGAGGACCACCGCGTCCTCGGCACGGGCGCGGGCACGTTCCAGGTCGAATGGGAGCAGCGGCGGCCGTTCTTCTACATCATTCGCGACGCCCACTCGCTCGTGCTGGAGACGCTCGCCGAGCTCGGCGTGGTCGGGCTCGCGTTCCTGCTGGTGATGCTGATGACGCCGCTGGTCGTGGCGGTGCGGCGCGGCTTCGACCGTGAGCGGGAGGACCGTGACGCGCACGCCGCGGTGGCGGCCGCCGGCATCGCCCTGCTGCTGCACGCCTGCACGGACTGGGACTGGGAGATGCCCTCGCTCTTCGTGTGGTTCTTCGCGGCGTCCGGCGTGATCGTCGCCGCCCCGCTGGGCGCGGCGCGCGGACGCCCGCCGGGACGCACGGCCCGTGTCGTCGTCGGCCTCGCCTGCCTGCTCGTGGCGGTCACGCCGTGGCTCGTCGCCAGCGCGGACTCGGCGCTGACGTCCGCCTCCCGCGCCTTCTCGCGCGGCGACTGCGCGACCGCTGTCAACGACGCGCTGACCGCGCGCGACCGGCTGCCGTTCGCGCCCGAGCCCTACGCGATCCTCGGCTACTGCAACCTGCGCGGCGGCGCCTACGCGCTCGGCGTGGAGGCCATGCAGTCGGCCCGCGAGCGCGACCCGGACAACTGGCGCTACGCCTACGGACTCGCCGTGGCCCAGGCCATCGCGGGCCGGGACCCGCGGCCGATGGCCGCCGAGGCGGTGCGGCTCAACCCGTTCGAGCCGATGGCGACGGACCTGCAGAAGGCCCTGAACTCGGACGATCCGGCTGTGCGGTTCCGCGCTGCCGCGCGCGCCAAGCTGCCGGGCGGCTGATCGGGGCGGAGTTCAGCTCGTGTGGCGCGCGGCGGGTTCGTGCGCGTCGGGGAGCACACCGTCGGGCCGCGTGTCAAGCAACTCGCGCTGCGCGGCGAGCCGCTTGACACGCGGCGGCCGGCGCGCTCTTGTGCGGGTGAGCGGCTGCGCCGGTTTGCGCCCGGGCGCGGGCCGAGTGCGCTCGTTTGGGCCGTCGTGCCACGCGAACCGCGAGTTTTGTACCTATGCGGTCGTTTTGTCGAGGTTCGCGTGGCGTCGGCCACGCGAACTCTGACTTTGTTCCCGCTATGGGAACAAACCCGACGTTCGCGTGGCATTGGCCATGCGAGTGATCGGTTGGTCAACCTCTGGTTGACAAAGTGAACGCTCGAGTGGCGGGTGCGCTCTGGGCACGCGTGGGGCTCGCCGGCCCCAGCCGGCCTGACTAGCCCAGAGCGCGCCGGCCGCGTCGGGTCAAGAAACTCGTGACGACGGCCGCGCACTCCGCCGCCGTGGCGGGCACGAGTTTCTTGACGCGGCGCCCGACGGTGTGCTCCCCGGACACGGCGACACAACGAGACGCGTCGCGCGCGGAGCTCCACGGCGATGGCGCGGCGGGACGTGGCGCGGCGGGACGCGGCGGTGGAACGCGGCGGTGGGCCGCGCAACGAGGGGCGGCGCAGCGACAGGCGGCGCGGCGACAGGCGGCGCGGCGACAGGCGGCACAGCGAGAGACGGCGCAGCCCGGCGGTGTGCGTGGCCGAGGCGGCGCGGCGGGGGCGGCGCGGCGAGGCGGGACGGCTGGACGTCGGTCGCGAGCATCGAGCCGCTCGTGTCGAACACCAGC
>NZ_JAPDDP010000044.1 GCF_027587195.1 Solirubrobacter phytolaccae | reverse complement strand
CCCCGACTTCCGAACCGCCGGCCGCGCCGCCCGAGCCGGTCCCGCCGCCGCTGCCGGCGCCGCCCGAGCCTGAGCCGCCCGAGCCACCGCCGCCGATCACGGGCGGCGCACTCGGAGGTGCGGTGGGCACCGGGACCTGGACGGTCGGGATCGGGACCTGCACCGTCGGGATCGGGACCTGGACGGTCGGGATCGGGACCTGGACGGTCGGCACCGGCACCGGCACCGTGGGGACCGGCAGCTGCGCGAACGCCGGCGTGGCGACCAGGACGGTCGCGAGTCCCACTCCGGTCAGGGTTCGGATGCGCACGGCATCCGGCTCATACCGGGAGGTGATCCTCGCCAAACCAGTGCGGCGAAGGGATGACACCTCCCTGCGTATGCCGGACGGCGGCGCCCTACGACTCGATCAAGCCCCGCGCCAACCGGGCGAACAGACGCCGCGCCCCCGCGATCTCGCGGGGCCCGGCTTCACGCCGCTGCAGCACCTCGGCCACCAAGGCGCCGAACCGCTCGATCACGAGAAACCGCTCGAGCAGCGTCGCCCCGCCGACTTCAGCGCGCGCGCCGAGGCGCTGCGTCGCGGTCTCGGCGCTGTCCCAGTCGGCGCTCTCGCACGCCGCGGCCACCCGCGCGGCCCACTCACTCAACTCCGCCACGCCGGGCTCGCGCGCGAACCAGCCGTGGCGGCCGGTCTCGTACAGGCCGCCGGCGACGGACTGCAGCCGCTCGGGCTGCATCCGGAGCAGCGCGGCGACGTGCGGGAGGCTCGCGGTCGGCGCGTCGATCGCGCGCAGCTGCGTGCGCGGCCGGAGCTCCGGGCCGGTGCTCAACCGCCGCAACTCGGCGACCGGGAAGCGGCGATGCCCGCCCGGGGTGCGCACGACGGCGATCCGGCCCGTGTCGGCCCAGCGGCGGATCGTGCTCGCGGAGACGCCGAGCACGTCGGTGGCCTCGCCGAGGGCGACGGTCGGCTCGTCGACCTGCGCGACCGGCGGTTCCAGCGACCAGTCCGCGCGCTCGGCCGGCAGCCCGTCGCGCAGCAGGGTCTCGATCTCCGCCGCCGGGGCAGGCCGGGCGACGCCGTAGCCCTGAACGGTGTCGCAGTCCATGCTCGCGATCCACGCGGCCTGCTCGGCGGTCTCGACGCCCTCGGCGATCACGGAGACGTCCAGCGCGGTGGCCATGCTCACGATCGCCCGCAGGATGTGGCGGTCGCTCTCGGCGTCCGCGAGCCCGGCGACGAACGAGCGGTCGACCTTCAGGCCGTCCAGCGGGAAGCGCTTGACGTAGTTCAGCGACGAGTAGCCCGTGCCGAAGTCGTCGAGCAGCAGCCGCACGCCGAGCGCCTTGAGCCGCTGCAGGTGGGCGAGCGGCGAGCCCGCGTCCTCCATCAGCACGGTCTCGGTCAGCTCGAGCGCCAGCCGGTCGGGCTCCAGGCCGGTGCGCTGCAGCGTCTCGCCGATCTCCTCCGCCAGCCCCGGCGCCGCGATCTGCCGGCCGCTGACGTTCACCGACACCCACACGCGCGGGAGCGTCGGGTCGGCGTCCCAGCGCGTGAGCTGCCGGGACGCCTCGCGGATCACCCAGCGGCCGACCGCGAGGATCAGCCCCGACGACTCCGCGGCCGGGATGAACTCGTTCGGCGACACGAGCCCGCGCTCGGGATGCTGCCAGCGCACCAGCGCCTCCAGCCCCAGGATCCGCCGCTCGTGCAGCGAGACGAGCGGCTGGTAGTGCAGCACGAGCTCGTCGTTCTCCAAGGCTCGCCGCAGGTCGTGCTCGAGCCGGATCCGCTCGGCGACACGCCGGCGCATCGTGCGGTCGAACAGCTCGTAGGTCGTCCCGGGCTGGTCCTGCGCGCGCTGGAGCGCGGTCTCCGCGTCGCGCATCAGCGAGTCCGCGCTGCTGGACACCCAGTCGCCCAGCGCCACGCCGATCGACACCGCCGGGTGCAGCACGTGCTCGTCCACGACCACCGGCGCCTCGAACGCGCCGATCACGCGGCGGACGATCTCGATCGTGCCGCGCTCGCCGGAGATGTCCTCGCAGACGATCCCGAACTCGTCGCCGCCGAGCCGCGCGAGCGTGTCCCCCGCGCGCAGCACGCCCTCCAGCCGGCGCGCGAACGTCGCGAGCACCTCGTCGCCGACCTCGTAGCCGAACGTGTCGTTGACGTCGCGGAAGCCGTCGACGTCGAGCGTGAGCACCGCGACCGACTCGCCCTGGCGCCCCGCGCGCGCGATCGCGTGCGTGACGCGGTCCGCGAACTGCTCGCGCCCGGGGAGCGCGGCCAGCTCGGGCGGCTGCGAAGCCCGCACCGGCCGGTCGGCGCCCGCGGTGGAGACCAGGTGCGCGGCGGTCTCGACCACGCGCTCCTCGCCCGCCGTGAACGACCGCGTCTCGTAGCTGGCGGCCGCGAGCCAGCGGCGCGGCCCCGGCCCGAGGCCGAGCGGCGCCACGATCGCCCCACGCACGCCCGCGCCGCGCCACACCGACGGCAGCAGCGCGCCCTCGAGCAGCCGCGCGGCGCCCGGGAGCTCGTCCGCGACCGGCATCGCCATCGGCACCGAGCCGTGCGCCGCGACCGTCGCGGTCGTGCCGTCCGGCCGGCGCTCGAGCACCATCGCCGCGTCGACCGCCAGCGCGCTGCCGATCCCCGCCGCCGTGGTCCGCATCAGGTGGGCGTCCGGCGTGCCTTCCAGGGCGAGCCGGCCGAGCGCGGCGAGCATCTCCTGCGCGCGCACCTCGCGCGCGAGCGGGTGATGCGCGCGCCGCGGCTCCTCGACGTCGACGATCTGGCAGAGGCCGTAGCGCGAGACCCCGGCGTTGTCGCGAGCGAGCGAGAGGACCACGTCGCACGCGACGTACTCGTCCCCATCGCCGAGCAGCCGCAGACGCCGGCGGCTGAACTCCACCTCGCCCGCGTGCAGCCGGCGCAGCGCGAGCTTGGCCGCGGCGACGTCGTCGCGATGCACGAAGTCGCGCACGCCGCGCCGGGCGAGCAGGACGTGCGGCGACGCGCCGAGCACCTCGGCCAGGCGCTCGTTGAGGTCCACGACGCGCGGCCGGGCCGGGTCGAGCGTGAAGATCGCGATGCCCGCGGTCGAGTAGCGGAACGCGGTCGCCAGCCGCCCGTCGCCGAGCAGCTCCAGCCGGCCCGCGCGCACCGTCGCCTCGAGGCGCTCGTGCATCTCCCACGCGTCGCGCTCGCGCACCATCGGGTCGGTCAGAGCGTCGACGAGCGCGAGCACGGCCGCGCGGTCCGCGTCGCTCAGCGGCGGCTCACCCTCGTGCCGGCCGACGGCCACGACGCCCGCGATCCGCGCGGCGCCGGGACGACGCACCGGCGCGGCGAACAGCGAATGCAGCCCGAAGTGCAGCGTGTGCGTGCCCGCGGGCGGCCCGACCCAGTTGGCGAGGTCCGCCGGGTCACCGGTCCGGTCGAGCGTCTCGCCGCGCCGGAAGGCGTCCAGGAGCTTCTCGCTCGGCCAGCCGGAGTCCCGGCCGACGTACTCGCTCATATACGCGGCGATGTCCGGCCGCTCGGACGCCGCCGCCATCGGCACCACCGCACCGCGCAGCGCCGACTTGAGGTAGATGACGCAGGCGCAGTCGTGCGTGCGAGCGAACATCGACGCAACGTCCTGCAACCCGCTGCGACCCGCCGCGCGGCCGTCGGCAATCAGCCGGGCCGCGGAGTGCGCAACATCCAGAGTGGGGCTCGTCATGGGGCCGGCGGGACCCTAGCTGGCGATTTGCCGGATCGCGCCACTGCATCGGATCCTGCTGACCAGTTAACGGGCCAGTTGACGGTGCATCGAGATGCACCGCTTTCCAGGTGTCAGATATCGAGCTTTTTCAGACGATCGACGGCTTCGTCGATCTCGTCCGCGCCGACGATCAGGGGCGGCAGGAAGCGCAAGGTGGTGGCACCGGTGGCGTTGATGATCAGCTGCTGCTCGAGCAGCGCCCGCGTCGCCAACTTCGGCGCCTCGACGTTGATCTCGGCCGCCACCATGAGCCCGCGACCGCGCACCGAGACCACGTAGGGCAGCTCCTGCAGCTTCGCCACGAGCCGCTCACCGGTCTCGCGCACGCGCGCGAGGAACGTCTCGTCGTCGATCACGTCGAGCGCGACATTGGCCGCGGCGCTCACCAGTGGGCCGCCGGCGAACGTCGAGCCGTGGTCGCCGGGGACGAAGACCTCCTGCAGCTTCGGGCCGATCACCAGCGCGCCCATCGGCAGGCCGCCGGCGAGGCCCTTCGCGAGCGTCATCGCGTCCGGGACGACGCCCAGCTGCTCGTAGGCCCACAGCGAGCCCGTCCGCCCCATGCCGGTCTGCACCTCGTCGAAGATCAGCGCGGCGCCGACCTCGTCGCAGGCCGCGCGGATGCCGGCCAGCAGCTCGGACGACATCACGTTGACGCCGGACTCGCCCTGGATCGGCTCGATCAGCACGGCGGCGGTGTCGGCGTCCACGGCAGCGGCGACGTCGCTCGCCTCGACCGCCCGGAACCCGGGCACGAGCGGCGCGAACGGCGCCTGCTTGGCCTCCTGCGGCGTGGCGCTCAAAGCGCCGTAGGTCCGCCCGTGGAACGCGTTCAGCGCCACGATCACGTCGCCGCGCGGGCGGTGCTTGCGGGCGAGCTTGATCGCGGCCTCGTTGGCCTCGGCGCCGCTGTTGCAGAAGAAGACGCTCTCGCCGAACGACCGCGCGCACAGGCGCTCCGCCAGCCGCACGTTCGGCTCGGTGTAGAAGAGGTTGGAGACGTGGATCAGCCGCCCGGCCTGCTCGCGCACCGCCTCCACGAGCCGCGGGTGCGAGTGGCCGAGGTTGTTGACCGCGATCCCCGCGAGGAAGTCCAGGTAGCGCTCGCCCTTGCTGTCGGTCAGCCAGGCGCCCTCGCCGCTGACGAACTCGACGGGGTAGCGCGCGTAGGTATTCGCCAGGCTCACGTCGCCGGCCTCACTTTCGTCCCGATGCCGGCATCCGTGAACAGCTCGAGCAGCAGCGAGTGCGGCAGCCGCCCGTCGATGATGTGCGCGTAGGTGACGCCGCCGTGGATGGCCTCCACGCACGCCTGCAGCTTGGGCCGCATCCCGCCCTGCATGTGCTCGAGCGCGGTTTCGACCTCGTCCGCGCCCGCCTCGGAGATCACGCTGTCGGGATCCGCGGGGTCGCGCAGCCAGCCCGCCACGTCCGTGAGGAAGATGACCTTGTAGGCGCCCAGCGCCCGCGCGATCGCGCCCGCGGCCTCGTCGGCGTTGACGTTGTGCGAGCGTCCGGTGCGGTCCGCGCCGACCGACGCGACGACCGGGATGTAGTCCTCGGCGATGTGGGTGAGCACGCCGACGTCGACGCGGTCGATCTTGCCGACGAAGCCGATGTCCTCGCCGCCCGGGCCGAGCATGGTGCTCACGCGGAACAGCTGGCCGTCGTCACCGGACAGGCCGACCGCGGGCTGCCCGTGGCGATTGATCCGGCCGACGATGTCCTTGTTGACCTTGCCGACGAGCACCATCTTCGCGATCTCGACGGTGTCCTCGTCGCTCACGCGCAGCCCGCCGATGAACTCGACCGGCATGTTCAGGCGGTTCATGTAGGCGGTGATGTCCGGCCCGCCGCCGTGGACGATGATCGGGTTCAGCCCGACGTACTTGAGCAGCACGACGTCGCGTGCGAACTCCTCGCGCAGCGCCGGGTCGTTCATCGCCGCGCCGCCGTACTTGATGACGACCGTCTTGCCGTGGAACTCCCGGATGTACGGGAGCGCCTCCAGGAGTGTGCCGACGTCGCGCATCGGCGTCACGTCGTGTAGTCGGCGTTGATGGTCACGTACTCGTGCGAGAGATCGGAGAAGAAGACCTCGGTCTCCGCCCCGCTCCCGGGCAGCACGACGTCGTACTCGACCTCGTCGCCGCTGACCGCCTCGGCCAGCTTGGCCACGTCGAACGGGATCGCCATGCCCGCCGCGGCCACTTGCACCGACTCGATGAACACGTCGACCGCGAGCGGCGCCGTGTCGGTCAGCGCGCCGCCGACGGCCTGCACGATCCGGCCCCAGTTCGGGTCCCCGCCGTGCAGCGCGGCCTTGACCAGCGGAGAGTTCGCGATCGCCCGCGCGGCGTTCTCCGCCACCTCGTGCGACCCGCCGCGCACGACGACGCGACCGATCCGCTTGGAGCCCTCGCCGTCGCGGACGATGTCCAGCGCGAGCTTGCGCAGCGCCCAGTCGAGCGCCTCGCCGAACTTCGTCGCGTCCTCGGACTCCGCCTCGAGCTGGACGCCGGAGGCGCCGCTGGCCTGGAAGATCACCGTGTCGTTGGTGGAGAGCTGGCCGTCGACGGAGATGCGGTCGAACGAGCGCTCCACGCACAGGCCGAGCAGCAGGTCGGCGAACTTCGCGTCCAGGCCCGCGTCGGTCTGGACGAAGCACAGCATCGTGGCGAAGTTCGGGGAGATCATCCCGGCGCCCTTGGCCTGCGCGGTGAGGCGCACGGTGCCGGCGCTCAGCGCGACGTCGACCTCGACCTCCTTGGCGAACTGGTCCGTGGTCTGGATCGCCTCGGAGAAGTCGCCGTGGCCGTACTCGCGCAGGTCACCGCGGGCGCGAGCGATGCCGCGGATCACGTCGCCGGCGTCCAGCTGCACGCCGATCACGCCGGTCGAGGCGACCGCGACCTGATCCTCGCGCGCGCCGCCGGCCATCGCCGCGGCGCCCTGCATGCGCGCCGCCTGCTCGAAGCCGCGGTTGCCGGTGGCGGCGTTCGCGTTGCCGGAGTTGACGATCACGACGCGGATCGCGTCCTGGCGGGCGCGTTCCTTCGTGAGGACGACGGGCGCGGCGAGGATGCCGCTGCGCGTGAAGCGGGTCGCGCTCACGCAGCCGGCCTCGCTGCAGACCAGCAGGCCGACGTCCATCCCGCCGCTGGGCTTGATGCCCGCCGCGACGCCCGCGGCCTTGAAGCCCTTCGGGAGGTCGCCGGGGTTCTCGGTGACGTGACCGGGCAACTCCAGCCAACGTGAGCTCATCGCAGTCCCTCGGTTTCCGGCCGTCCGAACATCAGGTTCAGGTTCTGCACCGCCTGGGACGCAGCGCCCTTCCACAGGTTGTCGATCGCGGCGAACACGATCACGCGGCCCGTGCGCGGGTCGTGGTGCCAGGAGATCCGGCAGTAGTTCGTGTCGCGCACGTCGATCACGCCGACCGGACCGCGCCGCAGCTCGATGAACGGCTCGGCGCCGTAGAGGTCGTCGAACAGCTCGGAGATCTCGTCGGCGTCGACGTCGCGGGTCGGCGTGACGTAGGACGTGACCAGCTCGCCCTGGGCCAGCGGCACCAGGTAGGGCGTGAAGGTGACCGTGACGTCGTTGCCGAGCGCGCCCAGCTCCTGCTCGATCTCGGGCGTGTGGCGGTGCCCTTCGATCTTGTAGGGCGAGACGTTCTCGTCGGCGGAGATGAAGTGCGTGGTCGCGGTGGCGCCGCGGCCCGCGCCGGAGACGCCGGACTTGCCGTCGATGATCACGTCGCCGATCAGGCCGGCCTTCGCGAGCGGCGCGAGGCCGAGCAGCGCCGCGGTCGGATAGCAGCCGGGGTTGGCGACGAGATCGGACCCCGCAACGGCGTCCCGGTTGAGCTCGGGCAGCCCGTAGACGCCCTGGCCGAAGATCTCTGGGGCCTTGTGCTCGCCGTACCAGTCGTCGTACGTGGTCCGGTCGCGCAGGCGGAAGTCGGCGGAGAGATCCACCACGCGGACGCCGCGCGCCCGCAGCTCCGCCACGACCGGCGCCGCCGCGCCGTGCGGGTAGGCGACGACGGCGGCGTCGGGGGTGTGGTCCTTATAGAGCTCGAGCTCCAGCGGCACCCGCGTCTTGGGGTGCACGTCGTCGAGCCGCTGGCCCGCCTCCGCGCGCGCGGTGACGGCGGACAGCTCGAAGGACGGATGCCGGTAGAGGATCTGCGCGGCGATCGCGCCGGCGTAGCCGGCGGCACCGAGCACCGCGACGGTCGGGTTAGCCACGAAGCTCGCCCTCCAGCTTGCTCGCCACCGCCTTCACGACCTTCTCGCGCTGCGGGGCGATCTCCTCGTCGGTGAGCGTGCGGTCGCCGGCGCGGAACTCCAGGCGGACCGCGAGCGACGTGCGGCCCTCGTGCGCGTACACGTCGAACACGGACACGTCCTTGAGGAGCTTGCCGCCCGCGCCCTTGACCACTTCCACCAGCTCGGACGCCGTGCGGTCGGCCGGAACCCAGAACGCGAGGTCCTGGCGGATCGCCGGGAAGCTCGTCAGGTCCTCGTAGAGCGGCGCGACGTTGGCGTGCGGGAGCACGGCGGACAGGTCCAGCTCGAAGCCGGCGACACGCCCGAGGTCGAACTCCTCGGTCACGCCCGGGTGCAGCTCGCCGAGCCAGCCCGCGTCCTCGCCACCGATCAGCACGCGCGCCGCGCGGCCCGGGTGCAGGAACGGGTCGGACCCGCGCACGACGGTGAACGGCACGCGCAGCGCGCCGAGCACGGTCTCCAGCACGCCCTTGGCGGCGAAGAAGTCCGCGGTCGGCGGATTGGACTCACCCCAGGAGGCGGGATGCAGGCGACCGGTGAGCAGCGCGGCGAGATGCATCCGCTCGTCGGGGAGCGGCGTCGAGCGCGCCTCCGCGGCGGTCGGGGTGCGGCCGTGCGGGCGGTCGAAGTAGACCGAGCCCTCCTCGAACAGCCGCACGTCCTCGGTGCCGCGCGCCGTGTTGTGGCGGACGCTGTTCAGGAGCGAGCCGAGCAGCGTCGTGCGCATCACGCTCAGGTCTTCCGAGAGCGGGTTGCGCAGCTTGACGGCCGGGAGGTCGATCCGCAGCTTGCGCGCCAGCTCGGGCGCCTGGAAGCTCCAGCCGATCGCCTCGCTGAAGCCCGCGCCCACGAGCGCGTCGGCCGCGCGGCGGCGCAGGCGCTGCTCGGTCGTGAGCCGCGCGCTCATGCCGTGGCCGGGGATCGTCGCCGGGAGCTTCTCCAGCCCCCACAGGCGCGCAACCTCCTCGATCAGGTCGACCTCGCGCGTGACGTCGTTGCGGCGGAAGGCCGGGACGGTCACGTCCAGGCCGTCGCCCGCGTCGTGGACGCCGAACTCGAGCGCTTCGAGGATGTCGGCCTGCTCGCGGATCGGCACCTGAGTGCCGAGCAGGCGCGTGACCTTCTCGTCGCGCAGGCGCAGCGTGACCGGTGCCGGGCCTTCGCCCCCGATGTCGATCGTGCCGTCGACCAGCCGCGCGCCGGTCAGCTCGAGCATGAGCTGGGTGGCGACGATCTGGCCCTCCATCGCCTGCTCGGGCGCGAGCCCTTTCTCGAAGCGACCGGACGCCTCGGTGCGCAGACCCAGCTTCTGCGACGTGCGCTGCAGCGTCGGGCCGTTCCAGTTGGCCGCCTCCATCAGAACGCGGGTCGTGGTCGGCTGGACCTCGGAGCGCTGGCCGCCCATGATCCCAGCGATCGACGTCGGGCCGTCGCCGTCCTCGATCAGGTGCATGGAGCCGTCGAGCGTGCGCTCGGCGTCGTCCAGCGTGAGCATCTTCTCACCCTCACCGGCGCGGCGGACCTTCAGGCGGCCGCCCGCGACGAGGTCGAAGTCGAACGCGTGCAGCGGCTGCCCGGTGAGCAGCATCGCGTAGTTCGTGATGTCCACGACGTTGTTGATCGGGCGCTGCCCGGCGGCCATCAGGCGCGCCTTCAGCCAGCGCGGCGACGGGCCGATCGTGACGTCCTCGAACAGCCGCGCGGTGAAGCGCGGGCAGAACTCGGGGTCTTCGACCTCGATCGTGACGCCTTCGATCGGGCCGGGCGTGCCGGGGTCGGTCGCCCATGGCGCGGGCGCGAGCGGCTGCCCCGTCGCGGCGTGGACCTCACGCGCGACGCCGTAGACGCTCAGGCAGTCGGGGCGGTTCGGCGTGATCTCCAGCTCGAGCACGTCGGTGGAGATCGGCAGCACGTCGGCGAGCGGCGTGCCGGGCGTCAGGTCGTCGTCGAGGACCATGATCCCGGCGTGGTCCATGCCGATCGAGACCTCGTCCTCGGCCAGGATCATGCCGTTGGACGGGATGCCGCGGAGCTTGGCCTTCTTGAGCTTGGTGCCGTCGGGCATGACGGAGCCCGGGAGCGCGACGCCGACGGTCTGGCCGGCGGCGACGTTCGGCGCGCCGCAGACGATCGTCGCCACGTCGCCCTCGCCGATCGCGACCTGGCAGACGCTGAGGCGGTCGGCGTCCGGGTGCTGCTCGCGCTCGAGCACGCGCCCGACGACGAAGTTCTCGAGCGCGGTGACGCCGTGCGCGTGCACGCGGTCGACCTCGGTGCCGGTCATCGCGAGGCGGTTGGCCAGCTTGGAGGCCTCCATGCCGGGGTCGACGTAGTCCGTCAACCAGAACAGGGGCAGCCTCATCCGAATTGCTCCAGCAGTCGAAGGTCGTTCTCGAAGAACATGCGCAGGTCCGGCACGCGGTGCTTGAGGAAGGCGATCCGCTCGATGCCCATGCCCCAGGCGAAGCCCTGGTGCTTGTCGGGGTCGTAGCCCTCGACGTAGCCGTACAGGTTCGGGTCCACCATGCCGGCGCCGAGGATCTCGATCCACGCCGTGCCCTTGCACAGCGGGCAGCGCGAGCCGTCCCGCAGGAAGCCCTGCTTGCAGTTGAAGCAGCTCACGTCCAGCTCGACCGACGGCTCGGTGAACGGGAAGAAGTGCGGGCGCAGGCGGACCTCGCGGTCGTCGCCGAAGATCGCGCGGGCGAACGCGAGCAGCGTGCCCTGCAGGTCGCCGAGCGTCAGGTCCTCGTCCACGGCCAGGCCTTCGACCTGGTGGAACTGCGGCGTGTGCGTCGCGTCGTTGTCCGGCCGGTAGACGCGGCCCGGGACGATGATGTACAGCGGCGGCGCCTGCAGCTCCATCTGGCGGACCTGCATCGGGCTCGTCTGCGTGCGCAGGACCACGTCGTCGGCGACGTAGAACGTGTCCGCCTCGCTGCGCGCGGGGTGATGGACGTCGTGGTTGAGCGCGTCGAAGTTGTAGTAGGCGAGGTCGATCTCCGGGCCTTCGACCACGGAGAAGCCCAGGCCGACGAACACGTCCTCGATCTCGCGCCGGGTGGCGGTGAGGATGTGCAGGTGCCCGGCCGGGGTGACCGGCGTGCCGGGCAGCGTCACGTCGACGATGTCGGCGGCGAGCTTGCTCTCGAGCTCGGTCGCCTCGAGCTCGGCCTGGCGACTGTCGACCGCGGCCTGCAGCGCCTGCCGCGCCTGGTTGGCGCCCTTGCCCACCGGCCCGCGCTCCTCGGGCGGGAGCTTGCCGACGTCTCGCAACAGGTTCGGCAGCTCGGCTTTACGGCCGAGGAAGCGCACACGGATCTCCTCGAGGTCCGTGGTCGAGGCGGCGGAGGCGACCGCGGCCTCGCCCTCGGCCCGCAGCTGCGCAATCCGGTCGGCGGTGGCTGTGCTCATGGGCGCGTGATCCTAGTTAGCTCGTAGACAGCAACGGTGGCCGCCATGGCGGCGTTCAAAGAGTCGGCGTGGGCGATCGGGATGTGGGCGACGTCGTCGCAGCCCGCGACGAACTCGTCGCTCAGGCCTTCGCGCTCGGCGCCCACGACGAGGGTGACCGGCGCCATATCTGCGCGACCGGCTTCGCCGGTGCTTGCCGATTTCGGCTTGACGCGCTGCAGGGGCGAGCCCGCGCGGGCGGCCAGCGCGATCTTGCGGCCCGGCAGCTCCGACGCGCTGCGCACCTTCGCGACCGGCATCGAGAAGATCGCGCCCATCGAGGCGCGCACGGCCTTGTGCGACCACGGATCGGCGCTGCCCGGGCCGAGCGCGACGCAACTCGCCCCGAACGCGAGCGCGGAGCGGATGACCGTGCCGACGTTCCCCGGGTCCCCCACGCCCCACAGCGCGATGCACAGCGGGCCTTGCGGTTGCGCCCAGCGCTGCGGGTACACGCCGATCGCGCGCGTGCCCGAGCCGAGCTGGGACACGCTCGCCATCACGTGCGGGAGCACCGGGATGCCCTCGAGGCCCGAGTCCGAGGTGACGTAGCGGGCGGACGGGTGCCAGCCGGCGGCCTCCGCGGCCTCCAGCAGGTCTTCGCCCTCGGCGACGAACGAGCCCAGCTTGTCCCGCCACTTCTTGCCGGCGAGCTTGCGGACCTCTTTGAGGGCTTCGTTGTGGGAGCTGGAGATGGCTTCAGTCATGGGTGCGTAGAAACGAAAAAGGGCGCCGCTCCGGTGGGAGGGGCGCCCTATCAAGGCTCGGCGGAGTTCGGTTGGTCCTAGGCCGCCGAGGCCTCGCGGGCGTGCGCGGCGAATCGGCGGAACGTCCCCACTTCACGATCACGTGACATCTCGCGCTCAGTGGCCGGGGACGAATAGGACATGACGAGGGCCGAAGTATAGCCACGCTCGCAGCCGCGTTGATCGCCGCGGCCACGGCCTGGTCGGCGCCCGCCGACGTCGTCGCGCCGGGCTGTCAGCAGACGCTCCCACCCGACGCGATCTCGACCGCGGGCACGTCCACGTTCGTGCACGTCGAGGCCGAGGCGTGCGCTCCGCACTATCGCGGCGCGATGCTCGAGTTGTCCGAGACGCCGGCCCGGATCGTCGTCGGCACGCCGGGCGAGCAGCGCGCCACGCTGCTCGGCGACGTGCTGATCGCCTCGGGCATGCGGACCCGCGCGAACCGGCCCGGCCACCCGCGTCAGCTCCTGCTCGAGGGCGGCCACGACCTCGCGGGGACGATCGCCCCGGGCGGCGAGGCCGTGCTCGCGCTCGGCGGCGAACGCGAGACGTTCGTGCGCCGCGCGGCGCCGGGGCTGCCGTTCGCGGGTTCCGTCCGGGTGCCGGGCCTCGCTCGCCCCTCGGCGGTGGCGGTCGACGCGACAGGCGCCGCCATCGTCCTGGGCGAAAGCGGCGACAGCCTGAGCGCCGCGATCGTGCTCGGACCGACCGCGGCGCCCCGCGACGGCACAGGCGTGCCCGGCGGCGCACCGCCCGCCGCGCGCAGTGACGGCAGCGCCGCCCGCGGCGACGGCACGTTCGCGTCCGTCGCCGCGCCCCTCGGCTTGCCGCGGCTCCTTACGCGCCGCGCCGACGAAGGCGTGCTCGCCGCCGCGCCCGACGGCACGGTCGTCGCCGCCTGGCTCGCGTCGCGACACCGGAAACCGCGCGGCGCGCGCTGCTGGTGGCCGCCGAGGGAGGTGTGGGCCGCGGTCCGCCCGCCCGGTGGCACCTTCGGCGCGCCGCGGCGGATCTCGTACGCGGTCGGCCACGGCGTCGTGACGCTGCGGGCCGCGTCTGGCCCCGGTGCGCGGATCGCGTGGGATGCGGGCGCCCCCGACGAGATCCCGCCCTGCCCGCCTCCGGTGCCCCGACCGAAGCAGCCGGCGCGCGCCGCGGCGACGGCTGAGCCCCAGGTGCAATCCGCGGCGCTCGTCCCCGGCGGGCTCGGGCCGACGCAGGTCATCGCGCGCGGGACGGTCTCACTGCTCGACGTCGCAGTCGGTGCGGGCCACACGGTGTACGCGCTGCGCTCGTCGCGCCGGGCGACCGCGCTGGTCTTCGACGCGACCGGGAAGGCGTGCCCGCCGGCGGACCTGGGCGAGGAGGCCGACGACCCGCTCGGACACCAGCCGCGGGGGTTCGCCGCAATCGACGCGCTCGGCCGTGCGACGATCACCTGGCCAGTGGAGCGCGGCCGCTACTACACGGGCCGCTTTGCCCGGAGCGAGCTCGGCGCCTGTTAAACACGAACGCCGGGCGAGAAAGCCCGGCGTCAAGTCACCGCGAATTGCTCGGTGGGAGCGCTAGGCCGCCGCAGCGACCGCGTTCTGCGCCCGGGCGACGAACACGCGGAAGGTCTCAGGGTCGCGCACGGCGATGTCGGCCAGGACCTTGCGGTCCAGCTCGACGCCGGCCAGCGACAGACCGTGGATGAACGTGCCGTAGGACATGCCCTCCTGGCGGGCGGCCGCGTTGATGCGGGTGATCCAGAGGCGACGGAAGTCACGCTTGCGGTTACGACGATCGCGGTACGCGTACGCGTCCGCCTTGAACATCGCTTCCTTGGCGCGCTTGTAGTTCGAGTTGGCCTCGCCACGGAAGCCCTTGGTCCGCTCGAGGACCTCACGGCGCTTCTTCTTGGCGTGGACGCTGCGCTTGACGCGGGTCATCGACCGTTCCCGTTCAGCATCGTCTTTGCGCGGGACGCGTCACCCTTGACGAGCACGATGGCCAGGGCCATATGGCGCTTGCGCTTGGGTGACTTCTTCTCGAGAATATGGCTCGAAAAGGAGTGACGGGCCAGGACCTTGCCGGTACCAGTGACCTTGAAGCGCTTCTTGGCGCCGGAGTGCGACTTCATCTTGGGCATAACCGGCGACGCAGTATAGCCACCCGGTCCGGGTGGCTATGGCCGCGCCGCCGAATCAGCTCAATCTGACTTGCCGTCGGTCGTCGTCTTGACCGGACCGAGCATCATCGTCATGTTGCGACCGTCCTGCTGAGGACGCTGCTCCACGATCGCGAGCTCGTTCAGGTCTTCGGCGAGGCGATTCAGGATCATCTCGCCACGCTCCGGATGGGCCATCTCGCGCCCGCGGAACATGATCGTGACCTTGACCTTGTCGCGCGCCTTCAAGAAGCGTTCGACGTGGCCCTTCTTCGTGTCGTAGTCGTGCTGCGCGATCTTCGGCCGGAACTTGATCTCACGGACGTTGATCGTCTGCTGGTGCTTTCGGGCCGACTTGGCCTTCTGCGCCTGCTCGTACTTGTACTTGGAGTAGTCCAGGATCCGGACTACTGGCGGCTTGGCCTCCGCGGCGACCTCGACCAGGTCGAGATCCTTCTCCTGGGCCATCCGCAGGGCTTCGTTGGTGCGCATGATCCCCACCTGCTGGCCGGTGTCGTCGATGAGACGGACCTCGGGAACGCGGATGCGTTCGTTCACGCGGGTGGTATCACGCTCAGGCGGTTGCCGGTCGAACCTACGAGGGACCGGCATCTAGCTGGTGTGGGCGCCGAGCGTCAAGAACGCGGCGCGGTATGGGAACGCGTATTCAACGTCACGAAGTATAGGGCGAAACATCCTGAGGTCTCAAGTTCCCGTTTTGGGAGTCGATTACCCAGGTCGAGCCGAAGCCAGGGATGGCGACGGCAAGCAGTGGTGACCCGAGGGCAAGGATGCCCACGGGTCCCCTCTATTCCGGCTGTGAGAGCTGCTCCTTGAGCGCCTCGACGGACAGCGCGCCCTGGTCGCCTTCCTTGTGCCGGCGCACCGACGCGGTCCGCTCCTCGACCTCACGATCGCCGACGACGAGCATGTACGGGATCTTCCGCAGCTCCGCGTCGCGGATCTTGCGGCCGATCGACTCCGTGCGGTGGTCGACCTCGACCCGGAAGCCGCTCAGCTGGGCCTTGAGCTCGTTCGCGTAGTCGATGTGACGGTCCGACACCGGCAGCACGATCGCCTGGACCGGCGCGAGCCAGGCCGGGAAGTCGCCGCCGTAGTGCTCGATCAGGATGCCGATGAAGCGCTCGTAGGAGCCCATCAGCGCGCGGTGGATCATCACCGGCCGGTGCTCGACATTGTCGGCGCCGGTGTAGGTGAGCTCGAACCGCTCCGGGAAGTTGTAGTCGAGCTGGACCGTGCCGAGCTGCCACGAGCGGCCCAGCGAGTCACGCATGTGCAGGTCGATCTTCGGCCCGTAGAACGCGCCGTCGCCCTCGTTGACGCGGTACTCGAGGTCGTTGGCCTGCAGCGCCGCTTCCAGCGCGGCCTCCGAGCGGTCCCACAGCTCCTCGGCACCGATCCGCTGCTCGGGACGGGTCGAGAGCTCGACCTCCACGTCGAAGCCGAACATCCGGTAGGTCGCGAACGCGAACTCCAGCGCGGCCGTGACCTCGTCCTGGAGCTGGTCCTCGGTGCAGAAGATGTGGGCGTCGTCCTGCGCGAAGTGGCGCACCCGCATGAGCCCGTGCAGCGTCCCCGAGAGCTCGTTGCGGTGCAGCAGGCCCGGCTCGGAGTAGCGCACCGGCAGATCGCGGTACGAGAACTTCTGCAGCTTGTAGAGCTGGCAGTGCCCGGGGCAGTTCATCGGCTTCAGCGCGAGCTGCTTGCCCTCGGACTCGGTCACGAACATGTTGTCGCGGTACTTGTCCCAGTGGCCCGAGGTCTTCCACAGCTGCGAGTCGAACAGCTGCGGGGTCTTGACCTCGGTGTAGCCGCGCTGCTCGCCCATCTCGCGCGAGAGCCCGACCAGCGTGTTGAACAGCTGGGTGCCGTGCGGGAGCCAGAACGCCGAGCCCGTCGCGGTCTCCGAGAACGCGAACAGCCCGAGCTCGCGGCCGAGCCGGCGGTGGTCGCGCTTGCGCGCCTCCTCCAGGCGCTCCAGGTGCTCCTTGAGCTCGTCCTTGGTCGCGAACGCGGTGCCGTAGATGCGGGTGAGCATCTGGCGGTTCGCGTCGCCGCGCCAGTACGCGCCGGCGACGGAGGTGAGCTTGAACGCCTTCGCGCGGCCCGTGTCCGGCGCGTGCGGCCCGCGGCACAGGTCCTTGAACTCGCCGTTGGTGTAGATGCCGACGGTCTTGACGCCCTGGTTGGTCACCAGGTCCTCGATCAGCTCGACCTTGTACGGCTGGTCCTCACGCAGGTACCGGTCGATCGCCTCGGCCGTGGTCTCCTCCGTGCGCACGAACGGCTCGGCGGCCTTCACGTGCTTCTTCATCTGCGCTTCGATCTTCGGGAAGTCGTCCTCGTTGATCGTCACGCCTTCGGGGAAGTCGAAGTCGTAGTAGAAGCCGTCCGCGATCGGCGGCCCGATGCTGACCTTCGTCCCCGGATACAGCTCCAGCACCGACTCGGCCAGCACGTGCGCGATGTCGTGCCGCAGCAGCTTCAGCGCGTCGCCGTCCCCCGCCTTGGCGGTGAGGATCTCGATCGGCTGCCCGTCGGTGAGCGGCGCGTCCAGGTCGACGATCCGGCCGTCGTCATAGGCCGTCCCGTCGCGCTGCTCCGTCTTGCTCTCGTCAAGGACACGAATGGCCAGCGCGGCCCGGGCAAGGCCCGGACCGATATCGGCGGCGAGGTCGGCTCCGGTGGAGCCGTCGGGGAGCTCACGGACAGAGCCGTCGGGAAGCGGGACGCGCACGGGCAGGCATGCTAGTGCGGCGCCGCGGTTCGAACCGCCTTCCGGGCCGGAACTGCGAGCACACCCGCTGTGCGCTCCCCCGTTGGTATCGCTCGGGCCGGGTTCGCGGGGGGTGTGTCCGGAAACTTTCGCTGAGCGGAAGTTTCCGGGCATACCCCCTGTCCCGCACGAGCGCGCTTGGTCTCTCGTGATCGAATCGCGGTGAACGCCTGTGCGTTCGCACAGTGAGGGGAACCCTCCTCACCTGCCCACATCACGCCCGCCGCGACGGGTCAAGCGGGCTCGCCGCGAAGCGCGAGTTTGCTTGACGCGGCGCCCGCGGGTGTGATCCGCCGTTCGCGGTTCCGTCGAACGCGGCCGCTACGGTGACTCGCTCGCCGCAAGCGAACGAAGGGAACAGCATGCGAACGACCACGACCGTCGTATTGGCCGTGGGCGCCGCGACTCTCGCAGTACCCGCGTCGGTGAAGGCCGCCGCCCAGTCGGACATCCAGGCGCCGCTCGCCGGACATCTGACCGTCGCCTCGCAGATGCGTGAGGTCAAGACGGAGCTCGCGCAGGAGCGGTTGACGCGCAAGGCGTGGCGACTCGCCCGCCGGCTCGCCGACCACAAGGACCAGGGGTTCTCGCCGGTCCGGTACCGGCGCCGGGTGGGTGATGATCCGCCCGCCACGATCGCGCGCCGGATTCGATCGCTCCGGGTGGACATCAAGCAGGAGGAGCGCCGGGAGCGCCGGCGGGTCGTGAAGGCGCGCGACGCGACCGCCTCCCCCACGCTCGAGGCGATCGCCGCGTGTGAGTCCGGCGGGAACCCGGGGACGGACACCGGCAACGGCTTCTACGGCAAGTTCCAGTTCACGCTGCAGACGTGGGCGAGCGTCGGCGGCAGCGGGAACCCGGCACAGGCCTCGGAGGCTGAGCAGAACCAGCGCGCCGCGATGCTGTACGCCCGCGAGGGCGCGTCGCCGTGGCCGGTCTGCGGCCGCTAGGGTCCGCAGCCGCATGGGTTTCCGCGACGAGTTCCCCGTTCTGCAGCAGCTCGCGTACCTGAACGCGGGCACGGACGGACCGATTCCACGGGCCGCCGCGGAGGCCGCGCGGGCCGAGCTCGACGCGCAGCTCACCGACGGCCGGCTGATGCCGCACTTCGAGCGCCGGCACGACCTCGGGGACGCGCTGCGCACCGGCTACGCGCGGGTCCTCGGCTGCGCGCCTGAGGACGTCGCGGTGACGAGCGGGACGACCGCGGGGCTGGGCGTGATCCTGGCCGGCCTCGCGATCAGCGCCAAGGACGAGATCATCACCTCGGACGCCGAGCATCCCGGCCTGATCGGGCCGCTGATCGCCGCCCGCCACCGCGGCGCGACGGTCAAGGAGGTGCCGATCGCGGAGCTCGCGAACGCGGTGACCAAGAAGACGACGCTCGTCGCCGCCTCGCACGTGAGCTGGATCACGGGCGAGGTCGCGCCGGCGGAGCTGGCCGACGTGCCCGTGCCGGTGATCCTCGACGGCGCGCAGGGCGCGGGCGCGATCGCGGTCGACGTGCACGAGCTCGGTTGCGTCGCCTACGCCGGCCCCGGCCAGAAGTGGCTCTGCGGCGCCGACGGCACCGGGATGCTCTACCTGGACCCGGACTTCGGCGAGCGGGTGCGCACGATCGCGCCGACGTACTTCTCGTTCGAGGACACGAGCCACGGGCTGGACAGCTCGCTCAAGGGCACCGCGAACCGGTTCGACCTGCCGCTGCCGCGCGAGGCCGTCGCGCTGTCGAAGGTCGCGCTGGACGTGCTCGAGGCCGAAGGTCTGGAGACGATCTACGCGCGCGGCGTCGAGCTCGCGCACACGTTCGCGACCCGGCTCGCCGACGCCGGGTTCACGGTCGCGCCCCGTGGCGCCACGACGCTCGTCACCTTCGAGGTCGACGACCCCGAGGCCAGGCGCGAGCAGCTCAACGCCCGCGGCGTCGCCGTCCGCAACCTGCCTGGCACGCCGTACCTGCGCGCCTCCGTCGGCGCCTGGAATGACGAGTCCGACCTCGATCGCCTCCTCAAGGCCCTCAAAGCATGAAGTCCGTCTGCGTCTACTGCGGGTCCAGCCTCGGCAACGACCCCGCCTACGCCGAAGCCGCCACGCAGCTCGCCACCGTCCTCGCCACGCGCGGGATCCGCGTCGTCTACGGCGGCGCGTCCGTCGGCCTGATGGGCCTCGTCGCCGACACCGCGCTCGCCGCGGGCGGTGAGGTCGCGGGCGTCATTCCGCAGGTCCTCGTCGACAAAGAGATCGCGCACCCCGGCCTGACCGAGCTGCACACCGTCGGCTCGATGCACGAGCGCAAGGCCCTGATGGCGGAGCTCAGCGACGCGTTCATCGCGCTCCCCGGCGGGATCGGCACGCTCGAGGAGCTGATCGAGGTCTACACCTGGAGCTACCTCGGCATCCACGACAAGCCGTTCGGCCTGGTCAACACCAACGGCTACTACGACGGCTTCACCGCGTTCCTCGACCATGCGTCGGCCGCGGGCTTCCTCAAGCCCGAGTCGCGCGCGAAGCTGACGGTCTCCCCGGACGGGCCAACGCTGCTCGCCGAGTGGCTGCGCGCCTGATACGTTCGATCCTCACCACTCAACGGGGGACGGATGCGAGCAGGGATGCTTGGCCTCGGAGCGGCGCTGCTGTGCGCTGCCCTGGCGCCCGCCGCCAACGCGGCGACAGCGGTCAATCGGAGCGGGACGCTCACCTACACCGGGGCTCCAGGCGCCGGCGAGAACTTCCAGGTCCGGGATTACCCCGGCGGTGTCCTCGTCTACCGCCTCACGTCGGCCGAGGGCTGCACGCTCACGGACGCGCTCAACCAGGGCTACTTCTGCCCGGGCGTGCAGGCGGTCGTCGCTGACCTCGGCGACGGCGACGACCTCGCCTTCCTGCTGGGCGGCCCGCGCGTGGTGCTCGACGCCGGCCCCGGCGATGACGTGATCAACGTGCTGCGCACCCCCACCCAGACGACGATCCGCGGGGGCAGCGGGATCGACCAGCTCGTCAGCCGCGGCTCCAGCGACGTGACCCAGAGCCTCACGCTCGACAGCGCCTTCGAAGGCGTCGTCGGCGACAGCCCGTTCCGGATCGTCGACGGCGTGGAGGAGCTGCTCGTGGGCAGCGGCCCGGCGATCCTCACCGGCGACGCCGGCCCGAACACGCTCACGGGTGGCGACTACGCCGACAGGATCACCGGCGGTGCCGGCAGCGACGTGCTGGTCGGCAACGGCGGCGACGACACGCTCGATGCCCGCGACGGCGAGCTGGACCGCGTCCGCTGCGGAGACGGCAACGACATCGCCCTCGTCGACAGCGCCGACCAGGTGGCCGAGGGCTGCGAAGACGTCCAGGTCACGGCGACGGCGGTCCCGAGCGTTCAGGACCTTCCGCCGCAGCTCACCTGGCGAGCCGGCAGCGCGCTCACGGTCGACGCCACCGACGATCGCGGCGTCGCCGAGGTGCGCTTCAGCGCCGGCGAGACCGTGCTCTGCACCGTCAAGGCCGCTCCGTTCGTCTGCCGCTTCACCCCGGGGATCGCCGACGTCGGCCGCAAGACGATCGTCGCCGTGGCGAGCGACACCGCCGGCCAGACGAGCACCGCGATCCGGACGCTCGTCGTCCCGAAGTTCACCCCCCGCGCGGTGAGCCTGACCGTCAAGCGACAGGGGAAGCGGTTCGTCGCCTCCGGGAAGGTGACGCTGCCGAACGGCATCCCGTGCAGCGGCACCGTGACGGTCAAGGCCGGCACGACGACCCGCACCGCGAAGCTCGGCCGGAGCTGCGCGTACCGCGTCGTCTCGCTCAAGGGCGGCCGGGTCGTCGCGACCTACGGCGGCACCGACGCGATCACCGCCAAGCGTTCCCCGGTGAGGACGGTCCGATGAGGCGCCTCGCGTTCCTGCTCGCCTTCCTGGCGCTCACGACCTCGGCCGACGCCGCGACGCTGGTCAACAGCAACGGCCGCGTCACCCTGACCGGCACGTCCGGCGAACCGCTCGACGTGTCGTTCGACTACGGCGGTCAGTACGCGCTGTCCGCCATCGCGCAGAACGGCAACCGCGATCCCATCACCGCCACCGGCTGCACCACGGACGCCACGACGTCGTCGTCCGCGACGTTCTTCCGCTGCGAGGGCGTCAACGAGGTCGTCGTCGTCGGCGGCGCCGGCAACGACGCCGTCCAAGCCGGCGGCCTGCGCGTCCCGCTGATCGCCGACGGCGGCGGCGGGCGCGACTTCATCGTCGGTGGCGAGGCGGCCGACACGCTCACCGGCGCCGCCGGCGACGACACGTTCTACGCCCAGCGCGGCGACACGGTCGGGGGCGGCGCCGGCGTCGACCACGCCGTCTACCAGTTGCCGTGGAACGTGAAGCTCACCGGTCCGGTGACGCTCACGCTCGACGGCGTCGCCGACGACGGCCACGCGGGCACCCACGCGAACTTCCTGCCCGATCTGGAGAACGTCGACGTCGGCGACGCGATGCCGCACCCGGCCGATCCTCCGGCGCCGCCGTACGGGCCGATCACGCTCGTCGGCACCGACGACGCCAACCAGCTGATCGGCGCCACCGGGCCGGACACGATCACGGGCGGCGGCGGGATCGACGTGCTCGACGGCCGGGACGGCGACGACACGCTGCTCGCCCGCGACGGTCTGCCCGACCGCGTGCGCTGCGGCGCCGGCACCGACACCGCGCTCGTGGACCCGTTCGACGTCGTCAGCCCCACGTGCGAGACGATCCTGGTCGCGGGTGAGCGCCCGGCCGTCCCGATCGACGACGCGGCCCCGCGGATCGCGTGGCGGCCGGGCACGGACCTCGGCGTCAGCGTCGAGGACGACCGCGGGATCGCGAGCGTCCGGTGGCTCGACGACGACCGCGTCATCTGCGTCGACACCGTCGCGCCGTACGACTGCGCGTTCACGCCCACCGCCGGCGACGTCGGGCGCAACACACTGACCGCGATCGCCACGGACTCGTCCGGGCAGACCGCCGCCGTCACGACCACCAAGACGGTCGCACGCTTCAAGGCCACTGCGATCACGTTGCGCATCCGCAACCTGACGGCGACGGGCAAGGTGACGCTGCCCGCGAACGTCCCGTGCACGGGCAAGGTCCGGGTCGGCGGGAAGACCGCCACGCTCCGCACGGACTGCACCTATCGCGTGAAGATCAAGCGCGCGAGGTCGTATGTCGCGGAGTACCTCGGCACGGCCGCGATCGCACCGACGCGTTCCAAGCGGGTGCGCGCGTAGGATCGCCGGATGACCTGGTGGCAGCGCGGGGCGATCTACCAGGTCTACCCGCGCTCGTTCCAGGACTCCAACGCCGACGGCGTCGGTGACCTCGAAGGCGTCCGCCGCCGGCTGCCCTACCTGAAGTGGCTCGGCGTCGACGGCGTCTGGCTCTCCCCGTTCTACCGCTCGCCGATGGCCGACTTCGGCTACGACGTCGCCGACCATCGGGACGTGGACCCGCTGTTCGGGACCGTCGAGGACTTCGACGCGCTGGCGCAAGAGGCGCGCCGGCTCGGCCTGAAGCTCATCCTCGACTACGTCCCGAACCACACGTCGATCGAGCATCCGTGGTTCACGGACCACTCCGAGTACTTCATCTGGGCGGACGAGGTGCCCAACAACTGGGTCTCGAACTTCGGCGGGCCGGCCTGGAGCCCGCACGGGGAGCGCTTCTACTACCACGCCTATCTCCCCGAGCAGCCCGACCTGGACTGGCGCAACCCGGACGTGCGCGCCGCGATGCTCGACGTGCTGCGGTTCTGGTGCGAGCACGGCGCGGACGGCTTCCGGATCGACGCGCTGCGGCAGCTGTTCAAGGACGACCAGCGGCGCGACAACCCGCCCAATCCGGACTTCAGCCCCGGCGACGATCCCTACTCCGCGCTCCTCCCCGAGTTCACGACCGACCGCCCCGAGGTCCAGGACGCGATCCGCGCCTTCCGCGCCACGGTCGGCGACCGGCTGCTCGTGGGCGAGCTGTACCTGCCGATCGAGCGGCTCGTCGCCTACTACGCGTCCGGGCTCGACCTGCCCTCGAACTTCCATCTGCTCTCCACCCCCTGGACCGCGCACGACGTCGCCGAGCTGATCGAGCGCTACGAGGGCGCGCTGCCGGACGGCGCGTGGCCGAACTGGGTGGCCGGCAACCACGACCGCCCGCGGCTCGCCAGCCGCCTCCCGCCCGGCCACGAGCGCGCCGCGGCGACGCTCCTGCTCACCCTGCGCGGCACGCCGACCCTCTACTACGGCGACGAGATCGGCATGCGCGACGTCGAGATCCCGCCCGAGCGCCGGGTGGACCCGTGGGTGTTCGGCAACCGCGACCCGGTGCGCACGCCGATGCAGTGGGACGCGGACGGCTCGTTCACCGAGGCCGAGCACGCGTGGCTGCCGTTCGCGCCCGACCACACGGCCGTCAACGTCGCCACCCAGCAAGACGATCCCGACTCGCTCCTGCACCACTACCGCCACCTGCTCGCCGCCCGCCGCGCCTTCGCCGACGCGCCCTACCGGACGGTCTCCGTCCACGACAACGTCCTCACCTACGCGCGCGGCGAGGCCATTACGGTCACGATCGACTTCAACACCGGAGCCTCGCAACTCCACGGGCCCGAGTCCGTTCAAGCCTGAGTGATCCGGAAGCTCTTCGCGGTCGGCGCCGCCCTGCTGGTCCTCGCGGCCCCAGCGCACGCCGCCAAGGTCGTCAACCGCGGCGGCACGCTCACCTACACGGGTTCGGCCCAGGCCGAGAAGACCTGGGTCAACGCGTCGGGCACGACCGTGCGCGTCACCAACGCCCCGAAGCTGCGCGAGCGCGGCTGCAGGGCGCGCCGGGGCGGCGTCGTGTGCACACGCGTGAAGCGCATCGTGATGGACCTGCGCGGCGGTGCCGACGAGCCGGTCGTCTCGAGCGCTCGCATCCCGGCCGTGGTCTCGGGCGGCGCCGGGGCCGACCTGCTGACTGCCGGACCGGGCGACATCGAGCTTCGCGGCGGCGCGGGCGACGACGTCCTCGTGGGCACCGACCGCACCCGGTTCCGCGGCGGCCCGGGGATCGACGTGGCGCGGCTGCCCGCGGCGGGACCGACCTTCGCGGACGGCCGGCTCGAGGACGACGTCGAGGACGTCCTGATCGGGGCGCAACGGTCCACCCCGAGCGGCGCCGTCTCACTCACCGGCAGCGACGGGCCGAACCACCTCACCACGGGCGGTGGCGACGACACGCTCGTCGGCGGACGCGGAAGCGACGTCCTCAGCAGCGGCGACGGCAACGACACCGTCGACGCGCGCGACGGCGAGCCCGACCGCGTCGTCTGCGGCCCCGGCACCGACACCGTGCTCGCCGACCCGGTCGACCAGGTCTCGGACACGTGCGAGCGCCCCGACGGCGATCCCGGGCCGCTGCCACCCCCGGCGGACTCGCTCGTCAACCGCGACGGCACGGTGACGTACACCTTCGGCTCGGCACCGACCCCGTGGAACCTGCGGCCGTCGGTCCACGTGGATCTCACCCGAACGCCCGGCACGGTGAGCGTGACGCCGTCCTCGATGCAGGTCCCGGTCTCGGTCGACGGGTGCGTCGTGGCCGAGCGCGAGTACCAGTGTCCCGGGGTCCGCACCGCAGTCGTCATCGGCGGTCCGGGCGACGACCGCATCACCAGCAGGATCCCCGCGACGCTCTCCGGCGGCCCGGGCGACGACGAGCTGGGCAGCTTCGCGAGCGGTCAGATCGACGGCGGGCCAGGCGACGACCAGCTGTACCCGTACGCGGGCACCACCGTCGTCGGCGGCGGCGGGATCGACACCGTGAACCTGCGCCGGCGCGAGCTCGATCCGCTCAGCCTCAGCTTCGACGGGCGGGCCGACGACGGCCTGCGCGGGGAAGGCAACAACGTGCTCGCGGATGTGGAGGACGTGGAGACCGATCCGCCGTACGAGAGCCACGACTACCACCCCGACGCCGGGCCGCGGACGATGCTCGGCACGGACGCCGCGAACGTGCTTCGCGGCTCCTACGGTGACGACGCCATCACCGGCGGCAAGGGACGCGACGAGCTCTACGGCGCCGGCGGGAACGACCGGTTCGACGCCCGCGACGGCGAGCCCGACCGGATCGTGTGCGGCCCTGGGAACGACGTTGCCCGGGTCGACCCGATCGATCTCGTTTCCGCAACCTGCGAGCGTGTCGTCGTCCGCGCGCGGACCTGACCCGTCAACACCTTGTGACGTTCGGTTCGTGAGGGACGTTGTGTGGGCAAGGACAAGCCCAGCGCCCGTGTTCCAACCGGCGCCGCCGGTTGACTCTCGCCCGCCCGACGGGGCGGGCGGGAATCAGCCCTCGCTCTCCGCGAGCTGCTGCAACAGCAGCGCGTGGGTGCGCGCGATCGCCTCGAGCTCGGTCAGGTCGACGGACTCGTTGGCGGCGTGGATCTGCGCCGCGTCGGAGTCCTGCGCGCCCCAGAGCACGATCTTCGCCTCCGGGTAGACCTCCGCGAGGCGGGCGACGAGCGGGATCGAGCCGCCGCTGCCCATGACCGCGACCGGCTTGCCGTACGCCGCTTCGAGTGCGCGGGCCGCGGCGGCGTCGGCCTCGAGCGCGAGCGGCGACGACGCCGGCTCGACCTCGATGTCCAACGCGGCGCCCCACGGCGTGTGCGCGCGCAGGTGCCGCTCGACCGCGTCCATCGAGTCGACGGGATCGGCGCCCTGCGGGATGCGCACCGCGACCTTGGCCCGCGCGACCGGGATGACGATGTTGCCGGCGCCTTCGACGGCGGGCGCGTCGAGGCCGAGGACGGAGACCGCGTGGCTCGCCCACAGGCGGTCGGCGACGCTCCCGCCGCCGATCAGCGACACCCCGTCCAGCACGCCCGCCTGGCGGCGGAAGTCCGGCTCGGGGAGGTCGGCGCCGGCCCAGGTCGAGTCGCTCAGGCCCTTGACCGCCACGTTGCCGTCGTCGTCGTGCAGCGTCGCGAGCAGCCGGACCAGCGCCAGCAGCGCGTCCGGCGCGGCCCCGCCGAACATGCCCGAGTGCAGCGCGTTCTCGAGCGTGCGGAGCGTGACCGTGAGCTTGCCGTGGCCGCGCAGCGTCGTGCACAGCGTCGGCTCCCCCAGCTTCCAGTTGCCGCCGTCGGCGATCACGAGCAGGTCGGCGCGCATCAGGTCGGGCTGCGCGTCGACGACCTCGAGGATGCGCTGGCGCCCGTTCTCCTCCGAGCCCTCGATCAGGACCTTCGTGTGCACGGGCGGCTTGAAGTCGTACGCGCGCAGCGCGGCGAGGTGGCCGACGACGCCGGACTTGTCGTCGGCGGCGCCGCGCCCATACAGGCGGTTGCCGCGCAGCGTCGGCTCGAACGGGTCGCTCTCCCAGCCCTCGGTCGGCGCGGGCTGGACGTCGTAGTGCGCGTACAGGAGCACGGTCGGCCCGGTGCCCGGCTCGCCGTACTCGGCGTAGACGCTCGGCGCCTCGCCGGGGACGTCGACGTACCGCGAGCCCGGCAGCAGCTCCTTCACCAGCGCCGCGGCCTCGTCCAGCGGCGCCCGCGGATGCCCGTCGAACGCGATCGACGGGATGCGGACGAGCCGCTCGAGGTCTTCGCGCAGGCGCTCGGCATCAATCGGGTCCATCGCGGGCACCTTAGATGCCGATGCCGGCCGAGACCGTGATCGGGGCCGAGCTCCACGTCGGCCACGCGCGCAAACGCGCCGATTTGGCCGAGGCACTGGCCGACTGGCTCACAGTGCACGGGAACGGGTCGCGCGTTCGTCACACTTGAATGCGTGACCGATGTGCTCGAGGGCGCTCATATTGCCGGGTGCCGCATCGAGTCGGTCGCCGGTCGTGGCGGGATGGGCATCGTCTATCGGGCGACGCAGCTCTCGCTCGGTCGGCCGGTCGCGCTGAAGCTGATCGCGCCCGAGCACGCCGCCGACAGCGACTTCCGGGAGCGCTTCCAGCGCGAGTCGCGGATGGCGGCGGCGATCGATCACCCGAACGTCATCCCCGTGTACGAGGCCGGTGAGGAGGACGGGCGGCTGTACATCGTGATGCGCTGGGTGGAGGGCACCGACCTGCACAAGGAGCTGCGCGCGCACGGGCGAGTCGAGCACGAGCGGGCGGCGGCCATCATCAACCAGGTCGCGGGCGCGCTGGACGCCGCGCACACCGCCGGCCTCGTGCACCGGGACGTCAAGCCCGCCAACGTGCTGCTCAGCGGCGATCACGCCTACCTGGCCGACTTCGGGCTCACGCGGCTCGCGAGCGCGGAGACCAACGTCACGACCGGCGGGCACTTCCTCGGCACCGTCGACTACATGGCGCCCGAGCAGTTCAAGCCCGGTCCGAGCGACGCCCGCGCGGACGTCTACGCGCTCGGCTGCGTGCTCTACGCCGCGCTCACCGGCCGCCCGCCGTTTATCCGCGAGACCGTCCCGCAGACGATGCTCGCGCACCTGCACGAGCCGCCGCCGGTCGCGATCGGCGCCGGCCCCGAGTTCAACCGGGTGCTCGCCCGCGCGCTCGCCAAGAACCCCGCCGACCGCTTCCCGTCGGCGGGTGACTTCGGCCGTGCGACGCTCGCCGCCGCGCAGGGGCAGTCCGTCACCGAGGAGGAGCGCTCGGTCGCGCGGGGCGCCGCGGCGCCGACGATCCGGCGGGACCCCGGCGTGTGGGCCGCCCCGGACCCCGACGTTCCGGACTCCGCCCACGACACGTCGCCGCTGCGCACCTACCGCGCGCGCAAGCGGCCGCGACTACTGCTGCTGGGCGCGGCGACCGTCCTGGCGACCGGCGCGATCGCCGTCGCCGCGATCCCCGGCGGCGGGGACGAGATCCCGCCCCCGGGCTCCCCCGTCAGCGACGCGCAGGCCGAGCGGCTCGCGCGCCAGTTCGCGTCCGCCTACTCGAACGAGGACGCGGCGAAGATCTCGCGCCTGCTGACGTCGGACGCGCAGCGCGTGTTCCCGACCGACCGCCAGCGCGGCCGCGCCGAGGTCGTCGACGTCTACCGTGAGCAGTTCGCGGAGAGCCCGCAGTCGGAGTTCGTGCTGGAAGGGCTCGAGGCGGAAGGCGGCGCGGTCGGCCGCGCCAGCGCCCGGTACCGCACGGGCGCCACGACCGGGACGATGACGTGGGACGTGATCATCGAGCGCGGCAAGCCGCGGATCACGATGATCCTGGCCGTTCCCGACGTCTAGAGGTCTCTACGGGCCGGTCGGGCACTCGCGCTGGGTGACCAGCGTGACCGTCGTGCCCTTGTCCACGGGCGTGCCTGCCGCCGGGCGCGTCGCGCAGACGTGGTCGGTGCCGGGGATGACGCGGTCCAGCCAGCCGCCGCGCTGCTCCTCCTCGACCTTCAGGCCGACGTTGCCGACCGCCGTCTTGGCGGGATCGACCTCCTGCCCGACGACGTTCGGCACGTCCACGCGCATGTCGCGCGTGACGCGCACGGCGTCCGTGGCCGGCCGACGGCCCGGTGAGGAGGCGCTGATGTCGATCACGTTCCCGCCCGGCGCGAGCGCGACCTCCTTGCTGAACTCGCCCCCGTCGACCTCGGCGTCCTCGCCCCCGACGCGCACGGACGCGTCCGCCGGGCTGACCGTCCCGCGCACGACCACGCGCTCGTCACGGACCATCCCGCCGTCGTCCGGCAGGCTGAGTTTGAGCGTCACGCGCGCGTTGGCAGCGGGCTTCGGCGCCTCGCCACAGGCGGACACGAGCAGCCCCGCGGTCAAGATCAGAGCGAGTGAACGCACCCGATCGATGCTACTTGCGGGTTGTCACGCCGGGATAATCGGGCGCGTGCCCCTCGCCTCGCGCGCCAAGACGGTCATCGAGGCCAAGCTCTCGCCCGAGGGCACGCGCCGGGCGACGCTGTTCGAGCAGCTGACCGTCCGGCGTGTCGCGTGGGACACGCTGGTGCGGCTGAACCGCTGGCTGTCCGCGCTCGGGAAGCTTGCGACATCGCTGTACTGCTGCGTGATCGCGGCGCTCGTCATCGGCGTCGACATCCGACCGGCCGTGCAAGATGCGCTGAACTCGGGCAAGCCGATCGAGCACGTCTTCGTGCTGGCGATCCTGCTGCCGACGCTGGTCTTCCTCCTCGCCCGGTCCATGATCGGGTGGATGCGCTGGAAGGTGCAGCGGGAGTTGTGGCGCCGTGATGTCGAACGACTGGGAGGTACGTCTTGAAGCGCGCGATCTTCGTCGCGCCGTTCGGGGAGCTGTCCGAGCCCCGTGTGGTCGCCGAGCTGGCACAACGGACCGAGGCCAAGGGGTGGGACGGGTTCTTCGTCTGGGACCACGTGGCGTACAAGCCGCCCGTGGAGAAGCTCGCCGACCCGTGGGTGACGCTCGCGGCCGTCGCGATGGTCACCGAGCGGGTGAAGATCGGGCCGTTGATCACGCCGCTCCCGCGCCGGCGGACGCATCAGCTCGCGCGCGAAACGGTGTCCGTGGACCGCCTCAGCGGCGGCCGGCTCATCCTCGGCGTCGGCATCGGCTCCGAGACCACGGGCGAGTTCGATCCGGAGCGCTTCGGCGAGGAGGGCGACATGCGCGAGCGTGCCCGGCTGCTCGACGAGGGCCTCGAGCAGCTCGTGCGCTACTGGGAGGGCGAGTTCGAGCCGCGGCCGGTCAACGGGACGATCCCCGTCTGGGTCGGCGGGCGCTGGCCGCGCAAGAAGCCGCTCGAGCGCGCCAAGCGCTGGCAGGGCTTCTTCCCGGTCGAGACCGAGTCGCCGGAGGACGTGCACGCGATGCGGGAGGCGCTCGGCGAGGACTTCCCGGTGATCATCGTGAACACGCCGGAGGTCGACCCGGCGCCGTGGTTCGCGGCGGGCGCGACCTGGGTCGTGACCGGGTTCGGGCCGGACCCGAAGCTCGCCGACGTCGAGCGCGCGATCGACCTCGGGCCGTAGCCGGGGTCCGGGTACGGACACATCGCGCTACCAGGTCGTTTAAGCGTCGCATCCCGCCGACCGGATCGGCAGACTCCGCGCAATGAGGCGAACCGTGCGGGAGCGGCCTGGCGAGCGCTCTGAGTCGGCCGTGGCGATGCGCGCCCCGGTCTCCCCGTTCGAGCGCGTGCTGGCGCTGCAGCAGTCGGCCGGCAACGCGAGCGTCACGGCCATGCTCTCCCGCCAGGCGGCCCCGGCGGAAGCCGTCGCCCTGCCGACCGCGGAGGAGCTCACGACGCGCATCTCCAACTGCATCGGCGTGTGGGAGACCAACCGCGGCGGTGACGCGCCCTCGCCGCGCGAGTCCTCGCTGGACACGGTCGCGGGCGTGAAGGCGTCGATGGCGTCGATCGAGCAGGCGACGATGCCCTACGCGCTCGACGCGCTGCGCCGCCACACCTCGCTGCGCGCGCTGGCCGAGCCGCCGCTCACGCGCGAGGAGATCGACGCCGCACTCCTGCGCGTGCAGGGCGTCCCGCCGCTGCTGAGCGCGATCAACGCCGCGTCCGCCGCGGGCACGACCGCGGACGACTTCATCCGCGACCAGCAGGCCGTGATCACGCCGACCGGCCTCGGTGACGAGCACGTGCGGACGATGTTCAGCGCCGTGACGCTGAAGGGCACGATCGACACCAAGCACGGCGAGCTCGGCAAGACCAAGACGCCCAAGCAGGCCGCGGAGGAGATCCCCGAGGGCGACCGGCTGGGGCTCGGCGTCGGCTCGCTGACGTCCTACATCCGCACGCCGAAGAACTGGGGCGAGAACCGCGCGGCGTGGCAGCGGCTCGCGGTCGACCTGATGCCCGGGAACGTGGGTGCGCGCGTGAACACGGTCGCCACTTCCTCGGGCGGGACCGCGCTCGCCGGGCCGGTCGTGCGCGCCCGGGTGGACGCGCAGCTCGCCAAGACCCCGCAGCCGACCGAGCAGGCGCTGGTCGAGGCGGTCGCCCAGCAGAACAACCCGAACGAGACGGGGTACGGCGGGAACGTCTGGGCGACCTACCAGCGGCTGTACCCCTAGAACAACTCGACGACCTTGGTGAGCGTGTTGAAGACGCCGTAGGCCAGCGCCGCGGCGACGATGCACCACAGCGCGATGCCGCGGACCGAGTCGGAGATCATGAGCGGGCTCCTTCCTTGACGGATGCGGGTTCGGGTTCGCGGGCGAAGCGGCCGCTGTGCTCCTCGGGCTCCATGTGGCGCTCGGCGACCGGCCGGATCAGCAGGTTCGCGACGAAGCCGACGACCAGCACGCCGACCATGATGTAGAGCGAGAGCGAGTACAGGTCCGCGCCGGACTTGCCGGCGGCGCTCTCGGAGTCGGCGATCGCGTTGACGATCAGCGGCCCGGCGACGCCCGCCGCCGACCACGCGGTCAGCAGCCGGCCGTGGATCGCGCCGACCTGCAGCGTGCCGAACAGGTCCTTCAGGTACGCGGGTACGGTCGCGAAGCCGCCGCCGTAGAAGCTCAGGATGATGCCGGTCAGCAGCACGAACCACGCGATCGACGCGGTGCCGGTGGAGGCGAGCAGGAAGTACGCGGCCGCGCCGACCCCCAGGTACACGACGTAGATCGCCTTGCGGCCGATCACGTCGGAGGTCGACGACCAGCCGATCCGCCCCGCCATGTTGCACAGCGACAGCAGGCCGACGAAGCCCGCCGCGGCCGCCGCGCTGACGGTGTCGAAGTGGTCCTGGATCATCGGCGACGCCTGCTCGAGGATGCCGATGCCCGCGGTCACGTTGCAGAACAGCACCACCCACAGCAGCCAGAACTGGGGCGTGCGGATCGCGGTGTTGGCGGTCACGTTTCCGCGCGTGACGAGCTTGCGCTCGGTCGCCTGCGACGGCTCCCAGCCGTCCGGCTTCCACCCCTCGGCGGGCAGGCGCACGGTGAACGCGCCGAGCATCATCATCACCAGGTAGATCGCGCCGAGCGTGACGAACGAGGCGGCGATGCTGCCGTCGAAGGTCGTCAGCAGCGTGTCCGACAGCGGGCTGGCGACGAGGGCGCCGCCGCCGAAGCCCATGATCGCGAGGCCGGTCGCCAGGCCCGGCCGGTCCGGGAACCACTTGATCAGCGTCGAGACCGGCGAGATGTAGCCGATGCCGAGGCCGATGCCGCCGATCACGCCGTAGCCGAGGTAGACGAGCCACAGCTGGTCGGTGGCCACGCCGATCGCGGACACGAAGAAGCCGGTCGCCCAGCAGATCGCGCTCACGAACATCGCCTTGCGCGGGCCGCTGCGCTCGACCCACGTGCCGCCGATCGCGGCCGAGAGCCCGAGCATCACGATCGCGATGCTGAAGATCACGCTGATCGGCGTGAGCTTGGTGTCGAAGTGCTCGACCAGCGGCTCTTTGAAGACGCTGAACGCGTATACCTGGCCGATCGAGAGATGGACGGCGAGCGCCGCGGGCGGAATCAGCCAGCGGCGGTAGCTCGCCGGAGCGACCGTGCGCTCACGGTCGAGCATCGACAACAAGATGGACCTCCCCTTGCGAATGACCCCTGCGGTCGCGTGTGTACCCGTCGCACCGGATTCCTAGCCGAGCAGCGAGGGCGCTGGGGCCGTCAGCCGCGGCGGACGTCCCGGCCGTGCACGTTCGCCGAGAACTGCGCGCCGTCCTTGAACACCAGCTGCCAGCGGGCCGTCTCGAGCGTCACGTGGGCGACCCGCGCCGGGCTGCGGCCGGTGCGGCGCGTGACCGTCCGGATCAGCCGCGCGGGCGCGCGGGGGTCGATCCGCACGCGGGCGCCGGTCGGCGCGCTCGTCGACGGCGTCTCGGCCACCCAGCCGCGTTCCGTGACGCGCACGAGCCGGACGCGGTTGCCGACGGCGACGCGCGCCTCCAGGCGGTCGGCGCTGACGCGCAGCGATTCGACCTGAGCGGCCGGCGGCAGCGCCTGCAGCGCGCGCTCGAGCGCGACGGCCCGCAACAACGAGCGGCCGTCGGCCGGGACGGTGCGCACGCTCGCCCCGTCGCGCAGCCGCTGGACCAGGTTGCTGCCGGTCCCGACGGCGTACACCGCGAACGCGACGACGATCCCCGCGAGCAACACCCGCGTCATCACGCGCCGCGGACGAGAGCGCCGTCCACGTGCGCGTGGCCGCCGCCGCGGCGGCGGTGCGGTCACGGCCGACTGCTCCGCGGTCGGCGCGGTGACGACGCGCTGCTCCGCGGTCGGCGCGAACGCCGGCACGGGCACCGGCGCCGGCGTGGCGACCGGCGCTCCGGCGATCGTGGCCACGAAGGCCGGCGTCTCCTGCTCCTGCATCGACGACCCAGCGTGGAGCCCGCGCGGGCGAGCGTCAAGCCCCCGCGGACAAGGGTCGTAGCGCCGACTTCGCTGTGGCGCGAGCCCCGCTTGACACGTGTAACCAGGCGCGGAAATAATGCGGCTCAGGTTTTGGCGTGGAGTCGTCAAAACCGCCGGTTCCCAACTTCTGAGGTGGAGTTTTGTCCGCACGCCCTGTCCAGCGGCGCCTGCGCGGTGCGGCCCTCGTGGCCGCTCTCGCTGCATCCGTCGGCTTCGCCGCTCCGGCGGTCGCCGTCCCACCCGGTCCCAACGGCGAGGCCCCGCGCCCGTCGACGGCGACCGGCGCGAGCGTCCCGGCTCCGGCGGTCACCGGGCCGGTGGCGCGTACGTCGCCGGTCGGTGACGCCGCCCGCGGCTACCCGTTCCTGGCGTCCGACGTGGATCTCGCGAAGGCGGGCTACGTCGAGGAGGAGTACTTCATCTCCGGTCAGGCGACCCGCTACAACGCCAACGGCACCACCAACGCCACGGTCACTTCCACCGGGCACCCGTACAGCACCCGCATCGTCGTGCGCCGCCCCACCGCGCCCGCGAAGTTCAACGGCATCGTGATCGCCGAGTGGACCAACGTGAGCAACAGCTGGGATCAGGAGGTCGACTGGTTCCAGACGCACGAGCACCTGATCCAGCAGGGCTATGTGTGGGTCGGCGTCTCCGCCCAGCGTGTCGGCCTGCACTCGGCGACCGGCCTGAAGCTGTGGAGCCCGTCGCGCTACGGCGCGCTGGACGTCACCGCCAACAACACGATCACCGACGACTCGCTGTCCTACGACGTGTTCTCGCAGGCGGTCAAGGCCGTCCGCTCGCCGGCCGGCCTGGACCCGCTCGGCTCGCTCGCCGCGCCCGAGTACGTGATCGCGACCGGCCACTCGCAGTCCGCGGGCCGTCTGCGCACGTACGCGAACTCGGTCCAGCCGCTCTCGAACATCCTCGACGCGTTCATCCTGCACGGCGGCGGCGGCGTGATGCGCACCGACCTGCCGACCCCGATCTTCCGGATCAACTCCGAGGGCGACATCTCCTTCGGCATCGCCAACGCCGCCCGCGCGGCCGACTCGCCGACGTTCCGCAACTGGGAGGTCGCGGGCGCCTCGCACGGCGACTGGAAGCTGATCACCGACTACGGTCCGCTGCGCAAGCGCGACCAGGGCACCTACCCCGGCGGCTACCCGGGCGAGCCGCAGACGTGCACGCTGCCGTCCCTCTCGCGGATCCCGCAGCACATGGTCCAGAACGCCCTCACCGACCACACGTTCCGCTGGGTCGCCTACGGCATCCAGCCTCCGTCGGCGCCGGTGATCACCACCGCCACCCCGGCGGGCGGCGCGATCACGCGTGACAGCTACGGCCTCGCCCAGGGCGGCATCCGCCTGTCCCAGCAGGAGGCGGCGATCCGCATCAACTCCGGCACCAACAGCGGCGGCGGCTTCTGCGCGCTGGACGGCAGCTCGCTGCCGATGACCGACGCCCAGCTCGCCACGCTCTACCCGACCGTGCAGTCCTATGTCGACAAGGTCGTCGCGACGACGCTCAGCAACGCCGCCAAGGGCTACATCGTCAAGGACTTCACGCGCGATCCCGCCTGGTACACGGACATCCGTGACCTCGTCAACGACTACGGCACCCGCATCGACGCGGCCACGGGCACGCGCCTGAAGGCGTCCGCTGCCCAGGCCGAGGCCTACGGCACGGCCGGCGACAAGTACACGGCGATCTTCTTCCTCGAGGACGTCGCCTCCCAGGCGACGTCCCGGTTGACCGCCGACCCCGCCGCGCGTGACGCCGTTCTGCGCCAGGCGCGCGCGGTCATCGCCCTGCTGCAGGCGTCCATCAACAACCCGACGTCCACCTCGACGACCGGCACCGTCGGCGGTGCCGTGCCGGCCACGCTGGCGCTCTCGCTCGGCGCCCCGGCCAGCTTCGGCGCGTTCACGCCGGGCATCGACAGGGACTACACGGCGACCACCGACCTCACGGTCACGAGCTCGGCCGGCGACGCCGCCCTGTCCGTCTCCGCCCCGGGCTTCCTCACCAACGGCGCGTTCTTGCTGCCCGAGCCGCTCCGCATCGAGCTGGCGAAGACCGCCTGGACCGCTCCGACCGCCAACGAGAAGGTCGTGGCCACGTTCAAGCAGCTCGTCAAGCGGACCGACGCGCTGCGCACCGGCTCCTACTCGAAGACGGTGACGTTCACGCTGTCCACCACCAACCCGTAGGACGTCGCGAGTGAGGCCGCGGCCCTGTGCCGCGGCCTCACGCCGACGCATGCATAAGCGGCGCTGATGCGGTGGGTGACGAAGCGTCATTTGCGCTTCTGGCACGCGAGTTCGAGACTGCCGCGCCATGAAGCACGACATGGCCGACATCGAGCCCGGCCTGCGGCTGCACTACGTGACCGCCGGCGACGGACCCCGCACCCTCGTCCTGCTCCACGGCTTCCCGCAGACGTGGTGGGAATGGCACCACGTGATCGGCGCCTTCGCCGAGGCCGGCTTCCGGGTCGTCGCGCCGGATTACCGCGGCGCCGGGAACTCCTGGAAGCCCGCGGGCGGCTACGACAAGCGCACGATGGCCGGCGACATCCGGCACCTCGTCCGCGAGACGCTGCGCATCGACGGGCCGATTGCGCTGGCCGGCCACGACATCGGCCTGATGGTCGCCTACGCCTACGCGCAGCGATTCCGCGACGAGCTCTCGCAGCTCGTGCTCGTCGACGCGCCGATCCCCGGCACGGCGGTGTTCGACCGCCTGCGCAGCGACCCGCGCGTCTGGCACTTCGCCTTCCACGGCGCCCGTGACCTGCCGGAGCTGCTCGTCCAGGGCCGCGAGCGCCAGTACCTGCAGTACTTCTTCGACGCCCGCACGACGGACCCGTCGGCGACCGACATCGACGTGTACGCGGCCGCCTACTCCGCCCCGGGAGCGATGCGCGCCGGCTTCGAGGTCTACCGCGCGTTCGAGCAGGACGCGCGCGACAACCGCGCCGCGCTCGAGGCCAACGGCAAGCTCGCCGTGCCCGTCCTGGCCGTCGGCGGGGAGCGGTCGACCACCGGCCCGCTGATGGCCGAGATGCTGCGCGAGGTCGCCGACGACGTCACTGACCGGATCATCCCCGGCACCGCCCACTGGGTCCCCGAGGAGGCGCCGAAGGCGTTCACGGACACCGTCCTGTCGTTCCTGGACTGACCTTCAGTCCGCGCGGGGCAGCTCGCTGCGGCTCTTCGGCGTCGGGAGCCACATCGCGCTCGCGCTGCCCTCGATCAGCGACTCGCCCACGTCCGCAGCGTCACGGCGATTGCCCTCCACGCACGCGAGGAGGTTGCAGGGGTACTCGCAGACCAGGCACACGACCCCGGCGTCGGACCGCTCGCCGCCCGCGGCTTCGGCCCCCGTATGGCACTCGCACGTCGAATCGGGCCACGCGTCCACGCGCGGAGCGTACCCCGGTGCGTCCGGACCGACGGGTCCGCTCGGGTATTCTCGCGCCGCCTCAAGGTGTTCGAAATCCGACAAGGACCTGCCCGATGATGCGCTGTGGAAGCCTGCTGCTCGCTGCCGTACTGCTGCTGATCGGCGCGCCGATGGCGCACGCCGACCGCGAGTTCAGCGTCGCGTTCAGCCAGAACGTGCGGGGCAACATCGCGATCGCGGCGAACTCGCAGATGACGTGCCCGGAGTCCGCGGAGTGCGCGGTCGCGCGCACCGCGCCGGCGACGTTCACCGGGGCCGCCCCCGACTGGAGCATCAACAACGATTGGTTCGAGGAGCTGTTCGTCGGCGCGACGCCGCCGTTCACCAACTCCTCCTCGGCGCAGCTCGCGCTGCCGGCCGGCGCGAGCGTGCTGTCCGCGCGGCTGTACTGGTTCGGCGCGGGCGAGGCACCGCCGGCGGGTTCGACGGTGCGGCTCGTCACGCCCGCGGCGAACGTCGCCGTGAGCCCCACGAAGCCGTACGACCTGTCGACCTACGGCTACTACCAGGGGATCGCGGACGTGACCGCGGCGGTCGCGGCGGGCGGCGGGGGCCGCTACACGGTCGCTGACATCCCCGGAGTCACGGGCACCGGCAAGGCCGCCGGCTGGGCACTGGTCGTCGCGTACGGCCTCGGGACCGAGCCTGCACGCAACCTGACGGTGTTCGACGGCCTGCGGACGGTGAACGAGGGTGACCCGCCGCGCGACATCGACGTGACCGGGTTCCAGACGCCGAAGACCGGGCCGGTCCGCACGACCGTCGGGTTCATCACCTACGAGGGCGACCGCGGCGTCGCCGGCGACGGAGCGGCGATCGCGGACGTCACCGGCGGCCCGGCCGTCCCGACGTTCCAGCCGTTGGCGAACGCGACGAACCCGGCGACCAACCTCTTCAACTCGACGGTCTCGACGGGCGGCATCGAGGTCGCGGGCCGCGAGCCGGGCCATTCGAACACGCTCGGCATGGACGCCGACCTGATCGACGCGACCGGCGCGCTGGGCAACGACGCCACCGCGGCGCGTGTCCGGCTGACCACGTTCGGCGACGTGTACCTGCCCGCGGTCGTCACGTTCGCGACCGAGCTCCACATGCCGGACGTCACCCAGACCATGACCGTCACCGACAGCACCGGCGGGAAGGCCGTGCCCGGCGACGTCCTGACCTACGAGGTCACGGGCAGCAACGGCGGCCAGGACGGGGCGGTCGACCTCGCCGTCGCCGACCGGATCCCAGCCGGCACGACCTACGTGCCCGGCTCCGCGTCGATCACGCCGGCGGCCGGCACCGCCACGTTCGACGCGGCGGCGGACACCGTCCGCTTCGCCGCCCCCGCCATCGCCTCGGGCGGGACGTACACCGCCCGCTTCCAGGTGAAGGTCGGGGCCGGCGAGACGGCGATCACCAACACTGCGGACACGACCTACAAGGGCGCCACGATGGGGCTGCCGGTGGCGCTCAGCTCGAGCACGACGACGGAGCGCGGCGTCGCTCTCGCCCTCCCCGAGCCCACGCCGGGCCCGGACCCGACACCGCTGCCGGGTCCGGGCCCGGTCGTCGTCCCGGCGCCGCCGAAGGTGGACCTCACGCGCGCGTGCTCCCAGCGCCCGCTCGTCCTGCTCAACGTGCTGGAGCGCAGCGGGCGCGTGACGCTCGTCGGCGCGGCGGACACGGCCCTCGCCGGCCAGACCGTCGGCCTGCACTACGCGGACGGCCGCCAGGTGGCGAAGACCACGATCGCCGCGGACGGCTCGTTCTCGACCACCGCGCCGCTGCCGCCCAAGGCCCACCGAGGCACGACCCGCGCCCGCTACTCGGCGCGCGTCGGCCGCCAGCGCTCGCCGGAGCTCAAGCTCACGCGCCGCGTCGTGGTCGAGCCGCCGGTCGTGCGCGCGGGCAGCGTCCGCCTGCGTGGCCGGGTCGTCGCCCCGTTCGCGCGCCCGCGTGCGCAGATCGTGATTACCCAGCAGCTCACCTGCGGCGGCGCGGAGACACCGGTCGCGCGTGTGAAGCCGGACGCCCGCGGCGCCTTCACCGCGACCGTGGCCGTCCCCGCGGGTGCCCCGGCCGCGATCTACCGCGTCAGCACGCGCGTCCAGCGCAGCACGAGCAATCCGAAGACGTTCCCGACCTTCGGGCTGCCGCAGGCCGTCGAGCTCGGCTGAAGCGCGTCAGAAACGAAGAAGGCCCGCTTCGGCGGGCCTTCGGAAGTGGGCGATACTGGATTCGAACCAGTGACCTCACGCATGTCAAGCGTGCGCTCTAACCAACTGAGCTAATCGCCCCACGACGGGCGGAAAGAGTAGCAACGACGCTCGCGATTTCGAGGGGCTAAGATCATCCGCTCACTCCGGCGCCGTGGCGGAGTGGCTACGCAGCGGCCTGCAAAGCCGTGTACACCAGTTCGATTCTGGTCGGCGCCTCTAAACGTCTGTCGATGCTCGCGTTCGACACCCATGGGAACGGCGAGCCGCTCGTGCTGGTGCACGGGCTCGCGACGACGCGAGTGATCTGGCGGCGGGTCGTGCCGCTGCTCCTGAGTGAGCGCTCGGTGGTCGCGCTCGACGTGCCCGGGTTCGGGGCGTCGGCGCCGGTCGGGCCGGGGTTCGAGCTCGATGCCGTCGCCGCGGCGATCGCCGACGGGCTCGCTCACCTGGAGCGCCCATTCGACCTGGTCGGGCACTCGCTCGGCGGGGCGGTCGCGATCGCGCTCGCCGACCGCTGTCCGGAGCGGGTCCGGCGGCTCGTGCTCGTCGCGCCCGCGGGCCTGCGGCGGATGCCCGGGCCGGCGGCGCGCGCGTTCGGGCTCGCGGCGGAGCGAGCGATTCCGCTGCGGCGGGTCGGCGCGCCGCTGGCGGACCTCCCCTGGGGCCGGCGGCTGCTGATGTCGCCGGGCACGGCGGACCCCGCGTCGCTCCCGCCCGCCGAGGTGCGCGCGATGCTCCAAGCCTCGACCGGCGCGACCCGCATCCAAGCGGCGCTGCGCACCGCGGCGTCCGCCGACCTCAGGCAGCGGCTCGCGCAGCTCCGGCCGCCCGTTGGCGCGATCTGGGGCGAGCGCGACCGGATCATCCCCGCGCGTGGGCTCGAGACGCTGCGCCGTCTCCGGCCGGACGCGCCGATCACGATCGTCCCGCGCGCGGGCCACATCCCGATGATGGAGCGTCCAGCCGCGTTCGCGACCGCGCTCGACGAGATCCTCGCGGCGCTGTCACCGACAGGCAACATCGTGGCGCCGCGCACGGACTAGGGTCGTTTGCAGGGACTTCCCGTGACCGAGGTGCGTGTCGAGACCATCACACTGCGCGACGGCCGCGAGCTCGCGTGCGGAGACGCCGGCCCGCGCGACGGCCGGCCCGTGCTCTACATCCACGGCGCGCTCGGCACGCCGCTCGACTGCGGCGACCTGACCGACGCGCTCGACCAGCTGGGCATCCGCCTGCTGATGCCGCAGCGCCCCGGCTTCGGCGCGTCGACCGCACAGCCCGGGCGCACGGTGCTCGACTTCGTCGACGATCTCGAGCAGCTGACCGACGCGCTGCGCCTGGACCGCTTCGCCGTGGCCGGAGTGTCGGCGGGCGGACCGTACGCGGTCGCGTGCGCCTACCGGCTCGCGGAGCGCCTGACGGCCGCCGCCGTCGTCTCGTCTTTGTCGCCGCTGTGCGCGCCCGTGGACGTGCCCGGCCTCCCCCGTCGCGTCCGGCTACCGCTGCGCGCGCTCGCCACGGCACCCGGCCCGGCGGCGCGGCTCGGAGACCGCGCGGTCGCGCTCGTCCAGCGCCACCCCGTGCTGCTGCGGCGGGCGATGGCGCTCGGCGCGCCACCGGTGGACCGCACCTACGTCGACACCACGCTGCGCGGCGCGCATGCGTCGTTCTTGGCCGCCGTGCAGGGCGGCGTCTCCGGCCTCGTCGAGGACCACCTCGTGACCTCGCGCCCGTGGGGATTCGCGCTGGAGGAGGTGCGGGGCGAGGTGCACGTCTGGCACGGCATGGCCGACGCGCTCGTGCCCGCCGACCACGCGCTCCACCTCGTGGCCAGCCTCCCACGCTGCCGCGCGTGGTTCGACCCCGCCGAAGGCCACTTCTTCTTCCGCCGCCGCGCGCACGACATCCTTGCCGTGCTGTGCGGCGAGTCGCTGCCCGCTACTTCGGGCAGCGGGTGAGCTTGTTCTCACCCGGCGTCTGGCACTGGTCGCTGCGCAGCGGCGCCTTGCCCTTGCGGATCTGGAAGGTCGTGACCTTGCTGATGTAGCCGGGCTTGGAGACGGTGACGCGGAGCTTGATGCCGGCGCGCAGGACCGCTTCGAACTTGGTGAGGTGCACGACCTTGGTGGCGCGGGCGAGCGACTTGGTCGGGCAGCCCTTGCCGGAGCAGCTGACCTGGATCTTGGTGCCCTTCGGCGCCTTGACCGTGAGCACGCTGATGTCCGCGCCGCTCGTGGTCAGCTGGCCGCTCATGCGGATGACCGGGAACGGCTTGATCATCTTCGGCTTGCTCTCCGTCGCGCCGAGCACGCCGCCCGTGGGGGCGGTGGACGTCGTGGCCGGCGGCGGGAGCGGCGTGGGCTCGACGGTCGCGGTCGGCTGCTGGGGAGCCGGCGTGTCGACGCTGCCGCCGACGTCACCCGCGACCGGGGTCGGCGTGGGCGTGGGCGTCTTGACCGGCGTGGCCGTGGGCGTCGGGGTCTTCACCGGCGTCGCGGTCGGGGTCGGCGTCTTGGCCGGCGTCGCGGTCGGCGTCGGCGTCTTGACCGGCGTAGGCGTCGGCGTCGGCGTCTTGACCGGCGTAGGCGTCGGCGTCGGCGTCTTCACCGGCGTCGGCGTCGGGGTCGGCGTCTTCACCGGCGTGGGCGTCGGCGTCGGCGTCTTCACCGGCGTCGGCGTGGGCGTCGGCGTCGGAACCGGCCCGACGACGGCGGTCGCGGACGAGAACCGGTACGCGAAGTCGTCCCAGTCGCGGAACGAGACATAGGCGACGCGGATCCGCTTGCCGACGTCACCGCTGACCAGCCTGTACGTGCTGTCGTTCTCGCCGGCCAGCCACGAGCAGGTGTTCTCCGCCGTGCCGGTGCAGCGCGCCCACTGGTATCCGTACCAGTAGCCGTTCGAGCCCCGGCCGCCCCTGGCGGTGAGGGTCTGCCCCGAGATCGCGGTGCCGCTGAGCGTCGGCGCCTCAGAGACGCTCTGCGCGCTGGCCAGCGACGGCCACGCGCACACCGCGATGACCGCCGCCACTACCGCGCTGATGCTGAAAGTTCGTGCTGACAAGTGGCCGCGCCTCCCTGCGGGTCCCGTCTGTGTGCAGACAAGATGGACTTGAATGGTCCAGAGGTCAACTCGGCCGATTGTCCAGACGAAGGTCTAGGTGGACAGCAACCCCAGCGACCACGCCGCCACGTAGAGCACGGTGAACGCCACGACGAACACCACAAAGCGGGCGAATACACGGCGAGCGAGCATCAGAACAGCTCTCCCATCTGGACGATGACGTACCAACCGGCGAAGAAGCCGTAGAACGCGACGCAGAACATCAGCACGCCGAGGCGGGCGCCGCGCACGCGGATCGCGGACGGCAGACCCGAGCGGTTGAGCTTGATCAGCAGGCACGAGTACACGAACATCACGATGCCGTTCAGGCACGCGGACAGCACGAGCAGCACGAGCGGCTGGTCCATGCCCGACAGCAGCACGCACACGCCGGCGGCGCACATGCCCCAGACGACGTACGTGTAGAGCTTGGACTCGCTGAGCTTCTCGTTGTCGCGCAGGTGCAGCGTCTTGAGGACGTCGGAGACGACGCGCGCGACGTAGTCGACGACGCCGAGCGCCACGAGCATCAGCGACACGGTGCCGAAGATCCAGAAGAACGTGCCGAACCACGGCCCGACGACGTCCTTGAGGATCTCGCCCTCGCCCTTGATGAAGTCGAAGTCCGGCGAGTCGGAGAGCTGCTGGTTGCCGACCGTCGCGTAGGCCAGCACGGAGAAGGTGATGATCGAGGCCAGGCAGATGGCCCAGAAGGAGACGAGCTGCTCCTTGTTGGCGACCTTCCACCAGCCCTTGAAGCGCTTGATGTTCTCCTCGTCCTGCCGCATCATCGTGCCCGTCGAGGGCTGCGGCTCCGGCTCGCCGGTCAACGGCGACTGGATCTTCGGCACGTACTTGCCCATGCCGAAGCCCTTCTCGCGGATCCAGTTGGACTGCACGAGGTTGTTCGCGCCGCCCGCGCCCGCGAAGACGAGGCCGGCGAGCAGCACGGCGATCTCCACGTCGTCCATCGGCAGCGTGCCGATCTTGTCAACGTTGTCGCTCAGGTCGCCCCAGGCCGACAGCGGGATCGCCGCGATGATCGCGATCGCCAGGAACACGAGCGTCAGGCCGATCTTGAAGAACTCCGCGGTCTCCAGGGCCTTGTAGACGACGGGTGACGTCGTCAACGCCACCGCGATGGCTATGCAGACGATCACCGCGACGGTGGTCGGATTCCCTCCTACCAGGTAGGTGAACGTGGTCGCGCCCGCCGTGCCCCAGCCGGGCCAGATGTTCGGCACGATCGCGCCCACGCAGAAGATCGCGCCCCACGGCTTCCAGTAGCGCGCGAAGCCCGCGATCGCGGTCTCGCCGGTGGCGAGCGTGTAGCGCTCGATCTCCATGTTGAGGAAGTACTGGAGCGTCACGCCCACAACCGCGAGCCACAGGAACCCGATGCCCGCGTTGGTGGAGATGTACGGCCACAGGATGTACTCGCCCGAGCCGACGCCGACGCCCGCCAGGATCACGCTCGGCCCGAGGATCTTGCGCAGCGGCAAGGGCTCCGGCATGTCGGCGTACTCCATCGGCGGGAGGACGCCCGTGCGCGCTTCAGGCGCGTACTGCGGCTCCGCGCCGGTCTCTCCCCGGTCGAAGCGACCACCGGTGCGGGTGGTGTCGGTCTCGGTCCCGCGTCCCACGGTTCCAGCCATGTCTGCACTCTCCCCCACGGCTTCTCTCCGAGCCGCGGCCTCTGTCAGCGGACACTGCACTTGTTGCCGGACCGTGAAAAGGTCAAACGTTCAAAGAACATCGCGAGCCCGGATGAACGCCCTCCGTCTGGTAACAAGCGGGCATGCAGATCCTGGTCACCGGCGCGTTGGGCAAGGTGGGCGCGGCGACGGTGCACGAGCTCCTCTCCGCCGGGCACAAGGTCACGGGGTGCGATCTCGCGCCCCCGGTCTACGAGGGCGGCGACTTCGGCGCGCACTACGTGCAGGCCGACCTGACCGACGCCGGCGACGCGTTCGCGGTGGTGCGTGGCATTGACGCCGTCATCCACTGCGCGGCGCTCCCGGAGCCGACCCGCAACCCGTCCCACACCGTCTTCCACAACAACGTGATGGCGACCTTCAACGTCGCCGAGGCCGCGGTCCGGATGGGCGTGGACCGCGTCGTGCACGTCTCGAGCGAGACCGTGAGCGGGATGGCGTTCGCCGAGCGCCCGTTCCACGCCGCGGTCGCCCCGATCGACGAGTCGCTGGAGAACCGCCCGCAGGACCCGTACGCGCTCGCGAAGGTCTTCGGCGAGCAGCTGATGGACGCGATGGTCGCCCGGTCGGACGTGACCGCCGTGTCGATCCGGCCGTCCTGGGTCCAGTGGGAGGGCAACTACGAGCGCTCGCTGAAGCCGTGGCTCAGCGACCCGCTCGGCGGTGAGGGCAGCGTCTCGTTCTGGAGCTACATCGACGTCTACGACCTCGCGCACGGTCTCCGGCTGGCGGTCGAGGGCTCGACGCCCGGCCACGAGGCGGCGTACGTCGTCTCCGCCGACAACGGCGCGGGACGGCCGCTGGGCGAGCTGGTCGCGCACCACTTCGGCGAGGCGGTGAGCGTCGCGGAAGACCTCGCGCGCGAGGACGCGGGCGGGATCTCCTACGCGAAGGCCGAGCGGCTGTTCGGCTACCGCCCGGCGCACTCGTGGCGCGACTACCTGGACGAGAGCGGCTCGCTGCTCGACGCCCCGCGCGAGCGACTCGCGCGGGGTGAGACGAGCGTGCAGCGCGGCCGCGCGGCTTTACGGGCACGTTGAGGAATACCGGCACACCTGCTGCGGCACATCCGCGGCACCTCGCGCCACCCACGACGCTCACGTGCCAGAGGCACGCCACGCTTGTCGCGGGCGGCCCGAGGCACGGGCGGCTGCACCACATCAGGCGCACCGCCCATTCCTCAACGCACCCTTACGCGGTTAGCGGCTCCTCCGCCGCGACCGGATCTTCCTGCGGTGCGCGCGGGGCGACCAGGCCGGCCGCCTCGTACGCGTCGTCCATGTCCAGCGTCTCCTCCTCGAGGAGGCGCGTGGTCAGGCTGTCCAGCTTGTCGCGGTTCTCGGTCAGCAGCTGCACGACGACCGCGTACTGCTCGTCGACGATCCGCTTGACCTCGCTGTCGATGAGCTCCTGCGTGGCCTGGGAGACCTCGGACACGCCCGGGAGCAGCGGGCCCTGGGACTCGCTCGGGATCACGGCGATCGGGCCGACCGCGCGGCTCATTCCCCAGCGCCCGACCATCTGCCGGGCGATCCCGGTCAGCTGCTGGATGTCGGACTCGGCGCCCGCGGAGATCGAGCCGTACACGACCTCCTCCGCGATCCGCCCACCCAGCGCGACCTTGATCCGGCCGGTCAGGTAGTCCACGTCGTAGTTCGTGCGCTCGGCGTCGGGGGAGCTGATGGTCACGCCCAGCGACATCGTGCGCGGGATGATCGACACCTTGCGCACCGGGTCCGCGCCCGGGGTGAGCATGCCGACGATCGCGTGGCCGGACTCGTGGTAGGCCGTGCGGCGCTTCTCCTCGTCGGACAGGATGATCCCGCGCGGCGCGCCGAGGATGATCTTCTCCAGCGAGTCGGTGAAGTCGACCCGCTCGACCTTCACGTGGCCGCGGCGGGCCGCGAGCAGCGCCGCCTCGTTGCAGAGGTTCGCGATGTCCGCGCCGACCATGCCAGGCGTGATCGCGGCGATGTCGTCCAGGTCGACGTTCTCGTCCAGCGGCAGCGAGCGCGTGTGGACCTGCAGGATCTTCTTGCGCCCCTCCTTGTCCGGCGCCGGGACCGTCACGCGACGGTCGAAGCGCCCGGGACGCAGCAGGGCGGAGTCGAGGATCTCCGCGCGGTTGGTCGCGCCCACCACGATCACGGTGTCGCCCTGCTCGAAGCCGTCCATCTCCGTGAGGATCTGGTTGAGCGTCTGCTCACGCTCGTCGTTGCCACCGGAGAACGGACCGCCGCCGGAGGAGCGCTGGCGGCCGATCGCGTCGAGCTCGTCGATGAAGATGATCGCGGGCGCGGCTTCCTTGGCCTGCTTGAACAGGTCGCGGACGCGGCTCGCGCCGATGCCGACGATCGCCTCGACGAACTCGGAGGCGCTGATGGAGAAGAACGGCACGCCGGCTTCACCCGCGACCGCGCGCGCGAGCAGCGTCTTGCCCGTGCCCGGACGGCCCGCGAGCAGCACGCCCCGCGGAATCCGGCCACCGAGCTTCTGGTACTTCTCCGGGTTCTTGAGGAAGTCCACGACCTCGGCGAGCTCGCCCTTGGACTCGTCGATGCCGGCGACGTCCTTGAAGGTCACCTTGGTCTCGTTGCCCTCCACGCGACGCGCGCGCGAGCGCCCGAAGGACCCGATCGCGCCCATCTGACCGCCCGCCGCCCGTCTGGACAGCCACACGAACAGGAAGACGAGCAGGATCACGGGGCCGAACCCGAGCAGCAGGGACGCCAGGAACCCGCGCCCGTCGTTGATCGGCGTCGCCTCGACCTTGACGCCCTTCTCGACCTGCTCGTCCACCCACGAGGGGTCCGACAGCAGCGGGGTCGGCAGCTCGGTGTCGAAGTTCTTCGTCGGCTCGGCCTTGGAGTCCGGGTACCGCTGCTCCTGCTTGAACTCGCCCGTCACCGACGCGCCCTGCGTCGAGATCCGCGCGACCTTGCCTTGATCGACCAGCTGTTGGAACCCGGGCGCACCGCTCGGGCTGCTGTACGGCACGGTCACGCTCGGGTCGCGCCCTGGCGAGATGACCGCCATCAGCACGTAGTTCAGGACCAGCAGGCCCAGCACGATGAACCAGAAATTCCGCCCACCGGGCATCCGCGCCATCCGCCCCTGAGGTGTCTGGGGCTGGTTGCCGGGCCGGCCCGCGGGGGGCTTTCCGTCCTGTCGCGGGGGCAGCGGAGTCCTGGGTCGCCGCTCAGTTGGGGAGTCCGCCATGAGTTGAATGTACTGACACCCCTGGAAGACCTCATAAGGCTGGCTATACTCCTCGCCGCACCGCGCGGATGTAGCTCAGTTGGCTAGAGCGTCTGCTTGCCATGCAGAAGGTCGAGGGTTCGAGTCCCTTCATCCGCTTCACCGAAAGGCCCGCATTTGCGGGCCTTTCGCCGTTCTAGTCCCAGTGCCCGCCCGGCACGTTGCGGAGCCAGTCCTCGTACGCCGCGACGCGCGTGTAGATGCCGCCGTCGCCGCAGGGGCGGATCGCGCTCGCCGTCGCACGCGACGTCGCGCCCGCGAGGTACCAGGCGCCGTCGGCCTGCACGTACGCCGGGCCGCCGCTGTCGCCGTTGCAGCTATCGCGGTCCAGGAACGCGGCGCCCGCAACGAACTCGGTGGCGGCGTCAGCGCCGAATCTCGGGTCGGTGCTCGCGAGCGGCACGTCGACCATCCGGCGCATGCCGTAGCCGCCGGAGCTGAAGACGTCGGTGTTGCCGTAGCCGGCGAGGCGAACGGTCGCGGCGGCTTCGATCATCCCGGCCGTCGCCAGCGGTCGGGGCGCGACGTCGAGATCTTCCTCGAGGATCAGGACCGCGATGTCCTGCAGCGGATCGGACGGGTCGTACTTGGGGTGCGGGGCGGGGTGTCGGACCTTCACGACGCGACCTTCGGCCTCGCGCGTGACGTCGTCACCCAAGAACACGCGCGCGGCGCAGCCTCCCGCCCAGCAGTGCCCGGCGGTGACGACGACGTTGCGCGCCACGACCGTCCCGGTGCAGCACCACGCGCCGGGCGAGCCGACCGCGACGCAGTCCGGGTAGTCGCTCGTCCGGATTCCGCCCACGATGCGCTGGTGGTCGCCGATCATGCGGCGCGCGTTCGCGAGGAACACGGGGTCGCTGTAGATGCTGTCGCTCGTCTCCGCGCGCGTCCGCGGCACACCGACCGCCGCTGAGCGCGTCGCGCGTGCTCGCGCCAGGTGCGGCTCCGCGGAGCGCACCATCACCGAGCGGGCGAGCTTGACCGCCTCCTCCTCCGGACGCTCGCGGATGCCAGTGGAGAAGTTGGTCAGCGCCTGGAACACGACGACGAAGCGCGCGTCGTCGTCGCCGGCCAGCAGGTCGGCGAGCTGCTCGATCGCGTCGAGCTCAGGGCGGAGCGGATCGGCGGCTGTCGAGTCACTCACGGGGTTGCTCCTTTGCGTCTCGCGTTTCCAGGGCGCGCAGCAGCTCCGCCCCGGCGGTGAGGTCGTGCTGCTCGCTCAGCTCGCGTGGGCCGGCGTGCCGCGTCTTGCTGTCGATGTTCGCCACGGCGCGCGCCAGGATCCGGTCCTGCGGGCCTAGAGCGTCCTCGACCGTCGGCCGGACATAGGACTCGGCGTTCTCCTCGAAGGCCATCCGCGCGCCGGCCATGAGCACGCGCACGTCGTCCCCGTTCACGCGCAGCTCCGCGAGCGCGGCCTGCTTGACCGCCCTGCAGCCAACGGGATCGGGCCGCTTCTCCAGCACGCTTGCGAGCGTCCGGTTCCCGAACACCCGGTACGACACCCCCAGCAGCGTCTCGGTGACGTCCTTGACCTGCAGGTGGAAGCGGTCGCCGGGCGCCGCCGCGAACGTGCGCTCCCAGGCGCTGCGGCTCTCGGCCGGATCCACGGCGAGCTCCAGCTTGTCGATCGCGACCGACTGCGCGGCCAGCCGCAAGGTCGCAGGGGGGTGCACGTCGAAGCGTGCGAACTCCCCCGTCTCGGCGACGATCGACCGGGTGTCGGTCGCCAGCAGATCCGCCAGTGCCATCGTGTACGCGGGTCCGACGGCCAGCAGACCGTAGAGATCGGCGAACAGCTCCCGCCGCCAGTGGTTCCAGGCGAACTCGGCATCCTCGTCGTACGCCGCCAGGATCGGTTCGAGGGCGGCCTCCATCGGCTCACCGAGGCCGAAGTCGTCCTCGACGCCATGCCCGACCTCATGCGCGATCATCAGGACGTCGGGCAGGTGCGAGACTTGGTACCAGGGGACGCCGATGACGGGCACCGGCAGGCGATCGGCGAACTCACGCAGCTCGCGGCTGCTCATCGCGTTCTCGACCGTCTCGACGGCGAACGCCGTGTCGCGTGCATGCGTATACGGGCTGAACTCGCCGCTGAAGAACACCAGCGGGATCGTGCGCGGGACGACCCCGCCGGTGCACGCGTCTCGCGCCGGCGCGTAGCACGCGTGGGCCAGCTCGTCGGCGACGGCGAGGTAGTCGCGGAACCACTCCACGTAGCGCAGCGACAGCTTCGAGCGGAAGTAGTCCCAGAGGCGGTGCACCTCCAACACCCGGATCTGCACCTCGCGGCAGCGGCCCAGCACGAGCTCGTCGTCGCGCGCGAGCGCATCGAGTTGCGCACGCAGGCCGTCGACCATCACGCCCAGCTGCCGCGTGATGTGCGAGATCTGCGACTGGTGCTTGCGCAGCGGCTTGTCCTCGCCGGCGTCGGCCATCCAGCCGGCGAACTCCGCTTGGATGCCCGCGAGCTTCTGCCGCAGCTCGATGACCTTGCGCGCGGCGAGCGGATCCATCAGCGCGACACCGGGCGCAGCCAGGGCACGTTGGTGTACAGCGCCGTCGCGAGCGGCCCGAGCGCTGACTCCAGCCCGTCCGCCGCCATCGCGTCCGCGTACCCGGTCGCGCGCACGGCTCTCGCGACTTCCCCGACGGTGTCGCGGCGGGCGAGCGCTCGCACGAGCTGCGCGTACGGATCGCGCTGGTGTGGCATCGAGAGGCCGGTGGCCAGCACGGCGGCGCAGCGGCCCAGCGCGAACAGGTCGCCCGCGAACAGGTTGCGCAGTAGGAGATGGGTAATCGCCTCGGTGGTGCCCTCCGGGCGCTCGATGTCGACCACAACGAGCGGACGGAACGCGTCGCGCGGGAGTGCCTTCAGGAGCGAGTCGACGGCGGCCGCGGTCAACCCGTCCGAGTAGCGGTTGCCCTCGAGCGCCTCGCTGTACCAGTCCGCGCCGAGGAACGACAGCGCGACGGCCCCGCCGGAGACGCGAACGCTGCCGGCGAGGTGCATGACCGTGGGGACCATGCCCTCGGCCGCGGCGGAGGTGAGCGCCCGGCGCAGCTCGTCGATCCGCGGGCTGACGAATCGCCAGACGGTGAAGCCGCTCGCCTCGTAGAGCCATCCCACGTCGGTGCTGTGCCCGATGTCGCCCGGCTGGAGGTCGGCGCTGGGATGCACCAGGATCGCGAGCGGCCGCGTGCCGGGCTCCAGCCCGGGCTGCAGCCGGTCGTACAGCGCGCGGACCCCGCCGTCGCGATCCTCCGCCAGGGCCCGATCGAGCACCAGTCGCGTCTGCGGGCCGAGCTGACCGTCGACCGCGAGCTTCGCGTTGCGGTGCCGGTTCAAGAGCGACTGCAGCAGCCGCGTGGCGTGCAGCGCGACGACCTCGCCCGAGAGTGAGCGCGCAAAGCTGCGGAGCTGCTCCTCGAACACCAGCGGCTGGCGCGTGGTCGGGACGCGCGCGAGCTCGACGGGAAGCGCGTGCAGGCGCGGATCGGCCAGCTCGATGCGCACGTCGCGCGGCTCCGCGAGGAGCCGGCCGCGCTCCTCCGTGGTCAGCAGCATCTCGCCGAGCGCCGTGCCCGCGCCGATCCAATCGTTGCGCCAGCGCTCGACCAGCGCGAACGAGAACCGCTCGAGGTCGTCCGTCGCCAGCACCGCCGCGATCGGCGGCTCGGACGCGGCCACCTGCCGGCGGGGCGCGTCGGTGGGCGGCCGCACGGCGACGGACAGCGTGTCGCCGGCCGTCACCTGCACCTCGATGACGCCCCCGTCGTGACCGAGCTCGGGCTCCGCGAGCCAGCGCTTCGTCGAGCGCCAGAGCTGTCCGAGGCCGATGAAGAGCGCCGCGGCGCCGGCGGTCAGCGCCACGACGTCAGAGGCCGTGAGGCCGCCGCTGTCCACGCGCGCCTGCGCCTCGGCCAGCCGCGCGTGCCACTGCGTCTCATCGTCCGGCGCGCGGGCGAGCTCGCGCTCGGCGAGGCCCAGCAGCCGCCGCGCCTCGCCCTTCGCGTCCTCCTCGTTCGCTTCCGCGCGCTCGATCAGGAACGCGGCGCACAGCATCGGCTGCTCGGTGTGCGCCGCGAGGAACGCGTCGAGATCAGCAGGCGCGGTCCAGTGCCGGTCTCGGCGTGTCAGCTCGATCCGGTCCAGCGCGCGCGACCACTCGCGCACCCACAGCATGGCGTCGCCCCCGCGCAGCTCGCGGCGCGCGTCCATCAGTACGGTCACACCCGCCTGGCGGTCGCCGGCCACACGTGCCACCTCGGCCAGCGTCAGCTTCAGCAACGCCCGATCGGCCGCGGTCAGCCGGCGGTCGGACGGGATATGCAGCAGCCGGCGCAGCGCCGTCAGCCGCTGGCCGCACTCGCCGCCTGGCAGGACCGGCACACGCGACAGGCCTTCGAGCGCCGCTACGCGCGCCGACACGGGCGTGATCCGCTCGCACTCGCCGACGAGGATATCGAGCAGCTTCCGGCGCGCGTTGGGTGGGCAGATGGCCAGCGCCTGCACCGCGGCGGCGACGATCTGCCGCGGCGGGGCGGCGGCGGCGCGCAACCGCTTGACGGCGTGCCGAGCGAGCGTCGCCGCCTCGGCCTGGCGCTCCTCGGTGACGAGAAGCTCGACCCGCAGGTGGCTGCGCGCCGCGCCTTCGTCGCTGCGCGGAGGCAGGGTCAGGCGCTCGGCGTCCTCGAGCAGCTGGCGCGCGGCGTTGACATCGCCGACCGTACGCAGCTTCAGGCGGGCGGCCGCAATCATGCAGCGAGCCATCGCCTCCGGCTCACCCTGCGACTGCCACAGGCTGCGGGCCTGCTCGAGATGCGCGAACGCGGTCTCGAGCTCGAACGCCGAGCCGGCCGCCACACCCAGCAGCTCCTGCGACCAGGCCGCCTTCGCGGTGGCCGCGATGCCGCCGCCCGCGGGAGCGCGACCGGTCGCGTCGGCGGCTCGCTGCGCGTAGCGCTTCGCGGCTGGAGGGTCACGGCGCGCGGCTGCGGTCACCCGCACCGCCCACGCGCCCCACTCGCCCGACCCGCCGAGCACGCGGCGCGCACGCTCGTCGGCCCAGGTCAGGTGGCCGGAGCGAAGGGCCTGCTCGGCGGCCAGCAGCGTCAGCGCGTCGCGTTCGGCTCCGACCGTGACGGCCTCGAGCTTGTGGTACTCGTCGTAGGCCTCCTTGAGGCGATCGAGCGCGGAGGCCGCGTCGATGATGCGCCGCCGGATCGCGGCCTGCCACCCGCGCGAGGCGGGCAGCCGCGAGACCGAGACGAGCGCGTCGCGGTACGCCTCGAGCGCCGCGGGCTCGCCGCGCATCAACAGCGCGTCGCCGAGCAGCATCCGCAGGCGGGCGACGTCGACATGCCCCCGGGCCTTCGTCAGCGCGCGACGCAGCCGCGCCTCAGCCGCCTTGTGACGACCGTGCCGCAGCTCGAGCCCGGCGTCGATGTACGCCAAGCGGAACGACGGCACGACCCGCTTGCCGGCGAGGGTGATCGCGACGCGGCTCTGCTCGGCCCGGCTCCAAAGGGTGTCGTCGGCGGGGACGCCCTCCAGCCGCGCGCGCTCCGTGAGCGCTGCCGCGTGCTCGAAGCGCGCCTCGACGAGCGTCTCGACCGCGACCATCGGCTCGGTGTCGGACCATGGCAGCGGAGCGCCCTGGAAGTCGATGTAGTCCGACATCAGCAGCTCGCCCGCGATCGCCTCCCGGCGGTACGGCGATGAGCCGGCCTCGTCGAGCGCCCGCCGCCAGAAGCGCTCGGCCCGGTGCCCGGCGAGCTGGAAGCGGTGATACAGCGCCTCCGACATCCATCGCTCCCACCGCTCCGAGCTGTCGTCGCGCGCCCGCGCCTCGTAGAACTCGGCCGCCTCGCGGTGCAGCAGCTTGTCCACGCCCTTGCGGCGCAGGAGCTTGCGCATCGGGATCGCGACGTCGTCGCGGAAGCGCAGCGTCACCGGTGCCTCGGTGGCGCCGTCGGCGACCTCGAACACCCAGCCGGTCGATCCGACGACGTACTGCCTCAGCTGCTGCCAGAGCGCGCCGAGGTCGAGGCTCGAGTCCGGCGTGTCCAGATAGTCGGGCGGGAAGGGCGGCTCGCGCTCCTCGAGCTCGGCGGGGACGTCGTCGTCGCCCGGCGGGTCGAACGCCGCGACACCCGCCATCGCCGCCCGCAGGTAGGGCTCCATCACGTCGCGGACGAACGCGAGGGTCAGCGTGCGGGGGACGACGCCGTAGCGCAGCAGCCAGCGCACGCCGGGCTCGTCGATCCGGTTGATGATCCGGCGGATCAGGCGGATCACGTCGGCCGGGTAGCCGCGGATCTGCTCGGGCGGGATGCCCGGCTGCTCCTGGACGAGATCCGCGAGCAGCGCGAGCTTGAACGGATCGCCGCCGGCGTTGTCGATGATCGCGGCGCGCACGCCCTCACCCTCCAGCCCGCGACGATCGGCCAGGTAGCGCTCGGCCTCGTCCGCCAGCAGCTTCTCGACCTCAAAGACCTCGATCGGCCCGAGGATCTCCGCGACCGGCCCGAGCACCTCTTCGACGGTGTGGCGGCCGGCGAGGATGACGCGCAACCCCGGGCAGTCGTGAAGGAGGTCGGCGAGCAGCTGCATCGGCGCGGCGAGATCCCCCTGGGGGCGCAGATGGACCTCTTCGAGGGTGTCGAGCACGAGCAGGACGGGCGTGTCGCCGAGCTGCTCATTGAGCGTGCGCATGAAGTCGCGCGGCACGGACTCGGCGGCCCGCGCGCCCTCGCTGCGCATCCACTTGCTCGCGACCTCCGCGCGGGAGGGATCGGAGGGGTTGCGGCGCAGCAGCGGGACGGCCCAGCCGTACTCGTGCAGCAGCCCCTTGAACGGCGCGCGCGAGAGTTGGTCGTCGAGCTGCGCCGCGGTCTCGAGCAGGATGAGCCACGGGTAGCGGGCGGCGTTGACGGGGTCGACGAGGTCGAAGTCGACGCGCACGCACGGGATCCGGCCTCCGGCGATCAGCGGGCCGAGCGGCGTGTCCTGCTCGGGCACGAGCCTGCGGGCGATCAGCGCGCGCAGCTGCGTCGTCTTGCCGCGGCCGCCGGGCGCGTGGGCGTTGAGCACGCGGGGGCCGCCGGGCGCGAACAGACCGCCGTAGACGTCGTCGAAGCGTGCCGGCTGGATGAACGTCGCGGTCTGGAAGTACTCGGCCGACCAATGGCTACGCGCCTTCAGCAGCGTCGCCCGGTCGTCGCGCACGCGTTTGAGCTCGGTGCTGAGCAGCCGTTCACGCAGCGGGTCGCTGAGCACGTCGATCAGGTCCTGGCAGGCCGCAAGGTCGAAGCGGCGATCCTTGTCGGCGAACTGCTCGCGGAACTCGCCGATCGCCTCTTCCGGCCGGATCAGCGCGAGCTGGGCGAGGCGATCGAGGGCCTGATCGGGGCGCGTGTAGTAGCCGACGAGCTTCTCGAGGAGGGCCGTCAACTCGGGCGGCAGCGTCTCGGGGTCGGCGTCGCTCCACCACGATCGCCACCGCCGCTCGCGTTCTCTGGGCGTGAGCTCGTAGATCCCGTCGGTGCGCGGGAGCCGGGACACGCCCGGTGCCTGGACGAGCGTCTCGAAGTCTCCGCCCTGAGCCAGAACCGCGTTGAACAGGTCGCGGTCGAACGTGCGCACCACCGCGCAGCGCGCGAGTAGCGCGGGCTCGGACTCGGGGCGCAGCGACGCCAGGATCGAGGCCGGCGACTCGCCGTCTGCGAGGCGCGCGAGCAGCTCGGACGCGGTGCTCATGGGATCAGCCCCCGGACTTCGTCGAGCTTCTTCGGGACCCAGTCGGCGGGCGCGAACAGCGGTTCCAGCGCGGCGATCAGGTTGGAGAGGACCGCGTTCAGCGGCTTGCCCAGCGCCAGCACGACGTCTTCCGCGCAGCGCTGGAACTCCCCCGGCTTGAGGAGGTCGACCGGCACCCGGTAGCCGACGTCGGCGTCGGACGCCGGCCAGTAATCGCGCCGCTGCTCGGGCGACAGCACGACGACGATCCGCACGTGCTCCAGCTCCTTCGTCGCCAGAACGCGCTTGATCAGCAGCGGATACAGACGATCGGTGAAGTCCGGCTGCAGCACTGCTCCGACGTGATCGAGAATCAGCACCAGCGGGCGCTCCGCGCTGGTGGCGCTCTGCAGCGCCGTCCGGAACGACGTGAAGATCTCGTCGACCATGTTCTCTCCGAGCTCGTAGGACTTGGGCCGCTCGGGTGCCGGCACCGCGCTCACGCCGTTGCTGTGCGCGACGGGAAGCCGCCCCTCGAGCAGGAAGCCCAGGTCGTAGTTGAAGCTGCTGAACGCGGTCGGTGAGAGGCCGAGCAGCGCGACGTCGTCGGGTTCGTCGCGGATGATCTCGAGCGCGCGCACGAAGTTGATCCGCTCAGGCGAGCGGAAGTCGACGTAGCGGACGCACACGCCGCGCATCGCGCTGCGGCGGCGGATCCACTGCAGCAACGCGGTCTTGCCTGATTCCATCTCGCCGTGGACGACGACCAACCGCTCCGGCGAGCCGACGTGCGGATCGATGGCCGTCAGCTTCCGGCGCTCGTTCGAGCGGTCGACGAACGTCCGGAGCCGGTCGCCCAGCTCGTCCTCGAGTGCCTTTCGGTCGTCCTTCGTCGTTCGCTCGCACATCGGCAGGACGTGCTCGGGCGGCACCCGGAGCGTGAGGCTCGGAAGGCTCCAGTCGCGCAGCACGGCACTGTGCGAGCGGGCGAGCTCGTTGCGCGCGGTCGCCACCGCCACGTCGATCGGGTGGTGTGCCGCGAGCGCGCGATACAGCTGCTCGCCGAAGCACGCCGCCGGAGCGCCATGGATGTCGCCGCGCATGCCGACGACCGCCGCTGCGCCGATCTCCAGGAAGCTCTCGACCAGCGTGTGGACCTGGCCAACGTCCCCGTTCGCCGTGCGGCAGGCGTTGAGCACCACGAGGCGCGGCAGCTCGTTCGAGAGGAAGTGGACCACGTAGTCGCTGGTGAGCGAGAGGTCTGCGATCTGCAACCCAGGGAGCCCTGAATCCGGATCGGGCCCCGCGTGACCGCTGAAGTGGAAGACGTGCGGCCGGAACTCGAAGGCCGCGCGCAAGTCGCTCTCGCTCGGGTTCGTGAGGAAATGAGCGTCGACTGCGCCGTCGAACGCGCTCAGCGCCGCCTTGATGCCGCGCGTCTCGGCTGCCGTGTCCAGACCCATGCCGGGTGCCTCCACGACCAGCAGGCGCAGCGGGAGGAGCTCTTCGGCCGGCTCCGGCACCAGAGCGTCCGCGCGCGCCCACGGCGCCTGCGGATTCGCGAACAGCCGCCGCTGGCCGTGGCGGATCAGCTCCCAGGGGAGCAGTGCAAGGTCGGGGTCTTCGATCTGCAGCAGGGTGCGGTGAGGACCGGCGCCTTGAAGTCGTGTCCAGTGCGCACCGACTTTGCCGCCCAGGAGCAGGTCTCCGAGCGCGGTCCCGATCGGGCTGAACTGATGCGAGCTCGTCGTGTCGGCGTAGAACGCGACCAGCGCCTGCCCGATCGTCGCGGCGCTCGGGAGGACCTGCAGCGCCGCGAGCTCCGGCAGGCCGGCGACCATCGTCTCGATCTCGAGCCGGTCGCCGTCCGCGTCGAGCAGCTCGACCGTGAAGTCCGCGGCGGGCGCGGACCGGGTGACCTTGATCACGGCGGTTTGCATGGCGGTGCCGGAGTCGTGTTCGGGCATGTCCGACCCTTTGACCCGGCCGGTCGCCGCCCTGATACACCCGGAGACCACGGCAGTTCTCGACGACGGGCAGCGCCTAGAATGCGCGCCCGTCTTGAGCTTCGTGCGCGCGTTCGACGTGGTGATCATCGGCGCAGGTGCCGCCGGGCTGATGTGTGCCATCACCGCCGCCGAGCGCGGCCGGAAGGTGCTGCTGCTCGACAGCTCCAACAAGCCCGGCAAGAAGATCCTCATGTCCGGTGGAGGGCGCTGCAACTTCACCAACATGTACGCGGAGCCGGCGAACTTCGCGGCGACGAACCCGCATTTCTGCAAGTCCGCGCTGGCCCGGTACACACCGTGGGACTTCATCGGGCTGGTCGCCAAGCACGAGGTGCCGTACCACGAGAAGAAGCTCGGCCAGCTGTTCTGCGACAACCGGTCCAAGGACATCCTCAACCTGCTGCTGACGGAGTGCGAGGAGGCCGGCGTCGAGTGGCACGTCAACACGTCCGTACACGCGATCGAGAAGGCCGACGCCGGCGGGTACGCGCTGCGCACCGACCTGGGAGATGTGGCCGCGCAGTCGCTCGTGATCGCCACCGGCGGCCTGTCGATCCCGACGCTCGGCGCCACCGGCTTCGGCTACGAGGTCGCCCGCCAGTTCGGGCACAACATCCTCCCCACCCGCGCCGGGCTGGTGCCGTTCACCGCGTCCGGCCCGCTGAAGGAGCTGTGCACCGAGCTGTCCGGCACGTCGGTGGACTGCGTGGCCGGCTGCAACGGCGAGAGCTTCCGCGAGAACCTGCTGTTCACGCACCGTGGCCTCAGCGGCCCGGCGATCCTGCAGATCTCCTCGTTCTGGCACCCCGGTGACATAGTGGAGATCAACCTGCTGCCCGACCGCGACGCACTCGAGTGGCTGCAGAGCCAGCAGGCCACGCGCCCGAACAGCGAGCTAAAGACGCTCCTGGGCGAGGTCTTCACGAAGAAGATGGCGGCGCTGCTGGCCGAGCACTGGTTCACGTCCAAGCCGATGAAGCAGTACACGCCGGCGCAGCTGCGCGAGATCGCCGATCGGCTCGCCGCCTGGCGGTTCATGCCGGCCGGGACCGAGGGCTACCGCACCGCCGAGGTCACGCTGGGCGGCGTCGACACGCGCGAGGTGTCCTCGAAGACGATGGAATCGCTCAAGAGCCCCGGCCTGTACTTCGTCGGTGAGGTGCTCGACGTCAGCGGCCACCTGGGCGGGTTCAACTTCCAGTGGGCCTGGGCCTCGGGCCACGCCGCGGCGCAAGTCGTCTAAAGGAAGCGCGCGCTTCGGCGGGCTTTTTCGCCGCCTGGAGCCGTGCACGTTTGCGCCCGTCGTGCAACACGGTGTGCATTCCCTTAATGAACGCAAGCTTTCGGCGGACACGGTCGATGGCCGGGGACATGAGAATCTCGATCAAGACGAAGCTTCTTGCCACCGTGGGCCTGCTGCTGGGGCTCATGGTCGTGGTCGGCATCGTCGGCATGCGTGGGACCACCACCGTCGCCGACGAGGCGCACGCGATGTACCAGTACGCGGCCAAGCCACTGGCGGACATGGGCGTCGCCCGCGCGAAGCTCAATGAGAACCGCGCGTTCTTGAACAACCACATCCTCGAAGGGTCGGACCTCGCGGCCAAGCGCGAGCTCGACGGGAAGATCAAGGCCAACTCGGAGGAGACGACCAAGCGGCTCGCCGCGGTCCAGCGCACGCTGCAGACGGACACGGCGAAGGCGTCGTTCGCCGAGCTGACGGCCGCGAACGAGGCGTACGAGGCGGTCCGCGACCGGGTGCTCGCGCTCTCGGACCAGAGCCGCACCGAGGACGCGTACGCGCTCAACAAGAAGGAAGGCGTCCCCGCGTTCACGGCCGTGGCCGCGGCGTTCACCGAGCTGTTCGACTCCAAGGTCGCGCTCGCGGAGTCCGGCGACGCCGACAGCGTGGCCGCGGCCGCCTCGGCCAAGCGCTCCGCGCTGATCCTGATCATCGTCTCCGGCGTGGTCGGCTTCGCGATCGCGTACCTGGTGGCCCGCTCGCTCGTCAACGGCATCCGCAAGGTCCTGGGCGCCGCCGACCGCGTGGCCGAGGGCGACCTCGGGCACACCGTGGACGTCACCAACCGGGACGAGGTCGGCGACCTCGGCGACGCCATGCGCCGGATGATGGCCTACCTGCAGGAGATGGCGGGCGCCGCCGACCGCGTCGCCGCCGGTGACCTCACGGTCGACGTGACGGCGCGCTCGAGCGACGACGCGCTCGGCACCGCGCTGAGCGGGATGGTCGCGAACCTGAGCGAGATCGTCGGCGGCGTGAGCGGCAGCGCCACGACGCTGTCGGCGGCCTCGCAGGAGATGGCCTCGACGTCGCAGGAGGCCGGGCGGGCCGTCGGCGAGATCGCCACCGCGATCGGCGAGGTCGCCCAGGGCGCCGAGCGCCAGGTCCGCGGCGTCACCAGCGCCCGCGTCGCCGGCGACCAGGTCTCGGCGGCCGCACGTCAATCGGCCGAGAACGCGCAGCAGGCCGCGCGAGTAGCCGAGGAGGCGCGGGATCTCGCGCGCGAAGGCGTCCAGGCCGCCGAGCACGCGACTGAGGCGATGACCTCCGTCCGCGCGGCGTCCGAGTCCGTCACGGGCGCGATCCAGCAGCTCGCGTCCAAGTCCGAGCAGATCGGCGGCATCGTCGCCACCATCACCGCGATCGCCGAGCAGACGAACCTGCTCGCGCTCAACGCCGCGATCGAGGCCGCACGCGCCGGCGAGCAGGGCAAGGGCTTCGCCGTCGTCGCCGAAGAGGTCCGCAAGCTCGCCGAGGAGTCCCAGTCGGCGGCGGGCCAGATCTCCGGCCTGATCGGCGAGATCCAGGCCGAGACCCACAACGCCGTGATCGTCGCCGGCGACGGCGTCCAGCGCACCGAGGAAGGCGCGGCCACGGTCGCGCAGACCCGCGAGGCGTTCCTGCGGATCGGCGGTTCGGTCGAGGACATGACCACCCGCGCCGCCCAGATCGCCGCCGCCGTCGAGGAGATCTCCACCAGCGGCGAGCGGCTCGAGCACGAGATCGGCGAGGTCGCCAGCGTCGCCGAGCAGTCCTCCGCGTCCGCCGAGCAGGTCACGGCCGCCACGCAGCAGACCTCGGCGTCCGCCCAGGAGATCGCCGCGTCCGCCGAGGAGCTCGCGGCCACCGCGGAGCAGCTCGAACGCCTCGTTTCACGCTTCACGCTCGCCTAGCCCGTCCATCCAGAGGCCCGCCCCGGCGGGCTTCCAGACCGAAGACGCAACGCTCATTGGGGTCGTGCCCGCCGCGCGGTCGACTAGGCTCGCCCCGTCGTGCCCAGGCTTCGCATCCTCCGGTCGGCGTCGACCACGAGCCTGCTGGTACGCGCGCAGAAGGACCCCACGCAGTACGCCGCCTTCTATGACGCGTACGCGGACCGCGTGCTGGCGTTCCTGGTCCGCCGCGTGTTCGACCCGGAGGTCGCCGTCGACCTGATGTCGGAGACGTTCGCGAAGGTCCTCGCGCGGCGGATGCAGTTCCGTGGCGACACCGCCGCCGAGGAGCAGGGCTGGCTGTTCGCGATCGCCCGCACCGAGCTCTGGCACTACTGGCGCAGCGGGCGGGTCGAGCGGGCGGCGCTGGAGCGGTTCGCGATCTCGGTGCCGCCGCTCGACGACGACGAGTTCGTGCGCGTCGAGGCGCTCGCGGGGCTGGACTCGCTCGACGGGCCGCTGCTGGAGGCGGTGCGCGGGCTGCCCGAGGACCAGCGGCGCGCGGTCGACCTGCGGGTCATCCAGGAGCGATCCTACGCGGAGCTGGCGGCGACGCTCGAAGTCTCCCAGCAGGTCGCCCGGGCCCGCGTCTCGCGCGGACTGCGTGCGCTCGCCCGCGCGCTGCGGGACGATCTGGAGATGGAGGACGTCGCGTGAGCGACCGCGGCCGCCGCACGCAGAACGCCGTCCGCGACCAGCTCGTGGCCGCCGCGGTGCGCGAGCATCAGCCCCGCCGGCGGCGCCGACGGCTGCGCGTGGCGACCGTGCTGGTGGTCGCCGGGCTCGGTATCGCGGCGGGCGCCGACGCGACCGGGCTGCTGCGGTCCGGCGAGCCGCTCGACCAGCCGTTCCCCGGCACGCTGCGCGACGCGAGCACCACCGCGACCGACGGTCCACGGCTCGCGGTCTCCGCGCTCGACGCGACGGGCCGCCGGTGGGGCGTCGGCGCGTTCCGCTCACGCACGGGGCGCGACTGCGTGACCGCGGGGCTGGTGATTGGTACCCAGCTCGGGATCATGCGCGAGGGGCGCTTCCACCCGTACGGGAAGGAAGTCACGGGCGTCTGCTTCGACCTCGAGCGCCTGCCGAGCGTCCGCGACCTGATGCCCGTGCGCGGCGAGCATCCGGTGACGCTCGTCTTCGGACGTGGCCGCCCGTCCTACCGGCCCGCGCCGCTCCTCTACGACGGCCGGCGCTACGAGCCGACGTTGGGACGCGACGGCAGCTTCCTGTTCGTGATCGACGGGATCGTCGCCATCAACCGGCTGCGCGAGGAGACGCGCTCACCCGCCGAGGTCGACGGGTGAGCGGTCGATCCGGCTAGGAGAACGCCTTCGCGGCGCTCTTGAGCTTCTTCTCCGCGCTGTCGGCCTTCTTCTGCGCGGACTTCAACTTGGCCTTGTCCTCCGAGTCGATCGCCTCGACCAACTTGTCCAGCGCGTCGCCGTAGGTCTCGAGCCCGTCGAGCAGCTTGGTGCGCGCCTTCTTGAGCTTCGAGGACGAGGCCTCCTCCGCCTCGACCTTGGCGTGGAAGCTCTGCGTGGACTTCGCGAACGTCTGGGTGGCGCTCTTGAGCTTCGCCTCGTCGCCGTCTTCCAGGCCCTTGACCTTGTCGACGTAGCGCTCGGCGGCCTTCTCCCACTTCTTGGCCTGCGTGGCGACGGTCTTCCTGAGAGACGCGTCGTCAGCCCTGGCGGCGCTCGGGACGAGCGCGAGCATCAGGGCGGTGATGAACAGTCCGGCGAACGTGAATCGCATGCGTCGGCCGTACCCAGTGAGGGAGGGATGAGTGCGAACGTGACAGACCGCGCGGTCTGAACGCTGACCGCGCGACTGTCGACGAACGCTAGTTGTTGGCGCCGGAGCGCTTGAAGTGCAGCAGGCCGAGCTCGGTGGCGAAGACGCCGTCGGTGCCGCGGGCCGCGCTCTCCGCGGCGATCGCGAGCACCTGCTCCTGCGTCTTGGCCAGGAGCTTGTTGAGCTTCTTGAAGGCCTTGTCGTCGAGCTCGAGCGGCGTGCGGGTGAGCACGATCTCGGGATCTTCGAGGGCGCCGGCGTCAGCCGCCGAGGCCAGGTCGGTCACGAGCTCCTGGATCGTCTCGCCGGCCAGCTCGCCGCGCAGCCCGGAAGGCAGCGTGCGCCACTGGTTCTCGTCGAGATTCGGCCGAGCCGTGGCCTTGTAGAAGTGCTGAAGCGCGCCGCGGCGCGGTTCCGTGCGCACGAGCTCGACGCAGTCGTAGTCGCGCAGCATGCGCACGTGGTAGCTGACGACCCCGAGCGGAGCCCCGAGCTCCACTGCCAGATCGCCGGGGCTGGCGACCCGTTCGCCGAGCCGCTGGAGGATGCGCGCGCGCAGGGGATGCGCGAGCGCCTTGGCGATGCGTGCTTCGGACGTTTCACCCGTCGGACGCGTGCCGTTACTAGATGAGGTTGATGCAGTACTGGGCATGGTCAGGATGCAGACTACCTTCCCGAGCGGTCGAACGTCCGTCAGGCTCCGGACTCGCCGGTCCATTTACTAGCAGGTCCAGCGGATTTCATGACCGCGATCCGCTTGGTGACCACTTTTCGAGTTGTGGAAAATCAGTGCACCGTGATACGTGTCACCGGTTGGTCCGACACCGGTTCTCCGGGTCGATGAGCCGGAACGGGTTGGATATACATAGGCGTGCTATACAGTTTCGCCATCGAAGATCTCGCCGCCCAACTGGAGCGCCGCGTCGCGCTCGTCTCGCAACTGCTGCGCGCCCACGCGCCGCGCGGGCTCAGCGTCGGCGCCCTGCTCACGCTGCGCCGGCTGGACGCCGACGGCCCGCAGCGGGTGACCGACCTGGCGGCGGCCGAGCTCGTCGCCCAGCCGACGATGACCGCGCTGGTCAACCGGCTCGAGCAGGAAGGCCTGGTGCGCAAGACGCCGCACGTGTCGGACGCGCGCGCGGTGCAGGTGGCGATCACCGCCATCGGCCGCACGCAGCTCGCCGAGCTGCGCGCCGGCCGGGCGGCCGTGCTGCAAACGCGGCTTGACCGCCTGGACGACGAGGCTCGCGCCGCGCTCGCCGCCGCCCTGCCCGCCCTCGACCGGCTCATCGAACCGTGAACCCCTTGCTGCGCCAGCCCCGTTCCGTGTACGCGGTCGCCTTCGCGTGCGTGGTCGCGTTCATGGGCATCGGCCTCGTGGACCCGATTTTGCCCGTGCTCGCGGAAGATCTGGACGCCACAACGAGCCAGGTCTCGCTGCTGTTCACGAGCTACTTCGCGATGACCGGGCTGTCGATGCTGGTCACGGGCTGGTTCGCGTCGCGGATCGGGCCGCGCAAGACGCTGCTGGTCGGCCTGTTCCTCGTCGTCGTGTTCAGCGCTCTGGCCGGGCTGTCGGACACGGTCTTCCAGATCGCCGGGTTCCGGCTCGGCTGGGGGCTCGGCAACGCGCTGTTCATCGCCACCGCGCTGTCGGTCATCGTCGGCGCGGCCACCGGCGGGCTGGCGTCCGCGATCATCCTGTACGAGGCCGCTCTGGGGCTCGGCATCGCGTCCGGGCCGCTGCTCGGCGGGTTGCTCGGGGACGTCTCGTGGCGTGGCCCGTTCTTCGGCACGGCGGTGCTGATGGCGATCGGCTTCCTGCTGATCGCGATCTGGCTCGGCCCGGTCCCGAAGCCCGCCCGCCGCGTATCCATCCTGGACCCGCTGCGTGCCCTCGGCCACGGCGGCCTGCGGTCGATGGCGATCGTCGCCGTCTTCTACAACTTCGGCTTCTTCACGATCCTGGCCTACACGCCGCTGCTGCTGGGCATGAGCGCCCACCAGCTCGGGCTCATCTACTTCGGTTGGGGCCTGCTCGTGGCGCTGACGTCCGTGTTCGGCGCGCAGCGGCTGGAGCGGCGCTTCGGGCTGGTGTCCGTGTTGGGCGTGACCTTGGCGTTGGTCGCCGTGGACCTGTTCTTCGGCGGCGTCTTCCACGCCTCCTCGGCGGGGCTCATCGTCGTGATCGTGGTGAGCGGCGCGCTGCTCGGCATCGTCAACACGGTGCTGACGGAGGCCGTGATGGCCGCGGCGGTGGTCGAGCGTCCGATCGCGTCGGCGGCCTATTCGTTCGTGCGCTTCACGGGCGGCGCGGTGGCGCCGTACCTGGCGGGGAAGCTGGCGGAGCACGTGTCCGCCGCGTCGCCGATGTACGTCGGGGCGGGGATGGTGGCGCTGTCGGTGGTGGCGCTCGCGTTGTCGCGGCGGCACCTGGAACGGCCCGCCGTGGTCACTGCCGTCGCAGCCTAAGGACCGACCGCGTGAACGGCGGGCACCGAGGAGGGGAAGGGCCGAGCGCGTTGTTCGTGCATCGGCGGTTGAGGAGTTTCACTCGGGGAAATCACGAGTCAGACTCCGCACCGTGTCGTTTGAGTACCGGAATCCGGAACTAGAACAACGCGGCCGATGCGCAAACCGCGCGGCTCGACCCACCCCTCCTCGGTGCAAGGCGTAACCGCTCCGAGCCCAGTCCAGGCCTCACATGCCACCATGCGCGGCCGTGATCGGCCGCGCCCGCGAACTCGCCCGACTCCGCGACGCACTGAGCGCCATGCCCGCGCTGGTCGCCATCACCGGCGAGCCCGGCATCGGCAAATCGCATCTGCTGAACGAGCTCGCGCAGCAGGCAGACGGCGCGCTGGTGCTGCGCGGCCGCGCGGCCGAGTTCGAGCGCGAGCTGCCCTACGGCCCGCTCGTCGACGCGCTCGACGCGCACCTCGCCACGCTCGACGACACGAAGCTGCGCGGGCTGGACACGGAGCAGCTCGGCGGGATCTTCCCCGCGCTCGCGGACCGGGCGGGCGCGACGCCGACGCTCGCCGTCGAGCGCTACCGGGCGCACCGGGCAGTGATCGAGCTGCTGGCGCGGCTCGCGGCGACGCGGCCGCTCGTGCTCACGCTCGACGACATGCACCACGCGGACCCGGCTTCGCTCGAGCTGCTGCTGGCCCTCGTGCGGCGCCCGCCGGCCGCGCGGGTGCTGGTGGCCGTGGCGATGCGTCCGCCCGCGCCGGACGGGCTCCGGGACGGGATCCGGATCGACCTCGGGCCGCTGGACCCCGACGAGGCGCTGGAGCTGATCGGCACCACGCTGCCGGCCGCGCAGCGAGACGCGGTGCTGCGCGAGAGCGGCGGCAACCCGTTCTACATCGAGCAGCTCGTGCGCGCGGGCGCGTCGCTACCCGGTGGTGTGGCCGAGGCGATCGCGGGCGAGCTCCGCGCGCTCGACGCCGACCAGCGCCGGCTGCTCGAGGGCGCGGCGGTGGCGGGCGACCCGTTCGAGCCCGAGCTCGCGGCCGCCGCGGCCGAAGTCGAGGACCCGCTCGTGCTCCTCGACGCCCTGCTGGCGGCCGGCCTCGTGCGCGCGACCGACGTGCCGCGCCAGTTCGCGTTCCGGCATCCGCTCGTGCACCGCGCCGTCTACGAGGGCGCGCCGGGCGGCTGGCGGCTCGCCGCGCACGGCCGCGTCGCGCAGGCGCTCGCCGGCCGCGGGGCGCCGCCGCCCGTGCTCGCCCATCACGTCGAGT
>NZ_JAPDDP010000043.1 GCF_027587195.1 Solirubrobacter phytolaccae | reverse complement strand
CGGTATCCCGGCTCGGCGATTCGACCTTGCCGCGCGGAGCCCGGGAGGCGCTGAGCCCGGGCGCGCGGGCGGCGCCCCAGCTCCCTTCCCCCTCGGTGGGCCGTTGACGACGCGCACCCAGCCCGAGGCGCGCCACCCGAGCTGAGCTCCACCTGCGTCCTTGCACGTCGCGCTGCAAGCGCGCGGGCACGGGCCCGAACGCGCCAATTCGTAGATAGGGTGCGCGTTCCCCCCTGGCGCTCGACGGAGGAAGGAACCTACGTGGCTGGTGAAGCGAAACCCAAGCCCGCGCGGCCGGCAGCGCGGAAAGCGGCTGCGGCCGCGGCGGTGACCGACAACGGCTCGCGGTTCTCCGCGACCGACGAGAAGGCGTTGGAGTCGATCCTCGCCACGTTGACTGCCGCTCGCGACGGGGACTTCGGGGTGCGCCTGCCGGCGCGGCGCCGCGACGTCATCGGCGACGTGCAGGGCCGCGTGAACGAGCTCGTCGAGATGAACGCCCGGATGGCCAAGGAGCTGCAGCGGCTGGCGCGGGTGGTCGGTCGTGACGGCCGGATGACCGAGCGGGCGAACCTGCCGGGCGCGTACGGCGGCTGGGCGGACAGCGTCGAGGCCGTCAACTCGCTCGTGGACGACCTGGTGCGGCCGACGACCGAGGTCGGGCGCGTGATCGCCGCTGTGGCCCAGGGCGACCTGAGCCAGAAGATGGCGCTGACGATCGAGGGCCAGCCGGTCAAGGGCGAGTTCAGCCGGATCGGCCAGACCGTGAACGCGATGGTCGACCAGCTCGGCTCGTTCGCGGACGAGGTCACGCGCGTGGCGCGCGAGGTGGGCACGGACGGCAAGCTCGGCGGCCAGGCCGAGGTCAAGGGCGTCTCCGGCACGTGGCGGGACCTGACGGACTCCGTGAACGTGATGGCCGCGAACCTCACCGAGCAGGTGCGGCAGATCGCGCAGGTCACGACGGCGGTGGCCAACGGCGACCTCACGCAGCAGGTCACGGTGGATGCTCGCGGCGAGGTGCTCGAGCTCAAGCGGACGATCAACGCGATGGTCGCGCGGCTCTCGTCGTTCGCGGCGGAGGTCACGCGCGTGGCGCGTGAGGTGGGCACCGACGGTGAGCTGGGCGGCCAGGCGCAGGTCGCGGACGTGTCCGGCACGTGGGGCGACCTCACGGAGTCGGTGAACGTGATGGCCTCCAACCTCACGGACCAGGTGCGCCAGATCGCGCAGGTCACAACCGCGGTCGCGAACGGCGACCTGACGCAGAAGGTCACAGTCGAGGCCAAGGGCGAGGTCGCGGCGCTCGCCGAGACCATCAACGACATGACCGACACGCTGCGCACGTTCGCCGAGCAGGTCACGGGCGTCGCGCGCGAGGTGGGCACCGAGGGCATGCTGGGCGGCCAGGCCGAGGTGCCGAGCGCCGCGGGCACGTGGCGCGACCTGACCGACTCGGTGAACGTGATGGCCGCGAACCTGACCGACCAGGTGCGCCAGATCGCGCAGGTCACGACCGCGGTCGCCGACGGTGACTTGACGCAGAAGGTCACGGTCGAGGCCAAGGGCGAGGTGGCCGCGCTCGCCGAGACGATCAACTCGATGACGGACACGCTGCGCCGGTTCGCCGAGCAGGTCACGGGCGTGGCGCGCGAGGTGGGGACGCTCGGCGTCCTCGGCGGCCAGGCCGACGTGCCGGGCGTGGCCGGCACGTGGAAGGACCTCACCGAGAACGTGAACTCGATGGCGACGAACCTGACCAACCAGGTGCGCAACATCGCCGAGGTCACGACCGCGGTCGCCAACGGCGACCTCAGCCGTCAGATCACGGTCGACGCGCAGGGCGAGATCCTCGAGCTCAAGCGGACGATCAACACGATGGTCGACCAGCTCGGCTCGTTCGCCGACGAGGTCACGCGCGTGGCGCGCGAGGTCGGCACCGAGGGCATCCTCGGCGGCCAGGCCGAGGTGCAGGGCGTCAGCGGCACCTGGCGCGGGCTCACCGAGTCGGTGAACTTCCTCGCCGGCAACCTCACCGATCAGGTGCGCAACATCGCGCAGGTAACGACGGCGGTCGCGCTCGGCGACCTGAGCCAGAAGATCACCGTCGACGCGCAGGGCGAGATCCTCGAGCTCAAGAACACGATCAACACGATGGTCGACCAGCTGAGCTCCTTCGCGGACGAGGTCACGCGCGTGGCGCGCGAGGTCGGCACCGAGGGCCAGCTCGGCGGCCAGGCCCGGGTCGAGGGCGTGTCCGGCACGTGGCGCGGCCTGACCGACAACGTGAACCTGATGGCCGCCAACCTCACCGACCAGGTGCGCAACATCGCCCAGGTCACGACCGCGGTGGCCAACGGCGACCTGACGCAGAAGATCTCCGTGGACGCGCGTGGCGAGGTGCTCGAGCTCAAGGAGACCATCAACACGATGGTCGACCAGCTCGGCTCGTTCGCCTCCGAGGTGACCCGCGTGGCCCGCGAGGTGGGCACGGAGGGCAAGCTCGGCGGCCAGGCCGAGGTCGAGGGCGTGTCGGGCACGTGGCGCGGGCTCACCGAGAACGTGAACCTGATGGCGACGAACCTGACCGATCAGGTGCGCAGCATCGCCGGCGTGACCACCGCGGTCGCGCGCGGCGACCTGACGCGCAAGATCACGGTCGACGCCCAGGGCGAGATCCTCGAGCTCAAGGACACCATCAACACGATGGTCGACCAGCTCTCCAGCTTCGCCGACGAGGTCACCCGCGTGGCCCGCGAGGTGGGCACGGAGGGCCAACTCGGCGGCCAGGCCGAGGTGCAGGGCGTCTCCGGCACGTGGCGTGGGCTGACCGAGAACGTGAACCAGCTCGCGGACAACCTCACGAGCCAGGTGCGCAACATCGCCCAGGTCACCACCGCGGTCGCCCAGGGCGACCTGTCGCAGAAGATCACGGTCGACGCCAAGGGCGAGATCCTCGAGCTCAAGCGGACGATCAACACCATGGTCGACCAGCTCTCCTCCTTCGCCGACGAGGTCACCCGCGTGGCCTCCGAGGTGGGCACGGAGGGCAAGCTCGGCGGCCAGGCCAAGGTCGAAGGCGTCTCGGGCACGTGGCGCGGGCTGACCGAGAGCGTGAACCAGCTCGCGTCCAACCTCACCACGCAGGTGCGCGCGATGGCGGACGTCGCGTCCTCGGTGACCCAGGGCGACCTCACTCGGCAGATCACGGTCGAGGCCTCCGGCGAGGTGGCCGAGCTCAAGGACCGCGTGAACCAGATGATCGCGAACCTGCGCGACACCACGCAGCAGAACGCCGAGCAGGACTGGCTGAAGACCAACCTCGCCCGCATCTCGGGCGCGATGCAGGGCCAGCGCGACCTGCAGACCGTCAGCCGCATGCTGATGTCGGAGATCTCGCCGCTGGTCAGCGCCCAGCACGGCGCGTTCTTCATGGTGCAGGACGAGGCGCTCAAGCTGGTCGCCTCCTACGGCTACAACCGGCGCAAGAACCTCTCCAACGAGTTCCGCTTCGGCGAGGGCCTGCCGGGCCAGGCGGCGCTGGAGATGAAGAGCATCCTCGTCACCAACGCCCCGTCCGACTACGTGAAGATCACGTCCGGGCTCGGCGAGGCGCTGCCGGTGAACCTGATGGTGCTCCCGATCCTGTTCGAGGAGCAGGTGCTGGCCGTCATCGAGCTGGCGTCCGTGAACCCGTTCGCGGAGGTCAACCTCTCCTTCCTCGACCAGCTCAGCGAGACGATCGGCGTCGTGCTGTCGACGATCATCGCCAACAACCGCACCGAGGACCTGCTCGAGGATCAGCGCCGCCTCGCCCAGGAGCTGCAGTCCCAGTCGGAGGAGCTGCAGTCCCAGCAGGACGAGCTCAAGCGCTCCAACACCGAGCTCGAGGAGCAGGCGAAGTCGCTGCGCGCCTCGGAGGAGCTGCTCCAGACCCAGCAGGAGGAGCTGCGCCAGACCAACGAGGAGCTGCAGGAGAAGGCCGGGCTGCTCGCCCAGCAGAACCGTGACATCGAGGTCAAGAACGCCGAGATCGAGCGGGCGCGCCTGTCGCTGGAGGAACGCGCAGAGCAGCTCTCGCTCTCGAGCCGCTACAAGAGCGAGTTCCTGGCCAACATGAGCCACGAGCTGCGGACGCCGCTGAACTCGCTGCTGATCCTGTCCAAGCTGCTCGCGGACAACCCGGCGCACAACCTGTCCGACCAGCAGGTCGAGTTCGCGCAGACCATCAACCAGGCCGGCACCGACCTGCTGACGCTGATCTCCGACATCCTCGACCTGTCGAAGGTCGAGGCGGGCAAGATGGAGATCAACCCCGCGCCGCTGGACACGGCAGAGGTGCTCGAAGGCCTCGAGCGCTCCTTCCAGCCGGTCGCGGAGGAGCGGGGGCTCGAGCTCGTCGTCGAGACCGAGGACGCGCTGCCCGAGATCGTCTCCGACGACCAGCGCGTGGCGCAGATCCTGCGCAACCTGCTCTCCAACGCCGTCAAGTTCACGGACACCGGCAGCGTGCGCCTGACGGTCAAGCCGACGACCGAGGTCGACCACCGCGGCAAGGACTACGCGCTCGCGTTCACGGTCACCGACACCGGCATCGGGATCCCGCAGGACAAGCTGCGGCTGATCTTCGAGGCCTTCCAGCAGGCGGACGGCACGACCAGCCGACGGTACGGCGGGACGGGCCTCGGGCTCTCGATCAGCCGCGAGATCGCGCGCCTGCTCGGCGGCGAGATCCGCGTCACCAGCGCGGCGGGCGAGGGCTCGACGTTCACGCTGCTGCTCCCGCCGGACCTGCCGCCGGCGCTCGAGCCGCTGCCCGAGGAGGAGCCGCTCGTGCTGCCCGCGGAGGTCGAGCTGCCGATCGTCACGCCTTCGCCGGCGCCGGTCGTCGACATGGACGCGCCCGTCGACGACCGCGAGGAGGTCTCCACCGACGACCTCGTCGCGCTGATCGCCGACACCCACGTCGACCGCGCGACCGCCCTGCTGGACAGCGCCCGCGCCTCCGGGTTCAAGGGCCTCGTGGCGATGCGCCCGGCGACGACGCTCGCGCTCGCGCAGGAGCACCGGCCGGACGTCATCGTGCTCGGCCTCTCCAACGACGAGGAGCCGGAGATCCTCGGCCGCCTCAAGCGCGACCCGCGCACGCGCCATCTGCCCGTGCTCGCGATCGCCGACGAGGACCGTCGCCACGACCTGCTCGCCCACGGCGCCGCCGGGTTCGTGCCCTACGGCACGGGCGCGGAGGCGCTCGCCGACGCGCTGCGGGAGACCTCGCAGCTCGGCGGCCAACGTGTCCGCACCGTGCTCGTCGTCGACGACGACGACACCGAGCGCAAGAGCATCGTCGCGCTGATCGGCGGGGAGGACGTGCACGTGGAAGCCGTGGCGTCGAGCGAGGAAGCGCTGGAGCGCCTGGACGCGACGCGCTTCGATTGCATCGTGCTCGACCTCAAGCTCCCGAAGGCGTCGGGCTTCGCGCTGCTCGAGCGCGTCAAGGTCGACGAGCGCCACCGCAACGTGCCGGTGATCATCCACACCGGCAAGGCGCTGACCCGGCGCGAGGAGACGCGCCTGAAGCGCTACGCCGAGTCGATCATCGTCAAGGACGCGGGCTCCGCGGAGCGCCTGCTGGACGAGACGACGCTGGCGCTGCACCGGCCGCCGGAGTCGCTGACGCCGGGCAGCCGCCGGATGCTCGAGCAGATGCGCGACACCGACGCGGCGCTCACGGGCCGCAAGGTGCTCGTGGTCGACGACGACGTGCGCAACGTGTTCGCGCTCACGAACGCGCTGGAGATGCACGGCATGGTGGTCTCCTACGCCGAGAACGGGCGGGAGGCGCTGGAGAAGCTGAACGCCGACGCGGACGTCGACCTGATCCTGATGGACATCATGATGCCCGAGCTCGACGGCTACCAGACGATGGAGGCGATCCGCAAGATCCCCGCGTTCGAGCAGCTGCCGATCATCGCGCTCACCGCGAAGGCGATGAAGGGCGACCGCGAGAAGAGCATCGCGGCCGGCGCCTCGGACTACATCACCAAGCCCGTGGACGTCGACCAGCTCGTCTCGCTCATGCGCGTCTGGCTCTACGGTGACCGAGGCTGATCATCACGACCGGGAGCTCGAGGAGCTCGAGCTCGAGCTGCTGCTCGAGGCCGTCTACCGCCGCTACGGCTACGACTTCCGCGGCTACGCCCGCGCGTCGTTGCGGCGGCGGTTGTGGCGGCGCGCGGACCTGGAGGGCCTGCGGTCGCTGTCGGGGCTCCAGGAGCGGGTGTTGCACGACCCGCACTGCCTGGAGCGGCTCCTCGCGGACCTGTCGATCAACGTCACCGCGATGTTCCGCGACCCGACCTTTCACCAGGCGCTGCGCCGCGACGTGTTCCCGGAGCTGCGCACGCACCCGTTCGTGCGCGTCTGGGTCGCGGGCTGCTCGACCGGGGAGGAGGTGATGTCGATCGCGATCGCGCTGCACGAGGAGGGCATGCTCGACCGCTCGCGGATCTACGCGACCGACATGGACGCCGACGTGCTCGCCCGCGCGCGCACCGGCGGGTTCGCGCTCGAGAAGGTGCGCGACTACACGCGCAACTACCTCGCGGCGGGCGGGACGGACTCCTTCAGCGGCTACTACGCCGTCACCGGCGACCAGGCCGTGTTCGACCCCGACCTGCTGCGCACGGTCGTGTTCGCCCAGCACAATCTCGCCACCGACGGCTCGTTCAACGAGTTCAACCTCGTGATCTGCCGCAACGTGCTGATCTACTTCGGGCGCGATCTGCAGGACCGCGTGCTCGGGCTCTTCGACGAGAGCCTGCCGCGCCGCGGGGTGCTCGCGCTGGGCCGCAAGGAGACGCTACGCGGCACCGCGATCGAGGAGCGCTACGAGCCCGTCGTGGAAGCTGAGAGGATCTATCGGCGGTCATGACGGATCGTCGGCTGATCGTCATCGGTGCCTCCTGGGGCGGCCTGCAGGCCGTCGGGGAGATCCTTGCGGGCCTGCCCGGCGACTTCGCCGTGCCCGTGCTCATCGTCCAGCACCGCGCGGAGGACACCGGGGACCTGCTGGCCGGGCTGCTCGACCGCCGCGGGCCGCTGCCGGTCCGCGAGGTCGAGGACAAGGACACGCTCGCGGGCGCGGGCGTGCTCGTCGCGCCGGCGGGCTACCACGTGCTCGTCGAGCCCGACCACCTGGAGCTGTCGACCGAGGCACACGTGCGCTTCAGCCGGCCGTCGATCGACGTCACGCTCGAGTCGGCCGCGGACGCCCTTGGCGCCGGCGTGATCGGCGTCGTGCTGACCGGCGCCAACGACGACGGCGCGGTCGGCCTGGCCGCGGTGCGCCGGCGCGGCGGCTTCGCGATCGTCCAGAACCCCGAGACGGCGCTGGTGGCGACGATGCCCGCGGCGGCGCGCTCCTCGGCCGCGCCGCAGGCCGTCGCCGAGCTGTCGGAGATCGCCCCGCTGCTCGTCCAACTCGCCGACGGGGAGGCGCCGCATGCCGCTTGACGTCCCGGCGGTGCTGCTCGTCGACGACCGCGAGGAGAACCTGATCGCGCTGCGCGCGGTGCTCGAGCCGCTGCCGTGCCGGCTCGTCTCGGCGATGTCGGGCGAGGAGGCGCTGAAGGCGCTGCTGCACCAGGACTTCGCGGTCATGCTGCTCGACGTCCAGATGCCGGGCATGGACGGGTTCGAGACCGCCGAGCTGATCAAGAGCCGCGCACGCACGCGGACGCTGCCGATCATCTTCGTCACCGCGATCAGCAAGGAGCAGCACCACGTCTTCCGCGGCTACTCGGCCGGCGCGGTGGACTACGTCTTCAAGCCCTACGACCCCGGGATCCTGCGCTCGAAGGTCGCGGTCTTCCTGGAGCTGGACGCCAAGTCACGCGCGGCGGCGCGCAGCGAGGCGATCCTGCGGGCCGCGTTCGAGGACGCGCCGATCGGCATGGCGCGGCTGGACCTGGAGGGCCGCGTGGACGAGGCCAACCGCGTGCTCGCGACGCTGCTCGACCACCGGCCGGCCGACCTGCGCGACCGCCGGCTCGACGACTTCCTGCACCCCGACGACGTCGACTCCGGGCAGGAGACGATCGCGCTGCTCGCCGCTGGGGCCGCCACGGTCGAGCTCGAGGCGCGTCTGCTCGGTCCCGACGGCGAGGCGATCCCGTGCCTGATCAGCTGCTCGCGCGCCCGCCCGGGCGCCGGCATGTCGGACGTGATCGTCGTGCAGGTCCAGGACCAGCGTGAGCGCCTGCGCGCGGAGGCCGAACGCGCCGAGCGCACGCGCGAGCAGGCCGCGCGCGTCGCGGCCGAGCGGATGGCGGAGCGCCAGCGCTCGATCCAGCGCATCAGCGATGCCGCCCTGGGCACGCTCGCGTTCGACGAGCTCGTGCGCGAGCTGCTGCGCCGGATCGTCGAGGAGCTCGAGGCCGACACCGCCGCCGTCCTGCTCGAGGAGGACGACGGCACCGCGGTCGTCTACCAGGCCGCGAGCACGGGGGAGACCGCCGCGCCCGTGCGCCGGCGGTCGCGTCCCGCCGCCGAGCCGACCGGTGAGCAGGAGGGCATCCAGCTCAAGTCGCTGCTCGCGGGCGCGGTCGCGTCGACGCTCGAGGCCCCGCTGATCGTGGACGGCAAGACGATCGGCGCGCTGCACGTCGGCACGCTGTTCGCGCGCTCATTCTCGGAGGATCACCGCGGGCTGCTGCGGCTCGCGGCCGACCGCGCCGCGATCGGCATCCAGCGCGCCCGGCTCTACCAGCGCGAGCGGAGCATCGCCGAGGAGCTCCAGCGCAGCCTGCTGCCCGCGAAGCTGCCGGAGGTGCCCGGCTACGCGAGCGCGGCCCGCTACTTCGCGGCCGGGGACGGCTCGGTCGGCGGCGACTGGTACGACGCGCTCGTCCAGCCCGACGGCCGGCTGCTGCTCGTGGTCGGCGACGTCGCCGGGCGCGGGATCGCCGCGGCATCCTCGATGGGGCAGCTGCGCAGCGCGCTGCGGGCCTACGCGCTGGACGGCCACTCGCCGGCCTCGCTGCTCACGCGGCTGAACGCGTTCCAGCTGGGCCTGCGCGACCGCGGCATGACGACGCTCTCCCTGGTCGCGGTGGACACCGCCACGGGTGAGGTCCACTACGCGAAGGCCGGCCATCCGCCCGCGCTGATCGTCGACGCCGACGGCGGCGCGACGTGGCTGCGCGAGGCCTCCGGCGCGCCGCTCGGCGCCCTCGACGACCCGGTCTTCACCGAGGGTTCCGCGTGGCTGGAGCCCGGCGGGACGCTCGTGCTCTACTCCGACGGGCTGGTCGAGGTGCGCCGCGAGACGCTCGACGTCGGCTTCGAGCGCCTCGGCGCGGCGACCATCGCGGCCCCCGACGCGATCGACCCGCTGTGCGACGCGGTGCTCGCCGGGACGCTCTCGAACCCCGACGTCGAGGACGACGTGACGCTGCTCGTGCTGCGCCGTGACGGCGCGCGCCGGCGTCCCGCGGCCGAGCCGTTCCCGCGCCGCCGCACGGACCTGCTGGCCCGGCAGCTGCGGGTCGGCGCGTGGCCGTACGAGAAGCTGCGCTCGGCGGCGGTCGAGCTGCCCGGCGGCCTGCAGGCCAGCGCGGCGGCCCGAGGCGTCGTCGCCGACACGCTGGCCGGCGTCGCCTCCGACCCGGAGCTCGACGACCTGCTGATCGTCATCACCGAGCTGGTCAACAACGCGGTCGTGCACGGCGGCGCCGCGGACGCGGGCGAGCGGGTGCTCGTGCACGTCGCCGCGGCCGACCAGCAGCTGCGCGCCGAGGTCTCCAGCCGCGGTGGGGCGTTCGAGCCGCGCACGCCGTCGGCGGTCGACGAGCCGGGCGGGTTCGGCCTGCTGCTCGTCGATCAGCTCAGCAGCCGCTGGGGGATGGACGGCGGCACCGACCTGTGCGTCTGGTTCGAGATCGACCGCAACGGCGCTTAGCGTCGGAGCCGGGCGACCTGGCGGGTGAGGTGGTCGCGCTCGGGGACGCTGGGCGCGGCGCGGGCGGCTTCGGCGTACAGCCGCGCGGCGGTCGCGAGATCGCCGGCGCGCTCGTGCAGGTAGGCGCCGACCGCGGCGTAGCGCGGCAGGTCCGGGTCGAGCGCGGTGAGGGCCTTCAGGCCGGCCTGCGGGCTCTCCGCCTCACCGACCGCGACGGCACGGTTTAGGCGCGCCACCGGGCTGTCGGTCAGCCGGACCAGCTCGTCGTACCACTCGACGATCTGCGGCCAGTCGGTCTCCGCGGCGGTCTGGGCGTCGGCGTGGAGCGCGGCGATCGCCGCCTGGGCCTGGAACTCGCCGAGCCGGTCGCGGGCGAGCGCGGCCTGGAGGATGTCGACGCCCTCGGCGATCAGGCGCGTGTCCCAGCGGCCGCGGTCCTGCTCGGCGAGCGTGACCAGCTGGCCGTCGGCGGCGGTCCGCGCCGGGCGGCGGGCGTGGTGCAGGAGCATCAGCGCGAGCAGGCCCGCGACCTCCTCGTCCTTGGTCCGGACCGCCAGCTGGCGGGTGAGCCGGATCGCCTCGGCGGCGAGGTCCACGTCGCCCGAGTAGCCCTCGTTGAACACGAGGTAGAGCACGCGCAGCACCGTTCCCAGGTCACCGGCCTGCGTGAAGCGCACGTCGGCCACGGTGCGCTTGGCCCGGCTGATGCGCTGGGCCATGGTCGCCTCCGGCACCAGGTAGGCCTGCGCGATCTGCCGGGTCGTGAGCCCGCCGACCGCGCGCAGGGTCAGCGCGACCGCGGAGGCCGGCGTGAGCGACGGATGCGCGCACAGGAAGTAGACCTGGAGCGTGTCGTCCACGAGCTCACCCGCGGCCGGGGTGGGCTCGGCGTCGACGCGCTCCTCCCGTGCCCGCCGCGCGCTGTCCGCCCGGACGGCGTCCAGGAACTTGCGCCAGGCCACGGTGACGAGCCAGCCCTTGGCGTCCTGCGGCGGGTCGTCCGGCCACACGCGCACGGCCTCGACCAAAGCCTCCTGCACGGCGTCCTCGGCCGCCGCGAAGTCGGCGCCGCGGCGGACCACGACGCCGATCACCGCGGGCGTGAGCTCGCGCAGGAGCGCCTCGTCGACGGGCGTCACTCGGTGATGGTGTCCGGCTCGCGCATGAACGGGCGCAGCTCCAGCCACTCGTGGATCGGCTTGCCGCCCGCGCCGGGCGCCGCCGACAGCTCGCCCGCCAGCTCCAGCGCGCGCTCGTAGCTGTCGACGTCGATCACCATCCAGCCGGCGATCAGGTCCTTGGTCTCCGCGAACGGCCCGTCCGTGATCGGCGGGCGCCCTTCGCCGTCGGAGCGCACCCAGGTGCCCTCCGGCGAGAGCGCCTGGTGGTCGACCCACTCGCCGCTCTCCTGGATCCGGGCGGCGAAGTCGCGCATGTACTGCACGTGGGCCGAGAACTCCTCCGGCGTCCACTCGTCCATCGCCACGTTGTGCGGCGGCGCCGGCGCGCCACGGTAGTGCTTGAGCAGCAGGTACTTGGGCATCAGGTTCTCTCCTCTTACGCGTTCTGGCGAGCTTCGCGCTCGCGCACCAGTTCCTCGACGGCGGTGGGCAGCGTGGTCTCGAAGTCGATCAGCTTGGCGTCGACCTCGTCCAACTCGACCTCGCCGCGGATGAGCAGGATCTTGGGCGGGTGCACCTCGGTGTCGATCGTCAGCGCGACGGTGGGATGCGCCCGCAGCGCCGGCAGCTTCGGCGCGTTCTTGCTCGTGCACAGGACGAGCTCCGTCCCGCTCCAGGCGAAGGCGATCGGGACGCAGCGCGGCGTGCCGTCCGTGGCGACGTAGGCCAGGCGGGTGACGTCGCGGGCCAGCAGCTCCTGGCTGTACGGCCGGCTCAGGACCTCGGCGATCTCGTGCGGTTGCATGCTCATGTCTCTGGGACGGAGCCGCCGTCAGGTTCTCGACATCGCTCGCCGGTAGGGTGGCGGAGGATGTCGACTTCGCTCCGAGGCCGGGACGCGGAGTGCGCCGTGCTGGACCAGCAGCTCCGCCGCGTGCGTACCGGCGAGAGCGGGGTGCAGGTGCTGCGCGGGGAGGCGGGCGTCGGGAAGTCCGTGCTGCTCGAGTACGTGGCCGAGCAGGCCTCCGGGTTCCGGGTCGCGCGGGCCGCCGGCGTGGAGTCCGAGATGGAGCTCGCGTTCGCCGGGTTGCACCAGCTGTGCGCGCCGCTGCTCGACGGCGTGGACGGGCTGCCGGGACCGCAGCGGGACGCGCTGCGGGTCGCGTTCGGGCTGCGGAGCGGGGAGCCGCCCGATCGGTTCCTGGTCGCTCTGGCGGTGCTCAGCCTGCTGGCGGAGACGGCCGAGGCGGAGCCGCTGGTGTGCCTGATCGACGACGCCCAGTGGCTCGACCACGCGTCCGCGCAGACGCTGGCGTTCGTCGCCCGGCGGCTGCTGGCGGAGCGGATCGCGATGGTGTTCGCGGTCCGCGCGCCGCTGGAGGTCAGCGAGCTCGCGGGGCTGCCGGAGCTCACCGTCGAAGGCCTTGGGGACGCCGACGCGCGGCGGCTGCTGGCGTCCGCGGTGCCGGGGCGGCTGGACGAGCGGGTGCGCGACCGGATCCTCGCCGAGACGCGTGGCAACCCGCTCGCGCTGCTGGAGCTGCCGCGCGGGATGACGCCGGCGGAGCTCGCGGGCGGCTTCGGGCTCCCGAACGCGCGGCCGCTGACGAGCCGGCTGCAGCAGACGTTCTCCTCGCGAGTGCAGGCGCTCCCCGAGGACACGCGGCGGCTGTTGCTGATCGCGGCGGCCGAGCCCGTCGGCGACGTCGCGTTGCTGTGGCGCGTGGCCGAGCGGCTGGGGCTCGGGGGCGACGCGGGAGGACCGGCCGAGGCGGCCGGGTTGCTCGAGCTGGGGGTCCGCGCGCGCTTCCGGCACCCGCTGGTGCGGGCGGCGGCGTACTGGGCCGCGACCCCGGACGAGCGCCGGGACGTGCATCGCGCGCTGGCGGCCGCGACCGATCCGCGGACCGATCCCGACCGGCGCGCGTGGCATCTCGCGCAGGCCGCGTCGGGGCCCGACGCGGCGGTCGCGGACGAGCTGGAGCGCTCCGCGGATCGCGCGCAGGCCCGCGGCGGTGTCGCGGCGGCCGCGGCGTTCCTGGAGCGCGCGGCGGACCTCACGCCCGATCCGGTGCGGCGCGGGGAACGCGCGCTCGCGGCCGCGCAGGCCAAGCTCGAGGCGGGCGCGCCGGAAGCGGCGGACACGCTGCTCGCGAACGCCGCGCTGGCGCCGCTCGACGACCTCCAGCGCGCCCGTCTGCAGCGGTTGCGCGCGCAGATCGCGTTCGTGCTCCGGCGCGGCAGCGACGCGACGCCGTTGCTGCTGGCCGCCGCGCGGCGGCTCGCTCCGCTGGACGCCGCGCTCGCGCGCGAGACGTGCCTGGAAGCGCTCGGCGCGGCGATCTTCTCCGGCCACCTCGACGACGCGGCCGGTGTGCGGGAGGTCGTACGGACCGCTCCGGCGGCGAGCCCGCCGCGCCCGCACGACCTGCTCCTGGACGGCCTGGCGGTGCGGGTCACCGAGGGGTTCGCGGCGGGCGTCGCGCCGCTGCGGGTCGCGCTCGCCGCGTTCCGGGAGGAGGACGCCGCCGACAGCAACCGCTGGCTCTGGCTCGCGTGCCGGGTCGCCGCGGACCTGTTCGACGAGGCCACCTGGGACGTGCTGGCGCGGCGCGGTGTGCGCCTGGCGCGCGAGGCCGGCGCGCTCAGCGTGCTGCCGATCGCCGCCACCTACATGGCCGGCGTGTACATGCACGACGCGCAGTTCGAGGCCGCGTCGACGCTGATGGAGGAGGCCTCGGCGATCACGCAGGCGACCGGCACCGCGGCGCTGATCCACCCGGAGGCGGTGCTCGCCGCGCAGCGCGGGGATGAGGCGCGCGCGACGGCGCTGATCGAGGTCATCCGCGAGGACGCGACCGAGCGCGGCCAGGGCATGGCGCTGAGCATGGTCGGCTACGCGCAGGCGGTGCTCCTGAACGGCCTCGGCCGCTACGAGGAGGCGCGCGTGGCCGCCGAGCAGGCCTGCGCGCACGGCGAGCTCGCGCTGTTCACCCTGGTGTTGGTGGAGCTGGTCGAAGCGGCCGTCCGCACCGACCGTCCGGAAGTCGCCGCCACGGCGCTCGCACGGCTCAGCGAACGCATGCAGGCCGACCAGACCGACTGGGCGCTCGGCGTCGAAGCCCGCTCGCGCGCGCTGGTCAGCACGGGCCCGGCGGCGGACGCGCTGTACACGGAGGCGATCGAGCGGCTCGGTCGCGGCCACGTGGCGCAGCACCTGGCGCGGGCGCAGCTCGTCTACGGCGAGTGGCTGCGGCGCGAGAGCCGGCGGATCGACGCGCGCGAGCAGCTGCGCGCCGCCCACGACACGTTCAGCCGGATCGGCGCCGAGGCGTTCGCGGAGCGCGCGCGGCGGGAGCTCGTCGCCACGGGGGAGACGCTGCGCGGCCGGGCGCCGGCGACGCGGGACGCGCTCACCCCGCAGGAGGCGCAGATCGCCCGGATGGCCCGTGACGGGCTCACGAACCCGGAGATCGGCGCCCAGCTGTTCATCAGCCCGCGCACGGTCGAGTACCACCTGCGCAAGGTCTTCCTCAAGCTCGACGTGGCCTCGCGCAAAGAGCTCGCCCGCGCCGTCTGACTGTCACGACTCGCGCGGCTGTCCGGTCATCAGCTGATGGATGACCTTCGACGACTTCGCCCAGCATGAGCTGCACACCGACCGTGGCGTGATCTTCGCGCGGGTGGGCGGGAGCGGGCCGCCGCTGCTGCTCCTGCACGGCTATCCGCAGACGCACCGCATGTGGCACGCCGCGGCGGCGCGCCTCGCCGAGCGGTTCACGGTCGTGGCGACCGACCTCGCCGGCTACGGCGCGTCGCTGCGGCCCGTGCCCGCCGCCGACCACGCCCCGCACTCCAAGCGCGCGCTCGCGCTCGACCAGGTGCAGGCCATGGCCGCCCTCGGCCACGAGCGCTTCGCGGTCGCCGGGCACGATCGTGGCGGCCGCGTCGCGTACCGCATGGCGCTCGACCATCCCGACCGCGTGCGTGCGGCCGGCGTCTTCGACGTCGTGCCGACGGGCGACGTGTGGGCCCGCGCCGACGCGCAGCTGGCCCTCACGTACTGGCACTGGGCGTTCCTCGCGCAGCCCGCGCCACTCCCCGAGCGCCTGATCGCCGGCGACCCGGACGCGTTCTTCGACCTGCACGTCCGCGCGCTCGGGCTGGGGCGCGAGCCTGGCCGGTATCCCGACGAGCTGATGGCGGCGTACCGCCGCATCCTTGACGACCCGGGCACCGTGGAGGCGATCTGCGAGGACTACCGCGCCGGCGCCGGGATCGACCGCGCCCACGACGACGCCGACCGCGGGACGCGGCGGATCGAGTGCCCGCTGCTCGCGCTCTGGAGCGCGCGCGGCGCCCTCCCGCGCCTGTACGGCGACGTGCTCGAGGTCTGGCGGCCGTGGGCGCGGGAGGTCAGCGGCCACGGGCTGGACGCGAGCCATTTCCTCGTCGAAGACCGACCGCAGGAGGTCGCCGATGCCCTTGCCGGGTTCCTCGGCGGTCGCTGACCGCCCGGTGGCGGCAGCGCCGCCGATCCCTCACCTGCGCCCGCGTGGCGTCGGCGGGGCGCAGCCCGTCACGACCGTCGAGCTGTTCTTCGACCTCGTCTACGTCTTCGCCGTCACGCAGCTCTCGCACATGGTCGTCGACGACCTGACGTTCGCGCGCGTGGCGAGCGCCGCGTTCCTGCTGCTCGTCGTCTGGTGGGCGTGGATCTACACGACGTGGATGGCCAACTGGTTCGACCCGTCCTCGCCCCGCGTGCGCGGCGTGCTGGCCCTGGCGATGCTCGCGAGCCTGCTGATGGCCGCCGCGTTGCCGGGCGCGCTGGACGAGCACGGCTGGCAGTTCGCGGGCGCCTACGTCGCGCTGCAGGTCGGCCGCAACCTCGCGGCGGCGCTGCTGCTCCCGCGCGGGCACGCGGTGCGCGACATCTACGAGCGGCTGGTGCTCTGGAGCGTCGCATCGGGCGTGCTCTGGCTCGCGGGCGCCGCCGTCGACGGCGAGCAGCGGCTGCTGCTGTGGATCCCGGCGCTCCTGCTCGAGCTCGCCGCGCCGATCGCCGGCTACTGGCGGCCCGGTCGCGGCCACGCCGGCACCTCCGACTACGACATCGAGGGCGGGCACTTCGCCGAGCGTTGCCAGCTCTTCATCATCATCGCGCTGGGCGAGTCGATCGTCGTCACGGGCGCGACCGCCTCGGCGGCGGGTCTCTCGCCGACCGTGCTGCTGTGCCTCGCGCTCGCGTTCGCCCAGATCGCGGCGATGTGGTGGGTGTACTTCGGCGCGACCGCCGAGCGGGCGAGCGCGACGATGGCCAGCTGCGAGGACCCCGGCCGCTACGCGCGGGACGCGTACACCTACGGGCACCTCCCGATCGTCGGCGGCATCATCGCCACCGCGGTCGGCGTGGACCTGCTGATCGCCCATCCGGACCACGCACTGCACGGCGTCGCCCTCGCGGCCGTGCTCGGCGGTCCCGCGCTCTACCTGGCGGGCGAGAGCCTGTTCCGGTGGCGCATGACGGGCGCGCACAACCGGCCGGGGCTGGCGGTGAGCGCGGCATTGCTGGCGCTCGTCCCGATCGGCGGGCAGGTGAGCGCGCTCATCCTGAGCGCGATGGTCACGGCGCTCCTGGCGCTGCTCGTCGCCTGGGAACCGGTCCGTCAGACCCGGTCTTTGTCCCAGTACTCCCGCCAGCTCTGAATGCGCCCGTCCTCGTCCAACGTCATCCAGATCACGTAGTCCTGCACGTACGGCTTTCCCGTCTCGACCCATTCGGCGGTGGCGTGGAGCTCGGCGACGTACAGCCGCCGCGCGGGGTCCTCGACGGTCCGCACGCCTTCGAACGTCCAGCCGCCCCAGCGGCGCGCGCCACCGAAGTACGCCACGAGCCGCTCGACGCCCTCGATGCGCGAGGTCATCTCGCCGGACGCGTACGGGAACTCCAGCACGCCGTCGGGCGCCCACAGCTCGCGCAACCGCTCCGCGTCCTGCGTGACCGCCTCGAGATGTCCGGTCATCGCCGGATGCAGATCCACCATGCCGACGAGGCTAGTCGGATCGACACGACGGGCCGGACATGAAAGTCCGACCCGCCGCGTCAAGCTCAGCCGTCCGCCGCAGGAGGAGAGAGATTGCGACGACCGACGAGAGTCATGGTGATGCGCCCGGGGGTCGGTTGCAATCGACCACCGGTCGGTAACGGGGCGACGGCCGGTCGAGCGCGGCGCGCTGAGGTGATCCTTAGCCGGTTCTCCGACAAGTCTTAGACGGTGATGGCTCACTGGTTGTCATCACCTCTTGAATGACGCTAGGAGAACCTCAATGAAGAAGCTGATCGGCGTGCTCGCCGTGGGCGTGTTGGTCGCGGGCGGTGCAGCCGTGCACCTCGGCACCGCGAAGGCCGAGCAACCCGCGCGCTCCGCGGACGCCCACGGGCTGGTGCTCGGCTCCGCGCAGGAGGCGCAGCCCACGACGATGACCGACTTCCTGACGGGGGTCACGCAGGACGTCGACGCCTACTGGACGAAGGTGTTCGCGGAGCAGGGCCTGCCCGAGCCGCGGGTCACCTACCAGTGGATCCCGGCGGGCCAGTCGGCGGCGAGCGCGTGCACGGACTCGAGCGGCGGCACGTCCGGCGACGACATCGCCGCGTACTGCTCGGCCGACGACACGATCTCGATCTCCGAGGCGTTCGCGTCGAAGATCTACGACGGCGAGCTCAACCACGCGCTGCCGGGCAGCTCGCAGGGCTACGGCGGGACGGCGGGTGACTTCGCGGTCGCGTACATCGTCGCCCACGAGTACGGGCACCAGATCCAGGACGAGCTCGGGCTGTTCGACAAGTACGGCTCGCAGCTGCCGACGTCCGCGTTCGAGCTCCAGGCCGACTGCTACGCCGGCACGTGGGCCAAGAGCGCCTACGACGAGAACCGCCTCGAGGACGGCGACGTGCAGGAGGCGCTGGACGCCGCGCTCGCCGTCGGCGACTTCGACGCCGGCAACCCCGGTCACCACGGCACGCCGGAGGAGCGCGAGCAGGCGTGGAGCACGGGCTTCGAGTCCGGCGACCCGTCGGCCTGCAGCAGCTTCCTGCAGGCCTAGCCGGTCACTCCGGCGGCGGCCACTCGGCGATGAGGCCGGCCTCGACGTAAGCCTCGCCGGCCTCATCGATCAGCGGGCCTTCCCAGCCGTCCTCGTAGTCCTCGATCAGGGGTGCGAGGCCGCGCGGGTCGGCGCGAAGGGCGAGGCCGGCGATCGCTTCGTGACGGACGTCGACGTAGCGGTCGGTGAGACGGGCCGCGAGGGCTTCGCGCACCTGCGGGGTGTCGCGGGTGTTGATCGAGCCGAGCTCGAACGTCGCCCAGTCGCGCACGTCGTCGTCGGGGTCTTCCATCAGGGCGAGCAGCGTGTCGACGACGCGGTCGTCGTCGTGCTGGAAGAGCCCGTGCACGACGGCGAGGCGGATGTGCTCGTCGGGGTGGGAGGCGAACGCGACGGTCGGCCCGATCGTGCGCGGGTCGTGGAGCGGGCCGAACGCGTTGAGGATCGACGCGATCACGTGCGGGTGCGGCTCGGTCGCGATCCGCTCGAGCAGCAGGTCGACGCTGGGCCCGCGGTACGGCCGGTCTTCGTCGCTGCGCGTGGCGCCGAGCTGGGACAGGATGTCGACCCCGAGCTTGCGACGGTCAGGGTTGGCGTCCCGCGTGAGCTCGACCGCGGCGGCGTAAGTCTCCGCGTCGTTGCGGGCCTGCAGCTCGCTGACGACCTCCCAGTAGTCGTCGCTGTCGAGCGTGAGGGCGCGGTCGATGAGCTCGGCGACGGTCATGCGGCGCGCGATCCTACCGCCGGCTCTCAGCAAGTGCCCAGGGTGCGCCCAGGCGGTTCGAACCCTCCGGGTCGATGGTGAGGCCATGTCAACCGTCATTGATCGGCCCGCCGCGTCGGCGCCGCCTCGTCCGGCTCGCTCGTCGCAGCCGCCGCCGTCCGCTCCCGCCTGGGCTCGACCGGGGTTCTACGCGGTGCTGCTGCTCGCCGCCGTGCTGGTCGGGTGGGGGCTGACGCGCTCCGGCATGTCGAACACGTACTACGCCGCGGCCGTGAAGTCGGCGACGGTGTCGTGGAAAGCGTGGTTCTTCGGGGCGATCGACCCGGGTTCGTTCATCACCGTTGACAAGCCGCCGCTCTCGATCTGGCTGATGGGTCTTTCGGGTCGGATCTTCGGCTTCTCGTCGTTCTCGATGCTGCTGCCGCAGGCGCTGTGCGCCGTGGCCTCGGTCGGCGTGCTGCACGCGACCGTGAAGCGACTCGCCGGGCCGGGCCCGGCGCTGCTGGCCGCGGGCGCGCTGGCGATCTCACCCGTCTCGATCGCGATCGGCCGGGTGAACAACCCGGACGCGCTGCTCGTGCTGTTGCTCGTGCTGTCGGCCTACCTCGTCGTGCGGGCGGTCCAGTCGGGCCGAACGCTCACGCTGATGGGCGCCGGGGCCGTCGTCGGGCTCGCGTTCATGACCAAGATGCTCCAGGGCTGGATGGTCGTCCCGGCGCTCGGTGCCGTGTACCTGCTGGCGGGGCAGCCGCGGCTGGCCGTGCGGATCCGGCAGCTGTTGCTCGCCGGTGTGGCGATGGTCGTGGTGAGCGCCGCCTGGCCGCTCGCCGTGACGCTGTGGCCGGGATCGGCGCCGTACATCGGCGGCTCGACCGACGGCTCCGCGTGGGACCTGATCTTCGGCTACAACGGCTTCGGCCGCCTGTTCGGTCAGGGCGGCGGCGGTGGAGGCGCGTCCTTCGGCGGCGCGGCGGGCTGGCTGCGGATGTTCAACTCGCAGGTCGGCGGGCAGATCGCCTGGCTGCTGCCGCTCGCGGTCGTCTCGCTCGGCGGTGGCCTGTGGCTGTCACGCGGCAAGCCGCGCACCGACGGTCGCCGCGCGCTCTTCGTGCTCTTCGGCGTCTGGGCGCTCGTGCACTTCGTGATCTTCAGCCGCCAGGAAGGGACGTTCCATCCGTACTACGTGAGCGCGCTGGCGCCCGCGGTCGCGGTGCTCGCCGGTGTCGGCCTGCCGATGCTGGCCGGGTGGGCGCGGCGCTCCTGGCCGGGCGCGGTCGCGCTGGCGGTCGGCCTGACGCTGTCCGCGTGGGTCGCGGTCGCCGTGCTCGCCCGCTCCCCGGACTTCGCGCCGTGGCTGCGGACGGCGATCCCGGTCGCGACCGCGATCGCGCTCTACGGCGTGGCTGCCCTGCGTGTCCCGGCGCTCCTTCCGCGCCGTGCGCTCGCCGTGACCGCGGTGGCGGCGATCATCGCCGTCGGCGCCGGCCCCGCTTCGTACGCGGTCGTCACCTCCGGGCAGGCGCTCAACGGCAACAACGTGACGGCGAGCCCGACCACGACGTCCGGCGGCCCGGGCGGCGGGGGCTTCGGCGGCGGTGGCATGGGCGGCGGCCAGCAGTCGACCTCGACCGCGCTCACCGACTACCTCGTCGCGAACCAGGGCTCCGCGAAGTACCTCGTCGCGGTCTCCGGCTCGCAGACCGCCGCGCCGATCATCCTCGCCACGGGCAAGGCGGTCGTGACCATGGGCGGCTTCTCCGGTTCCGACAACGCCCCGACCCTCGAGCAGCTGCAGGCGATGGTCTCCGGCGGCGAGCTCCAGTACGTCCTCGTCAGCGAAGGCGGCGGCGGTCGCGGCGGCCCGGGCGGCGGCGGCTCCTCCGAGATCACCGAGTGGGTCACCGCCCACGGCACGGCCGTCACCGACATCGACACCAGCAACGGCACCCTCTACAAGGTCACGATCTAGATGCAGCGCACCCCTCGCACCCTCCTCATCGGCGCGGTGGCCGCGGCCATCGCGCTCGCCGGCGGCGCCTTCGTCGCCGACGCGTCCAACCACTCGTCCTTCGGCTCGTCCTCGTCGCAGGACAACGACCGCGGCGGCCCGGGCGGCAACTTCGGCGGAGGCCAGCCGCCGCAGCGCCGTGGGTCCCAAGGGGGTGTGGAACAAAACGGTCCATAAGAGGACGCTTTTGTTCGTCACCCCCCTGGGGGGACTACACGAAGCGCGGTGCGACCTCCGACAGCGCTTGGTCGAGGATCTCGAGGCCGAGGCGCAGTTGCTCGTCGGGGGTCGTCAGCGCCGGGGCGATCCGGAACGTGCCGGACAGCTCGGGCAGGTTGACGATGTTCATGTGCAGGCCAAGCTCGAGGCAGCGGTCGGTCACCGCGGTGCCGAGGGCGGGGGAGGCTTCCTTGGTCTCGCGGTCGAGGACGATCTCGAGGCCCTGCATGAGGCCGCGGCCGCGCACGTCGCCGACCACCGGGTGGCGCTCCTGGAGCGCGCGGAGGCCGTTCGCGAGGATCTCGCCCTTGGCGGCCACGCCCGCGCCGACGCCGTCGTCCTCCAGCACGTCGAGCACGGTGTTGCCGACCGAGGCGACGAGCGGGTCGGAGATGTGGGTCGTGTAGAAGAGGTAGCCGCGCTCGTAGGCGGCGGCCTCGATCTCGTCCGTGGTCACCACGGCGGCCAAAGGCAGGCCCGCGCCGAGGGTCTTGGACATGGTGATGATGTCCGGCGTGACGCCGTCGCGCTCGAAGCCGTAGCGGTCGCCCGTGCGGTAGAGGGCGGTCTGGGCCTCGTCGAAGATCAGGAGCATGCCGCGGCGGTCGCAGTGCTCGCGGAGCGCGCGGAAGTAGCCGGCCGGCGGGACGACGATGCCGGCGGACGAGAGGATCGGCTCGACGATGCACGCGGCGAGGGCGCCCGTGGACTGCGCGTCGATGAGCGCGAAGCCCATGTCGAGCTGACGGCGCCAATCGAGCTGGCCGTCGGCGTCGACCACGTCCGGACGGTACGGGTCCGGCGTGAGCAGCGCGAAGTTGCCGGGCGCGGCGGGCCCGTAGCCCTTGCGGCCGGCGCTGTAGGTCGCGTTGGACGCGCCCAGCGTCATGCCGTGCCAACTCCGGCTGAAGGCGACGATCTCGTGCTTGCCGGTGACGAGCTTCGCCAGGCGCAGCGCGGCCTCGTTGACCTCGGCGCCCGTGGTCAGCAGCATCGCCTTGTTCAGCGGGTCCGGCAGCGACTCGGCCAGGCGGCGCGAGAGCTCGACGACCGGACGGGAGAGCATGCCGCTGAACAGGTGGTCCAGCGTGCCCGCGGCCTCGCGGATCGTGGCCGTGATCGCCGGGTGCGAGTGGCCGAGGATCGAGCTCATCTGGCCCGAGGTGAAGTCGATCAGCTCGCGCCCGTCGCTCGTGTAGAGCAGGCTGCCCTCCGCGCGCTCGACGATCGTCGGCACGAAGGTCGGGTTGTAGCGGATGACGTGACGATCGACGTCGGACCAGAACGCCGGGTCCAGCCCGGTCTCGGCAAGCACACTCATGGAGCGAAGGTACTCCGCGCGATCGTGAAGGACCAGCGACATTTTCTGCCCTCGCTGTACAGTCGAGCTGCACAGTGCTCGACCCACGCCGCCTCCGCCTGCTGATCCAGCTCGAAAGCCTCGGCACCGTCCGGGCGGTGGCCCACGCCGCCTCGATGAGCCCGTCCGCCGTGTCCCAGCAGCTGGCGGCGCTGGAGCGGGAGAGCGGCGCGGCGCTCATCGAACGCCACGGCCGCACGGTCGCACTCACGGAGGCGGGCGTCGCGCTCGCCGGCCACGCGCGCGTGATCCTCGAGCGCATCGACGCCGCCGAGGAGGCGCTGCGCGCGCTGCAGGAAGCGCCCGCCGGCGCGGTGCGCGTCTCCGCCTTCACGAGCGCGATGCGCGCGTTCGTGATCGACGCGGCCGCGCAGGTCGGCCACCAGCACCCCGGCATCACGGTCCAGCTGGCCGAGCTCGAGCCCGCCGAGAACGTCCCGGCGCTCGAACGTGGGGAGGTGGACCTCGCGATCGTGGCCGACTTCGGCGACGGCACGTTCCCGCACACGCCGCACTTGCGGTCGGTGCCGCTCGCGCGCGACGAGCTGCAGCTCGTGCTCCCGCCCGGCACGACGTCCACCGGCGACCTGAATGACCTGCGCGAAGCCGCCTGGCTCCTCGACGGCACCGAGCTCGAGCAGCACATCGTCCGCCGCTGCCGGCGCGCGGGCTTCGAGCCGCGCTTCGCGGGCCGCCTGTTCAGCCACGAGTCGCTGCTCTACGCCGTCCACCGCGGCCTGGGCGTGACGATCCTTCCGTCGTTCGTCACGGCCCCGCCGGGCACGGTCGCGCTCGCCCCGCTCGACCCCGTCGCCTACCGCCAGCTGCTCGTGCTGCACCGCGAGGAGGCGCTGACGCGACGCTCCGTCGCGCTCACGCTCGAGGTTCTCGTCAAAGCCGCCTACTCGACCGGCGGCGTCCCGTAGGTGTGGAAGGACTCGACGGTCTTCACGCCCCACGCCTGGCCCTTCGCGCGCTCGGCCTCGGTCCAGACCACGACCGGCTCGTCGGGCGCGTAGACGAAGCGCCCGCCGGTGGTGACCTCGACCCGGTTGCCACCCGGCTCGATGCCGTAGAGGAAGAAGCCCTGCGCGATCGCGTGCTTGGACGGCGCGGCCTCGATCTCGATGCCGGCATCCACCCAGATGTCGGCGGCGCGCAAGCACTCCTCGCGCGTGTCCACCCACAGCGCCACGTGGTGCAGCCGTCCGCTCGCTCCGTGCGCGTCGCGGGTGTAGATCAGCTCGTGGGCGGCGATCGTCGCGCTCATCCAGGCGCCGGCCTCTGACCCGTCATTGAGCTCGATGCGCTCATACAAGCGGTAGTCGAGCTGCTCGACGCAGAACTCGCGGTTCGCGCGCACGTCCGCGGCGAGGAGGTTGATGTGGTCGAGGCGCTTGATCGCGCAGCCCCGGCCGGTGTAGCGGCCGGGCACGTTCTTGTGCGCGGGCCGGAGCCCCTCGGGCGCGACATAGCGATCGCACTCGTAGTACAGCTCGAAGACGTGGCCGTCGGGGTCGGTGAAGCGATACGAAGCCCCGCGGCCGAGGTCGCCGTCGGTCCAGCCGAGCCCGAGCCCGGTGGCTTCGACCGCGGCCACCCGGCGCTCCAACGCCTCGACGCTCCACGCGCGCAGCCCGAGCACGCCCATCCCGCTCGTCTCGGACGCCGTCAGCTTGACCGACCACGGCTGGTAGTCGCCCCAGCCGCGCAGGTAGGTCGACGGCCCGATCTGCTCGACCACATCCATCCCGAGGATGTCGACGAAGAACGCCAGGCTCGCGTCGAAGCGCGGTGTGAACAGCTCGACCGGACCGAGGTGCGCGAGCTCAGACACGCGCGTCCAAGCCGTCGAGGTGCCAGGAGAGCGCGCCGGCCTCGAGCTTCGCGCGCTTGACGCGTTCCTTCGCCTCGCGCTCGAGCGACGCGGCCAGCACCTCCTCCTCGCGCGCGGCCTCCACGACGGTCACGCCGTCCGCGTCGAGCACCACGAGGTCACCGGGGTTGATCGTGCAGCCGCCGACGACGACCGGCACGTCCAGCTCGCCGACCACGTCCTTCGCGGCGCCCCGCGAGCGGATCCACCGCGCCCACACCGGAACGGTCATCTCCGACAGCTCCTCCGCGTCACGGATGGCGGCGTCGACGAGCACGGCCACCGCGCCCCGGGCGGCGGCCTGCGTGAGCAGCAGATCGCCGAGCAGCGCGACCGGCCGCGGCTCGGGCATCGTCAGCACGAGCACCTCGCCGGGCTGGAGCCGCGTCATCGCGGCGTGGACCATCAGGTTGTCGTCCTGCCCGCAGCGCACGGTGCGCGCCGGCCCGCACGCGCGCGAGCGCGGCACGAGCTGCTTGAACTCCGCATCGACCAGGCCGCAACGGCCGGACGCCTCGTAGACGGTCGCGGCCCCGAGCCGCGCCAGCTCCTTGCTGCTCATAGCTCCTCCACGACCTGCGGGAGCACCCGCATGAACGACTCGCCGTACCGGACCTCACTCCGGCCAGAGGCCCGCCGCGCGTGGTTGCCGCGTTGCTCGCCGCGCTGCGCGTAGTAGGTCTGCAGGTACTGCTGCGCCTGCATCTCAGCCATCGCGGCGACCTTCTGGTCCCAGACGCTGGTGATGTCCACGTGCACGGTCGGCGTGAACGCGCACAGCTCGGGCTGGTGGGGCTCGAACAGGAACAGCTGCGGCGGCTTGATCGTCCCGAACGCGCTCGGCACGCCCGCGCCCGCGGCCAACGACCGCGCCCGATCCACGGCGCCGAACGCCACCGGGTGATCCGGGTTGAACGGGTCGACGGAGGTGTGCGTGATCAGCACGTCGGGCGCGAACTCGCGGATCACGTCCGCGATCGCCAGCAGCCGCTCGCCGTCGATCTGCAGCGGGTAGTCGCCGAAGTCCAGGCAGCGGAAGGACGCGCCCAGATGGCCCGCGGCCGCCGACGCCTCCGCGTGCCGCAGCCGCTTGACGTTCTCGAGCGTCTGGCCCTCCTGCTTCCACAGCTCGCCGGACTCACCCCGCTCGCCGTAGGACAGCGCGATCACCTCGGCCACGCCCCCGAGCGCGACCGCCTTGGCCACGGCGCCGCCCGCGCGCCAGACGAAGTCCGCCGAGTGCGCGCCGATCACCTGGACGCGCTTAGGCACCCGCCAGCCTCCTCGTGTTCTCGACGGCCATGATCCGGACCTCCCCCTCGCTGAAGCCGGCTTCGAGGTGACGGTCGGCCAACAGGGCCAAGCCGTCCTCGACCGGCGGGTTGAACACTTGCCCGAGGTCGCTGCTCCAGACCGTGCGCGCCGCACCGACCGCACGCGTGGCGGCGAACAGCTCCTCCCACGTGCACTTGCCGGTGTAGGGCGTCGTCAGAGCGCGCTGGAAGAAGGCCCCGCGCGCAGCCAGCGCGACCTGGTCGTCCGGGCTGAGCTTGTGCGACGGGAACTCCGGGTTGGTGACGACGATCGTCTCGACGCCCGCCGCCACCGCCGCGTCGACGACGCCGAACACCTCGGCACGGGAGAGATGCCCGGTCGCGAGCACGAGCCCGCGACGCGCGACGACGTCCAGCACCGCGAGGAGCGCCGGCAGCGGCGCGCCGCCGGAGTCCAGCACCGGCACCGCGCCCGGCTTCGCGCCCGCCGCCCGCAGCTCCCGTTCGAACTGCACCCACACCGGCACGTTGCCGTTCGCGCTCTCGACCTTCGCGACCTCGCCCGTCGCGCTGACCGTCGGCAGCCACACGAACCGCGCGCCCTGCCGCGCGGCCACCTCGACCGCGGTCGCGTTGAGCCCGCCGACCGCGTGGTTGAGCACGATCGAGCCGACGGCGAGCGAAGCCCCCACCGCCGCGTTGACCACCGCGGCCCGCTCCGCCGTCGCCGTGTAGTGCGACGTCAACCCGAACCCCGACAGCCCGAGCTCGACACAGCGCGCCGCGAGCTCCAGGTCGGTGATCCGGCGCGGCGCGAAGTCCGGCGCGGCGTGCACGTACGGGTCGAACCCACCGCGCACGAGCTCGCGCGCGCGGGCGGACGGGACGGGATGGTCAGGCACGGATCAGGTCGGGGGCGGCAATCTCGACGAGCGCGGCGCTGACGTTGGTGAGGTGCTCGCGCATCGCGGCCTCCGCGCCGAGGCGGTCACCGGCGCTGATCGCCTCGACGATCCGCTGGTGCTCGGCCATCGACCGGTCCGAGCGGCCCGGCGCGAGCACGGTGCGGAACTGGAAGCGCACCATCTGCGAGTTCAGGCGCGCGCAGATGTCGCGCGAGACCCGGTGCGCGCTGACCTCGAGGATCCGGCGGTGCATGACCGCGTTGCGCTCGGACATCGCGAGCAGCTCGCCGTCGGCGTGCAGCGCCCGCATCTCGTTCGCGAGCGCCTCCAGCTCGCGCGCCTCGTCCTCCGTGCGCCGCAGCGCCGCGTAGCCCGCCGCGAGCGACTCCAAGGCCGCGCGCGCCTCGAGGATCTCGATCGCCTCGTCCAGCGTGAACCGCCGCACGCGCGCGCCGCGGTTGCGCTCGCGGACCACGAGCCCGTCGTGGCCGAGCCGCAGGATCGCCTCCCGGACCGCGCCGCGGCTGACGCCGAGCCGCTCGGCCAGCTCCTCCTCGACCAGCCGTTCTCCGGGCGAGAGCTCGCCCGCGACGATCGCCGTGTGCAACGCGCCGTAGGCGCTCATGCCACGCCCGCGGGAGCCGCCACGCTGTCGGGACGCTTGATCGCCCGGTACACGTGGGCACGCAGGTGCGCGAACTCCGGCAGCTCCTTCGTCGCGACTTGGTCACGCGGGCGCGGGAGCGGCACGTCGAGCGTCTCCTGCACCACGGTCGGGCGCTGGGAGAGGATCACGACGCGGTCGGCGAGGTACACCGACTCGTCGATGTCATGCGTGACGAACAGGATCGTCACGCCGTAGTCGTGGCGGATCTTCAGCACGAGGTCCTCGAGGTCGGCGCGCGTCTGGGCGTCGACGGACGCGAACGGCTCGTCCATCAGCAGGATCTCCGGCCGGTACGCGAGCCCGCGCGCGATCGCGACGCGCTGCTGCATCCCGCCCGACAGCTGCCACGGGTACTTGTCGCCGAACCCGTCGAGGCCCACCGACTCCAGCGCCTGCGCGACCGCGCCGCGCCGCTCGGTCTTCGAACCGCGCTTGCGCAGCGGGAACTCCACGTTCGCGGCGACCGTCATCCACGGGTACAGCGAGCGGCTGTAGTCCTGGAAGACGAGCGCCATCTGCTCGGGCGGGCCGGTGACGCGCTTGCCGCCCAGCTCGACCGTGCCGCTCGTCGGCTCCAGCAGGCCCGACATCGTCTTCAGCAGCGTCGTCTTGCCGCAGCCGGACGGGCCGACGATGCAGACGAACTCGCCCGCCTGGATCTCGAACGAGAGGTCCTTGATGGCCTGCGTGGCCGTGGCCCCGCTGCCGTAGGTCTTGCTGAGGTGGTCGACTCTGAGCATCTACTGGGCTCCGGCGCGCGCGCCGATGTGCCACGCGAGGACGCGGCGCTCGACGAGCGTGAAGACGGCGTTGAACAGGTACCCGAGCAGGCCGAGCAGGAGGATGCCCGACCACATCTCGGTGATGGCGAACGAGCGCTGGGACTGCAGGATGAAGTAGCCGATGCCGTTGCTGGAAGCGACCATCTCGCTGATCACCATCAGGATCAGCGACAGGCTCAGGCTCGTGCGCAGGCCGGCGAAGATCTGCGGTGCGGCGGCGGGGAGGACCACGTAACGCAGCCGGTCCAGTCGCCCGATCCGATAGACGCGCGTGGTGTCCAGCAAGGTCGGCTCCACGCCGGCGACGCCGTCGATCGTGTTCAGCAGGATCGGGAACACGCACACGACCGCGATCAGGAAGATCTTGGCGTCGTTCTCGACGCCGAGCACGAGGATCGCGAACGGGATCAGCGCCGGCGCGGGGATCGCGCGCAGGAACTCGACGATCGGCGTGGCCATCCGCCGCAGCGTCGGCTGGCGGCCGAGGACGACGCCCAGCGCGATTCCGAGGACGGCGGCGATGACGTAGCCCGCGGCGAGGCGGCCGAGGCTCGGCAGCACGTCCGCGCTGAAGCGCTCGAACACCCAGGTGTCGGCGAACGCGCGGAAGATGTCGCCGAGCGGCGGGTAGTAGTAGCTCTCCGCGCCGCTCGTCCACCACCAGATGAGCGCGATGACGAGGAGCGGCGTGACGATCTCGAGCGCGAGCTTCTTGGCGTTCATGCCACCACCGCCCGGTGCGAGGGATGCCAGTGCAGCACGCGCCGCTCGCCGCGGCTGAAGAGCGTGTTCAGTCCCCAGCCAATCAGGCCGGTGGTGATGATCAGCGCGTACATGAGGTCGTTCGCGCCGCCTTGGCGGGCGATGTTGATCTCGCGACCGAGGCCCGCCGAGCCGATGATCAGCTCGGCCGTGATGGCGAGGATCAGCGCCGTGGCGGAGGAGATCCGCAGGCCCGTGGCGATGTAGGGCACCGCGCCCATCAGCGTCACGCGCAGCACCCGGTCCCTGCGGCTGATCCGGAACGACCGCGCGGTCTCGAGCTGGATCGGGTCGAGGTCGCGCGCGCCGTAGATCGTCTGGATCAGCAGCGGCCAGACCGACGCGAACGCGACCAGGAACACCTTGCTCTGCAGCCCGGTGCCGTAGATCAGGATCGCGAGCGGGATCAGCGCGACCGACGGGACCGGCCGCAGGAACTCGATGATCGGTCGCGCGGCGCGGTACAGGTAGTCGTTGAAGCCGAGCGCGAGGCCGAGCGGCACCGCGATCACGATCGCGATGCCCAGCCCGATCGCCCACCCCTCGAGGGTGTGGGCGATCGCGGTCCAGTACCCGGACTCCCCGAGCTGGCCGACGAGCGCCGCGAACGTCTCCGTCATCGGCGGGAAGTACCGGCTCGGCAACAGGCCGACGCGCACGACGAGCTCGATCAGCACGAGCACGGCCAGCACGCCGACCCACGGCTGCGCAGCGTATGGGATGCGCGGCTTCACGAGCCCAGGTTCACGAAGCGGTCCACGTCGACGTCGCCCTTGAGCACACCGTACTTCTTGGACGCCTCGACGAGCGTGGCCATCGCGTCGCCGTTGACCTCCGCGCTCCAGGTCGGCAGCGCCATCTTGTCGGCGGCCTCCTGCGGGGTCTTGGTGTAGGTCGTGATGATCCGGCGGACCTCGTCGGGGTTGCTCTGGGCGAAGTCCAGCGACTTGTTCATGGCGCGCGTGAAGCGCTCGACGACGTCGGCGTTCTCGGACGCGTACTGCTCGGTCGTGAAGTACTCGGCGATCGTCAGGTTCGGGGCGAGCTCCTCGAAGGGCTCGGCGAGCTTGGTCGCGCCGGCGGCGACGGACGCGCCGACGAACGGCTCGACCGCGAACGCCGCGTCCACGCGCTTGGCCTCCAGCGCGGCGGGCACGTCCGGGAACGGGATCTCGACGAACTCGACCTTGGAGACGTCCACGCCCGCCTTCTCGAGGCTGTTGCGGACGGCGACCTCCGGCAGGTTCTTGAGCGTGTTGACCGAGACCTTCTTGCCTTCGAGCTGCTTGAGGTCGGTCACGCCGCCCTTGGGCGCGAGCAGCGCGTCCCACGCCTCTTCCTCGGTCGCGGCGCCGTTGACGCCGGCGGCGATCGGCTTCAGCGGCAGGTTCTGCGCCACGGCGTTCATGATCGAGGTGACGTTCGAGAAGCCGATCTGGTTGTCGCCGGACATGACGGCCGGGACGACCGCGGCACCGCCCTCGGCGACGGCCGGCTCGATCGTCAGGTTCTCCTCCTTGAAGAAGCCCTGGTCCATGCCCAGGTACAGCGGTGCGAGGTCGCCGATGGGGAGGACGCCGACCTTCAGCGTGACCGGCTTGGACTCGCCGGTCGAGGCGCCGCTCGGCGACGCCGGGGTCTCCTCATCGCTCCCGCCGCACGCGGCGACCGTGAGCGCGGCGGTAGCCGCAAGCGTCGCGACGAGGCGCATTCCCTTGAGTGGCACTGACGATCTCTCCTCTTCGTTGCCGGGGAGAGCGAACCGTAAGCGCTGTCGACTAGATTGTCAACAAGATTGTTGGTTGCTTCGTGAACCGTAGATCCAGCGCTCGAGGATCGCGTCGAGCGAGTGCGCGTCGATCGGCTTGGCGAGGTGATCGTCCATGCCGGCGCGGCGGCAGCGGGCACGGTCCTCGTCCAGCACGTGGCCGGTCATGGCGATGATCGGGATGCGGTGGCCGGCGGCGCGGATGCGCTCGGTGGCGGAGAACCCGTCGGCGATCGGCATCTCGCAGTCCATCAGCACCGCGACGAACTCGCCGTTCTGCACCGCCTGCACGGCCTGGGCGCCGTCGGCCACGGCCTCGGCGGCGACGCCACGGCGGCCGAGCATCGCCGTGATCACGCGCCGGTTGATCTCGTTGTCGTCGGCGACGAGGACGGTGGCGGGCGCGGCGGTCGCCGTGGTGCGCAGCCGCCGGGTCGCGGCCGTGATCAGCTGCGCGCGGCGGACGGGGGTGGGGAGCTCGTCCGGGCCGGTCTCGCCGGCGGGGCGCAGGACGAGCGTGGGGACGGCGCAGACGGGCGCGATGGCGGGATCGGCGATGACGAGCGCGAACGACGCGTCGCCGCTGAGCAGCCAGGCCGCTTCGTCGGCGGAGGTGGCCAGCTCGCAGAGCGCGCCGTGCGCGCCCAGGTAGTCGGCTACGGCCGCGCGGCTCGCGGCGTGCGTGACGGCGACGAGCACGCGCGGGGCGTCGGAGAACGGCGGCGGCGCGGCGCGGCCGTCCTCGGCGGGGGTGAGGGGGAGGGTGAACGCGAACGTGGTGCCGTGGCCGGGCTCGGACTCGGCGTCCAGCGTGCCGCCCATCAGCTCCACCAGCTCCCGCGTGATCGTGAGGCCCAGGCCGGTGCCGCCGTAGTGGCGCGTGGTCGAGAGCTCGGCCTGCTCGAACGGGTCGAACAGCGCCGGGAGGCGGTCGGGTGCGATCCCGATGCCGCTGTCGGTGACGCTGAAGCGGACGTGGTCGCCGGTGGCGGCCTCGGCCCGGACGACGACCTCGCCCGTCGCGGTGAACTTGACGGCGTTCGCGACCAGGTTGGTGAGCACCTGGCGCAGGCGGCCGCCGTCGCCGTGGAGCGCCTGGGGCAGCCGCGGGTCGATCCACGTGACCAGCTCCAGGCCCTTGGCGTGGGCGTCGCCCGCGAGCAGGTGGCAGGTGTCCTCGACCAGCTCGTCGAGCGCGAACGGGTGCGGGTCGAGCCGCAGCTTGCCCGCCTCGAGCTTGGAGAAGTCGAGCACGTCGTTGACGATCCGCAACAGCTCGGCGCCGGACGAGCGGGCGGTGCGGAGCAGATCGCGGTGGTGCGGCTCGCCGCCGTCGAGCAGGTCGAGGATGCCGAGGATCCCGTTGAGCGGCGTGCGCAGCTCGTGGCTCATGCCGGCCAGGAAGCGCGCCTTGGCCTCGGCGGCGCTCACGGCGGCCTCCGCGGCGTCGGCGAGCGCGGTCTCGGCCGCGCGCAGCGCCCGCACCTCCTCGCCGAGGACGATCTCGGTCATGACGCCTTCGGCGAGGTCGCTCATCGCGGCGATGTCCTCGTCGTTCCAGCGGCGCACGATCGTGTCGACGGCGCAGATGGTGCCGAGCACGTGCCCGTCGCGGGAGCGCAGCGGGACGCCGAGGTAGGCGACGACGTCGAGCTCGGTCGTCGCGAGGTTCTCGCGCACGAGCGCGTCCTCACGGGCGTCGTCGATCGCCAGCGGCACCCCGCTGTGGACGACGTACTGGCAGAAGGAGTGCGAGAGCGGCGTGCCGCGCTGCTCGGCGGGCCAGCCGTTGAGCCCGATGCAGCTCTTGAAGAACTGGCGGCGGCCGTCGACGAGCGAGATCAGCGCGGTCGGGACGTCGAGCACGCGCTTCGCGAGCCGCGTGAGCCGGTCGAACTCGGGCTCGGCGACGGAGTCGAGCAGCAGTGCGGCCTGCAGCGCCGCCAGGCGTGCCGGGTCGTTGAGCGTTGCGGTGAGGGAAGCGGGGCTGGCCATCGGGCGAGTCGTGTGCGGTCGCTCACCGAGGATCGGCAGCTGCGCGCCAAAGCTGAACGCGAAAGTTGACGGGGCCGCGCGCAAACTCCTGTCGTCGGAGCGGTCCTAGAACGCAACCTTCTTGCGAGTGTGCGCGACTTTGTTCGGTCGTGCTTGAGAGCGCCGCGGCGGTGCGTCAGTTGTCGAGGGGTGCTGAGCCGAAGCGCCCTCGCCCTGCTGGTCGCCGTCGCCCTCCTGCGCGGCAGTTCCTATCTGCCGACGCAGGTCGCGCGTGACGGCTTCTCGCCGGCGTCCCTCATCGCCGTCGAGATCCTCCTGACCGTGCTGGTGGCGTGGGTGTTCGCGGCGGCGCGGGGCCACTTGCGCCAGGCGCTGCGAGTGATCGCGGCGCGCCCCGCGCCGTCGCTCGCGCTCGCCGCTTCCCTGACCGGCGTCCCGCTCACGTTGATCGCGCTGGCGATCACGGACGTGTCCTCGGGCATGGCCGCGATCCTTGTCGCGCCCGCGCCGATCTTCGGCCTCGCCTTCGGCGTCCTCGCGGGTGAGCGGCTGCCGTGGCGTGCGGTCGTCGGCGCGCTGGTCGGCTTCGCGGGTGTGGTCGTCGCGACCGGCGGCGGCAGCGCCGGGAGCCTCACGGCCGTGCTCGCGCTCCTCGCCGCCTCGGCGTGTTACGCGATCGGCGCGCGCACGATCCGGACCTGGTTCGCGGACGTCCGACCCGAGGCGATCGCGCTCGCGGCGAGCCTGCCGGCGCTGCCGGTCGGGGTGCTGCTGTTGCTCGCCGACGTTCCGGACGCCGTGCCGCCCACCGGCTCGATCGCGGCGCTCGCCGTGCTCGGCGCCGCCAACATCGGCCTCGGCCTCGTGCTGTGGTGCGCGCTCGTGCGCAGCGCCGGCCCGGAGACCGCGCTGCTGGTCACCTACGCGAACCCGCCCGTGGCCATGCTGCTGGCCGCGCTCGTCGCCGGCGAGGTGCTTTCCCTCCGGGAGCTGCTCGGCCTCGTCGTAGTCTTCGCGGGCATCGCCATGACCACCGGAACCCTGCGCCTGCCCGCGCTCCGAAGCCGCCTCACGTGGACGACGTCGACGAGCGAATCGTAAGCCTCCTCCGCGAGGACGGCCGCCGCTCGTACGCGTCCCTCGGGCGCGTCGTCGGCCTGTCGACGGCCGCGGTCAAGCGCCGCGTCGAGCGCCTGGAGAGCGACGGCGTCATCCAGGGCTACGTCGCGATGGTCAACCGCGGCAAGCTCGGCCTGGAGCTGCAGGCCTTCATCGACCTCAAGTTCGCCGGCACCGCCCGGATGGAGGACATCTGGAAGGCGGCGGACGGCGTCGCGCCCGTGATGGCCGCCTACGCCGTCGCGGGTGACCTCGACGCAGTCCTGCACGTGCGGGTCCGCGACATCGGCCACCTCCAGGAGGTCCTCGCGCACCTGCGCGCCAAGCCGGACGTGACCGGCACGCGCACGCGGATCATCCTCGAGGCGCGCGACCATGACGCGTCGTGACGCAGGTGACGGCGCGGCAGCTCGTGTTAGAATGCTGTTACAGCGTTACACGTCGGCATCGTGTCAACAGGTCTTCGTGACGACCCCGCATTCCATGAGCACTATCCCGATTCGCGTCCCGGCCGAGGTTCATCAGCAGGTGAGCCGTCTCGCCAAGCTGTGCGGCAACCAGCCCGCGGAGTTGCTCGCCGCGGCGTGGAGCGAGTACCTCGAGCGGCACCGAGATGACTTCGCTTCCGATCTCGAGAAGGCGGCGGCCCTTGTGCGGGATGGGTCCCTCGACGAGCTCGTCGACTTCGTGCAAGACGCACATGCGACGGATCTGGTCGTCGATGCGGATGATCTCGCCGCCGCGCAACAGGATGAGGCGGTCATCGAGGCGGTGGCCGCTGCTCGGCGTGCCGTTGAGGCGTCCCGCAGCGCGGGTCGCCGTCACGAGCTCTAGAGCGGAGCGTAGAGTCGCTTCAGCTCCGGGTGGCCGGGCACCGCTGTCCGTGACGGGCGGAGCTGGAAGCGTTTCTGCCACATCTGGTCGGTTGCTTCATCGAACGGGTCGACGGCGAGGACTGTGGCGCCCATCCGTTGAGCGAGCTCCGAGGCGACGCCGATCGCATCCTCGACGAGTCGGCCGCCATCGACCTCGTGCGCGGCGCTCTTCGCGAGCTGCGTCAAGAGAACGGCACCTTGCGTCGGCCGAGCGAGGCCCAAGCGCTTGCGATGGCCACCGCTGAGCTCGACCTGTCCGGCGGTCAGCGCGTAGAACCCGAGGAGCTTGCCGTCTTCGATCAGCAGATACGGGATCGACTCGCCGTTGAGACCCTGCTCGCGGAGCCAAGTGGCCGAGGCCTGAGCGGCGGGACGTGGACCGGGATCGAAGCGCTCGATCGCCTGCTCGAGCTCGGGGTACCGTTCGGCCGCCGCATGGTTCCAGCGAACCCAGTGGACGCCGGGGAACCGCTGCCCCGTGTCCTCTTCAGCGCGGTGGTCCTCGGCCATTGTCGGTGCAGCATAACATGCATAGAGAGAGCGTCTTTCGTGTAAAGTGACTTGACGTGGCCTCGGGATTGCCCAGAGATGAACAGCGCGCAATCGGCCGTCAGCATCTGCAGGTGCAGCTGGAGCAAGCACGCCGCGACGAGGAGCGCGCGCGGGTCGCCGCAGAGCGGTTACGTGTGGCTATTCGCGCCGCGAGGAGCGGCGGTATTCCGGTCGTTCGGATCGCAGAGCTCACGGGCATGACGCGTCCCGGGGTGTACGACGTGCTCAACCGCACCTCCTCTCACGGCGTCGAAGGACTCGACGATCTCGTGGTCGCGACAATCGCGGCGATGGGTGGCGCGTCGGTGACCGTGCTCGCGGAGCGGCTGGGAGTGCCCGAAGTCGCGGTCGCTGAGTCGGTCCGACGGCTCGCGTCGGATGACAGCCTGCTGCTCGCCGCGGCTGGCTATGGCGAGGACCTTCAGCAGTTCGTCTTGCTTGGTCCTCTAGGGCTCGAGCGGTTGACGGCGCAGATCGCCCGCGAAAGCCGGCCGCGCGGACGCGACTGGGCGGTGTACTTCGAGATCGACTCGCTCGAGGCCGCTGGGTTGGAGCGAGCGGCCCGTGCCCGATTCGGCGAGCGGACCGCAGTGCTTCCGGTCGGGACGCTGCGAGCGCAAACGGCACCGGAGCTCGCGGTCGCTCTTCCCGCGAGCGATCTCGTCGACGCGATGAATCAGGCCGCCGCAGCGTGGCAACGGCTGCGCGATGACGTGGACCTTCCCGCGACCGCGATGCGGGTCGCTGCTGTGATTCCACCGGCAACGCGCTCCGGGGCTCTCGACGCGTTCGTCGCGGGACTGCTTGAAGGCGATCCGGAACTCTACGAGTCCGTCCATAGGTTGCTGCCTGATCTCGCCGAATCAGATGAAGATCGTGAGATCGCCATCCGCGCGCTCACCGAGGGGGCGACCGCGCTTCGTCGATCGTTGGATCATCCTGAGCAGGCACCTGTGCTGGACTCGGGTGACGCAGCGTTCGCCGAGTGGACTACGGCAGCTCACCTGCGGCTCGATCCCGACCGTGAGCGAATTCAAGAGCCGCTCGTCGCGGCGCTCGATCTGGCGACGGAACGACTCGGTCCGTTTCCCGGTGGACGGCTGGGGCACTTCAAGCCGCCCGATGGGGTGCCCAAGACCGTTCCCGACGTCGAACCGTCCGACGAGGACCTTCACGCGATCGCGTTGCTCGCGGGCACCACCGTGGGGCGAGCCCATGCTCGACGTCCTCAAGACGCCGACATCGAACGCATTTTGCCGCACGTCGCGAGCGGCAGGTAGACACGCCGGCGGCCCGCAAGTACTAAATGAGCGCTGCGCGGGTACTTCGACGTGCGTGCACCGCTTCTTGATCCCCGTGGTCTGCGCCGTGGCCTTCGCTGCGTGCGGACAGGCCGAGCAGACCCCCGCGCCGGAGACCACGCGGCCGCCCACTGTCGACCGCGTCGAGCTCACGGAGAAGGCCAACGCCGTGTGCGAGGACGCGCAGCCGGCCATGGACCGCGCCGGGAAGCAGATCGACCAGTCGTTCGAGGACGGCAACCGCGCGCAGTCGGCGCGTGAGCGCGACCGCTTCCGCGAGGCCAACGGCAAGGCGTGGGAGCTCCGGCACGCGACGATGGCGAAGGCGTTCCCGGAGCTGCGCGCGCTGGTCAAGCCGGGCCTCGACAAGCCGTACGACGCGTTCCTCAGCAGTTGGGGCCGGAACGTGGGGTACCTCGAGGAGCTCGGCCGCGCGATCGGCCGCGATGCGTCGGTCCAGGAGCTGGACGGGATCCACGGGCTCGTCACGGAGGGCGCCGACGAGCTCGCGGGCGCGGCGATCGCGGCGAAGGTGCTGGACTGCGCCGCGCCCTACGCCCCGGGCGGGGACCCGAGCAACCAGGACGCCGAGACCTCCTAGCGGGGGACGTAGCCGCGGAGCGCGTCGGCCTCGCGCCGGAGCCGCACGGCGGCATCGGCCTGGCCGAGCGCGTCGTAGCGGTCCGCCTCTTGCGCGCGCTCGTCGATCTGCGCCTGCAGGAGCGTGTGCACGTCGTCGAGCGACAGCGCGCGGCGCTCGGCCTCGGTCGAGCCGACGCCCGCCCGCGCGCCGGCGACGTGCTCACTGCTCGGCGCCTCGACGTGGTCGGGCGCGACGACCGCCTCGGCGTTGTCGATCGCGGCGAGCGCGGTCCGCAGCGCCGACGTCGTCTCCTTGTCGCGCGCCTTCATGGCGGTTCTCAGGTCGGCGCGGAGCGCGTCACGGAGCGCTTGGGGTTCGAGGAGCTTCAAGGCACTCGGTATAGCCGGATCGCGCTTGCCTTGCGCGTACCGACCGTTTACAGTCCTCGCGCTCAAGACTGGCTCAGTGTTCCACGGAGGGAAGAGGTTGGTGCTGTCGTCTCGTCGCTGCTCGTGCTGGTCCCATCCCGCATGACCGCGGGCGCGGCACTCCTGCCGCGAGCGCTCCGCACGCGGATCGACGATGCGATCGCGGCCTCCGCTCCCGCGTGGGACGACTTCGTGTCGGCGAACCTGGAGCACCCGGGAGGCGGCGCTTCACCGCTCGTCGTCAAGTACGTCGGGTCCCGGTGGGCCGGCGCCTATCGCGGCCCCAACGGCGGGTTGTACATCGGCCAGGACAACTACACCTGGGGGCGTGGCGTCTACGTCACCGGCGTCGAGGAGCCGCTCTCCACGGCGATCTACGGCCGGGCCGGCGTCCTCGCGCGTTTCGACCCGGCGGGATGGCGCGCGTTCGACGCGCGTGACCCGGCCAATCGCGAGCTCTACCTGCGCTGGTTGCGGGTGCAGCCCGCCTATCGCGATGCCGTGCTGACGGTGCACACGAACCTCTGGCTGCACAAGCTGCGGAACCTGTTTCGGGAGCAGTTCCAGATCGACGTCGTCCTCTTCACACCCGACGAGGTGGACGCGCTCGGCTGGTACACGAACCGGACGGACACCTGGCTCGCCGTCAGCGACTGGACCCCGACCGGGACGTTGGCGCTGGGGTTCTCGAACCGCTTCCAGGACGCTCGGCTCACGCTGCTCGTGGAGGAGGACTTCGTCGTCGACGCGCCCGCGCTCACGCGTTCCCCCTACCTGCGCATCAGCGGAGCCGCGCCCGCGGTCACGGCTTTGGCCGACCGGGCGCGCCACGCATACGCCACCGGGGCCATCGAGCGGGTCCCGTCATGAGCCTGATTCCGGTGGCGGCCGAGCTGATCCGGCGCGCCGCGAGCGACGAGAACTACGCCATCGACCTTCAGGCCGCCGTCGCCGACGATGCTGTGTTCGCCGGGCTCGTCGAAGCCGAGATCGGGCGCGAGGAGCTGGGCTGGCTGGCGCTGGCGGAATGGCAATGGTTCGCGGCCTGGCGGCAAGGGCTCGGCGGCCCGCTGGACGACCGCGTGCTCGAGCACCTCGGTCGAGCGGCGCAGCACTCACGGTCCGCCCGCTTCGAGCTGCGCGCCCTGGTGATGCGCGATCCGGAGACCGAGGCGCTGGCCGGCTCCATCTCGGGCACGGCGTCCGCTGATGCCCCGGCGGGCCTGCGCTGGCTGCGCACCCACGCGCGGGAGTTCGTCGACAGCGAGGAGATCGCCCGCGACGCGCTCCAGTTCGCCACCGAGGCCGCGTGGTTCACGCTGCGCGAGCTGACGGCACCTGAGCACCCCCGGACCGAGGCGATCCGCGGGCTCCTGCTCCAGTTCGCCGCCGAACGCGAGATCGGGGTCGAGGTGACCGCGCGCTGGGTGACCGAGCCGGAGCCCGCGGGGGCGCAGCTCGCCGACGCGGCACCCCCGCCCGTTCGCGTCCTGGGGGTCGTCGGGGAGCGGCTGTCGCGGCTCGCGGAGGGCCTCACCGCCGCGACCGCGATCGTGGGAGCGCGACTCACGCCGATCGAGGTCCTGGGGGAGGACGAGGACAGCGTTCCCGTGAAGCTGTCGTTGCCCCCCGGTGCCGAGGAGCTCCTCGCCGAGAACGCCGACGCGCGGGCCGTGGTCGGCGACGGAGCGTTGCGCATCTGGATCTCTGGCACCTGGCGGCCGGCGCCGGGGAGCCGGATCGTCCTGCACGTGATCGACTCGTCCGAGGCGACGCTGACGACCGAAGCGACCGTCCCGCCGGGCCGCGGGCGGCTCAAGTTCGTCGTCGACTGGAACGACCCGGAGCCACCGACCTCCGTGCTCCTGGCGGTGTTCGCACCGTGAGCGACCCGCTGGACGGCGTCCTGCTCGCCACGTCCACCGTGAACGGCTTGGAGTTCGCCGCGGCGAGACGAGGCGGGCGGCCGCTGTCGACGGTCGACATCATCGTGGGCCTGATCACCGCGGATGTCACCGGGGCGTGGGACGACATCCAGTTGAAGGGCAACTTCGTCGACGAGGCGGACATCGAGCGGTTCCCGGACCCCGACCAGCGCCCGGACGGGACATGGCACCGCGTGCCGCTCACGCACTCGGCGTCCGCCGGTCTGCGCAAGGCCGTCGAGATCGCGGCCGACTACCACCTCGTCCCGGTGCCCCCGGGCGTGCTCGCCCTGGGCCTGCTCGCCGACCGGGAGGCCGGCGCCAGCCGCGCGCTCCTGGACGGCTCGGACCTGACGCACGGAGACCTCCTGGCGCTCGTCCAGGACGATCTGCTCGACGTCGAGCTCGAGGGGTTCGATCCCACGATCACCAAACGCTCGCGGCTGGCGGGGGCGCTCACCGGACCCAGCCGGACACCGGATGCGGTGCGCACCCACGACTGGGTCGAGCAGCCACCGGGCGCGCTGCTGATGCTTGCCGGAGCCGTCGAGCAGGCGGACGACGACGAGGATCTGCACGACCTGCTGGACGCGATGCTCCTCGACCCGGAGGAGCTGCGTTCGATGGACCACGAGCTCCGTGAGCTCGAGGACGTCGACACGGACACCGTGCTGCAGCGAGCACGCCGGCGGTTCGGCGTCAGCGATCCCGACCCGGCCGAGACGATCGTCGCCGCGGCGCTGGTCGACTCACCCCGCGTGCGGGAGGCCCTGCGACGGATCGGCCTGACGAACCACGAGCTCGTGGCCCAGACGGCCGAGTTCCGGCTGCGTCGTGTCGAGGGTGCGAGTGGGGACGAGCGCGTGTTCCGGACGTCGATCCTGAACGCCGTCCTCACGACCACGACGTCGGTGCTCGTCGTGAAGGCGGCCTTCGACGACGACGGCGACTGGTGGAAGCTCCTGTTCCTGTGGCCCGTGTGGTCGGGCCACCCGCAGAGCGGACCTGCGGCCGGGACGGTGATCGCTGCGCTGCTGGCCGTGCTCGTCTCGCCGCTCGCGGGGCTTGCGCATTTCGTCTCGCTCGGTGCCGAGCTGCTGCAGATCTCGGCTGAACGTCGCACCCTGCACGCCCGAACCGGTGTGCGTCTCAGCGCCAAAGAGCTCCGCTCCGTCACCCTGCGGCTGCTCACCGTGCGCTCGCGTGCGGTCAGCCGCAAGCAGCAGGCGCTGCGCGCCCGCGTCCGGCGCATCCGTGACGGACGCGACGAAGCGGTCGTCTGACGCACGCTGATGACCGCGTCTCGCTCACGGGTCCCCGGCAGGGTGTTCATCCTCGTCGAGATCGCGCTGCTGATCCTGACGGTGACGGGCGCGCTCGAAGGTGACCTGCGCCGTACCGCCGTCGCGTTCGTCGCGATGTTCGTCGTCGCGCAAGGCGCTGTCGCCTCGGTCGTGCTGGCGCTCGTGGCGCTCATCTTGGGCGAGTGGCCGGTGGCGATCGTCGCCGCGGCGAGCGCGCTGACGCACGAGTCGCTGCTCCTGCTGTTCATCCTGCGCCGGCCGACGGCCGATCCGGCTGTGCTCGCGTCCGCGTTCGCCCTCCTGCCGCCGGACCTCCACGCCCAGTTGCGTGCGGTCGCCGGCGACGAGCCGATCTCGACCTGGCACATGGTGGCGCTCGCCCGAAGCGAGGCACCGGAGCTCTGGGGACGTCATCTCGGTGCCGACCCGGGGCGGGCCGCGTTCGACGGCGGGATCCTCGCGGATCCGCGAGGCGGCGACTGCACCCGGTTCGCGTGCGAGGCGGTGGCGCTGGCAGACGCCTACGTGCGGACCGCCGACATCCGCTTGACCCCGGACGGGCTGGCCGGTTCCGCGGTGCTGGTCGTGCACTCGGCCGCTCACGAATGGGTGGAGACCGCCGTCCTGCGGGACGCGCTGCCGCTCTCGGAGAGCCAACTGCTGGCCGGCTTCCAGACCTTCGGCAAGAGCGCCGCCGCACGCGGTCTGGTGACGCGGACGGAGTTGGCGATGAAGCTCCCTCCGGGCACCGACGAGCTGCTCCCGAGAGAGGAGCTGGCCGTGCTCACGCGGGGGCGGCTCATCAGGCTGCGGTTCCTCGAAGCGGGGGTGTGGGTCGTCGTCCTCGCGTCCATGCTGCGGGACGGGGTCCGTGCGCTGGCCTGGTGGAAACGAGACCGGCGCCCAGCTCCGGTCGCTCCGGTGCTCGCGCGGGTCAAGCCGGACCCAGTGGCCGCGCGGACGGCGAGCGGCGGTCCGCTCGAGCCCTGGTACGGACTTCCGCGGGGCTTTCGCCTGCTCTGGGCGGTCGGGCGTCCCGTGCTCGCGGTCGGCGCGATCGTGGCGGCGGCCGTCGTCGACGACGCGCCGGTGGGCGTCGTCGGTCTCACCGTCGCGGTGGCCTGGCTGCGGCTCCTTCGCCTGCCGGGAGCGGCCGTGGTGCTGGCCGGCGGGCTGGCCGTCCTCGCTCCGGTCGCCGGCGCTCTGCTGGTCGTACGCGCCGTGCTGGCCGAAGTGGTCCTCGCGGCGGCCGGAGGCTTCGGGGACCGGGGGTGCCGGCGTCGAGGGCTCGAGCGAATCGCGGTTGCCCGCCGTCACGTGCTGGACGGCCTCGACCTCGAGGGCGGGACGTACGACGAAGCCGAGCTCCGGCTCCGGACGGCCATCGCGACGAACACGCAGGAACGGGACGAGCTGTGGGCGTTCGCCGCGCAGCTCGTGGCCGCGGCGTGGGCCGAGATGCGGCCCGTCACGATGGTCCGGACGGGCCTCCGCGTCGTGCGCTCGGCGGTGACCGGGCGCTGGAGTGACAGAGCGGAGGGCATCCACTTCGGTGGCGAGCTGCAGCGGTCGTACGTGCTCGACCTTGTTGTCGGCGCGGGGGCGAGGGTGCTGGGAATCGTGCTCGCCGCGCTCACAGCGGCGTTCGTCGTCGGGCCCGCGCCCGTGGGTCCAATCGACGGCGAGCTGCTGCGGTACGCGCCGCCGATGGTGGTGGCGGTGCTTCTGGCCGTGCTCATCGGGCGCCGCAAGGTGCCGTTCGTCCGCGCCGCCGTGGTCGCGGCCGTCGCCTACGTGGCCATCGGTCCCGAGTCCGCCGGGGCGATCGCGGTGGGGATCATCGTCGGCATCGCGTCGCACCAGATCCGGGCCTCACTCGAGCGCTGGATCGTCAGCGGCCCGAAGCGAGAGCCCTGGGCGCCGCCGCGCAGGACACCCCGGCGGTTGCGCGACGTCTGGCTGGCGGCCGACGAAGCGGCGGCGGCATTCCGCGTGCCGCTGGCGATCGAGATGCTGGAGGACCTGGCGGCTGACCCGAAAGCCGCTGCCAACCCTTCGCTGGTCGCCGACTGCAACGCGAGAATCGCGCTGTGGCAGCTCGAAGCCGGGCAACTCGACGACGCTGCGAAGCGCCTCGATCGTCTCGGAGAGACGAACCACGCGTTCACCGTCACGGGGCACTACGCCGTCGGGATGCTGCAGGTGCAGCTGGGCCAGGACGCGCTCGGCCGCGACCAGCTGGCGCTGGCGCTGAAGCAGGCGAAGGCGCGCACGGCGCAGGCACGGCAGATCGCCGTGGCGCTGGCTGAGACCCACGCGCGCCTCGACGAGTCGGCCGAGGCGCTTGAGGTGCTCAGGGAGCATCCGCCGCCTCGGGTCGTCGCGACGGGTCTCGCGCAGATGATCGACCGTGAGCTGGTGGTCGCGTCCGCGATGTACGCCGACAAGGATCGGGAAGCGGCGCTGCGACGGCTCGAGGACATGCACCTGGATGCGTCGCCCGGCCTCGAGCTGGAGGAGCTCGACGCGCAGACGGCGCGTGCCGTGGCCAGCGCGCAGGGACGGGCGATGGTGCTCGCCGGCCGGATCCAGCTGGAGTCCGGACGTCCGGACCGTGCCGAGACGAAGCTCAGGGACGCGCTGCGGCGGCTCTCCACGCAGGGAGATCCGTACTGGCGCGCCGTCGCGCGGATCCTGCTCGGATGCTCGCTGGCCGAGCGCCGGCGCTTCCAGGCTGCGGTCGGGGAGATCGCCGCGGGGACCGAGGTGCTGGAGCAGCGGCGCGGGCAGCTCAGCAGCACGGAGCGGCGGATGGCCATGATCGTCGCGGGGCAGGACGTCTATGAGCAGGCCCTCGGCGCGCTCGAGCGCGCGGACGAGGCGGGCGTCGCGACGGCCGGCATCACGGCTGCAGTGCTCGTCGAGTCGCTACGACGCAGCGCCATCTCACAGATGCTCAGTGAACGTGACCTGTCGTTTCCACGCGAGGTCGCCGACCGCCTGCGGGGCATCGACGTGGACAGCAACGGGCACGCGGACGTCGCCAGCGAGATGTCGGCCGTCGCTGCCGCCGTCTTCCGGGAGCGTGCCGTCCACCCCGAGGACCTGAGGGCCGTGGCACGCGCGAACGGACACGTCCTGGCGTTCAACGTCGCCCCTGGAGGCGCGACCTGGTGCGTGTGGGTGAGTCCCGAAGGCGGCGCGCGCGTCCACCGGGTGGACCGGCCCGCATATGGGCCGGAGCATGCCGTGAGCCGGCTTCGTGCGGGCCGAGGCTTCAGTGGTGGTGAGCTGCACTACCCGTGGGACGACTCCGGGCCGGTCTGGCAGCAACTGGCGGACGCGCTGCTCCCCGAGGGCCTGCGCGACCGACTCGTCATGGCCGACCCCGACCGTCCGGAGCGGCTGTTGATCGTGCCCGACGGCTACGTCGCCGGTGTTCCGTGGGCCGCGCTCTCGGTGGCTGGAAGTCCGCTGGCCGAGCGGGCCGTCATCCAGCTGGTCCCGGCCTACGATCTCGCCGGATCGGGCGTCTGGAGGAGACGCGCGGGCCGCGACAGCGTCCTGGCGCACGCGTCGGAGCCGGTGCTCGATCTGCTGCGTGAACGCCTGTCGGTCGTCAGGGCCGAGACCCGTGACGCGTTCACCGACGGGTTGGACGCCCAGGTCCACGGCGGCGCCTACTTGGGCACGCACGGGGAGGGCACCGGCCTGCAGCAGCGGGTGCAGTTCCCGGACGACCGCTGGCTCTCCGCAGGCGGTGCGCTGTCGCACGGGTGGCCCGATTGGGTCGTGTTCGCGGCCTGCGTCATCGGCCGGATCGACCCGCGACTGGGCGGAGAGCCGCTCGGCCTCCCGATCTCGTGCATGCTGCGAGGCGCCACCACGGTGATCGCGGCGGTCGTCCGGATCACGGGTGCCTCCGACGACGATCCGGCTCCGACCACCGTGCGTCTCTACGCCAGGGTCGGCACGGACCTCGCCCGGGCGCAGCCGCCGGCGGCGGCGCTGCGAGCCGCGCAGCTCGCGTACCTGCGGTCGACGGAGCTGCCTTCCGTGGCGGACGGGCTCGGAGCGGTCTGCATCTCGTTGCTGCCGCTCCGCGGCGACCTCCCGGCATGACGGCGGCGGCCTTCCTCGACGCGCGGACATACCGCGTCGTAGCGGTGGCGCGCAGCTGGGCGGATGACCTGGTGGTCGTCGGCATCTTCGTCGTGCTCGCGGTGCTCTTCGGAGCGCAGTTCAACGACGTCGCGTTCGATCCGACGGTCGGCCGGCGGCTGAGGTCGAGCGACGCGGCCATCGTGGCGACGGGAGCACAGATCTGGTTCCCGGCGCTCCTTGCCGGCGCGGTCGCCCTGGCGTGTCTCCGTCTCGGCGCCGCGCTCGACGACGACCGATCGCCGCCGCGGCGGGTCGTGCTGCTCCTGCTCGCCGGGGCACTCATCGCCCTAACGGCGTTCCTGAAGCTGTGGGACACGCCGGGCACCGTCGTGGGCCGCTTCGCTCCGCTGGCCGTTGCGTTGCTGATCGTAGTGCGGCTCCCGCGGTGGCGTGATCGGGCTCGGCTGCGGGGCGAGACGAGGGCCGGGTTCAGGCCGTCGTTGCGCGCCCTGCGGTCGCTGAACGGCGTTCGGGTCCTGCGGTGGTGCGCGACGGTGATCCCGGACGGCACCTTCTACACGAGCGGTGAGGGCGTCGAAGCGGCCCTGGACGAGGCGGTGCGGGTGTTCAGCCGACACGGCGACCCTCGATCCGAGGCGTACGTGCGCGCCCGTGCGATCGAGCACTGCTTGGCTCGGTCGGGGATCGTCGACGCCGAGCGGCTGAGCCGCGACGCGCTGGCGTGCTCGCGCGTCGCGCGGGAGCCAGCGGTGCTCTCGGCCTATGCGCTGTTCCTGCAGAGCGTCGGCCGCGACCGGGATGCCGCCGACGCGATCGCACAGGCCGAGGCCGTGGCGCGTCGAACGCCGCCGGCGCTCCGCTCGCTCGCGGCCCAGCTGCACGCCGAGCTCGACGACGCCCCGCCTTCCGACCCTGACCCGGGGCGCCGCTGGCTACGGCTCGTCTGGCAGCGACGACCGGCTGCCGTCGCCCTGGAGCTGCTCCAACACGTCCGGACATCCAGGGAGCGAGACCCCGAGGGGGCACGGGAAAGCGCGTATGCGCTCTGCGAGGTGGTCCGCGCCGTGACCGTTCACCCCTTGACGGAGCTCGCGTTCGACGAGCACCTGCGAATGCAACGCGTGCGCGGGCTGGCGCTCGAGACCATCGGCTCCATCCACGACGCTCGGGGTGAGCTGCTGGACGCCGCGGATGCCTACACGGACGCGTACGAGGAGTTCGCGCTCATCAAGGATCGGACGCGCAGCGCCGACGTCATGGTGCGCGCGGCCGGCAACCTGTTGCGTGCCGGGGCCGGGACATCGGAGCATGAGTCGCACGCCCTCGACCTCGTGCGCGTGTCCTTCGAGGTGATCGAGCGGGAACGCGGTCCGCTGCGACAGGGAGCCAGCCGTGGCGCATGGGTGCAGAGCCTGCGTCGGCTCTACACGACCATGTTCGAGCGCCTCGCGACGGACGTCGTCTGGCACCGCGAGAAGGCGGGCGAGCTGGCGATGTGGCTGCTCGAGTCGGTCCATCGGACCACGCTCGGCGCCGCGCTGCGTGGCGACCCGCTCGCGACCGACGACGAGCTGGACGCGCTGCTGGAGCAGTTGGCGCGCGCGGAGGGCGAGAGCGACGCGGCGGTCGCCGCGGACGCGCGGAGCGCCGCGGTCGAGCGGTTCACGCACGCTCGCGACGCCGCGCTGCTGCTGGACGCCGTGGACCTGGCGGCGGTGCGACGCGCGCTCGGCTCGGGCGTCGGGCTCGTCTACCACTGCTCGCGCGACGGGGCCGGCTGGAGCGTGGGCGGCGTCCTGATCTCGCCCACGCTCGGCGAGGCGACGTTCTTCTCGCGCATCGACGACGGTGATGCGAGCGAGCTGCTGAGCGCGATCACGGACCGTCGTCACGCGGCCGTGAAAGCGGCGTTCGGCGTTCCGCTCTGGGATGACCTGTGGACGGCGCTCGCCCGGTCCATCCTGCCGGAAACGCTCGGGGACGAGCTCCGGTCCGCCGCCCGGGACGGTGGGCGAGCATGCCTCGTCATCGTCCCGGACGGTCCGTTGGCCAGCCTGCCCTTCCCGGGCTTGCACGTGGACGGCGTCGCGCTCGCCGAGCTTGCCGACGTCCAGCTGACACCGTCCTTGACCCTGCTCAGCGCGGACGTGGGCGACGAGCGTGGGGGTTCGGGCGTGATCGTCACGCAGGTCGACGAACGGGTCCTGGCGGGAGCGGCGGCGCCGGCCTGGGTCGGTGAGGTGCGCTCCAGCGCGACGCGCGCCGAGTTCGAGCTGGCGCTCGGCACCCTGCCCCGGCCCGACCTCGCCGTCATCCTGGCCCACGGACAGGCCGGGAGAAGCGTGACCGACAACGTGATCCTGATGGGTGACGCCTCGCTGTCGGCCATCTCGGCGCTTCGCCTACCGTGGCCGCCGGCGGTGATCCTGGGCAATTGCTGGATCGGTGCGGGTGAGGTGAATGCGGGCGAGGAGCCGTTCGGCTTCCCGATCGCGTGTCTGATGAACGGGGCGCGCACCGTGGTCGGCGCCGTCACCCCGACGCCGGCCACCGGCGTGGTTCGGCTGCTCCACTCCGTCGCGGCCAGGCTGCCGACCGGAGCCTCCCTTTCACTCGCGGTCCGCGAGGCCGTGCTGCCGCCTCCGGGTGCCGAGCGCGAGCGCTGGCGGGACGCGCCGCCGATGGACTGGGCCTGTCTGGCCGTGTGGTCCACGGTCGCCCCAGCGTCACGCCCCCGGAAGGACCGACCGCAGCACTGGGACGCCGACGGGATGCCGACGGCTCGCGAGCATGCGTCGGACGTCGCGCCGGTGCGCTTCCGCGCCCCGGCGGACCTCGCGCTGGACCGGGTCTTGAGGGCCGCGGCGGCGCGCGCGCAGGCGACGGTGTCCGCGGCGGACGTGCTCGAAGCGGCGGTGGACGTCGATCCGATCGCTCGGGATCTGCCCGATGCTCGGGCGGCGGTCAAGCACGTCTCAGAGCCGGCGACGGATACGCCCGACCGCGTCGTGTGCGTCGGTTCGGGAGCGCCGCTCGTGCTGTCCCCGGCCGTGTTCGAGGCGGTACGGGCGAGTGCCGCGGCAGCGGCGTGCGCGGGACGGACGTCGATGTCGCTGTGGCCGCTGCTCGCCGAGCTCTGCTTTCTCCTCGACGCCGCTCCCGAGGTCGAGCGGTTCGGCCAGGCGGTCTTTGACCGGGCGGGGCGGGAGGCCGAATCCGGAGGCGATGGGCTCAAGCTCGGCGACTACGACGCCGCCCGCGTCGAGTGGCTGGGGAGCGATATGACGCTCTCGCCACTCAAAGGGTTGCGGACCGCCCGCCGCGTGCTGTGGTGCGCGGCGTTCGTGGTGCTCCTCCTGGTCGGCACGGCCCTGACCTCCGCCCGCGACATCGACCAGATGCTCCTCACGCGCGGCTACCTCGGCGTCCACATCGTCGGCGCTCCGGGGGAGCCCGTGAGCGTCGGCGGCGTCGAGAACGGCAGTCCAGCCGCTGGTGCGAGGCTGCGCCCTGGCGAGGTGATCCGTTCGATCGACGGCATCCCGGTCACCGGCGCCGCCGAGACCGTCCTGCGCATTCGCGCGCACCGGCCGGGAACCGAGATCCGGCTGGTCGTGTATGACGGCGTGGAGGAGCGGACGGTGGTGACGCGAACCGCGAAGCTCCCCTAGCGCTTACGGGCGCAGGCGCAGGAACGCGTCGACCACGGCCGGGTCGAAGTGGCGGCCGCGCAGGCGGACGATCTCGTCGCGGGCCTGCTCGTGGGTCCACGCGTCCTTGTAGGGGCGCGGCGAGGTCAGGGCGTCGTAGACGTCGGCGAGTGCGACGATCCGCCCCGCGTCGGGGATGTCCGCGCCGCGCAGGCCGTGCGGGTAGCCGCTGCCGTCCCACCACTCGTGGTGGGTGCGGGCGATCTCGCGGCCCATCTGGAGCACGTCGGAGTGCGTGCCGGAGAGGATCGAGGCGCCGGCCTCGGCGTGCTCCTTGACCTGGTCGAACTCCTCGTCGGTGAGCTTGCCGGCCTTCAGCAGCACGGCGTCCGCGACGGCGAGCTTGCCGATGTCGTGCAGGGGCGCGGCGAGCCGCAGCAGCTCCACGCGCTCGGCGGTCCAGCCGAGCTCCGTGGCCAGCTGGGCGGCGAGGCCGGCGACGCGCTCGGTGTGCTCGTGGGTCGCGCCGTCGCGGTACTCGGCGGCGCGGGCCAGGCACTGCAGGGTCTCGGTGCGCGCGGCGTCGAGCTGGTCATAGACCTGGACGTTCTCGATCGCGACCGCGGTGGAGTCGGCGAGCGCCTGCAGCAGATCGAGCTCGTGGTCGCTCGGCTGGCGCTGGTGGGCCCAGTAGTTGCCGATCGCGCCGACCGGTTCGAGCGTGCGGATCGGGACCATCGCCAGGCTCTTGACGAACGTCGGCCGATACGCGGCGTGCGGGATCCGGTCGTCGACGTAGATGTCCTCGATCGCCACCGACCGGCGGTTGTTCATCGCCCAGCCGGAGATGCACTGGCCGAGCGGGAACCGCTGGCCTTTCCACAACGGTTCGATCGCGTCCTCGTCCGCGTAGAAGCACTTGTCGCCGTCGCGGAGCACGAACGTCGCGCCGTCGGCACCCGTGAGCCGGCGTGCGCCGCTGCGCACGATCGACTGGATCTCTGCGAGCGAGCGGGCCAACGAGAGCCGCTGAACAAGACCGATGAGCTCGAGGCTCGGGTCCGGCGTGGTCGTCTGCTGCATGCGGGGCGCAGTATCGGCAGCGCCGCACCGGAACTTGAGCGGGCGCGCCGAGAATGGTCGGCGCGCTGACGAAACGAAAGGGTTCGAGCCATCCCGCGAAAGGTTCTATGCAGCAAGCCGCTTCAAGCCCTGGCGCACGTCGCGGGGTGCGACGCCCCACACGTGGGTCTCGGTGTGGGCGTCGTGGACGGCCAGCTCGATCCAGACGACGTCGCCGCGGTCGTTCTGCAGCATCGTCTTGTCCTCGCCGCGGTGCACCATCACGAACCCGACCTCCGTGAACAGCGGGACGACGTGAGCGTGGATCAACCGGCCGGCATCGCGCGGATCGGCCGGCGTGTGCCAGAGCACGGAGAACATCTGCCAGCCCGGCAGCCACGGGCGCAGGTCGGGCCACGGCTTGACCCACGGCGGAGGCGCGGGCGCGCGATATCTGGGGAACGGCTCGTGGCGCTTGCGCTCGGGCGCCTGTGCCTCGGGCTGGGCCGGGGCGGGCCGCGGAACGGCTGAGGGAGGCGGAGGGGGCGGCTTCGGCAGATCGTCGACCAGCACCGCGAGCTCGCTGCGCGTCACCGCGCCGTAAGCCGCCGCGCAGCGCTCGTCGAGCTCCTCGATCGTGATCCGTCCGTGGGCTGCCGCGTCGCGCAGCAGGTCGACGGCACGCTCACGCTCATTGTCCGACGCGCGCGTGCGATCCATGCACGGATCACGATAGTCAGCCGGTCAGCAGCAACGTCGCCGCGACCGCGCCGGCGGTGAGGACGGCGGCGACGGCAAGCTCGCGCAGGCTGCCCGTCGGGATCCGGGCGGAGCGGGGGAGGAGGTGGTGGCGGTGGCGCGAGAGCGGCGCGAGCAGCGGGACGCCGCTCGGCGTGCACGCGTCCGCGGCGACGTGCGCGAGGTAGCCGATCCCGACTCCGGCGGCCGCCGCGCTCGCCACCGACGGGACGAGCAGCGAGGCGAGCGCGAACGCCGCCGCCGCGCCGGCCGCCACCGCGAGCAGCGAATGCGTGAGCCCGCGATGGCCGAGCAGGATGAGCGCGCGCAGCGGCAGCCGCGCGAACCAGCCGAGGATGCGCAGCGGCCACGCGCGGCGCTCGAAGCGGCGCGTGCGGTAGATGCGGCTCCCCGCGCGGTCGGCGTCGGGGAGCAAAGAGCCAAGCCACGCGCCGGCCACGAGCACGGCCGCGTCCGCGGTGCTCGCCTCGAGCGCCGCGGCGGCGACGACGGCGAGGCCGACGCCGGCGATCTGGTGGGTGGTCGCGCGCACGGGGCGATGGACCCTACGCGCGACGTCGGCCGGATTCCGGCAAGCTGCCGGGCGCATGGCCGGCCTGATCGAGTTCTCGCGCGACGTCATCTGGTACAGCACCGATGGCCCGTACCGCGACGTCCTGCGCGGCGCGCAGGCCTACCTCGATGATGATCCGGACGCGCTCGACGACGCGTTGGGCACCGGCGAGCTGTTGCTCGACGCGATCGATACAGACCTGGTGCTGCACCTGCTGCGCGCGCTGGACCGCTCCGTCGTGCGGCTCATGGCCGAGCTGATCAACTCCGCGCCGACTCAGGAGCGCGACGATCAGCTCGACCACTATGCCGAGTTGCGTTCGATGATCCGCGCGGAGACCGCGCTGCGCGAAGCGGCTAGCCCTGAGCCGCCGCCTTGATCGTCTGGTCGAACTTGAGCTCGCCGTCCTCGACGCCGTAGACGCCGTAGTCGGTGAGCGTGGTGTCACCGTTCTCGTCGATCGAGTAGGTGCCGAGCACCGACGAGCGCTCCTTGGTCGCGAACAGCGCCTTCGTGATGTCGGGCCGCTCGCCGGTCTCCGAGCGCTCGATCGCGTCGAGCGCCAGCTTCATCGCCTCGTAGCCGTAGATCGCGTACGGGTCCGGGTTGTCGACCCCGTACTTGGTCGTGAAGTCCTTGAAGAACGCCTGGCCCTCGGGCGGGTACTGGTCCGGCGAGAGCGTGGCGATCGTGACCTTGACCTGCGCGTTGAGCTCGGCCGGGATGCCGCCGTCCTTCTCGGACACGAAGCCCGTCTCGGCGACGCCGTCCGGCCCGTAGAGCTTGGCGTCCGGGCCCAGCGCCGACGCGAAGTCCTTGAACTGCTGGACCGCGTTGTTGGCCGTGATCCCGGAGTACAGGAAGCAGTCCGCGCCGTCCTTCTTGGCCTTCTGCGCCAGCGAGCGGTAGTTGGACGCGTTCTTGTCGATCGCGTCATTGGCCGTGAGCGTCAGGCCCTGCTCCTTCGCGGACAGCTCGACCACGCGCGCGAGGCCGGCGCCGTAGACCTCCTTGTCGTTGGTCATCGCGACCTTGGTGCAGCCCTCGGTCTTCATCAGCGTCACGAGCGCCGCCGCCTGGATCGTGTCCTTCGGGACGATGCGGGTATAGGTCCGCTCGCCCGTCGGGTAGTACTTGTCCGGCTCGCCGGGCTCGGAGCCCGGGTCGTCGGTGGTCAGGCCCACGTACGTGTTCGCGGGCGAGATCATCGGGATCTGCGCCTCGTTGAGGATCGGGATCGACACCTTCGCCGCGCCCGAGTTCAACGTGCCGATGTAGAGCGCGGTCGAGTCGTCCTGCGAGGCCTTGAGCGCGTTGCCGGACTCGGCCTCCGGCGTCCACGAGCCCGCCTGCGCCGTCGAGTCGTCCAGCGACTCGTACTTGATCGTGTGCGGGCCGGCCTTGCCGCCCACCTGCTCGAGCGCCAGCTTGGCGCCGTTCACGAGCGCCTCGCTCTGCACCCGCGACGCGCCCTGCAGCGGTACCGACGAGTAGATCGTCAGGCTCTTGCCCGCGGCCTCCCCGCCGCCGGCCGGCGTGGCTTCGCCACCCCCGTTGTCGTCCTCGCCGCACGCCGCGACGCCGAACGCGAGCACCAGACAGCCTGTGGCTGCCCACCCCACTGATCGCATAGATCAGTCCTCCAGATGATTGTCATGGAGCGCGTCCTGGCCCGCGCGACTTCCCTCCGTCCCGAATGCTAAGGGCTTTTCGGCCGGCGCGCGAGCCTCTTTTCAGCGGGTCGCGCCGGGCCGGAAGCTCGCGCGCTCGTCGAGGGCGGTCGCCGTGAGCGGGCGGGCGAGGTGATAGCCCTGCGCGAGGTCGCAGCCGAGCTGCGCGACGCACTCGAGCTGCGCGGCGGTCTCGACGCCTTCGGCGACGGTGCTCAGGCCGAGCTTGGTGGCCATCGTCGTGATCGCCTCGACGAGCGCCTCCGCGCGCGGATCGCCGTCGAGGGCCGCCACGAACGAGCGGTCGAGCTTGATCGTGTCGAACGGGAAGCTCGTGAGGTAGCCGAGCGCGGAGTAGCCGGTGCCGAAGTCGTCGAGCGCGATCCGGGCGCCGAGGTCACGCAGCCGGTGCATCGCGCGGGCGTAGCCGGAGCGGTCGTCGAGCAGGACGCGCTCGGTGATCTCGAGGGTGAGCGCGCCGCCGGGCAGCCCGTTGTCCTCCAGCGCCTCGCGCACGACGCCGGGCAGGCCGGCGGTGCGCAGCTGGGTGGGGGCGAGGTTGACCGCGACGGTCAGCTCACGCGTCGCCGGGTTCGCGCGCCAGCGGGCGAGGTCGCGGGCGGCCTGGGCGATCGTCCACTCGCCGATCGCCACGATCGCGCCGGAGCGCTCGGCGGCGGGGACGAAGTCGTCGGGGGCGATCCGGCCCAGGTCCGGGTGCGTCCAGCGCAGCAGCGCCTCGAGGCTGGCGAGCTCGCCGGTGCGGATGTCGAACAGCGGCTGGTAGGCGAGGTGGAACTCGCCGCGCTCGTGGGCGCCGGCCAGCGCGTGGTGGACCCGCAGCCGCGCCGCGGCGCGCCCGCGCCGCTCGGGGTCGGGAGCGCCGGTCGCGGTGAGGGCTCCGGCCTTGCGGCGGATGAGCGCCTCGAGCGCGGCGTCGATCAGCTGCTCGGCGGGGATGGGCGTGTCGGCGAGCGCGACGCCGACCGTCGCGCGGATCAGGATCGCGTCCCCGCCGGCCGCGATCGGGACGCTGGTGAGCTCGTGGTGCACGCGCTCTGCAAGCCGGGCGCCGTCGGCATCGTCGTCCAGGCCTTCGCACAGCAGCAGGAACTCGTCGCCGCCGACACGGCACACGGCGCCCTCGCCGCGCAGCCCGGCGGCCAGGCGCTGGGCGACGGCGACCAGCACGGCGTCGCCGGTGTCGTGCCCGAACGCGTCGTTGACGAGCCGGAAGCCGTCGAGCCCCACGGCCAGCATCGCGCCCGTGACGTGCGTGCGCGCGGTCTCGGCCAGCGCGTTCCGCGTGAGCTCGGCGAACAGCGACCGGCTGGGCAGGCCGGTCAGGGCGTCGCGTCCCTCGCGGGCGCGGTCGGCGTGGCGGGTCTGCAGCATGTCGACCGCGACGGCCGCGAGGTCGCCCAGCACCTCCAGGTCGGCGGACGACCAGGCCCGCGGGGTGCTGTCGCTCGCGCACAGCGCGCCGACCGTGTGCCCGTCGCGCAGCGTCAGCGGCAGCCCGGCGTACGCGTTGGGCTTGGCCGCCCGGATCGCGGCGAGCGGCGAGCGGCGGCTGTCCTCGACGATCAGCGGCGCACCGGACTCGACCACGTGGGCGCACAGATGGCTCGAGTACGTCGGCTCGGCGGTGTCGACGGTCACGAGCCGCGACACGAGCTGCACCGGAACGCCGAGCAGGTTCCCGGCCAGCCGGGTCAACCGCGTCAAGGCCATGCCGTCGACCGTCGCCTGGGGGGACGGCAGCCGGTCGAGGTCGTGCTCGATTGCGGCGTGCTCGGCGCGGATGAGCACGCCGCCGGGAGAAGGCCTCAGACGAGGCTCCGATCTATAGGCCTGGAAGTGGCGAATCGCGGGGTCGCGCCAACCCCGCGCGGGTGTTCCTACCCGCGCCCTGCACGAGTAACCGTCGCCGGAGGATCGCTGACCCGGCATGAGGTCTAGACTCGACGGTGGAGGGCATCGCGCGACGACGTCGCCAGACTGCGCCGTCTGACTTCCGAAGAACCGTAGATTCTCGTTCTCGGAGGTGCCGGATGTCCGGCGTAACCATCAGCCCGCCCCGCGACGACGTCGAGCCCGTCAAGCACGAGACGGTCGACCGGATCGTCACCGGGAGCGCCACGGTGCTGCCGTTCGTGGCGCTGGGCGTCGCCGTCTGGCAGTCGTGGGGCAGCATGCTCAGCGTCCTCGACGTCGTGCTGTTCGTCGTGTTCTACGTCGCCACGGCGCTCGGCGTCACCGTCGGGTACCACCGCCACCTCACGCACCGCAGCTTCAAGACCAAGCGCTGGGTCCGGGTGACGCTCTCCGTGTGCGGGTCCGGCGCCGTCGAAGGTCCCGTGATCTCGTGGGTCGCCGACCACCGCAAGCACCACGCCTTCAGCGACCAGGAGGGCGACCCGCACAGCCCGCACGTCGGCCACGGCGGCGGCTGGCGCGGCACGCTCGCCGGCCTGGTGCACGCGCACATGGGCTGGCTGTTCGTGCACGACCAGCGCGGCAAGCGCTCGCGCTACGCGCCCGACCTGCTCGCCGATCCCGCGCTGCGCTTCGTCGACCGCACGTTCCTGCTGTGGGTGATCCTGGGCTTCGCGCTGCCGTTCGCGCTCGGCTTCGCGCTCGGCGGGACGCTCGCCGCCGGCCTGAGCGGGCTGCTGTGGGGCGGCGCGGTGCGGATGGCGGTGCTGCACCACGTCACGTTCTCGATCAACTCGCTCTGCCACACGTTCGGGCGCCGCCGGTTCGCCACCAGCGACGAGTCGCGCAACCTCGCCTGGCTCGCGCTGCCGTCGATGGGGGAGGCGTGGCACAACAACCACCACGCGTTCCCGACCTCCGCCGCGCACGGGCTGCGCGTCTGGGAGGTCGACCCGTCGGCGCTGCTGATCCGCGCACTCGAGGCCACGGGCCTCGCGTGGGACGTGCAGCGGATCTCGCGCGAGCGCCAGGAGCAGCGGTACGGGAGCTAGGGGTGGCCGAGCCGCCGGGCGGTCTTGAGCCGCTCGTCGGCCTGGGCGGACGCCCGCTCGAGCTCCTCCAGGCGCCCCACGCTCGTGGCGTGCGGGCCGTGCATACGGGCGCGGTAGAGGCCGAGCCGGTCGCGGTGGTAACGCGCCTGAGCTTCGAGGTCGCCGAAGTCGGCGGGTGCCGCGGGGACGGGCCGCGGCTTCGCGGCGGCCGGGACCGGCGTGGCCACCGGCACGGGCGGCCGGCGGCGCCAGGGGAAGCGCATGCGCCGCATCACCTGCGGCTCGTGGGGGCAAGGACCACGATCGTCGCGTCGTCCTCGAGGCGGTCGGCCGAGGCGGCCGTGATCGCGTCCTCGAGCGCGCGGACGGTCTCCGCCGGCGCGGCGTCGGCGACGCCGCGGATGGCCGCGCGCACGCCGTCGGTGCCGAACGTGCCGCCGTCGCGGGTGCGCCGGTCGAGCACGCCGTCGGAGACGAGCAGCAGCCGCTCGCCGGGAGCGAGGCGGCGGCGTGACACCGCGAACGAGCGCTTGGCCGGGCCTAGCCCGAGGCTCTCGTAGGTCTCGCTCTCCATCGCGCGCAGCTCGCCCCGCTCGGTGATGAGCAACGGCCGCTGCTCGCCGCACGTGATCCAGGTGAACGCGCTCGACGGCGCGTGCCAGCGAGCGATCGTGGCGTTCACGAACGCGCCCTCGATGGCGACCTCGCGGATGGTCTCGTGGATGGCGAGCACGGCGGCCTCCAGGTCGCCGGTGACCTTGCGCTTGGCCCGGAACGCGCCGAGCGCCACGGCGCCGAGGGCGGCCGCGGTCGTGCCCGAGCCCATGCTGTCGGCCACGCCGAGCCAGGCGCCGTCGCGGTTCTCGACGTAGTCGAACCAGTCGCCGCCGATCTCGTAGCCGGGAAGCACGTTGCCGACGACCAGCGCGCCCGTGATGCGCGCGATCCGGGGCGGCAGCAGGTTCTGCTGGACCTCCGCGGCCGGGCTGGTCTCTTTGCGCCGACGCGCGATGTCGAACACGTCCGTGTAGTCGTCGGCCAGCGCCAGCGACGCCGCGGCCTGGCGCGCGAGCGCGACGAGCGCGTGCTCGGGCGCGTCGACGGCGAGCAGGATCCCGAGCGTCCGGCCGCGCAGGGACAGCGGGGCCAGCACGCTGCCCGGCAGCTCGTCCGCGATCCGCCGGCGCAGCGCCAGCAACCCTTCGCGTGGGAGCTCCGGACCGACCGCGAGTGGCAGGCCGAGCGTCTCCGGGAACTCCTCCGAGCCCGCCAGCCGCAGCAGGTGCGTGCCTTCGAGGTCGATCAGGTACAGGGCGACGGACGTGACGCCCGCGAGCCGCTGGGCCTCCGAGACGATCTGGTCGCCGAGCAAGTGTGGCGGGACCTTGTTGAGGACCTCGGTGACGTCGAGCGGGGTGGGGCCGCCGGCGAGCTCCCCAGGCGGGCGCAGCGCGTCGGTCTGGTTGGCGTCGGCGCTCTCGGCCGCGCGGCGGCGTGCCGTGTCGACCAGCTCCGCGCGGGACCCGAAGCGGCGGTAGACCGTGGCGCGCGAGACCCCCGCGGCGGCCGCGATCTCCTCCAGGCTGGCCTCGGGCTCGGTCCGCAGCAGCGTGATCGTGCTCTGCAGGACCCGCTCCGCGTTGTTGGCGGCATCGGTGCGCATCTCCTCAGCATTCTCTCCCGGGAGAGCTGCGACTAAACGTGACGCGTTGTTGCAGATGCTGCTTCTGGTGTCAGATTTGCCGCAGGCGCTGTTTCACTTGCGACGGCAAAGGAGAAAGTTCGAGAGCAGCGTTCGCCCCGGCGTGCTGCACCTCGCACTTCTTCCAGAGAGGGACTTCATGTCCACGCTCACCGCTGCCGTTCAGGTCAGCGACTCGATCCAGCAGGGCCTCGACAGCCTCGTCGGCTTTCTGCCGCGGCTGCTCGGCTTCCTGCTGATCCTCGGCATCGGCTTCATCGTCGCCCGCGTCGTCAAGGGCCTTCTGACCAAGGTCCTGGACAGCGTCGGCCTCGACCGCGCCCTGCACAACGGTTCAACCGGGCAGTACGTGAACAAGGTCGCACCTGACCTGAAGCCGAGCCGCGTGATCGCCGCGATCGCGTTCTGGTTCATCTTCCTCGGCGTCATCTCGATCGCGGTATCGCAGCTCGGGATCGGCGCGTTGACGGACTTCGTCGCCACGATCGCGGCGTACCTGCCGAACGTCGTCGCCGCGATCCTGATCTTCGTCGTGGCCGGCGTCATCGCCGCGGCCGTCGGCGGGCTCGTCGCCCGCACGATGGGCGACACGCCCACCGGCAAGGTCGTCGGGTCGGTCGTCCCCGTGCTGGTCATGGCGATCGCCACGTTCATGATCCTCAACCAGCTCGAGATCGCGTCGGAGATCGTCACGATCACCTACGCCGCGCTCATCGGCGGCGTCTTCCTCGCGATGGCGCTCGCGTTCGGCCTCGGCGGCCGCGAGGTTGCCGGCCGCATGCTCGCCGACGCCTACGACAAGGGCCAGGAGCAGCGCGGCCAGGTCAAGCACGACATGCGCGTGGGCAAGGAGCGCGCCCAGGACGACGCGAGCCGCGTCAAGGACGAAGCCGCTCGTCGCGCCGACGGCAACGGCCCCGCGGCCGTCGCGCCGGCGGTCTGACCATGGCTTCGATCGACACCCGCAAGGGCGCCGTCGCCGAGAGCGACACGCCCAACGCCCGGCCGACGCGCAAGAACGTCGTCCAGCAGCAGCGTGAGGAGTTCGGCGGCTTCTCGTGGGGCGCGGACTGCTTCGGCTGGCTCGTCGCGGTCGGCTTCGCCACGTTGCTGCTCGCCCTGGTCGCGGCGACCGGCGCGGCCGTCGGCCTCACGTCGGCGGACACCGCCGACGCGTCCGACAACGCGACCACGATCGGGATCGTCGGTGGCGTGCTGCTGCTCGTGATCCTGCTGGCCGCGTACTACTGCGGCGGCTATGTCGCCGGCCGCATGGCCCGTTTCAACGGCCCGCGCCAGGGACTCGGCGTGTGGCTCATCGGTCTTGTCGTCACGGTCGCGCTGGCGGTCGCCGGCGCGCTCTTCGGCGCCGAGTACAACGTGCTCTCGGACCTCAACCTCCCGCGCATCCCCGTAGGCGAGGGCTCCCTGACCACCGCCGGTTTGATCGCGCTCGCCGCGGTCCTGCTGGGCACGTTGCTGGCCGCGTTCGCCGGCGGCAAGGCCGGCACCCATTTCCATCGCAAGGTCGACAAGGTCGGCCTGGCGTGACCCACAACACAGAGGAGGCCACCATGGCCACCACCACCCAGGACATCCTCAGCTGGCGCGGCCAGGATCTGCTCGACTCGAGCGGCGACAAGATCGGCAAGATCGAGGAGATCTACCTCGACACCGACAGCGACGCGCCCGAGTGGGCCCTCGTGACCACCGGCATGTTCGGCACCAAGCAGTCCTTCGTCCCGATCCAGGACGCCACGGCCAACGAGAACGGCGTCAGCGTCCCGTTCGAGAAGGCCACCGTCAAGGATGCCCCGAAGGTCGATCCCGACGGCGCGCTCTCCTCGCAGGAGGAGGACGCGCTCTACCGCCACTACGGTCGCGGCGGCAACGACGGCGATGCGGGCGTGAGCACCTCCGGCAGCGGACGCTCGACGACGACCGACGAGCGCGGCGGCCCGGGCCAGGACACGAGCGGCCCGAACACCGACGAGGCGATGACCCGCTCCGAGGAGGAGCTGCGCGTCGGCACCACCGAGCGCGAAGCCGGCAAGGTGCGCCTGAAGAAGTACGTGGTCGAGGAAGAGGTCACGAAGACCGTCCCCGTCCGTCGCGAAGAGGTCCGCCTCGAGCGCGAGCCGATCACCGACGCCAACCGCGGCGACGCCAACGCCGGCCCGGCCATCTCCGAGGAGGAGCACGAGGTCGTGCTCCACGAGGAGGAGGTCGTCGTCGACAAGCAGGCCGTCGCCAAGGAGCGCGTGCGCCTCGACAAGGACGTCACGACGGAGGAGAAGACCGTGTCCGACACGGTCCGCTCCGAGCGCGTCGACGTGGACGACTCCCGCAAGTAGAACATCGATGCGGCGGGCCGTCTAGGCTCGCCGCACTCGCATATGCGCATCTGGTCCATCACCAAGCGGACGCTCAAGTCGTTCTACGACGACCAGATGACGCATCACGCGGCAGCGTTGACGTACTACTCGCTGATGTCGCTGTTCCCGGCGCTGCTGCTGGCGCTGTCGCTGCTCGGCCTGGTCGGGCAGTACCCGGCGACCTACGACGCGATCCTCGGCTACCTGCGCGACGTCGTGCCGTCCTCGCTGCTGCAGCCGCTCGACAGCTCGCTGCGCCAGGCGCTGCAGGCCAAGGGCACCGCCGTCACGACGCTCGTGGTGAGCGCCGTGCTCGCCCTGTACGGCACCACCGGGGTGCTCGAAGCCGCGCGCCGCGCGTTGAACGTCGTCTTCGACGTCTCCAACGGCCGCAGCTTCCTGCGTCGCAAGACCGTCGACGTGCTCTCGACCGTCGTGCTGATGGCGCTGATCCTCGTCAGCCTGGTGCTCGTCTTCGTCGGCGGCGGCTTCGCTCAGGACCTGCTCGGGTTCGCGGGGTTCGGCGAGGACGTCGCCCGCGTCTGGAACATCGCGCGCTGGCCGGGCGCCGCGCTGGTCGCGACCCTCGTGTTCTCGTTCCTGTACTACGTCACGCCGGACGTGCAGCACCGCTCGTTCCGCTGGGTCACGCCCGGTGCCGCGATCGCCGTGCTGCTGTGGGTGCTGGCGTCCTACGGCTTCTCGCTCTACATCACGCGGGTCGCGAACGCGGGCGCGATCTACGGCGCCTTCGCCGGCGCGATCGTGCTCGTGTTCTGGCTCTGGCTGACGAACGTCGCGCTGCTGTTCGGCGCCGAGATCAACGCCGAGGTCGAGCGCGAGAAGGAGCTGGGCGAGGGCGTCCCGCCGCCCGAGACGCTCAACCGGCCCGAGCGCGTCGGCAGCCGCGGCTGACCGCGACTGCCGACGGCTGCGTGCTTACGGGGTCGTGGTGGACAGCGTGAACGTGACCGTCCTGCTGTAGCTGCCCGTTCGCAGCGGATCGGTGCGCTTCACCAGCTGCTTGAACGTGATGCCCACCTCCTCGTTGGACACGGGCGCGGTCCACGTGGTCTTGGCGAGCTCCACGCGCAGCGGCTCCGGGAGCGTGAACGCGCCATTGGTGAGGTGGCCGGGATCGGAGACGCTCAGCGTCGCGTCGCCCGCGGTGGAGATGACGGTGGCGCTGGTGGTCGCCGTGTACTCCTTCTCGACGCCCGGCGTGAACGTGCCGAACGTCGCCGGGCCCTTCAGCGAGAGCGCGAGCGTGGCCGGGACGGTGCCGCCCACGGTGCCGGGGACGTCCGTGCGCGAGTAGACGGCGGCCTCACCGTACGGGGTGAGCGTGACCGGCCCGACCAGCCCGGAGTTCTGCGTGTGGCCGCGGTTGGCCGACGCCGGGAACAGCTGCGCGAGCCGGTTGTTGAGCGTGGTCGCGACGCGGACGACCAGCGTGTTCGCGCCCGCCTTCAGCGCCGGGCCGATGTCCGCGGTCGCGCTGATCTGGTCGACCGCGACCTCGGTGCCGTTGACCGTGACCTTGATCGTGTCCACGGCTTGGCCGAGGCTGAGGATCGCGCTCGGCACGGCGGCCGGCAGGTTCACGGTCGTGGTGTAGGTGCCGACGCCGGACGCGCTGGTGAGCTGCGGGATGTCCGGCCACGCCTTCAGCCCGTTCAGCGTCACGTTCACGACGTCCTTCGTGACCGCCGAGCCGGCCTGGCCCGTGGTGCCGAGCGGGTTCGCCGGCTTCCAGTCCTCCGCGGCGAGCTGCCAGGTGGCGCCCGTGAGGTCGATCGCGGCGGGCACGGCGCCGATCGTGCCGGTGCCGGTGCGACCGTCGGACAGCGTCGCGGTGTAGGTGCCGGGCTTGGTGTCGCGAACGACGAGGCTGCCGCCGACGACCGCGGCGTCCTTCGCGCTGGTGTCGACGATGTGCAGCGAGGGCGCGGCCCCGAAGCGGCCGGCCTGGCGGGTGAGGGCGATCACGGTCGACTCGTCGCGCGCGAGCTTCACGCGCACGGTGACGGTTCCGGTGCCCGTGGTGTACTGCGCGATCGGCGTGATCTCGCCCGAGTCGGTGTCCAGCAGGTAGGGCGTGCCCGTGCCCTTCAGGGTCACGCTCTGGTCGAACGCGGCGCCGGACCCGACGCAGCGGTTGACGACGGTCGTGAGCACGCGGCAGGTCGCCGGGTCCTCGAACACGTTGTTGCGCGAGGTCGCCGTGTCGATCACGTCGGCGCCCTGGTTGTAGAGGAAGTAGTAGTCCGTGGCGGTGCTGTCGTCGGCGCGGTGGACGCTGACGAGGTTGGACGCCTGCGCGGCTTGCGCGTCCGGGCGGACGCCGAGCTGCGCCAGCTTGGCGGGCACGGCCGCCTCGTTCGCCACCTGCGAGACGGTCGGCTGGGCGAGCAGCTCGGTGATGATCGCGCGCAGGGCCGCGTCCGAGCCGACCTTGCCCTCGACCCGGTCGGGCGCCTTGCCGACGATCACGACCTTCAGCCCGTCCTTCGCGAGGGCGAAAATGCGCTGGGCGGTGGCGATCGGCATCGACGTCTTCACCGGATGGCTCGGCGTGTTGATCTCGCTGTTGATCAGGAGCGCGCCGTAGGAGGGACCGTCGGGCGCGAGGATGCCATCGCGGACCTTCGCCTCCGGGGTGGAGAGCAGCCGCGGGTTCAGGTAGTCCCACGTGTAGCCCGCGCGCTCGAGGCCCGTGTCGTCCCACTGCTTGTTGCCGTAGTAGGAGCCGTCGGTGTTGACGTTGGTGAGGTTCGGATACTCGAACGAGTGCAGGTAGACGGCGACGTCCATGTCCGCCTTGCCCTGCGTGAGCACCTGCTGGTTGCGGGCCATCCACGTGTTGACGGCGGGCGCGTCCGCGGTCCAGTTCGGGTTGCGCGGACCCCAGCTGCCGGAGAAGCTCGTCGGGCCGAAGTTCGAGTAGCCCGGGTACGTGCTCGTGGTCGCGTAGTCGGTGGGGTAGATGTGGTAGACGAGCTTGGTGATGCCGGCGGCGAACTCCTTGTTCATCCGCACCTGCACGTCCTGCAGCGTCTCGAGGTAGTTGCCGCCGCTGACCGCGCAGCACTCGGTGCTGTACCAGGGGTTGCCGTTCCAGTGGTTGGCGGACGCGAACGGCCGGTAGATGTCGATCTGGTCGGCGCCGGAGAGCGACTCGAACTCGGGCCGCTGCTGGTGGTAGGCGACGTCGATCTGGTCCTGGTAGGGCGGCTCCGCGCCGCCGACCACGGGGTCCTCGTTCTGGAGTCTGAGCGCGAGCCCGTTGCTCGCCGCCCAGTCCTGGAAGCGGGTGATCCGGTTCTCGATGAAGAGGTCGTTGCGCACCTGGTAGAAGTCGGTGCGGATGCGCTCGTCCGTCTTGTCGGCGTAGCTGAAGTCGGTGTAGAAGAGCGCGGCGAGGTCGGGCTTGAGGGCGTAGCCGGCGCGGGTCTGGAAGTCCGCTTCGATATTCGAGCTCCAGAGGTCGGTCGCGGTGCCCCACGGGTCGGTCACGTGCGAGTCGACGAACAGGTCGGAGCGGTTCTGCTTGAGGAGCTGTTTGAGCTCCGGCGTCCACAGCGCCTCGTAGCCGGCGATGAGGGCGTCGGTGCCCTCCTTGCTCAGCACCTCGGGGGCGACCTGCAGCGCGGCGGCGCGGAAGGTGACGATCAGCCACTGGCCGCCGGCGGGGGCGGTCCACGTCAGGCTGCCCGCGGTCGTGCCCTTGAAGAAGCCGTCCGTGTTGGTGCCGGTGAGCTGGGAGGTGAGGTCGATCTGGCTGGTGCGGTCGAGCTCACGCGCGCCGGTCGTCGGGCACGGGGTGGCGGTGCAGCGGAAGGCCTGGACGGCGACGATCGTGCCGGTGCCGGGCAACGCGCCCGTGAACGTCTCACCGCCGTTGACCGTGGTCCGGCTGTTGTTGAGCGTCTTGCGCGTGTAGTCGTTGGTGTTGACCCAGCTGCCGGTCGCGGGCGCGCCGCCGGCGTACTTGACCCCGACCGTGATGCCGAGCGCGTTCGCCTTCTTGAGGATCGCGGTGAGCTGCTCGTTGGTGGGGTTGCCGCCCTGGCCGATCTCGACGCCGCGGATGCCGGCGGCGTGCAGCTGCTCGAGCTCGGCCTCCAGCTGCGGGATCGTCACCGCGGCGGGCGGCCAGTTCCAGCGCACCCACGGGTGATCGGTGGCCGGTGGCGTCTTGAACGTGTCGCTCGTGAGCGCCGTGACGGGGTTCAGGCCCCGCCAGTAGTTGACCTGGGCGGTCGCGTCGTCCGCGGCCTGGCTCGGCAGTACGCTGAAGGCGGCCACACCGCCCGTCACCAGCACCAACGCGGCCGTCAGCGTGACGCGCCGGCGTGTGTTGCCTCTCATGCTCTCCTCCTAGTGCGTGTACCACTCCTCCGGTGCACGGTTCGACCACAACCGACCGCACCAGACCACGAGAGCGTGCCAACGCACGCGCTGCGTTCGCTACCGGGGTTGCCCTCGACCTGACGCGCTTCGTCTGCGGGTCGGCGGCGGCTCGTCTACGGGCGCGTTGACAACCCGTGCCCGTTCCGGCGAGGGTGTAGGTCTGACTCGCGCACGAACCACCGGGAACGACCTCGCACCGTTCGTCGGCCGCCGGCGCGACCTGGACGTGCTCGCCGACGAGTGGGCCGTCGCGCGCGAGGGTTCACCGCGTGCCGTGCTGGTCGAGGGGGAGCCCGGGATCGGCAAGACGGCGCTCGTCGAGCGCTTCCTGGCGTCGGTCGACGTGGCCGTGCTCCGTGCCAGCGGGGACGAGTCCGAGACCGGCGTGGCGCTCGGGGTCGCCGATCAGCTGCTGCGGCACGCGGGGCGGAGGACCGACGCCGGCGGGCACGTCGAGGCCGGCTCGCTGCTGCTCGACGTGCTCGGGACGCTGCAGCCGGCGGTGGTGGTCGTCGACGACACGCAGTGGGCGGACGCGGAGTCGTTGCGCGCCCTGCTGTTCACCGTGCGCCGGCTCGTCCACGACGCCGTGCTCGTGGTGCTGGTCGTGCGCGCCGGCGAGACGGCGCGGCTGCCGGACGGGCTCCGCAAGACCGCGCGCGGCGTGCTGCTCGAGCCGCTGACCGCCGACGACGTGGGCGAGCTCGCGCACGGCACCGGCGTGGTCCTGTCGGCGCGCGGCGCCCGGCGGCTCCGTGAGCACAGCGCGGGCAACCCGCTCCACGCGCGGGCGCTGCTGCGCGAGGTTCCGCCCGGCGCCTGGGGCGACCCCTACACGACGTTGCCCGCCCCGCACTCGTTCGCGGAGGTGGTCACCGCGCAGCTGCGCTCGTTGCCAGAGGGCGCGCGCGGCCTGGTCGAGGCCGCGGCCGTGCTCGGCTTGCGGGCGCCTCTGGGTCTCGTCGCGCGCGTGGCCGCGGTGGACGCGCCGTTCGACGCGCTCGACGTGCCCGTGGCCGAGCACCTGCTCGAGCTGGGCGGCGAGGCCGAGGTCCGCTTCGTGCACCCGCTGATCCGCGCCGCCGTCTACCAGGACCTCGCCCCGGGCCGGCGCGCGCGACTGCACACCGCGGCGGCCGCGGCGATCGGCGACGAAGAGGGCGCGCTGCGCCACCGCGTGGCCGCCGAGCCGGGCCCGGACGAGCCGCTCGCCGCCGACCTGGAATCGTACGCCGCGCGCTGCGGCGCCGCCCGCCAGTGGCGCCCCGCCGTCTGGGCCCTGGAGGCGGCGGCGAAGCTGAGCGCGAACCGCGCGTCGCGCGAACACCGCGTGCTCGGCGCGATCGAAGCGGCGATGTACGCCGGCGACAGCCCGCGCGCCCGCGCCCTCGCGACCACGACGGACGGCTTCGCACCAGGCCCGGCGCTCGACAACGCGCTGGCCTACGTCGCACTCGGCACGGGCCACGGCGAAGAGGCGGAGCGCCGCCTGCGCCGCGCCTGGTCGGCGCTGACGGGCGAAGAGGGCGCTGACCGCGTGCTCGCGGCGCGGGTCGCCGAGCGGACCGCGTTCCTCGCCGTGCTGCGGCTGCGGGCGCAGGACGCGATCGACTGGGCCGAGCGGGCGATCGCGCTCGAGGCGTCGCCCGGACCCGCGGCCGGCTGGCTCATGCTCGGGCTGTACTGGAGTGGGCGGCGCGACGAGGCGCGCGCGCTCGCCGCGCGGAGCGAGGGGGTGCTCGTCTCGCACCGTGCGACGATCCTGCTCGCGGACGACGAGCCCCAGGCGGCGCAGGCGACGGTGGGCGGCCCGGCCGGCGGGTCGCTCGTGGTGGCGGCCCGCTTGCACGCGACGCGCTCGAGGGCCGCGCTCGCCGCCGGGAGCTGGGACGACGCCGCGGTGCTCGCCGCCCGCGCGCACGCGTTCGCGCTCGAGTCCGACGAGCTCGCCGCACAGGCGCCCGCGTACCTCGCGGCCGTGAGCGTCGCGGCCCTGCGCGGCGACTTCGACGCCGCGGACCGCCTGTCCGTCCCCGAGGCCGTCTTCGAGAACCACGTCGCCGACGTCCAGCTCGGTCGCGCGGAGCTCGCCGCCGCCCGCGGCGCGCACGAGGACGTCGTCGAGGCCCTCGCGCAGCTGCCGCACGCGGGCGCAGCCGGCGATCGCCGTGGGCGAACGGCGTCCGGCCCGAGCCCTTCAGGTGGAGGTCACGCCGGTGCCCGGACGCGTCGA
>NZ_JAPDDP010000042.1 GCF_027587195.1 Solirubrobacter phytolaccae | reverse complement strand
TCGCCGCGCGCCGCGCGCCCACCGGCGCCGCTCGCCGCGCGGCCGCGCTTGCGCCGCGCGCTCATCGCAGCTGCTCCATCGCGCGGCGGGTCAGGTTCACCAGGCCGCCTGGTTCGCGGCGGAAGCGGGAATAGGCCAGCGCGTGCGCGAGCAGGATCAGCGGCAGCACGACCGCCGCGATCACCGTCATCAGCGTCAGCGTGTAGTCGCCGGCGGCCTCGACGCGCAGATCGACGCCCGCCACGTTCGGGGAGGCCGCGGCGAGCACGGCCAGCGGGACGATCGCCGCCGCCAGGCCCGCGCTCCAGAGCGCCAAGCGCGGCACGAGGGCGAGCACGACCAGGCCGGTCCAGGGACTCTGCAACGCCACGCCCGCCACCACCGCCAACACCAGCGCGACCGGAACCGTGCGGCGCCGCACGACCGCCGCCACCGTGCCGTCCTCCAATCGCCGCTCCAGGTACGCGGCACCCGCCACCCGGCAGACCAGCGCGAGCCCGACACCACCCAGGACGGTCGAGACCGTGAGCACGTCGCCGCCCTCGAGCAGCCATGCCCAGACGATCCCCCAGCCGATCGCGTTCACCCACGCCGAGCCGACGATCGCCCACGTCCACCACCTCGCCGACCGCTCGTCGAGGTGACCCATCAGCTCGGTCCCCGCGTGGCGCACGATCAGCGCCAGAATGAGCACGACCAGCACGCCGTACAGCCCGCTCATCCACGCCGCGTACCAACCGGGGAACGCCCCGAAGGTCGCGGCGACCGCGATCACGAGCCAGACGTCGTTCGTCGCCCAGGTCGCGCCGTTGGTGCGCAGCGCGGCGGCGCGATCGGGCATCCGCCGCAGCAGCATCGAGACGCCGAGGTCGGTGCCGCCGAGGCCGAGGTAGAGCGCCCAGACGACGCCGAGCAGCAGCAGCCACAGCGCGGGCAGGCCTTCGAGTCCGAACATCTCAGTACCCCAGGGCGAGGTCGGGGGTCAGCCGCGGCGTTCGCTCCGCCGCAGGCAGTCCGTGGGCGAGCTCCCGCCGCAGGACGCGTCCGGCCGTCCAGAAGATCACCGCGTACACGGCCAGGAACGCGCCGAGCGAGGACGCGACGGCCAGCGCGGTCACGTCGGAGGAGGCCGCGTCCGTGCGCAGCAGCCCTTCGACGATCCACGGCTGCCGGCCGCCCTCGCGCAGGATCCAGCCGCCGGCCTGCGCGCCGAACGGCACCGCCACCGCGAGCGGGGCCGCCCGCAGGAACCACTTCGAGCGCTCCAGCTGCCCGGTCGCGGCGAGTCGGCAGCCCCAGGCCATCAGCGCGATCAGCAGCACGCCGCTGCCGACCATCAGCCGGAAGCTCCAGTACATGAGCGCGACGACCGGCGTGTAGTCGCCGGGCCCGTACCGCGCGACGGCCTCGGCCTGCAGCTGCTCGATCCCGCGCACCTCGCTGGTCAGCGAGAAGGAGTTGATGAAGCTCAGCGCCACCGGCACCTTCACGTTCAGGAACGGCGGCCCGGGGTCGGTCGCGACCCGGCCGAGCGCGAACAGCGACAGCCCGGCCGGCGCCTCCGTCTCGTAGTGGGCCTCGGCGGCGGCCATCTTCATCGGCTGCTGCTCGAGCGCGAGCACGCCCTGGAAGTGGCCCGCGCCGGCCGCGCCGAGGGCGGCGCCCAACCCGATCACGACCGTCATCCGCGCGACGGCGCTGAACGCGTCCACCTCACGGCCACGCCGGATCTGCCAGCAGGCGATCCCCAGCACGACGACCGCCCCGGTGGTCAAGGACGCGAGCAGGACGTGCGCCGCGGTCAGTCCCACGGTCGCGTTGAAGAGCACCGCGAACACGTCCGTGAGCTGCGCGCGCCCGTCGACGATCTCGTAGCCGACGGGGTGCTGCATCCACGAGTTCGCGACGAGGATGCTGTACGCCGAGAGCATCGTCGCGGCGCTCACGATCCACAGGCACGCGAGATGGACCTTCGGCCGCAGCTTGTCCCAGCCGAAGATCCACAGCCCGAGGAACACCGACTCCACGAAGAACGCCGCCAGGCCCTCCAGCGCGAGCGGCGCGCCGAACACGTCGCCGACGTAGCGCGAGAACCCGGCCCAGTTCATCCCGAACTGGAACGTCTGCATGAGGCCGGTGACGACGCCGACCGCGAACACCACGACCAGCGCTCTGCCGTAGTACTTGGTCAGCCGGAGCCAACGTGGATCGCCGGTGCGCAGGTAGCGGGTCTGCATCACCGCGACGAAGAACGTCAGCCCGATCGAGACGCCGACGATCGCGAAGTGCAGCAGCGTCGTCAGGCCGAACTGCCAGCGAGCGAGGTCGAGCGAGGTCATCGGTGGGGTCCCTTTCCGTTCGTGCCCAGGGGGCAATTGAGGAACGGGCTTACGGGACCCTTGGCCACCGATCGTGAGCGACCGCTACGTACTGTAGAGCTGTGGCCGACCGGATTCCACTCCACGAGGCGCTGCGGGCGGGAACGGCGCTCGGCTGGACCTCAGTGGCGGCCGTGATCACGGCGCTCGTGGTGGGCGTGCCGATTCTGGACGCCGAGCTCGTCGCCGTCCTGACGGGGCTCGCCGCGATCGCGCACCTCGTGATGGCGCGCCTCCCCTGGGCCGCGCTGTTGCCCACCCCGCGCGGGCGCCTGCTGATCGACCTGTGGGCCGGCGGCGTGCTGATCTCCGTGTGCGGGCTCGTGCTGATCGCGGGCGGCCAGTCACGGCTCGACCTGCTGCTTCTGCTCGTCGTCCCCTTCCTGGCGATCTCGCACGACGACAACCCGCGCAAGCTCGTCGCGTGGATGGTCGTGGCGGCGGTGGCGTTCGGCGCGTCCGTGGGGTTCGCGCCCGATCCGCTGCCCGTGCCCGAGGCGCTGCTGCACCTCGTCCTGCTCGCCGGCTCGACCGCGCTGAGCCTGATGCTCGCCCGATCCGTGCGCCGGAACGCGCTGGCGGTGACGGAGGCGGTCCGCCGCGCCGAGCTCGAGGGCGCGATGCTCGCCGAGTCGCACCACCGCGTGAAGAACTCGCTGCAGGTGGTCGCGGAGCTGCTGCTGCTCGGGCGGCCGGAGGACCCCGCGAGCGCCGAGGCGTTCGACCGGGCCGCGGAACGCATCCACGCGATCGCCGCCGTCCACCAGGTCCTTGCCAGCCGCCGCGGCGGGCGGGTGCAGGCGAACGAGCTGCTGGACGCGATCGTGGCCGGCTACGACGACGTGCGCGTGGAGGCCGAGCCGGTCGAGCTGCCGTTCGCGCAGGCGCAGCACCTCGGCGTCGTGGTCAACGAGCTGGTCACGAACGCGATCCAGCACGGGTCGCCGCCGGTGCGCGTGACCTTGACCGCCGACGGCGTGTTGACGGTGCGTGATGGGGGCTCCGGGCCGTCGTCCGAGGCGCTCGCCGCGCCCGGTCTCGGTCTGACCCTCGTGCGCCAGGTCGTGACGAACGGGTTGCACGGCACACTTCAGCGCGACGTGGACGGCGCCGTCCGAATCGACTTCCCCACCGATGCGAATCCTCGTCGCTGAGGACGACCCGATCATCGCCCTCGGCCTGGCGCGCCGGCTCGGCGCGCTCGGGCACGAGGTCGTGGGTCCGGTGGCGTCGGTGGTCGAAGCCGCCGCGCTGGCCCGCGGGGTCGGCGCCGACCTCTACCTCTTCGACGTCGACCTCGCCGACGGGGACGGCATCGAGCTCGCGCGTGACCTGTCGGTGGACGGCCCGCGCCGACCGGTGGTGGTTTTGACCGGACTGGACGCGCCGGAGGTGCTGGAACGGTCCATCACGGCGGGCGTGCTCGCCCACCTGACCAAGCCGGTCGACGACCGCCAGCTGGACGCGGCGCTGCGCCTGGCGGCGGCCCGCGCGGCCGAGCTGGAGGCGCTGCGCGAAGAGGTCGACTCCACGCGCCAGGCGCTCGCCGACCGCAAGGTGGTCGAGCAGGCCAAGGGCATCCTCATGACCGCCTTGGGCCTGAGCGAGCCGGAGGCGTTCGCGCGCATCCGCTCCACCGCGCGCGACCGCAACCTGCGGCTCGCCGACGTGGCGCGCGCGATCGTCGACCAGCGCGCGCTGTACGAGAAGCGCCCCTGAGCTACGCCTGGCGGGCGTCGTAGGCCTGCTGGCTCTCCGCGATGTCCGGGTTGTGCTCGATCGCCCACTCGGCGAGCGTCACGGCCGGCCCGATCAGCGTCTGGCCGCGCTCGGTCAGCTCGTACTCGACGCGCGGCGGCACCTCGGCGTGCGCGGTGCGCGTGACCAGGCCGTCGCGCTCGAGGTGGCGCAGGTTCAGGGACAGCATCCGCTGCGAGATGCCGGGGATGTGGCGCTGGAGCTCGGTGAAGCGCATCCGCCGGCCGTGAAGCGTGGCGACGATCAGCAGCGTCCACTTGTCGCCGATGCGGTCGAGGATCGCCCGGATCGCGCGGCCGGCGTCGGCGCGGATCAGGCAGGTCTTCTCGTACTGCGACATGCGGTTCCTTGTTCGTAACGCACACGGATGTGCCTTTTGTAGGCACCCCGATGGTCACGCATGATGCGGCTGCTTACAAGTCGTAACTATCGGAGGTTCTCATGACCGTCGCCTACTGGGTGCTCGCCGGCCTGCTGGCCGTCTTCTACGTGTACTCGGGTTCGATCAAGGCCGTGCGGAGCAAGGCGCAGCTCGCGCCGATGATGCACTGGGTCGAGACCACGCCGCTGGCGCTGATCCGGTTCATCGGCGTCGTGGAGCTCCTGGGTGCGGTCGGCCTGATCGTGCCGCGGCTGCTCGACATCGCGCCGTGGCTGGCGGTGGTCGCGGCGGTGGGGCTCGCCGTGCTCCAGGTGCTGGCCGGCAGCTTCCACCTGTCTCGCGGAGAGCGGGCTCAGGCGTGGCTCAACGTCGTCCTGATCGTGCTCGCCGCGGTGACGGCGTGGCTGGCGGCGTCCACGTAGGCCCAGAACGACAAAGGGCGCCCACTGGGCGCCCTTTCAAGCGGAGGGGGAGGGATTCGAACCCTCGGAACAGGGGTTACCCGCTCAACGGTTTTCGAGACCGCCCGATTCAACCACTCTCGCACCCCTCCGGGTGTGCGACGGTTGAGGGTAGCGGGCGACGACGGCGGGCGGCGAAGAAGTCCTTCAGCAGGGCCGCGCATTCGGGCTGCAGGACGTCTTTGGTGACCTGCGGGCGGTGGTTCAGGCGCGGCTCGGCGAGGATGTCCAGCACGCTGCCGGCGGCGCCCGCCTTCGGGTCGGTGGTGCCGTAGACGACGTGCGGGATGCGGGCGAGGACGATCGCCCCCGCGCACATGGCGCACGGCTCGAGGGTCACGTAGAGCGTGGTGTCGAGCAGGCGCCAGTAGCCGATGTGCTCAGCGGCCTGGCGGATGGCGAGCATCTCGGCGTGGGCGCTGGGGTCCTGCAGGAGCTCGCGCTCGTTGTGGCCGGCGCCGATGACGGTCCCGTCGGGGCCGAGGATGACCGCGCCGACGGGGACGTCGTCGTGCGTGAGGGCCTTCTCGGCTTCGGCGATCGCGAGCCGCATCGGGCCCTCGTGCTCATCTCGGCACACAATTGGCACAGTTTCGTGGCACCTTGGGGTTGTTCAGCAACTTCACCCTGCCGATCATGTTGTACGAGTCGGGACGGGCACACGCCGAATGCCCGCCCGTTCCAACCGCATGTCTTTCCGCTCCCGCCTGCTTTCCGCCACCCTGCTTCTCGCCACCGTGCTCGCCATCGGGCCGGTGGCCGGCGCTTCGGCGGGCGGCTCGGGTGAGGCGCGGGCCGTCGCCGCGGCGATGAAGGCGCGTGCGGCGGCGCCGGCGCGTTCACGGGCGAACGAGGTCGTGGTGTCGGATGCGCGCGGCTCGCGGGTCGTGCGTGTGCGGGACGTCGCGAAGGCCTCGCGGGCGATCGCGAAGCGCAGCGACGTCACGAGCGTCACGCCGAACTACATCGCGCACGTGTCGGGCTGGGTGCCGCCCGACCCGGGCAACGCCTCGGCCCCGGGCGGTTGGCAGAGCCTGCAGTGGAACTTCCTGCCCGAGACGGGCGTCAACGCGCCGGAAGCGTGGGCAAACCTGGCGCGCGCCGGGCGGCCGGGCGGCAAGGGCGTGATCGTCGCGGTGCTGGACACCGGCGTGGCCTACGCCAACCGGGGCCGCTTCCTCCGCTCGCCCGACTTCTCGCCGTCGCGGTTCGTCAAGGGCTGGGACTTCGCGAACAACGACCCGTACCCGAACGACGACAACGGCCACGGCACGCACGTGGCGAGCACGATCGCCGAGGGCACGGGCAACACGATCGGCCTCACGGGCCTGGCCTACGGCGTGAAGATCATGCCGGTCAAGGTGCTGGACGCGGAGGGCGAGGGAGACTCGGGCCGGATCGCCGCGGGCATCCGCTACGCCGCCGACCATGGCGCGCAGGTCATCAACCTCTCGTTCGAGTTCCCGTCGGACATCACCCGCTCGCAGATCCCGAACATCCTCAACGCGATCCGCCACGCGCGCCGCAAGGGCACGCTCGTGGTCGGCGCGTCCGGCAACGCCGCCGCGGCCGCCGTCGCCTACCCGGCCCGCTCGAGCGACGTGCTCTCGGTCGGCGCGACCACCCAGCACGGCTGCCAAGCCGACTACTCCAACGAGGGCGCCGACCTCGACATCGTCGCCCCGGGCGGCGGCGTCGACGCGGCCCTGGAGGGCGACCCGTTCTGCCGCCCCCTCGAGCCGCCCGGCCTGGACATCTTCCAGATGACCTTCACGAGCTCCCCGCGCCGCTTCGGCCTGCCGGACGGCTACATCGGCACCTCGATGGCCGCCCCGCACGCCTCCGCGACCGCCGCGCTGGTCATCGCCTCCGGGATCCTCGGCCCCAAGCCCACCCCGAACGCGATCGAACGCCGCATGGAGCTCACGGCCCAGGACCTCGGCCCGGCCGGCAAGGACCCGCACTACGGCTGGGGCCGCATCAACGCCGCGAACGCGACGAACCCGGCGATACCCGTCACCTGAGCCGCGCACGCGGCGCACGGCGGGACGGCTAACAGCGAGCACACCGTCGGGCGCCGCGTCAAGTAATTCGTGCGACCACGTTTGTGGAGGCTCGCGGCCGGGTCACGAATTTCTTGACCCGCCGCGGCCGGTGCGCTTACGGGCAAATGAGGTCCGGTTCCCGGACTGTGGGAACGCTGTGCGTTCCCCCGTTCGCATGGCTCAGGCCGGTTTCGCGAGGGGGTGTGCCTCGAAACCTTCCTCACGGGACGGTTTGGGGACACACCCCCCACTCCGGCCCGATCGAGGGGGGTGCCGAACAAAACGGTCCTGTGAGGACGCTTTTGTTCCGCACCCCCCTGCGAAACCGGCCCGAGACATCAAACGAGGGAACGCGAACGCGTTCCAAAGTCCGGGGAACCCGGCTCACCCGCACACACCACGCCGCGCCGCGACGGGTCAAGCAATTCCTGACGACCGCGCCGTGAACCTCGACGTCGCGGGCATGAATTGCTTGACGCGGCGCCCGTGGGTGTGGTCAGCCGTTGCCGTTCAGACGGTGCGGATGATCAACACCGAGCACGGCGCGTGGTGCGACACCTTGTTCGGCACCGAGCCCAGCAGGAACCGGCGCGCGCCGGTCATGCCCTTGTTGCCGACCACGATCAGGTCCGCGTCGCGCTCTTCGGCGACGTCGAGGATGGCGTCGGCCGGGTCGCCCTCGCGGGCGAAGGTCTCCACCTCGACGCCGGCCGCGCGGATCAGGTCCGCGGCGTCGGAGAGCGTCTGATCCACCTCCTCGCGGGGGTTGACCATCCACTGGAGGTCGGCGGGGGTCTGGCGGGCCTCTTCGCGGAGGCGCGCCTTGGGGACGGGCTCGTAGGCGGAGACGAGCCAGAGCTTGGCGTTCAGGGACTTGGCGAGGTCGATCGCCTCGTCGACCGCCTTTTGGGCGGTGTCGGAACCGTCGGTGCCTACGACGATCGAGCGGAACATGGCGCGATCATACGCACGCCGGGGCGGGCGCTATGTCGGTTCGGTCACAGCTTGACGAGGGCGATCACGAAGCTGGCGATCACGCAGAGCACGATGATCACCTGCATCCAGATCCAGAGGCGGTTCACCGCCCCCAGGCTATCCGCCCGCTCTCATCTCAGGCCATGGCGCGCTCCGTGCGGCTGGACGCGACCACCGTGGTGACCGGCAGGCCGAGGCCGGCGGCCTTGGCGGGCAGGTCCAGGTGCAGCCACTTGGAGACGCGCTGAGGCAGCGTGGAGATGATCAGCTCGTCGAAGCCGTGGACGTTGATCGCGTCCTGGATCGCGGCGAGCGGCTCGGGCACGCCGATCATGCTCTCGACGGGGCCGCCGGCGGCATCCTCCAGCAAGGGCACCGCGAGCTCGATCACCGCCTCGGCCTCGCCGCGGCCCTGGTCCTCCGGGTCGACGAGCTTGTGCAGGCCGTGCGCGGCGTTCGGGACGAGCAGCGTGAACGTCGCCGGCCCACGGGCCGCTCGCTCACGCACCGCCTCCAGCAGCGCGGGCGTCGCGGCCGTCTTGTTGGCGACGACGAGAACTCGGGCACCTTCGGACATGAAGCGCTCCTTCGGACGATCGCTCGAGACAATTGTCTCAAGCGATCCGGGAACGTCAACCCGGGGGTGTCAGAGCTTCGCGCTGGCGGTCGCGTGCGCGACCCAGCGCTTGCCGACCTTGCGCTTGACGGTCAGCGTGACCTTGGCGTCGGCACCCGCGGCGGCCTTGACCGTGACGCGCTTCGAGTAGCCCTTGATCGTCTTCTGGACCTTGTTCACGGTCTTGGTCTTCTTCCCCACGGTGACCTTGAGCGTGAGCCGGAACGTGCCCTTGCCGAGCGCGAGCGGGCGCAGGTCGACCGTCGTCGCCGACGGCGTGGCCGACAGCGCGAGCTGGCCGACGAGCCGCGAGGACGAAGAGGCCTTGCCGCCCTTCAGCAGCACCGCCTCGCTCGTGGAGCGCGGGGTGACCCCCGTCTCCTCGCCGGTGTCGCTGTGGCCCGCGTCGGCCTTGCGCTCGGCGAGCGTCACGGCCTGCGAGGTGCCGACGTTGCCGGCGGTGTCCGTCGCGGTGACGACGACCTTGCCCTTGGCCACGGTGAACGGGGCGCCCGCGGCGATCGGCGTCGCGGCGCCGCCGCTGACCGACCACTTGACCGAGGCGATCCCGGACAGGCCGTCGGTGCCGCCGCCGGTGCAGACGTAGTTCAAAGACTTCGGGTCCGGCGTGCAGGTCAGCGTGGTCGCCGGCGCGGTGCGGTCGACCTTGACCGAGCCCTGCTTGGTGACCTCGTTGCCCGCGCCGTCGACGGCCCGGAAGACGATGGAGGACGTGCCCTCGGCGTCGACGGTGTAGACGCCGCCGGACACGTCGACGGCACCCTCGCCGCCCCGCGCGCCGGACACGACCGCCAGGCCGGAGATCCCGCCGGACGCCGACACCGTGCACGTCGCCGCGGCGTTGCGCCAGGTCGCGGCGCCACAGTCGGCGGCGAGCGTCGGCGCGGTCTTGTCGATCGCGACGGTGTCCTCACGCCAGTCCGAGGCGTTGCCGGCGTTGTCGAGCACACGTGAGAAGAGCTTGTAGGAACCCTCCTGCGTGATCGAGACGGCGGGCGTCAGCGTCGCGGACGGGGCCGTGTCGAGCTTCCACTCGATGCGGAGCACGCCGGACGTCGCGTCGGTGCCGGTGACCGTCGTCGTGAAGCTGGACTTGCGCCAACCCGCCGGGACGGCCGGGGTGGTGTTGGTGGGCTTGGTGAGGTCGACGCGGATCGGCTCCGAGCGCCAGGTCGACACGTTGCCGGCCTTGTCGACGACGCGCGACTCCAGCGTCTGCACACCCTCGGTCGTGACGACCGCCGGGGTGCCCGTCTTGATCGTGCCGGTCGAGCCGATCCGCCACTCGGCGTGATCGACGCCCGAGCCCACGTCGTTGCCGGTGATGTCCACGGACAGCGGCGTGATCTGCCAGGTGGCCGGCGCGACCGCGCTCGTGAGCGTCGGGACGACGGTGTCGACCTTGAGCTCGGTGCTCTTCCACCCCGTCGCCTGCCCGGCGACGTCGGTGATCCGGCGATCGACCGTGAACGTGCCGTCGGCGGGAAGCGTGAAGTTCGCGGTGGCCGCGTTGACCGTCGTGACCGTGCCGCCGTTGACGCGGTACTCGATCTTGGCCACGCCGGAGGTCGCGTCGGTCGCGGTCAGCACGACCGCACGGGTGTTGACCCAGCCGGCCGTGAGCGCGGACGTGTCCACCGGGAGCGTCCTGTCGATCTTGAGCGTCTGCGAGCGCCAGACGCCGACGTTTCCGGCGAAGTCGGTCGCGCGCGTCTCGATCGTGTGCGTGCCGTCGTCGGTGACCGTGAAGGTGGTGTTGACCGGGCCGGAGACGATCGCGTTGCCGTCGACGCGGTACTCGACGTAGTCCACGCCCGTGCCGCCGTTGTCGTCGGCCGTGACCGTCACGCCCACGGGACCGGTGCGCCAGTTGAGCGGGACCGTCGTGGTGTCGATCGGCGCGTCGCTGTCCTCCTGCGGGAGGGCGCCGCTGACGGTCACGTTGAAGCTCTTCCAGTCGCTCCAGTTGCCCGCGTTGTCCTGCACGCGCGTCTTGAGCACGTGCGGGCCGATGCCGGTGATCGTGGCCTGGAGCGAGCTCTTGACGGCGCCGTTGTCGAGCTGCCACTCGACGGAGCCGGACGGGCCGGACAGCGCGTCGGTCGCGGTGACGTTGATCTTGCGGCCGTTGCCGACGGTCCCCGGGACGGTGGTGGTGTCGGTCGGCTTGACGGAGTCGATGCGGATCGTCTCGTCGCGCGGGGCGGACATGTTGCCCGCGACGTCCTTCACCCGCGTCGTGAGCGTGTGGGAGCCGTCGCCGCTGACGTAGGCGTTGGTGGCGTTGATGCCGCCGCTGTTCCAGGCGCCGCCGTCGACGCGCCAGTCCAGCGAGGCGACGCCGGAGTTGGAGTCGGTGCCGTTGAGGCGCACGCCGTAGGCGTTCTGGCGCCAGCCCGTGTCGGCGAGCGGCGTCGTGTTGGTCGGCGCGTCCGGGTCGAGGCGGACGACGCGCGAGAACCAGCCGGACGTGTTGCCGGCGACGTCGAAGGCGCGTGTCTCGAGCTCGTGCTCGCCCGCGCCGGTGACCGGGACGATGCCGCTGGGGCCGTTCACGGTGCCGGGCACGCCGTCGAGGCGGTACTCGATCCGCGACACGGTGGAGCCGGGGCTCGCGTCGGTGGCGGTCAGGTTGACGTCGAGGGAGTTGCGGGAGAGCCACACCGGGGAGACCGTGGTGGTGTCCACGGGGACGGCCGTGTCGATCCGGACGTACTGGGTCTTCCAGCCCGAGTCGTGGCCGTCGCCGTCGAAGAAGCGGGTGCGCAGCGTGTGGACGCCCTCGCCGGTGACGGTGATGTCGACCGGGCCGGCGCTCATGACGGTGCCCGAGCGCGCGTCCTCGATGAGCTCCCAGCGGATCTCGGTCACGCCGCTGCCGGCGCTGTCGCTGCCGGTGATGTGGACGTCGACGGACGGGCTGTTGGTGACCCAGCCGGAGGGGACGGTCGTGTTGTCGACCGGGCCGGCGGCGTCGACCCGCACGACGTAGTCGGTGTAGCCGCTCTGGTTGCCGGCGTGGTCGAAGACGTAGACGCGCAGCGCGTGGATGCCGTTGCCGGTGACCTCGAGGTTGGTGCCGTTGACGAACACGGGCACGCCGGCGGCGCCGTCGAGCTGGTAGACGATGCGCTCCACGCCGGAGTCGGCGTCGGAGGCGACCAGCGGGATGACGGCCTTGTTCGTGTACCAGCCGGGATCGACGACGGTGTCGTTGGTCGGCGCCACGTTGTCGACGCGCACGGTGTGCGAGCGGTCGTGCCGGTTGCCGGCGGCGTCGACGGCCGACGTGTAGAGCGTGTGCGTGCCGGTGCCGCTGACCGCGGCGGTGTTGGAGACCGTGTACGGGTCGGCCGGGTCCAAGCGCCACTCGCCGTGCACGGGCGAGGTCGCGTCGGAGACGTTGAGGTTGACGTTGACCGGGCCCTGCTGCCAGCCGGAGGAGACGCTCGTGCTGTTGACCGGGAGGCCGGTGTCGATCTCGACGGCGTCGGTGACCCACGGCGTCCAGTCGCCCGTGACGTTCTCCTGGGCGCGGTGCGAGAAGGTGTGCGCGCCGTCGGGGAGGTTCGCGCTGCCGGTGGTCTGCACCGGGTCGCAGTCGATCCGCCACTCGTAGCCCTGCACGTCCGTGCCCGAGAGCGCGACGACCGGGTTGTTGGTCCAGCCGCTCGGGGAGACGGTCGTGTCCGTGGCCAGCCCCGCCCATGGACCCGGGTCGGTGATGCACAGCGGGGGCGTGGCGGCGATCGAGGCCCACGGATTCGCGGACGCGGTCGCGGGCAGCGCCAGCGCGAAAACGAACAGGAGGACAAATGTGCGAATCCGAGGCTTCACGTTCCCGTTGATCGGCAGAGCAGTGAGGATCTGGAGCCGGAGCTGGACACTTTTCGGACCAGAGCCATACTTGGCGCGTGATCGTGGCCGTGTTGGCGGGGGGCCGGGGACGCCGGCTCGGGGGTGCGAAAGCGCTGGCAACGTTCTCTGGCGAGCCGTTGATCAAGCGCCCGTTGGCGGCCGCGCGCGCCGCCGGCCTCGACGCGGTAGTCGTCGCGAAACCCGACACGGCGCTGCCCGACCTCCCCGTTCTGGTGGAGCCCGCGGAGCCCACGCACCCGTTGGTAGGAGTCGTGGCCGCGCTCGAGCACCACGGCGCGCTCGTCGCCGTCGCCTGCGACCAGCCGTGGGTCACGCCCGAGCTGCTGCGCGCGCTGGCCGAGCACGACGGCCCGGCGATCGCCGTGGCCGACGAGCCCTTCCCCGGCCGCTACGAGCCGTCGCAGCTGCCGGTCCTGCGCGCCGCGCTGGCCGAGGAGGCTTCCCTGCGCCGGACGCTGGCGCAGCTCGCCCCCGCCGTGCTGGGCGCGCCCGCCGCGCTCGTGCGGAGCCTGAACACGCCCGAGGAGCTCGCCGCGGCCGAGCGCGCGCTCGACGAGGCGGCGCGCCCATGAGCGCGGACTTCGCGGTCGTCGGCGGCGGGATCGTCGGCTGCGCGCTCGCCGCGTTCCTTGCCGAGGGCGGCGCACGCGTCGTCGTCCACGAGCGCGAGGCGATCGCCGCCGGCGCGTCCGGGCGCAACTCGGGCGTCGTGCAGGACCCGCTCGACCCGGCGCTCACCGGCCTCTATGAGGAGTCGCTCGCGCACTACCGCGCGCTCGAGGGCTTCACCTTCCCCGCCGACCCCGTCGGGCTGCTGCTGGTCAGCGAGCAGCCGTTCGAGCATCCGGGCGCGGAGCTGATCGAGGACCCGCACCGGCTCGAGCCCGCGCTCGCCCACGGCCTGTTCGCGCGGCGCATCGACACCGGCCGCCCGGTCCCGCCCGCCGCCGCGGCGCACGCATGGGCGGACCGCGCGAAAGCGGCCGGCGCACGCTTCGTGATCGGCGAGCCGGGTCCGACCGACGGCCCGCGCGTGATCGCCGCCGGCCCGTGGACGGGCGAGCTGCTCCCGCTCCCGATCACGCCGGTCTGGGGCGTGGTGGTGGAGTTCGAGCTGCCGGACGCGCCCACGCATGTCCTGGAGGAGGCGGGCATCGACGCGCTGACGTCAGACGCCGTGCCGGAGACGCTGTTCAGCGCCGTGACCGCGCGCGGGATCAGCGCGATCGGGTCCACGTTCGAGCCGGAGAGGCCCGCCCCGGAGGCCAAGGCGCCGAGCATCGTCGCCCACGCCACGCGCTTCCTGCCCGGCCTGGACCGGCACCCAATGCGCGGTCTGCGGGCGTGCGCGCGGCCGGGCTCGGCCGACGGACGGCCGATGCTGGGACGCATCGGCGAGGAGGTCTACGTGGCGAGCGGCCACGGGGCATGGGGGATCACGCTCGGGCCGGCGTCGGCACGGCTCGTCGCGGATCTCATGCTCGGGAGGCCGGCGGAGATCCCGCCGGCCCTCGACGTGACGCGCTTTACGTCGTCGCCGCGTCGGTGATGCCGGATCCGGTCGTCCCGGTCCCGGTGGTCTTCGTCGTGTCGGTGGTCGGCGCCTTGTCGGTCGTCGACGGCGTCTCTTCCGTCGTCGTCTCCGGCTTCGGACGCAGGCCGACGACCAGGCGGTCCTTGCCGGTGCCGTAGATGTGGTACTCGCGGCCTTCACGCTTGACGAGCGAGAAGACCTGGCCGTCACGCGCGTTGCCGCTCGTGTTCAGGTACAGGCCGTTGCGCGTGCCCGTGAGGATGTCGGCGTAGCCACGACCCTCGACCGGCTTGGAAGTCTCGTTCGCGGGCGCCTTGCTGGTCGAGCCGGACTTGTCGGACACCGTCTTGTCCGTGGACGACGACGAAGACGAATCGCTGCCGCTGGAGACGACCTTGCGGTCCTTGCCGGTGCCGTAGATGTGCTGCTCGGAGCCGTCCTTGCCCTTGACGAGGATGAACGCTTCGCCCTTGCGGGCGTTCTCCGACGTGTTGACGTACATGCCGGCACGCGGACCCGTGAGGATCTCGGCGTAGTTCTGGCCCTCGACGGGCTTGGTGGTCTCCTTCTCGGTGGACGCCGACTTGAGGGCGCTCGAGAAAGAAGTGGTGGTCCCCGTCGACGTCAGCGAGGAGGACTTGGCCTTGACCGCCGCGTGGTTCGCAGCCGTGATGCCTTGGAGGAGGGAGGTATCGACGCGCATTGGGTTGCTCTCCGCATCGGCCGTTTGTCGATCACCCTTTAGCCGGGTAAGGAATAGGACGGTGCGTAACGTCACCGTGGTACTCGACTCGGGGCCCGAGGACTTGATCGGGACCGCCGGCAGCGTGACGGTCGTGCGCGCGCCGCGGCGGGGCCGCGACGCCGCCGACGACGAGATCGTGCGCCGCGTCGCGCCCGGCGACCGCGTCATCACGAGCGACGCCACCCTCGCCGCCCGGGTTCGCGAGCAGGGCGCTGACGTTGAGGGCGCAGGGACGTTCAGGCGTCGGCTAGATTCAGCCCAGTGAGCGAAGAAGGCCTGCGCGCCGCTGTCCAGAAGATGCGCGAGGAGGGCGTGGCGGACGCCGCCATCAACGCCTTCGAGCACTACTACCGCCAACTGGAGGCGGGCGAGACGGGCCTGCTGCCCGAGGGCTCGATCGAGCCGGTGAGCGACCTGCCGCACCTCGACGACCTCCCCGCCGACGCCGATGCCGAGCACGAGGCGCTCGGGAAGGCGATCGTCCTGCGCCTCAACGGCGGGCTCGGCACGAGCATGGGCCTGACCGGCGCGAAGTCGCTGCTGGAGGCCAAGGACGGGCTCAGCTTCCTCGACATCATCGCCCGCCAGGTGCTCGCGCTGCGCGCCCGGCACGACTGCGAGCTGCCGCTTGTGCTGATGGACTCGTTCTCGACGCGCGACGACTCGGTCGCCGCCCTACGCGACTACGCCGACCTCGACATCGGGCTCCCGCTCGACTTCCTCCAGAACAAGGAGCCCAAGCTCCTCGTCGAGGACCTGACGCCGGTCGAGTGGCCGGACAACCCGGCGCTCGAGTGGTGCCCGCCCGGTCACGGCGACCTGTACACGGCGCTCGTGACCTCGGGCATGCTCGCCGACCTGCTCGAGCGGGGCTTCGAGTACGCGTTCGTCGCCAACTCGGACAACCTCGGCGCGGTGCTCGAGCCGCGCATCCTCACCTGGCTGCGCGCCAACGACATCCCGTTCGCCATGGAGGTCACCGAGCGCACGGAGGCCGACCGCAAGGGCGGCCACCTCGCCAGGCGCATCGAGGACGGCCGGCTCGTGCTGCGCGAGACCGCCCAGACGCCCGACGAGGACAAGGAAGCGCTGCAGGACCTCGGCAAGCACCGCTACGCCAACACCAACAACCTGTGGGTGAGCCTGCGCGCGCTGGACGCGGCGATGCGCGAGCGCGAAGGCGTGCTCGGCCTGCCGATGATCCGCAACCAGAAGACCGTCGACCCGGGCGACAAGGCCTCGCCCGAGGTGTTCCAGATCGAGACCGCGATGGGCGCGGCGATCGAGGTCTTCGAGGGCGCCCGCGCGCTGGTCGTCCCGCGCACGCGGTTCGCGCCCGTCAAGACCACCGACGACCTGCTCGCGCTGCGCTCGGACGCCTACCGCCTGACGGACGACTCACGCGTGGAGCTCGTGCGCGAGAACGTCCCGATCGTCACGCTCGACCCCGACTACTACAAGCTCATGCGCGACTTCGACGCGCGCTTCCCGGAAGGCCCCGTCTCACTCGCCGAGGCCGACCGCTTCGAGGTCGAGGGCGACGTGACGTTCGGCGCGAACGTCGTCGCGCGCGGCTCCGTGAAGGTCGAGGGGCCGGCCACGGTCGACGACGGCACCGTGCTCGAGGGCTAGCGCGTGATCGAGCTCGGCACCGTGACCGCGCCGTCGGGCCTGCTCGTGCTCACCGACATGACGTTGGTGAAGACCTGGGACGAGCCGGAGGACGACCACGTCGACCTGGAGCTCGAAGGGCCCGACGCCGAGCGCGCGGCGGCGCACCTGCACGTCGAGCAGTGGGGCTGGAACGACGGGCGCAACCACGACCTCCCACGCCGCCTCGTGGACACGGTGCGCGGGCGCGCCGAGGAGCTCACCACGGACTTCGACGTGACGATCCGGGAGCTCGAAGAGCGCGTCCCCGCGATCGAGCGGCCCGCGTTCGCGGCGCGCAACGACGTCGGCGTGTTCGACGTCAAGGGCGCCGAGTCGGTCGTCGCGCGGGTCCCGGCCGACCGCGAGCTGCGGGTCCTGGCCATGCCCGACGAGCACGACGACCGTCGCTGGACCCACGTGCTGATCTACCTCACCGAGGAAGAGCCGGAGGGCGAGACGGAGTTCGGCATGATCAGCCTCGCCAGCCGCTTCTTCCTGTTCGCCGACGCCGAGGCGCTCCGGTCCTGGGACCACGAGGCCCTGTGGAAGCGCGACGGCGGCGGGGTGCGCGAGCACGGCTTCGCGGCGTTCGAGCTGGCCGGCACGCGGGCGCTGGGCTGCCGCGTCCTCGCCGGCGCCGCCGGGTTCCCGGTCCGGGCCGTCCGGTCCGCGAGCGATCAGCTGCTCGCGCTGGTGATCGGGATCGCCCCCTAGGACACCCTACGCGCGGCGCGCGAGCGCGACGACCAGCGCGAGCACCAGCAGGGTGATCACCGCGATCGGAATCCACTGCGCCATAAAGCGGGCAGCCTACGCGCCCGTAGCGCCCCGGTGAGCTGAACGTGCGTCTAGTTAGGCCCCAAGTTCGGCCCGAAGGGTGGTGAGCTCCTCGCGCAGCGCGGACAACTCCGTCCGCAGCGCGAGCACCTCGGCCTCGAGCTTGTCCATCCGCTCGTCGCGCCGGGGCGGCGGCGGCACGACCGTCGCCGACTGGGCCGGCAGGTCCGCGCCCTCGGGCACGTCGGCGGGGTCCAGGTCCTCGGACAGGTTGTGACGGAAGCGCTCTTCCTTCTGCCCCGGCCGGCGCGCCAGCTCGGACACGAAGCCCTTGTCGATCAGGCCGGTCAGGCAGTCCTGCAGCCCGGCCACGCCGTCGAACGCCTGCATGCGCTCCGTGCGCTGCTTGAGCTCGCCGGGGGTCTGCTCGCCACGGAGGAAGAGCACCGCGAGCACCGCCTGCTCCGCGGCGTCCAGCGGGAGCGCCTCGTCGAGCAGGTGGCGGTACTTGGCAGCGCGGCTCGTGTGGCCGGTGGTGAGCCGGGAGTAGCGGCGACGACCGAGCTTCTGCAGCGCGTGGCGCAGCATCTCCTCGTCGTAGGAGACGATCGGGTTGCGGTTCGTCGTCTGGTTGCACGCGCTGCGCAGCGCGTTCAGGCTGAGCGGGTACTGGTCCGGCGTCGTCCGCTGCTTCTCGATCAGGCAGCCGAGGACGCGGACCTCCACAGGGTCGAGATCGCGATCCATCTAGCGGATCATCATGCCCGAGATCGCGCGGCTGATGACGAGTCGCTGGATCTCGCTCGTGCCCTCGAAGATCGTGTAGATCTTCGCGTCGCGGTGCATGCGCTCCACCGGGAACTCCCGCGTGTAGCCGTTGCCGCCGAGGATCTGGATCGCGCGCTCGGTCGCCCAGACCGCCACCTCGCCTGCCTTGAGCTTGCTCATCGAGCCCTCGGCGTGCTCGAACTTGCGGCCCGTGCGGCCCATCCAGGAGGCGCGCCAGACGAGCAGGCGCGCGGCGTCGATCTCCATCGCCATGTCCGCGAGCGCGAAGGCGATCGCCTGGTTCTCGATGATCGGCCGGCCGAACTGCTGGCGCTCCTTGGCGTAGCCGAGCGCGTACTCGTAGGCGGCGCGGGCGATCCCGATGGCCTGCGCGCCGACCGCGGGACGGGTGTTCTCGAACGTCTGCATCGCGGCCTGGCGCTTGGAGCGCGTGCCCTCGCGCGCGCGGGCGAGACGTTCGTCGAGCTTCTCCTTGCCGCCCAGCACGTTGCGGCCGGGAATGCGGACGTCGTCGAGGAAGACGTCGGCCGTGTGCGAGGCGCGCAGGCCGTGCTTCTTGACCTTGGTGCCCATGCTCAGGCCGGGCGTGTCGGGCGGGATGATGAAGCCGGCCTGGCCGCGCGCCTTCAGCTCGGGCTCGACGGACGCGATCACGACGTGGACGTTGGCGATGCCGCCGTTGGTCACCCACGCCTTCTGGCCGTTGAGCACCCACTCGTCCTTCGCCTCGTCGTACTTGGCGCGGGTGCGCAGCGAAGAGACGTCCGAGCCCGCGTCCGGTTCTGAGACGCAGAACGCGCCGACCTTCGGGTCGTCCGGCGTCCCGTAGCACTGCGGCACCCACTCCCCCAGCTGCTCACCCGTGCCCGACGAGAAGATGCCGGCGACCGCGAGCGTCGTGCCCATGATCGACATGCCGATCCCCGCGTCGCCCCAGAACAGCTCCTCGTTGACGATCGGGAGCAGCAGCCCGGTCTCGTCGGCGTAGAACTGCGCGAGCGCCTCGAACGAGTAGAGCCCGATCTTCGCCGCCTCCTGGATCAGCGGCCACGGCGTCTCCTCGCGCTCGTCCCACTCGGCCGCCGCGGGCCGGACGACGTTCTCCGCGAACCCGTGCACCCAGTCGCGTACGTCGCGCTGGTCTTCGCTGAGCTCGAGCGAGAACGCGCCCTGGTTGAGCGTCTCCGTGACTGCTTCCATGCTGCGGAGCCTATGGAAGTCGTGGTCAAGCCGTTGTGGCCCAGCGAACCACCACGTGGCGTCGGCTACGGAAGCCTGCTGCGGGTGGAGCGCGGGATCGCGCGGCGGGCGATGGTGATCGACGGCGAGCCCCACCTGGCCGAGGCGGCCTGGCAGGGGGACCGCGTCCACCTGCGCGGCTCCCACGAGCGCGCGGTCGAGCGGCTGCGGTTCATGCTCGCGCTCGACGACGACCTCGCGCCGTTCCACCGCGCGTTTCGGAGCGATCCGCTGCTCGGCCGGGTCATGCGCGGGCTGCCGAAGCTGCGGGTCCTGCGCGTCCCGGACCCGTTCGAGGCGCTGGCCTGGGGCGTGATCTTCCAGCTGATCGACGTGCAGCGCGCCGGGCAGATCGCGTGGGCATTCACGCGCGCGCACGGGGTCCAGCACGAATCGGGGCTGTGGACGGCGCCGCCGCGCGCCGCCTTCGAGAACGCCGCCGCGCTGGAGGCGTGCGGGCTCGCGCCGACGCAGGCCCGCACGCTGGCGCGGGTCGCGCGGGTGCCGATCGAGCGCGCCGGGACCGTGAGCGGCGTCGGCGAGTGGACCCTCGCGCAGCTGCAGCTCTTCGGCGAAGGGCGCTACGACGTGGCCCTCGCGCGGGACGTCGGCATCCGCAACGCCTACGCGCGGATGATCGGCGTGCGCACCGGCAGCGTCAGCGAGGACGCGTTCCGGGAGGCGCTGGACCGCTACGCGCCGTGGCAAGGACTTGCTGCGCAGTACATGATCGCGATCGGTTGGAGGAGCGGCGCGCGATATGAATCAGTGCATGCCCTTCGCCCCCGCTGAAGACCGATACGACTCGATGACCTACCGCCGCTGTGGACGCAGCGGCATCCAGCTGCCCCCGATCAGCCTCGGGCTCTGGAACCGGTTCGGCGACGACACGCCGCTGCAGAACCAGCGCGACATCATCCGCCGCGCGTTCGACCTCGGCATCACGCACATCGACCTCGCCAACAACTACGGCCCGCCGGCCGGGTCCGCCGAGATCAACTTCGGCCGGATCCTGCGCGAGGACCTGCGCCCGTACCGCGACGAGCTGATCATCTCCACCAAGGCCGGCTACGACATGTGGCCCGGCCCGTACGGCGAGTGGGGCTCGCGCAAGTACCTGCTCGCGTCGCTGGACCAGTCGCTGGAGCGGATGGGGCTCGAGTACGTCGACATCTTCTACTCGCACCGCTACGACCCGCACACGCCGCTGGAGGAGACGATCGGCGCGCTGGACACCGCCGTCCGCTCCGGTCGCGCGCTGTACGCCGGGATCTCGTCCTACTCTGCCGAGCGCACCGCCGCGGCCGTGTCGATCGCGAACCGGCTCGGCACGCCGCTGCTGATCCACCAGCCGTCCTACTCGCTGCTCAACCGCTGGATCGAGCCCGAGGTGCTGGACACGTGCGAGGCGTCCGGCCTGGGCATCATCGCCTTCTCGCCGCTCGCCCAGGGCATGCTGACCGACCGCTACCTCGGCGGCATCCCGGACGACTCACGTGCCGCGCAGGACGGGTTCCTCAAGAAGGACTTCATCTCCGAGGACAACATGCGCCACGTGCGCGCGCTGAACGAGATCGCGGCGCGGCGCGGGCAGGCGCTCGCGCAGATGGCGATCGCCTGGGTGCTGCGCGACCCGCGCGTGACGTCCGCCCTGATCGGCGCGTCGTCGGTAAAGCAGCTCGAGACGAACGTGGCCGCGTTGGAGAACCTGGAGTTCAGCGAGGACGAGCTGGCGGAGATCGACCGCCACGCGGTCGACGCCGGCATCAACATCTGGGATCAGTCCAGCTTCGCGTGAAGCGCCGCGAGCTGATCGCGCAGTTCCTGCCGAGCTCGCCGTTCGTGGCGCTGCTCGGCATCGAGCTCGTCGAGGTGGGCGTCGATCGCGCTGCGGTGCGTCTGCCCTTCCGGCCGGAGCTGACGACGATCGCCGACGTCGTCCACGGGGGCGCGCTGGCGTCGCTGATCGATATGGCGGCGGTGTCGGCGGCCTGGGCCGACGATGCCGAGCCGCGGTCGATGGAGGGCGCTACGGTGTCCCTCACCGTGTCCTACGTGGCCGCAGCCCGCGGGAAGGATCTGACGGCCGTCGGGGTCGTGAGCAAGCGCGGGCGCAACCTCGTGTTCGTCGACGTGCGCGTGACGGAGCCGGACGACCGGCTCGTCGCGACCGGCGCCGCGGTGGTGACGCTGGGCTCGTGACCGCGCTGGGCCGGCTGCTCGCCGACGAGCTCTCGGCGGTCCCGCGCGGGATCGGCGAGGTGCACGCCGCGATCTCCGGGCGCGTGTTCCGCGCGCTCGGGCCCCCGGCCCTGCCGGTGCGGGTGCTGCACGACCTGATCACGCGCGGGACGTACACCGCCGTGAGCGGCGGGTTGTGGGCGGGTGCCCGCGCGCTGCCGCTGGAGCCCTCGCCCGTCGTCCTGGGCGCGCTGAACGGGCTGTTCGGCGACGCGTTGGCGGCGGAGGGCAGCCCGCTGGCGATTTCGATGGCGGCGGAGCGGATCGGGTCACCGCGCACGCCGGACGTCGTCGTGTTCGTGCACGGGCTGGGCGAGACCGAGCTGGCCTGGGGCGCCGAGCCGTACGGCGATCGGCTGCCGGGCTGGACGCCGGTGTACGTCCGGTACAACACGGGCCTGCCGATCGCCGACAACGGCGTCGCGCTGGGCGAGTTGATCGAGGCGCTGGACTGGGACGTCGAGCGGATCGCGCTCGTCGGGCACTCGATGGGTGGGCTCGTCGCGCGCAGCGCCTGCGCGCACGGCGGCGAGTGGACGTCGCGCGTCTCACACACGATCTCGCTCGGCACGCCGCACGACGGCGCGCCGCTCGAGCAGGCCGTCCACGCGATGGTCGGCGTACTGGAGCGCGCCCCGGAGACGCGCCCGTTCGCCCGCTTCCTCGGGCGGCGCAGCGCCGGCATCCGCGACCTGCGCCGCGGTGTCCGTGACCCACTCCTGCCGGGCGCGCGCCACGGCTTCGTCGCCGCGACCGTCACCGCGCGCGACACGCACGTCGTCGGCCATCTGCTCGGCGACGCGCTCGTGCGCACCGCGAGCGCCCGCGGCGAGGGCGACCTACTGGATCTCGGCAGTACGCACCACCTGGCGCTTTTGCGCCACCCGGCGGTGCACCGCCAGCTCGAACGCTGGCTTTCTGCCGCCAACTAAACGAAAGGCGCCGCATTCAGCGGCGCCTTCGTCTCATTTAGCGTACCCTCAGGGCACAACTTCGCCCTCTCGACGACAACCCCGTTAGGGGAGGGTGAAGCGGCCGGGGCGGGTCAATGGGAGCCCGCCCCGGCCGTTCTTCACACGCCTACGGCGTCGTCGCCGACAGCGCGAACACCAGCACCTTGCCGTAGCCGCCCGTCACCAGCTGGTCGTTCGCCGCGATCGACTGCTTGAAGTCGATCTCCAGCTCGTGACCGCTGACCGGGGTCGGGAACGACAGGAGGCGCAGGCGGGCGTTGGCGGTGCCCGGCAGCGGCGCGAACGCCGTGCTCGGGTTGGCCGCGTCCGTCGCGCGGATCTGCAGGGCCTGCGGCAGCGAGCTGCTGCCGTTGACCAGGTGACCCGGAGCGTTCGCGCTCGGGTCGCGCACCGTCAGCTCGGCCGCCGTGGCGGACGAAGTCGCGGTGGCGGCCAGGCTCGCCGTGTAGTCCCGGGCGACACCCGGGGTGAACACGCCGAGGTTGGCCGAGCCCTTGATGTCGAGGGCGAGCGTGCCCGGGACGAGCCCGCCGACGCCGACCTCTTCCTCGTTCTCGCCGCCGTACGGCTGGACGTTGACCGGGATCAGCGCCTGATCCCTGCCCCCGCGGCCGTCGCGGACGGTGAGCTTGGCGTACCAGACGCCGGGCTCGGTGTAGGTGTGCATCGCGTCCTTGGTGGTCGCGGTGCCGCCGTCGCCGAAGTCCCACTCGTAGGTGAGCGTGTCGCCGTCCGGATCGGTCGCGGTCGCCGTGAAGGCCACCGGGTCACCCGGGAAGACGTCGCCAGCCGGATTGCGCTGGATGCTCACCGCCGGCGGCTGGTTGCCACCCTGCTTGCCGCAGTCGGCGTCGGCCACGGCGCCGGCCGCGACCTCGATGCCGCCGAGGAAGTGCTTGAGGAAGTCCGCTTCGCTGAACGTCGCGGCCGTGTGACCGAGGCCCGTGTACCACGAGCGGCCACCCTGGTAGCGCTGGCACCACGAGATCGGATGGTCGTCATCCGTCGTGTTGCCGTCGCCTTCCTCGTACGTCGTCTCGTCCACCGTCAACAGCACGTGGACCTGGCCGCGCGGGCTGTAGTCCGCCCCGCCGCCGCCAACCACCGGGTTCACCGGCGACTGGTAGTTGTACCACTCGTCAACACGCGGCCACGGGTTCGGGAGACCCAGGGTCGAGTGGTGATCCAGGTCGTCCACACGGACCGTCGCGGTGGGCGTACCGGCCGGATGGCTCTGGAAGTACGCGCCCACGAGCTGCCCGTAGAACGGCCACTCGTACTCGGTGTCGGCCGCCGCGTGGACACCCACGTAGCCACCGCCGCCCTTGATGTAGTTCTCGAACGCCGTCTGCTGCGCGGCGTTGAGCGGGTCGCCCGTGGTGGACATGAAGATCACCGCGTCGTAGTGCGCGAGCGCGGCGGCGTTGAACACGCCCGCGTCCTCGGTGGCGTCGACCTGGAAGTCGTTCGCCGTGCCGAGGGCCCGGACGGCCGCGATGCCCTCGTCGATCGAGTCGTGGCGGAAGCCCGTCGTCTTCGAGAACACCAGCACGCGGAAGCGTGCCTCGGGATCGTCCGCGCCGAACACGGTGACCGTCACCGTGCGCGTGCGCTCGTCCTCACCGTCGCTCACCGTCACCTCGGCCTCGTACGTGCCGGCCGCGGTGTAGGTGTGCGTCGGATCCTCCGTGGTGGAGTCCGAGTCGCCGTCGCCGTCGAAGTCCCAGCTGTAGGTCAGGTCGTCGTCGTCCTCGTCAGAGGCGGTGACGTCGAACTTGACCTCGAGCGGGGCGAAGCCGGACGTCGGCGTCGCGGTGGCGGACTCGATGGTCGGCGGCTCGTTCTCGTCGGTGGGCGGGCAGCCGGTGGCGTCCCCGTCGACCGAGAAGTACTCGAACGTCACCGTGTCGCCGGCCTGCTGCACGCCCTGCGTGTAGAGGCCGAACTTCGGCGCGACCATCGCGTTGGTCACGGTGCCGGAGAAGTTCAGCCACTCCCCGGTCTCCGTGAACTTGTACTGACCCGAGTACGTGTTGCCGGACTTGGTCAGCTTGAGCCAGATCGGACCGTGGCCCTGGGCGGCCGTGACCGCCGGGTCGGTCGGCGTCGCGCTCACCGTGCCGCCGACTTCCGAACGCAGCTCCAGGCGGTTGACCTGAGCGTTGTTCTCGTCGGAGATCGCGTTGATCTTGACGTAGTTGTTGTCGTCGCCGTAGGCCAGGATGCCGCCCTGCGAGTACCCGCCGTCCAGCGTGTTGGTGAGCTTGGTCTCCAACACCCAGTCGGCGCCCGCGTGGTCAGCGGCCTGCAGCAGCAGCGGGCCGCCACCGGTCGAGCCCTGGTAGATCTCGCCGGCGGTCGTGGTGACCTTCAGCGCGCCGTCGGCGACCGCGTACTTCGTCGGGTCGTCGTGGGCGTTGGCGTTCCACCGCTCCGCGTTCAGCGTGTCGCCGTCGAACGCGTCACCCGGGCCGTCGCACTGCTCGCAGCTGCTCGGGTCCGGACCGTTGAGGGTGAAGTAGTCGAACGAGACGACGTCACCGACACCGGCTGCCTGCGGGCTGAACCCGAAGATGCCGAAGTCCGGCGAGGCCATCGGATTCACCACGGGACCGCCGGGGAACGGCGTCCAGGCCACACCGTCGAACGAGTACTCGCCCGAGTAGTTGTTGCCCGCCTTGGTCAGCCGCAGCCAGAACGGCCCGTTGACCTGGGTACCCGTGAGGTTCGCGTTCGTCTCGGGCTGCTGGATCGCACCGGCGACCTCCGAGCGGAGCTCGATCCGGTTCGCGCGCGTGTTGTTCGGGTCGGTGATGACGTCGAACTTCACGTAGTTGTCGCCGTTGAGGTAGGCCAAGAGGCCGCCCTGGGCGTAGCCACCGTCGTTGGTGTAGTCGCTGATCTTGGTCTCGATCACCCAGTCCGCGCCGGCGTGCGAGGCGTCCTGGAGGATGAAGCCGTTCGGCGGCGGCGTGGTGTCGCCCGTGTAGATGTCGCCCTGGGTCAGCGTGAGGTTGAACTCGCCGCCGGCCAGGTTGTACTCGGCCGGGTTGTCACGCACGATGGCGTCCCAGCGCGTCTTGTCGAGCGAGGCGCCGTCGAACTGGTCGTCGTAGCTCGGGCCGGACGGCGTACCGCCGCCACCGCCGCCACCGCCGACCTCGTCACCGGTGAGGGTGAAGGAGTCGAAGGCCGCCACGGGGTTGCCGACACCGTCGTTGGAGAACGCGAACAGGCCGATCTTCGCGTCCGCCGGGAGCACTGCCGGTCGCCCGGCCGCGGTCCACGTGGTGCCGTCGGTCGAGTAGTGGCCGACCACGTTGGTCCCGTCCGACGTCAGGCGCAGCCAGAAGTCGTCGGGGAAGGTGGCCGGGATGTTGGCCGTCGAGTCGGCGGCCTCGTTGCGTGCGACCGCGTTGACCTCGTTGATGAACTCGAACTTCTCGTCGCCGGCCGTGCTGTGCGCGATGCGGCCGAACTTCGTGAAGTTGTCGTCGTTGCCGTAGACCATGATCCCGGCCTGCTGGTACTGGGCGGTGCCCTCGAAGTTGATCTTCGTGATGGCCTGCCAAGCACCGTCGGGCGCGTCGCGGACGATCAGGTCCTGCGCGTCGTTGCGGGTCTGGTAGATGTCGCCCGGGCGAGCCGGGATCTGCAGGGTGCCGCTGCCGACGACCGCGGCCTGAGTCGCTCGGACCCGCGACCACGCGGCGTCGAGCTCGGTGCCGTCGAAGTCGTCGACGATCCCCTCGGACCCGCCGCCACCGGAGCCGTCCGGATCGAACCGGACCCAGTCGAAGCGCGCCACCGGGGTGGTCACGGCCTGGTCGGACAGCGCCGCCGGGCCGATCTTCGCGTCGGTGAACGTCGCCAGCGAGACCGGGCGACCGACGGGGGTGAACGTGGTGCCGTCGTACGAGTACGCCGCCGTCAGGTTCGAGCCGTCGGAGATGATCCGCACGTAGTAGTCGAGCGGAGCGTCGGCCGGGATGCCGCCGAGCTTGTCGGTGGCCTCGTTGCGCGGGTTGCCGTTGGTCTCGGTGATGAACTCGATGTCACGACCCGAGCCCGCGTAGATCATGTGCACGGACGCCCAGTTGTCGTCGCCCGCCCACACGCGCAGGCCGGCCTGGTGGTAGTTCTCGGTGAGCGCGCTCGCCGAGATCTTCGCCGTGGCCGTGAACGCGCCGTCGGGCAGGTCCTGGGTGACGATGTTCTTCGCCGTCGTGCCGGCCCCGTACATCGAGCCGGGTGAGATCGGCAGGTTCAGCACGCCGCCCGAGACGCTGAGCGGGTTCGCCGCGTCCGGCCGCGTGACGGTCCACTTGCCGTCCAGCGCGTTGCCGTCGAACTCGTCCGAGCGGACCGGGCCCGTCGGGCACTCGTCGAGCGGCCGCGTCACGCGGACCTCGACCGTGTCCGAGGACTTGCCGCCGGACGCGTCGGTCACCGTCACGGTCGCCGTGTAGTTGCCCGGCGTCGTGTAGGTGTAGTTCGGCGCCTTCTCGGTGGACTTGTCAGCGTCCGTGCCGGGCACGCCGAAGTCCCACGCGTACGTCAGCGCCTCGCCCTCGGCGTCGGTCGCGTCGGCGTTGAAGGCGACGTTGAGCGGCGCCTCCCCGCTGACGGGCTCGGCCGTGGCGTTGACCTCCGGCGGTGCCGTGATCGCCGCGCCCTTGCCGGTGAACTTGAAGTAGTTCAGGTTCATCAGCGAGCCCGTGTTCGTCGGGTGACGGAACACGATGAACAGGCGGTGCGTGCCCTGCGGGATGGTGGTGGGCAGGTTGATCGTGACGTCCTGCCACGTCTGCCAGCCGCCCGTGGGCGCGATGAGCGGGGTCGCCGCGACGAGCGGGCCGTCGGCTGCGTCGTAGCGCAGCTCGATGATGCCGCCCGCACCGGCCGAGGCCACGCGGAACGTCGCCTTCGTGAGGTCCTCGAGGTTGTACGGGTTGAACGAGATCCAGTCGCCGTCCTCGATGAACGCGGCCGCGTTGCCGCCGCCGACGTCCGTCGTGGCTTCCTGGGTCACGCCCGGGTCACCCGTGCCCCGACCGTCGGCCGTGCGGCCGGTGGTCAGGTAGTACTCGGCCTGCTTGAGCTTGGGCTGCAGGATCGCCTCGGCGGAGCCGGTGACACCGGCGGCCGGGCCGTTGCCCGCGTCCGTGTAGCTCGCGGTGACGACCGTGAACACGTTGGCGTTCACGCCGTGGCCGTCCACGCTCGTGACCGTGAACGTGCCCTCGCAGTTGTTCAGCGTCGAGAGCTCGTGCGCGTGCGTGTCGTGCCCGAGCTTGACCTCGATGCGGATGGCGCTGCAGGGGATCGTGCCGGCGCCGGTCGAGCCGCCGTCCGGGTCGGTGACGGAGACCTTGTACGGGATCTTGTCCCCGAAGTCGGCGATCTTGCCGTTCTCGGGCAGCTCGATCGTGACGACCGGCCGCTGGTTGCCGACGACGACGCGGACCGTGTCCACCGCCGTGGCGCCGGACTCGTCCGTGACCGTCAGCGTCGCGTCATAGGTGCCGGCCGCCGTGTACTGGTGGCTCGGGTTGGGCGCGGTCGAGGTCGGCGTGCCGTCCCCGAAGTTCCACAGGTACGTGAGCGCCGTGCCGTCCGGGTCGTTGGAGCCGGCGGACGAGAACTGGACCGTGGTGCCGACCGGCACCGCGTCGTTGTTCACGGCCGCGGCGGCGATCGGTGTGCGCGAGCCGCTGATGTAGTCGACGCGGTAGACGCCCGAGTCCGCGTTGTTCTCCGCGAAGCCCTGGCCCCACTCGACGACGTACAGCGAGCCGTCAGGGCCGAACTCCATGTCCATCGGGCTGATGTAGCCCGTGGTGCGCGCCCAGTTGGAGACGCCGGTGACGAGGCCCTGGTTGTTCAGGTCGGCCGTCTTGATCCAGTCGTTGTTCCACTCGCCGATGAACCACTGGCCGTCGTAGAACCGCGGGAACTTGGTGTCCGAGTCCGAGTCCTCGTCGAAGTAGTACCGCGTGCCGCCCATCGGGGCACCGCCGCCGCCCAGATCCGGGAAGCGGGTGTCGGTCTCGGAGTAGCCCATCCACATCGACGCGGGAATCGCCGGCGGGAGGTTCGTCAGGCCCGTGTTGTTGGGCGAGTCGTTGACGGGGTTCGAGCAGCTGTAGTCGCCCTTGACCGTGCCGCCCGAGTCGGACGTGTACGTGATGTCCTTGTAGGCGACGTTCTCGCGGATGCAGTAAGGCCAGCCGTAGTTGCCGGGCTGCTTGACCACGTTCCACTCGACGGAGCCCTGCGGACCGCGGTTCGGGTCCGTGGAGCCGGCGTCCGGGCCGTAGTCGCCCATCAGGATCCAGCCGGTCTTCTTGTCGTAGTGGATCCGGAACGGGTTCCGGAAGCCCATCGCGTAGATCTCGGGCAGGGTCCGGTTGGTGGTGTCGGCGGCCTCGTCGAAGAGGTTGCCCTGCGGGATCGTGTAGGTCGTCCCGAGCCCGGCGGTGCCGGTGGCGTTCGGGATCGGCCGGATGCGCAGGATCTTGCCGTTCGGGTTGTTGGTGTTGCCCGAGGTGCGCTGCGCGTCCCAGATCTGCCGGCCCGCCCGCTCGTCGGTCGGGTTGAAGCCGTGCGCGAACGGGTTGGTGTTGTCGCCCGTGGAGATGTAGAGGTCGCCGTTGGCGCCCCACTCGAGCGAGCCGCCGGTGTGGCAGCACTCCTGGCGCTGATGCTGCCAGGTGTAGATGATCTGCTCGCTGCCGAGCACGTTGCCGGTCAGCGTGAAGCGCGAGACGCGGTTCTGGCCGCTGGCGTCCGGCAGGGCGGAGTAGGCGAGGTAGATGTGACCGGTCTGATCGAAGTTCTCGGCGAGCTGGATGCCGAGCAGGCCGTTCTCATGGCTGAGCGTGACCGGGATCGTGCCGACGGTGGTGGTGACCTGCGTCGTCGGGTTCCACATCTGGACACGACCGTCGAGCTCGATGTAGAACGCTCGCCCGTCGTTGGCGATGTCGATCTCCATCGGCGCGTTCGTGTCGTTGTTGATCGTGATCTTCTCGAAGTCCTCGGACGTCGGCGGCGGCGTGCGCTGCTCACCGCAGTCGCCCGCGACGCCGGCCGCGGTGCGCAGGCCGCCGAGCAGGTGCTGGCGGAACTGCGTGTCCGTGAACGAGGCCTGGGTGTGCCCCATGGCCGTGTACCACGAGATGCCACCGTCGAAGTTCGAGCACCACGCGACGGGATGGTCGTCGTCGATCGTGTTGCCGTCCTGCTCGTCGTAGGTCGACTCGTCGACCGTGGCGAGGACCTTCACCTGGCGGGCGCGCGGGCTGTAGTCGGCAACGGTGGTGTTGCCGTTGATCGCGGGCGTGACCGGGTGCTGGAAGTTGTACCACTCGTCCGTGCGCGTCCAGCGCGTCGGGAGGCCGGTCGTGGAGGGCTCGTCGCCGTCCTCGATGTCGACCGCCGCCGTGGGCGTTCCGGGCGGGTGGTTGCGGAAGTAGCCGCCGACGAGCTCGCCGAACCACGGCCAGCTGTACTCGGTGTCGGAGGCGGCGTGGACGCCGGCGAAGCCGCCGCCGGCCTTGATGTAGCCCTCGAACGCGGTCTGCTGCGCGTCATTGAGGATCTCGCCGGTCGTCGACATGAAGACGACGACGTCGTACTGCGCGAGGTTGGCGGCGGTGAACGCGGCCGCGTCCTCGGTCGCGTCGACCGTGAAGCCGTTGGCCGCGCCGAGCGCCTGGACCGCCGCGATGCCCTGCGGGATCGAGTCGTGGCGGAAGCCGCCGGTCTTCGAGAAGACGAGGACCTTGCTGAGCGAGTTCGCGGCCTCGACCGTGATCTTGCCCGTCATCCCGGGATGCAGATCGCACAGGAAGTCGTACGTGCCGGTCGCGGTGAACGTCCGGCTGATCGGCGCTCCGTTGACCTCGCGGATCTCATTGATCGGCGCGGTCCAGTTCGCTCCCTGCGACTTCAGGCTGTGCGTTGCCTGCGCCTGGTCGAACTCCCAGCGGACGGTGTCGCCCACCTTGATCGTCCTGTTGGCCGGGCTCCAGACCTGGGCCGGCGAGTCGACGGCATCGATGACGACCGTCTCAGCTGCCCGGACTGGTGAAGCTGACATCGCCCACGCGATGGCAGCGACGACCGCGAGCAGCGCGTACCGCATCCTGCGCATTAACGGCTCTCCTCCGTTGAACTCCACTCTCCTGAACGACGACTTATTTCAAATGCGCAGGTAGAAGTCCAGCCGCTTCGGTAAAAGTTGGGAGAACATCCGAACTCAGGCGTCGGAAGCCCTGGCTTGTATGAGGAATTCGATCCCGTCGAGCACGGTTGACAGTCCGAACACGAACGCATGCTCGGGCGCGAACGCCGCGTTGTGGGCCTCGCCGGCGGCCGCCCCGACACGGCTGGCGATCGGGTAGCGCTCAGGCTCCAGCACGCGCTCGAGCACCGGCGCCCGAGCGTTCCACCACTCCTCGTCGGTCAGGCCTGAGCGCTGCTCGGCCTGCTTGGCCTCGAGCGCGCGACGGGCGGAGGACTCGACGTGCGCGCTGACCAGGACGAGCGCCGAGTCCATCTCGATGTCGGTCAACCCGATGCCTTCGAGCACGGAGAGCTCGTGCTCGTAGCGGGCGATCGTGTTCGGGCCGAGCACGGGACGGAGCGGCGTGACCTCGAGCAACCACGGATGACGGTGGAAGCGATCCCAGTTCTCGCGTGCGAGGTGCTCGAGCCTGGCGCGCCAACCGCCGTCCGGGAGCGGCGTGGGCGGGTCGACCGCGGTGTCGAGCATCAGGTCCAGGAGCTCCGGCTTGCCGGGGACATAGGTGTACAGCGACATCGTCCCGACGCCGAGCCGCTCGGCGACCTTGCGCATCGAGAGCGCCGCGAGGCCGACTTCACCGGCGAGCGCGATCGCCGCCTCGATCACCTGGTCGAGGTCGAGGCGCTGCTTGGGGCCGCGCTTGGGTGCCGGTTGGACCCGCCACAGCAGCTCGAGGCTGCGAACGGGATCACCGCTGCCGCTGAATTCGGTCATGGCGTTTAACTCCGTATGGTGTACGGTACTCCGTATGGCGTACGGAGAGAAGATGGCGATCGAAGCGGACGGACTGCGCAAGCGCTACGGCGAGACGGTCGCGCTCGACGGGCTCGACCTCGCCGTGCCCGCGGGGTCGGTGTGCGGGGTGCTGGGACCGAACGGCGCGGGCAAGACGACCGCCGTGCGCGTGCTGGCGACGCTCGCGCGGGTGGACGCCGGCCGCGCGGTCGTCGCGGGCGTGGACGTGGGGCGCGACCCGGCGGGCGTGCGGCGGCGGATCGGGCTCGTCGGCCAGCACGCCGCGGTCGACGAGGCGCTGAGCGGGCGCGCGAACCTGGTGCTCTTCGGTCGGTTGCTGCACCTGGGCGTCTCACGCGCGCGAGCGCGCGCGGAAGAGCTGCTGGAGCGCTTCGACCTGGAGGACGCCGCGGACCGGTCCGTCAGCGGCTACTCGGGCGGGATGCGGCGACGGCTGGACCTGGCCGCCGGGCTGATGGTGGCGCCGGACGTGCTGTTCCTCGACGAGCCGACGACGGGGCTGGACCCGCGTTCGCGGCTGGAGGTGTGGGAGGCCGTGCGCGGGCTGGCCGCCGAGGGGACGACGGTGCTCCTCACGACGCAGTACCTGGAGGAGGCGGACCGGCTGGCCGACCGGATCGCGGTCGTCGACGGCGGGCGCGTGGTCGCGGAGGGCACGCCCGCCGAGCTCAAGGACGCGCTGGCCGGCGATTGGATCGAGGTCGTCGTGCGCGACGCCGACGACGTGGTCGCGGCGGCCGCGTTGCTCGCGCGGATCTCCGGGGTCGCGCCGGAAGTCGACACGTTGCGGGTCAGCGCGCCCGTCCGCGACCGCATGGGTGCGCTGGCGGCGGTGATCGGCGAGCTCGACGCCGAGGATGTGTCGTTGCGACGCCCCACCCTCGACGAGGTCTTCCTGGAGCTGACGCGATGAGCCTGCGCTGGGTGTTCGCCGACACGTGGACGCTGACCCTGCGCGCGTTGTCGCACTGGGCGCGCCAACCGTTCGTCGCGCTCGTCGGGTTCCTCTTCCCCGTGCTCGTGCTGGTGATGTTCGCCTACCTGCTGCGCGGCGGGTACGGCGACGACTACCCCGAGCTGCTGGTGCCTGGGATGCTCGCGCTGACCACGGTCTTCGGCCTGGAGACGACGATGACGGCCGTCGTCACCGACGCGCAGCGGGGCATCACGGATCGGTTCCGGTCGCTGCCGATGGCGGGCGCGGCGGTGGTCTCCGGCCGTGCGGTCGCGGACCTGCTGCACGCGGTCCTCGGGCTGGTGGTGCTGATGGCGTGCGGGTGGGCGATCGGCTGGCGGGTCCACGGCGGCGTGCTCGACGCGCTGGCGGCGGTCGGCCTGCTCGTGCTGCTGCGCTTCTCGCTGATCTGGATGGGCGTGTTCCTCGGGCTGGTCGCCGGGCGTCCCGAGGCGGTGTCGGCGGTGCAGATCCTCGTGTGGCCGCTCGGGTTCCTGTCGATCGCCTTCACCGACCCGGGCTCGATGCCAGGCTGGCTCGGCACGGTCGCGGAGTGGAACCCGCTCTCCTCGACGGTCGCCGCGACGCGTGAGCTGTTCGGCAACCCGGGCTGGGAGAGCCAGTCGTGGGTCGCGGAGCACGCGGTGCTGATGGCCGTGGTCTGGCCGCTCGTGCTGACGGCGATCTTCTTCCCGCTCGCGGTGGCCAGGTACCGTTCGGCCGCGTGAATCGATTCCGGGGATGCCTGCTCGGGCTGGCGGTGGGTGACGCCGTCGGGACCACCGTCGAGTTCTCGCCGCCGGGGAGCTTCCCGCCCGTGACCGACATGGTCGGTGGCGGACCGTTCGCGTTGCCCGCGGGCGCGTGGACGGACGACACGTCGATGGCGCTGTGCCTCGCGGAGAGCCTGGTGGAACGCGGCGGGTTCGACCCGGTCGACCAGCTCCAGCGCTACGTGCGCTGGTGGCGCGAGGGGCACTGGTCCTCGACGGGCGAGTGCTTCGACATCGGCAACGCGACGGCCGCCGCGCTCGCCCGGTTCGAGGCCACGGGCGAGCGGTTCCCCGGTGACGCGGCGCCCGACGCGGCGGGGAACGGGCCGTTGATGAAGCTCGCGCCGGTCGCGATCGCCTACGCGAATGACGTCGACGCGGCGGTGCGGTTCGCGGCCGAGAGCGCGCGCACCACGCACGGCGCGCCCGAGGCGATCGACGCGACGTGCTGGTTCGCGATCCTGCTCGTCGAAGCGCTCAACTGCGCGAGCAAGGACGAGGTGCTGCGGCCGCGCGAGGACCTCGGTGATCCCCGGCTCGCGGCGATCCTCGCCGGCTCGTTCCGCGAGCAGACGCCGCCGGAGATCCGCGGCGGCGGCTACATCCTCGACGCGCTGGAGGCGGCGCTGTGGGCGGTCGCCTCCACCGACACCTTCGAGGCGGCGATCCTCGCGGCGGTCAACCTCGGCGACGACGCCGACACGACCGCGGCGATCGCCGGCCAGCTCGCCGGCGCGCTCTATGGCCTGGAGGGCATCCCCGCCCACTGGCGCGAGCGCGTGCTCATGCGCGACGCGATCCTGGCCTTCGCGGACAAGTTAAACGTCCTGGACGTTTATTGACTGAGCAACGTTCGGCCCACTCGGAGGCGGCGAACGCGCGCCGCCGCCTCCGAGTTCCCCCGGGCCTGGCAGGAGTTCGCTGAAGGATGGGCGGTGCGGCTGATGCGGCGCAGCCGTGGATGCCTCGGGCCGCCCGCGGGCGAAGGCGTGCGTCAGCACGTCGAGTCCCGTGGGTGGCGCGAGGCGCCGCGGATGTGCTGCAGCAGGCGTGCCGGAATCCTTCAGCGGGCTCCTAGGGCAGCTTGGGCCGCTGCCCCTGCGGGTCGACGCGGGAACCCTTCGCGCCGGCCTTCTTGCCCGCAAGCTTGATGGAGGTGGTGGCGATGCGGTCGCCGGCGACGACCTCGAGCGCGTGCTTGCCGGCCACGAGCGAGCGCGGGAGCTTGAGGTTCACCTGCCCGTTCGCGATCGTCAGGCGCTTGGTGGCGACCACGGTGCGCCCGCGGCGCAGGGTCACGCGCACGCTGCCGGTGGCGCCGGTGATCTGGGCGCGCAGGGCGGTCTTGGTGACCTTGCCGACTTTGACGGTGAGCTTCGACGGGACCGGCGCCGGCGTCGGCGTGCCCGGCACCGGCGTGGCGCCTGGGGACGGGGAGCCCGTGGGCACCGGCGGCGTCGTCGGGATCGTCGGCGTCGACGGCGCCGCCGTGACCTTCACGTCCTTGGTCACCTCGGTCGTGTTGCCCGCCGCGTCGGTCGCGCTGAAGCGCAGCCGGTAGGTGCCGGGGTTCGCGAACGCGTGGCTGGCGTCGAGGCCGGCCGTGCTCGAGCCGTCACCCCAGCCGAAGCCCGACGTGGTGGCGATGCCGCTCGTCGCGTCCGTGGCCTGCGCCGTGAACAGGCCGGCGTGGCCGACCTGCAGCTCGTCCGGGCCGGCCAGCTTGACCACCGGCGCGGCACGGTCCAGCGTGACCGTCGCGCACTTGGTGTCCGAGCGGTTGGCCGAGGTGGCCGTGCCGCTCTGATCCGACGAGTTCGGGTTGTCCGGCACTGCCGCGTCGGGCACGGCGGCGCACACCTGGTGCGGGCCGTCGGCGTCGGGCAGCGTCGCCACGCACTCGAACTTCGTGACCTTGGTCTGCGCGATGGGCGCGCAGCCGGGCAGCACGGTCAGCTGCGGCGTGTCGACGGACACGAACGCGACGCCGAACGGGTACGCGAGGTTGTCCTCGTAGTTGATCGTCAGCGGCGACTTCGCCTCACGCGCGAAGGCCGGGGCGACGAGCGCGATCGTCGGCTTCGTGCGGTCGATCGTGGTCGCCGTGCGCTTGCCGTTCGCGCACGAGGTCTGGAAGTCCGGGTACCACATGCCGTAGGCGTCCTGCCAGCGGCCGAACCCGCAGATGCCGTAGGTGCTGCCTTCCTGCAGCGGCGTCGCCACACCCGGGATGCCGGTCCAGTTGACCGACGTCGTGCCCTTCTGCGCCACGCCGTACGGGCCGTCGACGAGCGCGGGCCCGCCGTTGACGATGTGCTGGAACTCGACGCGGTAGTTGCCGTTGTTGCTCCACTCCACCCATTGGGTGTTGTTCGCGCTGTTGGTGAACGCGGGCTCGCCGGTGCCCGCCACGACGACTTCCGCCTGGGCGGAGGCGGTCAGCGTGAGCGTGAGCAGCGCGGCGGTGAGGCAGAGACGAAGCATGCCTCCATCTCACCGGGACGAGCGGTCCGCAACATCAGAGGAACCTCTAGCGGCGCGGAGTGCTGCCTCCCCAGCGCGTGGAGAGGCTCCCACACCCCTACGGGTACTCTCGCTGGCGTGATCCGGACCGTGCACACGTCGGCGCTCGACGACGCGACGCTGGCCTCGGCGCGCGAGCTGCTCGAGGGCGCGTTCGACGGTGAGCTGACCGCCGAGGACTGGGAGCACTGCCTCGGCGGACTGCACGTGCTGGCCTACGACGGGGCCGAGCTGATCGGTCACGCGGCGGTCGTCCAGCGCCGGCTCCTGCACGCCGGCCGCGCGCTGCGTGCGGGCTACGTGGAGGGCGTCGGCGTGCGCGCCGACCACCGGCGGCAGGGCGTCGCGAGCACGCTGATGGATGAGGTGGAGTCGATCATCGCGCGCGCGTACGACCTCGGCGCGCTCGGCTCGAGCGACGAAGGGCTGCCGTTCTACCTCGGTCGTGGCTGGCGCGCGTGGACGGGGACGCTGCACGCGTTCACGCCCGACGGGATGGTCGACCACACGGAGGAGGAGCGCGGCTGGATCCTCGTGCACGGCGACGGGCTGGACCTCGACGGCGAGCTGGTCTGCGGCTGGCGCGACGGCGACGTCTGGTGAAAACCGCCTACGTCGTTCTCTCGCACCGCGACCCCGAGCAGGTGCTGCGGCTGGTGCGGCTCCTGCGCACGGCCGGCTCGGTCGTGCTGCACCACGACGATCGTCAGGGCGCGCTCGACGACCGCGCGCTGGCCGGGGTCGAGCGCGTGCTGCCGCCGACCCCGGTGGCGTGGGGCTGGGCGTCGCAGCTCGACGCGCTGCTGCGCTGCCTGCGCCACGCGCTCGACCGCGTCGACTTCGACTGGCTCGTCGTGCTCTCCGGGCAGGACTATCCGATCCGGCCGCTCGCCGACATCGACGCCGCGTTGCGCGACGGTGGGTTCGACGGCTACGTCGAGGGCGTGCCGGTCGCGCCGCCGGGGTGGTCGCGGGACGCGGGCGACGAGTTCGCGCGGCGCTACTTCTACCGCTACCGCGCCGTGCGCCCGCCCGGCCCGGCGCTGCGGCGCGCGGTGTCCGCGGCGCGGCCGTTGGTCACGCTGCGCGACATGCCGTGGGGCGCCGTGCTCGGCGTGCGGAGCGGCGGGCCGGGGCTGCCGGTGCGTCGCGGCTCGGACTGGCTGACGCTCTCGCGGCGTGCCGTCGAGGTGGTGGCGGGCGCCGCGCCCGAGGTCATCCGCCACTATCGACGCACCGTGTCGCCCACCGAGTCCCTCCCCCACACCGTCCTCTACGCCGACCCGTCGCTGCGGTTGAGCGGCGACACGCGCCGCTTCTCGAAGTGGGTGCCCGGCTCGCTCCATCCCGCCGTGCTCGGGATGGACGACCTCGACGCCGTCCTGGCCTCCGGGGCCGACTTCGCGCGCAAGTTCGAGGACCCGCGCGTGCTCGACGCGCTCGACCGGGTGGTGCTCGGATGAAGGCGCTGCTGCAGCGCGCGCTCAAGCGCGCGGGCTACACGCTCTATCGCGACGCGCCGCGGGACCTCGCGAACCCGCTCGGCGTGGAGCTCGCCGCGCACTCCGCGCTGCTGCGGGCGGTCCTCCAGCGCGCGGACGTGAACCTGGTGCTGGACGTCGGCGCGCACCGCGGCGGCTACCGCGACCTGCTGCGCGCGAGCGGCTACGACGGCGAGATCGTGTCCTTCGAGCCGGTCGGCGCGTCGTTCGCCGCGCTGCAGGCGCGCGCGGCCGACGATCCCGCGTGGCGCGTCCAGCACCTCGCGCTCGGGCGTGAAGCCGGCGAGGCGACGCTGAACGTCGCGCGCGAGTCCAACTTCACCTCGTTCCTGGAGCCCAACGCCTTCTCCGTCGAACGCTTCGGCGGCAGCGCGGTCGATCATCACGAGACCGTCGAGGTCGCACGGCTCGATGCCGTCTTCGAGCGCGCCGCCGCGCACGTGCCCGCGCCGCGCGCGCTGCTCAAGACCGACACGCAAGGCTGGGACCTCGAGGTCATCGAGGGTGCCGCCGGCGTGCTCGAGCACGTGGTCGCGCTGCAGGCCGAGCTGTCCGTGCGCCCGATCTACGAGGACTCGACGAGCTGGCTCGAAGTGCTCGCGCGGCTCGGCGAGCTCGGCTTCCGACCCGCGCAGCTCACCAGCGTCGGCCGCGACGACGCGCTCGGGCTCCTAGAGCTGGACTGCCTGCTCGTCCGGGGCTGAGTCGTCGTCGGCGAGCATCAGCTGCGCCCAGGCGACGTCGTGCCACGCGCCGAGCTTCCAGCCGATCCGCCGGTAGGTGCCGACGGGCTCGAAGCCGAACGCGCGGTGCAGGCCTTCGCTGCCGTCGTTGGGGAGCGTCATCCCGGCGATCGCCGCCGTGAACCCGCGCGCTTTGAGCAGCGGGAGCAGGACCTCGTAGAGCGCGCGCCCACCGCCGCGGCGCGCGAAGCCCTGGCGCAGGTAGACGCTCGTCTCGGTCGCCCACCGGTACGCGACCCGCGGGTGGAACGTGCCCGCGTACGCGTAGCCCACGACCTCCCCTTCGTCCTCGAGCACCAGCCACGCGTGCGCGGCGGCCATCCGGCGCGCCATCTCGGCGGCGTCGGGCGGCTCGAGCTCGAACGACACGGCCGTGTCCGTCACGTAGGGCGCGTAGATCGCAGCGCAGGCGGGGGCGTCTTCAGGGGTGGCGGGCCGAACAACCATGTCGCCGATAGTAGCGCTACTGTCCACTATCGTGTCAGCTGATCTCACGACCTCGATCGCCGAGACCGTCCGCGCCGCGCGCGAGGCGCACGGCCTGTCCGCGGCCGCCCTGGCGGAGCGCTCCGGCGTCTCCCGAGCCATGATCGCGAAGGTCGAACGCGCCGAGGCGCAGCCCACCGCCGCGCTGCTCGGTCGCCTGTCCGCGGCGCTCGGCCTGACCCTGTCCGAGCTGGTCGCGCGCGCGGAGCAGTCGGACCGCCGGCTCGTCCGCGCCGCCGAGCAACCGGTCTGGACCGACCCGGAGACGGGCTACCGGCGCCGGGCCGTCTCCCCGGTCAGCGGCGGCCCCCTGGAGCTGGTCGAAGTGGAACTGCCGGAAGCCGTCGAGATCGCGTACCCGGCCGACAGCTACGCGTTCATCCACCAGCAGATCTGGGTGCTCGAGGGCGCGTTGACGATCCGCGAGGACGGCGTCGAGCATGCGCTTTCGCACGGAGACTGCCTGGAGTTCGGCGCGCCCTCGGCGCGCGTGTTCGTGGCGCGGACGGCGTGCCGCTACCTGGTGGCGCTCACGCGCCGCTGACCCACGTTCCTGGACGCACGGCCCCGTTCTTGACAACGGGCGCAGGCTTCAGAGATGACCCAACCGACGACGCTCGCCGAGAGCCTCAAGGAATACACGGACGCGGTCCCGGCGGGCGAGCGGCCGGACGCGTTGCACCAGCTCTTCTACGGGTTCTACTCGCGGATCGCGATCATCGACCGCACCACGCACGAGCTCGCGCGGTGGGCCAAGGACGACATCGGGGACATCGCGGACGCGGGGCCCGTGCTCGCCGAGGCCATGCGCGACAACGCGCTGCACGTCGGGCGGGACCTGTTCGCCGCGCGCATGCGGGCGATGAGCGCGATGAAGCTCGTGTCCGAGCAGCTGTCGGCGCTGTGCGACGCGGACGACCATCCGCCGTTCACGCTCCAGCGCGCGGTCGCGTTCGACGAGGCGTCCGGTGCGGTGCGCAGCTACGACCTGGCCACGCCTGGCGAGCACGGCGACCTGCCGTACGACCCGTTCGCCTACGACCCGAACGCCGAGCCGGCGTGAGTCAGCGCTTGGCCGCGCACTCGATGCAGAGCACGACGTCCGGCATCGCGCGCAGCCGCTTCTCGGCGATCGGCTTGCCGCAGGAGTCGCACAGGCCGTAGGTGCCCTCGTCGAGCTTCGCGAGCGCGCGCTCGGTGCGTTCGAGGCCGGCCTCGACGGTCGTGCCGACGCCGATGTCGTTGAAGCGCGAGATCGCCTCGACGGTGCCGTCGCCGATGCGCTTGCCGAAGCCCTGAGAGGCGCCGCGCTCGGGGCGCTTGGCGAGCGTGGCCACGCGGGCGCGGGCGTTGTCGCGCCGCCCTTCGAGCTCTGCACGTACGGCGTCGTGATCCACGACGCAGATCTACCCAATTCAGCGCCGGGCCAGCACTCGCAGCGTCGCGGCAAGGGAGCGGCGGGTCTTCGCGGGCAGCGCCGTCAGGTCCTGGTCGGGGCCGAGGCCGGGCACCGCGCGCAAAAGCCGGTCGCGTTGCTTGTCCGTCAGCACGTCGATCGCACTGAGGAACTCGCCGACCGTGCCGTCGGTGGCCGTGCCGTCCTTGAGGGCGGCCGCGGCCAGCTCGATCGCCTTGCCGTCGTCGGTGCTCGCCGGCTTGCCGACCGCGGGCAGCGGCGGCGGCTCCCAGAACCCCGCGCGTGAAGGCGGCGCCTCCGGCTTCGGCTTCGTGGCCGCCGCGATCGTCGCCGGTTCGCTGACGATCCCCGCGTCGTGCAGGAAGCGGCTGTGGCGACCCTCGGTGTGGAGGATCGAGAGCTCCTCCGTGGCGCGGGTGAAGGCCACGTACGCGATCCGGCGCTCGGCCTCGACGCCCTCGCCCGCGGCGACGAGGTCCGGCGGCGCGTTCAACGCGTTGCGGTGCGGGAGCACGCCCTCGTCGCACGCGACCACGACCACGCGCGGCCACTGGCGGCCCTTGGCGCGGTGCACGGTGGTGAGCTCGATGCCGCCGCGCTCATCGCGTGCCCGCCGGAGCGACAGCCGGCGTGAGTCGAGCACCGCCGCGTAGTCCGCCACCGACTGGCCACGCGCCTCCTCCTCGGCCTCGTCGAGCACCTTGCGGTCGTCGCGGTCCGGCCGCGCCGACGCGCGGGCGACCTCGTCGAAGTAGCGATCCAGGCCGTCGGCGCGGAGCTGGCGGATGACCGCGGCGGCGTCGCGGCGAGTGACGAGCGCCGCCAGCTGCTCGGCCGCGCGCGTGACCTTCCAGCCCTCGTCCGGAAGCTGCTCGACCGCCGCCGGCAACGACACGCCCCGCGCCAGCGCACCCACCACGCGCGCCGCCGCGTCCAGCCCGAACCCGCGGGAAGGCCGGCGCAGGATCACGCGCACGTCCACCTCGGTCGCCGCGCGCGGCGCGGCCAGCACCGCGAAGTACGCCTCGAGCGTCTCCTGCGCGCCCGCGGACTCGAACAGCTCCTCCGGCCCGGCGATCCGCACGCCCGCGTCCGCCGCGGCGAGCGCGAACGGCCGGAGGGCATTGATCGTGCGCCCCAGCACGACGATCTCGCCACGCCCGTACGCGGCGAGCTTACGCGCGAGCAGCCGCGGCGCCGCGCCCGGCGTGGACTCGGGGTAACGGGCGACGCGGATCGCGCGCTCACCCCCGTCCTCGCGCCCGGGCGCCGGCTCGATCGGCTTCGCGAACCGCCGGCGGTTGCGGGCGATCAGCGCGGCGCTCGCCCGCACCACCTCCGGCGTGCAGCGGTAGTTGTGGCGCAGAGCCACCCGCGTCAAGGCCGGGAAGGCCGTCGAGAGCTCGAGCATCGTCTTCACGCTCGCGCGCCGCCAGCCGTACAGCGTCTGGTCCTCGTCGCCGACCACGAACAGCTCGTCGTGCGGCGCGGCGAGCATCCGCACGAGCAACTCCTGCGCGGGCTCGATGTCCTGGTACTCGTCGACCAGCACGTGCTCGAACGCGGCCTGCCAGCGCTGCCGCACCCCGCGGTTGGCGCGCAGCAGGCGCACGGCGTGGACGATCATGTCGTCGAAGTCGTAGAGCCGCCCGCGGGCCTTCTCGCGCTCCACGAGCGCGTACGCGCGCGCGACCACGCGGCTGGGCTCGTCCTGCGGGCACGCCGCCTCCCACTCGTCCGGGCTCATCAGCTCGCCGAGCCGGATCGCGCTGATCAGCCCCGGCAGCTCGGCCGGCTCGGGCACCGCGCCACCGACCTCCGCCGCGGCCTGGCGGGCGAACCGCGCCCACTGCGGCACGGTCCAGCCGTGGTGGAGCTCGCGCCCCTCCAACATCCCCGCCTCGGCGATGATCCGGCGCCCGACCGAGTGGAACGTGCGCGCCGCCACCCGCCCGGCTCCGGCCGCGCCCAGCCGCTCGCGCAGCTCCGCCGCCGCCGGGTCGTTGAAGGTCATGCACAGGACCCGCTCGGCGTCGGCGCCGCGGGCCAGCAGCTCGCGCACCCGCTCGACCAGGACCGTCGTCTTGCCGGAGCCGGCGGGCGCGATCACCTGCACGACGCCGCCGGGCGCCCGCGCCGCCGCCAGCTGCGACGCGTCCAGCGGACGGTGCGGCGCGATCCCCGAAGCCCCGGCGAAGCGCGGATCGCCGTCGATCGCCCGCGCGTACAGCCAGCGCAGCCGCTCGAGCGTGTGCGCGTGCTCGAAGCCGGGCTCCACGAACGCCGCGTCCTCCAACTCGTCCGGCGTCACGTCGCACTCGACGAGCACCGGCACGCCGCTCCGCAGCGCCGACACCAAAAACGTCTCGTGCAGACGCCGGACGTCGGCGAGCGTCTCCAGCCGCACGCCCAGCAGCGCGACCGGCTCGGTCCCGGCGAACCGCTCGGGCGCCGCCTCCCAGCGCACGACGCGAACGCCGCGCGCAGGCAACTGGGGCGGCGCCTCACGACGCCAGGACAACAGACCGCGCTCCATTAGAGCGCGGTCAGGTTACCCCTGGTTCGGCGGCGAGTAGAGCTGCAGGTCGTTGCCGTCGGGATCCTTGAACGTCACGATCCGGCCCCACGGGTGGTCGGAGATGTCGGTCGGGAACTCGACGCCGGCACCCTTGAGCCGTTCGACCTCGCCCTCGATGTCGCCGTCCGGCTGGAACGCGACGGCCGCGCCGCCGTCACCCGCCGGGGACTCGCTGCTGTTCAGGCCGATCCGCAGGCCGTTGGCGTCGACCTCGCTCCAGTCGCCGTCGTGCTCGGTCACGTCCAGGCCGAGCGTCTCGCCGTAGAACGCCACGGCGCGCGACATGTCGGTGACGGGCAGCCAGACGGCTGCCACTCCCTTGATCATCGGAACCTCCCAGTCGTTTTCCCCAGGGGTACGGCCGTCGCTCGCGTACCGGATTACGCCCGCTCACAGCCGCGCGCACGGCTGCGAGCGATCTGCGCGGACGCTGCGAGCGCCCACGCCGATGCTGGTGGCATGGACTACGCAATCGAAGCCGAAGGGCTGCGCAAGCGCTTCGGAGATACCCAGGCGCTCGACGGCGTCAGCCTCGCTGCCCGCCGCGGCAGCGTGCTCGGCGTGCTCGGCCCCAACGGGGCGGGCAAGACGACCGCTGTCCGCATCCTCGCCACCCTCATCCAGGCGGACGAGGGAACCTCCCGCATCAACGGGATCGACGTCGCCCGCGAGCCGGGCAAGGTCCGTGAGACGATCGGCCTCACCGGCCAGTACGCGTCCGTGGACGAGCTGCTCACCGGCGAGCAGAACCTCGTGATGATCGGCCAGCTGCTGAACCTCAGCGGCAAGCAGGCGCGCGCCCGCGCGAAGGAGCTGCTCGCCTGGTTCGACCTCACGGACGCCGCCAAGCGCCCCGCCAAGACGTACTCGGGCGGCATGCGCCGCCGGCTGGACCTCGCGGCCAGCCTCGTCGGCCGCCCGTCCGTGATCTTCCTCGACGAGCCGACCACGGGCCTGGACCCGAGCAAGCGCGAGGACATGTGGGGCGTCGTGCGCTCTCTCGTCCACGACGGCTCGACCGTCCTGCTCACCACGCAGTACCTGGAAGAGGCCGACGCGCTCGCCGACGAGATCACCGTGATCGACAAGGGCGCCGTGATCGCCCACGACACGCCCGACGGGCTCAAGCGCGTCGTCGGCGGCCAGCGCCTGACCGTGCGCCCGACCGACCCGACCCGCCTCGACGACGCCGAGGCGCTGATCAGCGACCTCGCCGGCACGCGCGCCGAGCGCACCGACCGCGGCGTCGTCTCCGTCCCCGTCAGCGGCGACGAGGTGCTCGGCGACGCGGTCTACCGCCTCAACGAGGCCGGCATCGCGGTCACCGAGCTCTCGCTCCACCTGCCCAGCCTCGACGAGGTCTTCTTCACCCTGACCGGCCGCACCGAAGCGGCCGCCATCACCCAGGAGGTGCACGCATGAGCGCGGCACTCGCACTCCCCCGGCACAGCCTCGTGCTGGCCAAGCGCAACCTGATCGGGGTGCTGCGCAACCCCGAGGCGCTGATCGACGTGACCGTGCAGCCGATGATCTTCCTCGCGCTGTTCACGTACATCTTCGGCGGCGCGATCGCCGGCGGCTCCCAGCAGGACTACCTGCAGTTCCTGCTGCCCGGCGTGCTCGCGCAGACGGTCGCGTTCGGCGCGGTCGCGATCGGCGTGAACCTCAACACCGATATCGAGAAGGGCGTCTTCGACCGCTTCCGCAGCCTCCCCATCTCCCGCTCCGCACCCTTGATCGGCGCGGTGTTGGCGGACATCGTGCGCTTCACGCTCCTGTGCGTGGTGACGATCGGCTTCGGCTACATCCTCGGCTTCCGCGCCGCGACCGGCCCGCTCGAGGTGCTCGCCGCCTGCGGGATCGTGATCGCGTTCGCGCTCTGCCTGGCCTGGGCGTCGGTGTTCATCGGCACGATCGCCCGCACCCCGGGCGCCGTGCAGGGCATCGTCTTCCTGATCATGTTCCCGCTGACGTTCGGCACGAGCACGTTCGTCCCGGTCGACACGATGCCGGGCTGGCTGCAGTCCTTCACCGACATCAACCCGCTCACGCACCTGATCGGCACGCTGCGCGCGCTCCTGCTCGACCAGCCGATGGGCAACCACCTCCTCTGGACCTTCGTCTCGATGGCGGCGCTGCTGGTGATCTTCGTCCCGCTCGCGCTACGGGGTTACGGGCGCCGGGCGTGAGGCGAACGCGGCCAGCTGCTCCAGCCCGACCGCACGGGTCGGCGGCGGAGGCGGCGTGAGCGCGAGGCGGGTGATCTCCGGGTTGGTGGGATCGTCCACGCCGCGGATCGCCGTCGCCGCCGCCAGCAGCTCGGCGGCGCCGTCGCGATCCCCCTGCGCCGCCGCGACCGCCGCCGCGCTGACCGCGACCGCCGCGTGCATCGGCATGTCCTTCGTGTTGACCGCCGCCGCGTGCGCGATCGCCAGGTAGGCCCCGGCGCGCTCGAAGTCCCCCTGCTCAGCGGCGAGCGACGCCGCCACCGCGTGCACCAGCGCGTGGCCGTGGGTGCCCGGCATCGCCGGCGGGAGGTGCTCCAGGCGCGAGAGCGCGTCGGCCAGCACCGCCTCCGCCGCGTCCAGGTTCCCCGCGATCCACTCGATCCGGGCCTGCAGCGCCTGGACGAACGCGAGGTCGTCGCGGCCGATGTCCCGCCGGTGACGTGAGCGGAGCGCGTACTCGCGCGCGCCGTCGAGGTTGCCGGCCCGCAGACGGAAGTCCGAGATCCGCATGTCGAGCATGCCCGCCAGGGCGTCCGGGTTGAGCGCCGAGAACGCCTCGCGCACCTGCTCGAGCGTCTGCTCGGCCTCGTCCAGCCGTGCCAGCAGCATCAGCCGGCCGCTCTCGAGGAACAGCGCCATGCCGAGCGCGAACGAGTCGCCGAGCTCGGTCAGCTGCACCCGCGCGGTCGCCAGGTGCTCGCCCATCGCCTCGATCTCGCCGTCGTTCTCGGCCTTGCCGGCGAGGAACAGCCGCACGACGGCGCGCACCCACGGGTCCGGATGCTCGCGCGCCGCCTGCTCCTGCGTGTTCTCCTCCACGCCGGCGAACAGCTCGAGCACGACCTTGGCGAGCGCCACCAGCGGCCGGTCGGCGTCTTCCAGCTCCCCGACGCGGTCGTACATCGCGCGGATGAGCGCCTGCGCGTCCTCCTGGTAGGGGTGGTCCTCAAGCTCGGCGAGCTGCAGCACGCCTTCGGCGATCGTGCGGTCGGCGGGGTCGGCCTCGCCCGGGATCGCGACCGCGAACGAGGTCCACGTCTTGGCCTCGTGCTGGCTGCCCGACAGGAGCCACAGCCAGAACAGCTGGACGGCGAGCCGAACCCCGGACCGTGCGTCCTCGACCTCGCCGAAGTGACGCAGCGCGGCGATGATGTGCTCGCGCTCGGCGTCCAGGAGCGCGTACCAGCGGGCCTGCTCGTGCCCGCGGAGCTTCGGCTCGGCCTCCGCGACCAGATCGGCGAAGTAGCGCGCGTGCGCGGCGCGGGTGGCGTCGAGCTCGCCCGCCTCCTCGAGCTTCTCCAGGCCGTACTCGCGGATCGTCTCGAGCATCCGGTAGCGCGTCGGCTCGGCGTCGGGGATCACCTGCAGCAGCGAGCGCTCGGCGAGCGCGGCGAGGCCGTCGAACGCGTCGTCGCCGTAGACCGCGCTGGCGGACGCGACGGTCGCGCCGGCGGTGAAGATCGCGAGCCGGCGGGCGAGCACGCGCTCGGGCTCGTCGAGCAGCTCCCAGCTCCAGTCGACGACCGCGCGCAGCGTGCGGTGGCGCGGGAGCGCGGTGCGGCTGCCGCCGGTGAGCAGGCGGAAGCGGTCGTCCAGGCGCTCGGCCAGCTCGCGCGCGGTGAGCGTGCGCAGGCGCGCGGCGGCGAGCTCGAGCGCGAGCGGCAGGCCGTCGAGGCGGCGGCAGATCTCGCGCGCGGCGTCGTCGACCACGAAGCCCGGCCGGGCCGCGGTCGCGCGGTCGGTGAACAGCGTCAGTGCCGGGGTCTCGGGGAGTGGCGGGACGGCGACGAGCGCCTCACCGTCGATCGCGAGCGCCTCCCGTGAGGTGGCCACGATCTTCAGCCGCGGGCAGCCCGCGAGCAGCTGGTCGGCGAGGTCGGCCGCGGCCGCGATCACGTGCTCGCAGTTGTCGAGGATGATGATCGCGTCGCGCTCGGCGAGCACGCCGAGCAGGTGCCGAAGCGTGTCGCGCGGCGCCATGCCCGGGAGCACCGCCTCACGCAGGCCGAGCGCGCCGAGCGTGGCGGGGACGATCTCCGAGTCGGCGGTGACGGGCGCGAGCTCGACCTGCCAGACGCCGTCCTCGACGTCGTCCACGTGGCGAGCCACGGACTCCCGCGCGAGCCGCGTCTTGCCCGCGCCGCCCGGCCCGAGCAGCGTCACGAGCCGGGAGCGCTGCAGCAGCTCGTCGATCTGCGCCAGCTCGCGCTCACGCCCGACGAAGCTCGTGACCGGCGCCGGCAGGTTCGTGCGCTTCGCGGCCGTCGGCTCGGCCTGGAGCACGGCCAGGTGCGCCTGCTGCAGCTCGGGCGAGGGCAACACGCCGAGCTCCTCGTCCAGGCGGCGGCGCGTGCGCTCGTAGACGGCGAGCGCGTCGGCCTGGCGGCCGGTTGCGAACAGCGCGCCGATCAGCCGCGCCGCGAGCCGCTCGTGCAGCGGGTGCTCGCCGTGCAGCGCCTCGAGCGCGGTGACGTCGCCCGTCTCGATCAGCGCGGTGACCCGCTGCTCCTCCAGCCGCGCGGCGGCCTGCTGCGCGAAGCGGTACTCGCGCAGGTCCGCGAGTGCCGGGCCGCGCCACAACCGCAGCCCGTGCTGGGGCTCGCGCTCGAACTCCTGGACGTCGGTCTGCGTGTCCTCCAGCCGGTAGCCGCCGGGTGCGGGCGAGACGAGCGCGGGGTCGCCGAGCGCCCGCCGCAGCCGCGACACGAGCGACTGGAGCGCGTGCACCTGGTCGGCCGGGAGGTCGTCCTCCCACAGCGCGTCGACGAGCGCGCCGACGGTCACGGGCCGGCCGGCGTCCAGCGCAAGGCGGGCGAGCAGCGCGCGCAGGCGTCCACCACCGACGGCCACCGGCGCTCCCTCGTGTTCGATCTCCAGGGGCCCGAGCAGGCCTACGCGCATGCCCCTACTGTCGCACGGTGACGGTCCGCTTGAAGGTGCGAACCGGCGCGCCCGGCGTGGTGACGCGGATCTCGACCGTCGCCTTCACGTCCCGGCGGCGGCCCTTGAGCAGCTTGGCGCCGCTCTTGGAGGCCTTGACCCGGAGCACGTTCCGGCCCGCCTTGGCGCTCCGCGTCGTCGAGGCGAGCGTCTTCGTGCGGTTGCCGATCTTCGCGGTCACCCGGATGCGCACGGACGCGGCCTTCTCGAGCGAGAAGCCGACCGCGAGCCCGCTGCGGATGAAGCTCTTCTCGCTCACCCGCTTGGCGATGTCCAGGCCGATCGGGACCCCCGGCGTCGGCGGGGCGGGCGGCGCCGGAGGCGTGGGTGGCGTCGGCGTGGGCGGCGGGGTCCAGACCGTCGCCTGGTCGGCGCGGAACGGACCGCTGATCTCGTAGAGGATGCCCACGGAGTTGTGGCGCTGTGACGCGACGTACATGCGCGTGCCGTCGGGGTTGAACGCGATCGAGACGACCTCGGACTGCACTGGCTTGAAGTGGGCGTCGCCCGTGATCTTCAGGAACCGCGACACCTGGTTGGCCTGCGTGAGGAGGCAGACGTCCATCGCGTCGGGGTCGTTGTCGTAGGAGTCCTCGGCGACCATCAGATCGCCGGACCTGGTGGCGAGGATGTTGTCGATGCCCTTCAGCGGCGTGCCCGGCAGGTCGCCCGCGCGGTAGAGCACCTCGACGGTGGCGGCGTTCGTGTCGTAGACGTGGACGGTCTCGTCGGTCGTCGTCGTCAAGTACACGCGGCCGGTGTCGTACCAGATGCCCTCGCCGCGGCGGAACTTGATCGAGTCCGCGTGCTGGCTGCGGGTCGGGGTCGCGCCCAGGAACGTCGGGTCGGGCAGCACCTTCCAGACCACGCCGGTGCCGACGCCCGCGCACGCGATCTCGAGCACCCCCGCGCTGAGGTCCGGGTACGCGGCCGGCGTGAAGCGATAGAGCCCACCACCGTCGACGTCCTCGCTCAGATACACCTGCTGGCGCACGGGGTCCACGCACGCCGCCTCGTGCTGGAAGACGCCCAGCGCGGGGTGCGCGGTCGGCGCGTTCGTGGTCACGTCGCACTCCCAGACCATCCCGCGCGGGACCTCTTCGCACGAGAGCCATGTGCCCCACGGCGTCCCGCCGCCCGCGCAGTTCGTGCTCGTCCCGCCGAGGATCCGGTAGGCGTTCGTGATCCCGCCGCGCGCGTCGAAGCGGATCGCCGACGCGCCGCCCGCGCCGCCGGGGACCTCCGAGTTGATCGCGAGGATCCAACCGCCGTCGGACGGCATCCGGATCGTGGCCGCGCCGTCGGGATAGATCGGGAACACGTACCCGGTGCTCGCGACGGGCTGGCCGGACTGGGCGATCACGCGCGAGCTGAAGCCGGGCGGAAGCTGCAGCCCGTTGGCGTCGGCCGGCTGCAGCGGACCGTACGGCCCGTAGGGAGCGAGCGTGGCCGGCGGCGCGGCGAACGCGTCGCGCCAGAACGCGGGACCGAACGACACCGCCGCGGCAGTGGTCAGCCCTGACTGGATCAGTCGGCGGCGGGTGAGCATGCGCAATGTCTACAGGTGAGTGCGCCGGCCCGCAAAGGGCGATCTTCCGGTCTAAGGGGTCGGCAGGGTGAGGCCGGCCGCCGGGACGACGACGGACACCGGCGCTCCCGGGCCACCGCCGCCCTTGCTGCGGTAGGTCGGCACGCCGACACACGTGAACAGCAGCGCCGCCAGCGGCTCGCCGACCGTGTCCGGGAACAGCGTGTCGACGAACGTCATGCCGCTCGCGCCGAACCCGAGCGCGTAGGCCGCAAGGTGCAGCCGGCCTTCGACGAGGCCGGCGTCGAGCTGGGCGTCGCGGTAGGCGCGTTCGTCGAGGCGGTCCAGGTGCGTCGCGCCCATCACCACGAACGCCGCGTCGCGCCCGAGGTCCTGGTCCCAGCACAGGCGCAGGAGCTCCTCGCGCAGGTCGCCGGTGCGGAGCGGCTGCGCGAGGTCGGGCCAGCGGTAGAGGCCCGGCTCGACGTCGTCGACGCCGTGGACGGCGATGAAATGCGGCTCGCGCACGCTTGTGAGCGCGTACTCGAGCGCGGCCTCGAAATGCGCCTTCGACACCGTCGCGCTCGCGTCCATCCGGCGCGTGGAGCCGCGCTTGAGGATCACGCCCTCCAGGTCGTCGGTCGGGAGCGGGGGCGCCGCGGGCCACGGCTCGCCGAGCGCGCCCGTGCCGTCGCCCGCGCGCTGGGTCTGCGTGATCAGCGGCAGCTCACGCGGTGTGTGGTCCACCGCGCCGGTCGCGGCGGCGCCACCCGGATCCAGCCGCGGTGCGCCGTCCTCGAGCGTGACGAGCGCGAGCGGGAACTCGTGCACGCCGTCCGCGCCCACCAGGCGCGTGACCGCGGCGTCGTCGAAGCGCGTGTGGAGCCGTGCGCCGGGGGCGAGCGCGAGCGTCTGGGCGAGCATCGTTCCTGCGTCCCAGTACAGGTGCCGGAAGCCGCGTTCGGCGTAGCGCCAGGCGGTCCGCCACGGGACGCCGGTGAGGATCACCGTCGTCGCCTCGCCGCCCGCCGCCGGAGCGATCCGCACCAGCGCGTGCGCCTCCGGGTCGTACCAGCGGACGCCGTCGGCCCCGGACACGTAGAGCTCGAGCGGGAAGCGCCCGCCCGCCGACCCCGCGGCGCGGAACAGCTGCCGCGGGCGGCCTTCGCGCTCAGCGGTGCGGACGACGCCGGCCGAGAGGAACAGCAGGCGCGCCAGCGGGTCCTCGTCCAGTGTGCGGGTGAGCTCGACCCGGGGGAGATCGGCCGGATAGCGCTTGTACGGGTACGGCCAGGTCGCGAAGTCGTTCGCGACGAGGTCCTGGAGCACGAGCGGGTGATCCGCCGGCGGGGCCGGGAAGTCGTCGCCCGCCTTGTAGGAGGTCAGCGCGTGATAGAGCCGCGCCACATCGCCCGAGACCATGCGGGAATAGTGGCGCACGGCGTACCGTCCTGACGACCATGAGCATCCGCACCCGTGATCTGCTGTTCGAAGCGGGCCTCCGCCACGAGCCGACCGCCAAGCGCGTGCGGGCCGAGCTCGACGGGGCCACGGTCGTCGACAGCACCGACGCGCTGCTCGTCTGGGAGCCGCGTCGCGTCGTGCCGTCCTACGCCGTCCCCGCGGCGGACCTCGCGCTGGCGGTGGCGATCGCGCCCGGCTCGGCCGACGTCCCGGACGGCCTGCTCCACCCCGGCATCCCGTTCGCGGCGCACACGGCACCGGGGGAGCCGCTCACGCTCGGCGGCCGCGAGCACGCGGGCTTCCGGCTCACCGATCCCGACCTCGACGGCTACGTCCTGCTCGACTTCGACGCCTTCGACGCCTGGCGCGAGGAGGACGAGCCGATCCACGGCCACCCGCGCGACCCGTTCGCACGCGTGGACGTCCGCGTGAGCGCGCGCCCCGTCCGGATCGCGCTCGACGGCACCGTGCTCGCCGAGTCCACGCGCGCGCGACTGCTGTTCGAGACGCTCGTACCCACGCGCTTCTACCTCCCGCGCGAGGACGTGCGCCTCCCGCTCCAGCCGAGCGCGCGGCACAGCTACTGCCCGTACAAGGGCGAGGCGTCCTACTGGTCGGCCGGCGCGCACGCGGACATCGCCTGGAGCTACGAGACGCCGCTGCCCGACCTGACGGTGATCGCCGGGCTGGTCGCCTTCTGGGACGAGCGCGTGGACGTGTTCGTCGACGGCGAGCTGCGCGGCGCACCGCGGGGCGCGGTGGCCGACGCCATGCGCGACGAGTTCGACCTCTAGCCGCGTATACATGGGAGCCTCATGAGCGTCGAACTCCTCAACGTCCCGGGCCGTCAGACGACGCCCTTCTACCACCACGTGTCGGTCGCCACGGGCCGGCGGATCATCCACATCGCGGGCCAGGTCGGCTCCGACGACGACCTCCAGCTCGTCGAGGGTGGGCTCGCCGCCCAGGCCGAGCGGGCGCTGCGCAACGTCGTCGCTGCCGTCGAGGCCGCGGGCGCGACCGCCGCGGACCTCGTGAAGCTGACGATGTACGTCACCGACTGGACGCCGGACCAGCTGGGCGAGCTCGGCGCGGGCCTCGCCGCGGTCGAGGACGTCCCGCGCGTGCCCGCGTCGCTGATCGGCGTCTCGATCCTGTTCGAGCCCGGCTACCGGATCGAGATCGAGGCGGTCGCCGTCACCGACTAGCGACGAACTGGTCCGTGTTCGCGCGGATGAACGGCCCGAGGACGTTGGCCAGCGCGGTGTTGCGCCGGTACTGCGTCGCGGCGTAGATCTCGTCGAGCTCCGCGACCTTCGTGGCGTCGAGCTGGTCGACCAGCGCGCCGCGCTGCTCGGCGTCGCGCGGGATCTTCCCGCCGGGCCAGAGCGCGGCGGCGTCGCGGAAGATCGCGGCGAACTCGGGCGAGCCGACGCGCTCCGCCGCCGACTGCAGGTCCGCGGCCACGGCGCCCGAGGGGTTGGACCAGAACTGCGTGAAGCCGCCGTTGAGGATCTCGAAGTCGGCGTAGTAGAACGCGTACACGGCGAGCTGCGCCGCGTTCAGGCGGTCGACGGCGTCCTCGGGGTCCAGCTCGTAGAACGGGCGGGTGACGACGGCGCGCACGAGCGGGCCGTTGTCGAGCCCTGCCACCGCCGCGGGCGGGACCTTGAAGTCCTTGCGCGTGCCCGCCTTGCGCGTGATCTCCTCGCCGTGCGCGCCGTCGTCGGGGATCGTGTCCAGAGCGGGATCGTCGGGATCGAACCCGGGCTCGGGCGTCATCTCGGCCGGCCAGCCCGAGGCCTCGGCGGCCGCGCCTTCCTCGACGGCCGGCTCGGGGATGCCGCCGCACCCACCCAGGGCGGCCAGGAGGACCAGGAGCACGAGCGCGCGTTTCATCGGCGCGAGTCTGGCACGGCGTTCAGCCGATGCTCATCGGCCAGTTGTCCAGGCAGCCGGGTTTTGGGTGGTTCGTCGTGGGCATAGTGTCGGGGTGCCCCGCCGTCTCGTCGTGCCCGCGATCGCGCTCGCGCTCGTGTGCTCCGGCGGCGGGAACGCGCTCGCCGCGGATCGCACCGACCTGTTCGTCGCCGCGCTGAAGGAGTCGCCGGTGTACGTCAGCGACTCGGTCTCGCGCCGGATCGACGACGCCGACCGCGAGGCGCTCCTCCGCGACGTCGAGCGGATGCCGTTCCCCACGTTCGTCGTCGTCGCACCCGACCTGAGCAGCGAGACCATCTACGGCGACGACCGGCTCGCGCTGCTGCGCGACGGCCTCGGCCGCGACGGGCTCTACGTGGTCAGCGACGACCGCGGCTCGCTGGTCTACCTGAGCGCGTACGGGGTGCAGCTGCCGATGCGCGATCACGACATCGAGCAGGCCACGTACAACGACTACGACCGCGACGACCCGGGGATCGACAAGCTCCGGTACGCGCTCGCGCTGGCCCGCGGCGAGGCGCGCATGCCCCGCTCCGAGCGCGCCGTGATCCCGCCCGACGAGGGCGGCCCGGTGCCGACCCCGTACCGCGAGCCGGAGGAGGACGACGAGCGCACGTCCTCGGCCGCGCTCGGGTTCTCGATCCTCGGCGCGTTCTTCGCCGGCGTGGCGTTGTCGGCGACCGGGCTGGAGCGGCGCTACCGCCGTCGCCGCGCACGCGGGCGGCGCGGCAAGCACGCGACGCCCGCCGCGGACACCCGCACGCGGGCGGTGGACACACACGCCAAGCTGGCGCGCGAGATCGCGCGCAAGCGAGCGCCGGACGAGCGTGCGGTGGATCTCGAGGTCGCAGCGTCGATGGCGCTCGATCGCCAGGGCAAGCCGATCGACGACCTCGGCGCGCTCGTGCTCGCCCAACGGGGGCGCGAGGCGTTGGCGGGGAAGGAGCGCGAGCGCTGCTTCTTCGACCCGCGCCACAGCGGCTGGGCGAAGCCGACGCGTTGGCAAAGCGACCGCGCGATGGTCGAGGTGCCGGCCTGCAAGCGGTGTGCGCAGGCGGTCGCCGCGGGTCGCGCACCCGAGTCGGCGTGGGACGGCGACCGGCCGTACTGGCAGCGCGACACGGTCTGGGCGCGCACGGGCTTCGGCACGTTGCGGCGCGACATGCGCCGCGCGCTCGCGGAGGACCGGCGGTGAGGGCGGCGCTGATCACGCTGCTCGCGATGCTGCTGCTCGCGGCGCCTGCTCGCGCGGAGGACCGGCTGGACCGCGCGGCGACGGGCCTGAAGGCCGCTCCCCTGTACGTGCATCCGGAGCTGGACTTCCTGATCCCGGAGCGCGACCGGACGCTCATCCTCACCGCGCTGCGCGACGCCTATCTGCCGTTCGACGTCAAGGTCGTCGTGATGCCGTCGGTCGAGGCGGACGAGAGCGGCGGCGAGGCCGACCGCATGCTGTGGGCGCTCAACGACCGGCTGCCGAAGGTCAAGCGGCTGCTGATCGGCGTCGACCAGCGCGGCAACTTCGAGCTCTTGAAGGTCAACCTCAGCCGGAACGTCGACGTGCCGTTCGAGCTCGAGTACGGCGCGACCGGCGAGGACGGGCCCACGACGATCGTCCCGCGGCTGCGGGGCGTGTTCCAGATCGCCGCGACCGCGGAGGACGACGGCTATTCCTATCAACGTGACCGTCCGACCGAGCCGCTCGACCCGCTCCCCGAGAACCGCCCCGACGACTACCTGGACGACATCGGCGACGACGGCACGCCGGACTGGCTCATCGTCCTCGCCTGCGCGATCGCGGGCCTGTTCACCGGCGCCGTCTGCTGGGCCGGCTCGTTCCTCTTCCGGGATTTCCGCCGTGCCTAGGCGGCTGCTGCTCGCCCTCGTGCTGCTCGCGTTGCTGCCGGCGACGGCCGCCGCGCAGGAGATCGGCGCCGCCGCGACCGGGCTGGGCCAGGGCCCGCTGCACGTGGACCCGTCCCTGCGGTCGGCGCTCACCGACCAGGAGCGCACCGACCTGGCGGCGCGGCTGGCGAACACCAAGCCGCCCGTGCTGGTCGCGCTCGTCCCGCTCGTCTCGGGCGACTCGGTGGACGGCAAGCCGCGCCAGCTGCTGACCGTGCTGCGCCGCCGCACGGGCCGCGACGACGCGGCGATCGTGACCGTCCACGACAACATCCTCTACGCGGACACCCCGACGCCGACGGCCGAGGAGGACCCGGTCCGCGCCGCGGCGACCGTCGCGCTACTCGCGGAGGATCGCGAGTACGACGAGCGGATCGCGACCACGCTCAACCGCTTCCTCGACGCGCTGGCAGACCCGGACGTCTTCAAGGAGGCGGAGGCGCTGCGCGACCGGCAGGACCAGGACTCCGCGCCGTCCCGGCCGGCGACGAGCGGCGGCACCGAGCGCGCGGACGATGACGGCGACGGGGTCGGGCTCGCGCCGTTCATCTCGCTGGCCATCATCGTGGTCGTCGGCCTGCTGGTGCTGACGCTCCGCCGCCGGCGCGGGGCCCGCCCGGGTAGCGGCCCGCTCGTCCTTCCCGACCACGTCTTCGAGGCCGCGCACGGCGCCCGCCGCCGGGAGCTGCGCCAGACCGTGGAGCGCGAGCTGACAGACCTTGCGGATCAGCTCGACGCGGAGCCCGTGCCGCGCGAGGCCCGCGCGCAGGAGCAGTACCAACGGGCGTTGGACGCACGCGACACCGCCGGCCGCTTGCTCGCCGACGAGGACGCGACGGACGCGGACCTGGTCGGCGCGCTCGTGCTCGAGGACCTCGCCCAGACCGCGCTCGGCCACGCCCGCGCGCTCACCCACGGCCGCCCGATCACGGACCCGGCGCCGCTGTGCGCGCTCAACCCCACGCACGGCCGCAGCGTCGACACGGGCCGCTGGGGCGCGAGCCCGAAGCTCCCGGTGTGCAAGGCCTGCCGCCGCGACCTGCGCGCCAAGCACGCCCCGGACGTGCTCGACGACGGCGGCCGCCCGTACCTGGAGCGCGACACCGTCTGGGCCCGCACGGCGTTCGGCGCGCTCGTCTCGGACCTGCCGACCGAAGTCGTCCGCGACCGCGTGGAGCGCGAGTAGCCCGGCGCGGCGTCGGCCGCCCACGCCGTCGCCGGCCGCGGCCAGCGTGCTCGCGCTAGCCGCGCACGAGGGCGAGGCGCTGGTCGGCCGCGCCGATTGTCACGCGCTGGCCCCAGTCGAGCGCGAGGTGGTCGGCCTCGATGCCGTCGCCGAACACGACGCCCTCGATCTCGCTCGTCACCGTCAGCGCGGCCCCGCTCGCCAGCACGCCCGCGGTCAGGGACGCGCCGGTCGTCGGGCTCTCCCAGGCCTCGCGGACGAACCACGCGAGCTCCGGCGCGACCGGCGCCGGCAGCGCGAGCCGGCCCTGGTTGATGCTCTTCGCCCAGCCGGTCGCGCCCGTTCCCGTGGCGACGATGAGGCCCGACGAGGACTGGTGCTCGCTCACATCCCCCACCGTGAGCGCGTACCGCGCCGACTGGTGCGTGCGGTGGCCGAGGAACACCTCGTTCAAAGCGCGCAGCTCCTGGCCGTCGTCGAGTGCCGCGCGGACCATCGTGCGCGGCTCGATCGCGGCGCGGCCCGCCGCCAGGTCGGCGCAGAGATCCGCGAGCGCGTCCGGACGATGGGTCACGAGCACGCCCGGGAACCGCTCCGGCTCCGGATTCAAACCAATGACCGGCTGCCCGCCCAGGTACTTGGAGACGTTCGCGACCAGCCCGTCCTGCCCGAGCACGACGATCACGTCGTCCTCCGCGAACAGGAAGCGGTCGAGGTCCTCGCGCGCCACGGTCGCGCTGCGCCAGCTCGGCGGCACCGCCCCGAGCACGCGCGCCCGCGTCTCCTCGTAGCGCAGGTGGCGCTCCTCGACCTCGGCGATGTCCAGGCCGCGCTGACCCAGGAAGAACCGCGCCTGCTCGCGCGTGCCGTGACGCGCGAGCAAGTCGCGGAACTCGGTCGGACGCTCGACCAGGACGCAGCGCGGGACGAGGCTCATCGGTTCAGCTTCGCCAGGACCGGGGTGAGCATGTCGGGCGTGATCGTCAGGTGCTCGATCTTGCCGAGGTTCTCGGCCAGCTCACGCAGGGCGAGCGCGAGCAGGACGTCGGGCGGCATCGCCGCGTCGACCTTCGCGCGCTCGGCGTCGATCCGCAGCTGCGCGCCCTGGACCGCGTCGATCGTCGTCGCCTTGCGCGCCGCGGCCAACGCGTGCCGCTCGTCGGCGGCGGTCGCCTCGACCATCGCCGCGGCCGCCTGCTCCTCCGCCCGCTTGCGCTGGTTCGCGCCCTCACGGCCGACGAGCTCCTCCTCGCGCCGGGCGAGCTCGATCCGGTTCTGCAACTCGTTCTCGGCGATCGCCCGCTCCTTCTGCACCGCCTGCGCGCGCCGCTGGAACGTGGCCTGGTCGGCGTCCTGCTGGATCGCCTCACGCGTGGGCTGCTGCAGCGCCTTCTCCAGCTCGGCCGTCGGCGCGACCGCGGCCACGCGCACCGCCACGACCTCGATGCCGAGCTCCTGCAGCGCGACCTCCGCCGCGAGCCCCGCGGCGATGTGCGCCCGGATCGGCGCGACGCCGTCGGCGAGGATCTGGCGCACGTCGCGCTTGACCAGTTCGTCGATCACGAACTGCTGCGCGAGCTGCATGACGAGCCCGGCGAGCTGCTCGAGCGGCGTCTGCGTCCAGCGCCCGGTGTTCAGGTCGACGGCGAAGTCGATCCGGCGCGCGACCCGCTGCGGATCGACGACCCGGAAGGTGATCACGCCCTGCACGATCAGCTCCTGGAAGTCCGTGCTGCGCACGTGGAACAGAAACGGCAGCTCGCGGTCGTCGATCGGCACCTCCGCGATCGCGGTGTTGATCGCGCGGAACCAGAACGCCTGGCCCGCGCCCTCACGGCGCAGCGTGCCGTTGCGGTAGCCGAGCACGTGGTTGGTCGGCTCGGCGCGGAGGTGGCGGATGAATGGGTAGCGCTTGATCTCAGCCATTGTGGACGTCCTTCTGGTCTGCTTGACCAGAAGGACGATAGCAAGGTTTTGGTCAGGTTGACCTATTCAGGCTCTCGGCCGTGTCGACGACGGTCTCCTCGAGCGGACGCGGCGCCCAGCCGAGCACGCGGCGCGCCTTCTCCGCGCTCAGGTGGCGGAAGTTGCCGACCTCCCGCGCGATCGAGTCGAGCGCCGGGTTCGTCTTCGCCGCCTCGCGCAGCACGTCGTCGGGGATCTCGGCCGTCGGGACGTCCGCTCCGAGCCGCTCGCGCAGGATCCGCGCGAGGTCGGCGAGCCACACGCCGTCCCCACTCGCGGCGATGAAGCGCTCACCCGCGGCCGCCGGGTCGGTCATCGCGCGCAGGTGCAGGTCGGCGGCGTCGCGCACGTCGACGACGGAGAACGCCAGCCGTGGCATCCCGCTCGCGAACGTCCCGTCGAGCAGCCCGGAGACCATCCCGATCGAGGCCGAGCGGTCGCTGCCGAGCACCGGCCCGAATATCCCGACGGGGTTGACCACCGCCAGCTCGAGCCCGGTCTCACGCGCGAAGTCCCACGCCGCGCGCTCCGCGATCGCCTTGGACTTGATGTAGGCGCCGATGTCCGCGGTCGGGTCCGTCCAGTCGGCCTCGGTGAACACGTGGTCGCCGGGCTCGCGGCCGTAGCCGACCGCCGCGAACGACGACGTGACCACGACCCGGCGCACGCCGGCGTCGAGCGCCGCGCGCAGCACGCGCAGGGTGCCGTCGCGCGCGGGGACGATCAGGTCGTCCTCGTGGTCGGGCGCGCCCGCCGGGAACGGCGAAGCGGTATGGAGGACATAGTCGGCGCCGGCGGCCGCCTCCGCCCAGCCGTCGTCGGACAGCAGGTCGGCGATGACGAGCTGCAGGCGCGCGGGATCGCCGAGCGTGGCGCGGACCCGCTCCGCGCGCTTGGCCGACCGCACGGTCGCGCGGACGTCGTACCCGCGCTCGAGCAGCTGGATGGTGGTGTGCAGGCCGAGGAAGCCGGAGCCCCCGGTGAGGAGCACGGTGGACATGGGAGGTTCTCCCTTCGAGATGGGTCGTTGCGGAGGGCTGAGCGCGAAGCTCAGGCGGAAACGTGCGTGTGCGGCGGCGCCTTGGCCGCCAGCGAGGCGAGCAGCGCGAGCGCGTGCTCGGACGCGCTCCCGGGCTCGGCGTGATGGATCACGAGGGTCTGGCCGGGCGAGCCGCTGATCTCCAGCTTCTCCCAGCCGAGCTCGACGGCGCCGACCTGCGGGTGCTGAAGCACGGTCGTGCCGCGCCCGACGCGCGGGCGCACGTCATGGCGAGCCCACAGCCGCCGGAAGACGTCGCTCTCGAGCGCGAGCTCGCCGACCAGCGCGACCAGGCGCGGATCGCCGGCGGCGTCGGCGCTCACCGCGCGCAGCCCGGCGACGACGCTGCGGGCGATCCGGTCCCAGCCGTCGCCGAACAGCTCACGCACGGCGGGGTCCAGGAAGGTCGCGCGGTAGGCGTTGGTGCCCGTCGTGAGGCCGGGCATCAGCGCGGCGGCGAGCGGCGTCGTCGCGAGGATGTCGCCGAAGCGGTTCATGACGGAGACGGGCTGGTCCGCCAGGCGCTCGAGCAGCAACTGGACGCCGGGTGCGACCGCGTCCTCGCGCGGCGCGCGGCCACGAGCGCGCGGACGCTCCGCGGCGGGCGTGCCGAGCTGGTGCAGGTGCGCGGTCGCGGCCTCGTCGAGCTGCAGCGCCTTGGCCAGCGCGTCCAACACCGAGGGCGAGGGATGCCGGTCGCGGCCCTGCTCGAGCCGGACGACGTAGTTCGTGCTCACGCCGGCGAGCTGCGCGAGCTCTTCGCGGCGCAGCCCGGGCACCCGCCGCGTACCGTCGTCCTCACGCAGGCCGACGTCGCCGGGCAGGACCCGCTCACGTCGGGCCCGGAGGAACTCACCGAGGCGGTTGCCGTCATCCATGCCTTGGAAGCTAGCCCATGCCTTCCGGCGCAAGGTGCCCCTGCCACTCACACCCGCGACGGTCGCGGCGACCCCAACTAAGGGGCCGCCGCGACCGCTCAGCTCACGGGTTCGTGGTGGACAGGGTGAACGTCAGCGTCCTCGAGTACGACCCGGTGCGGAGCGCGTCCGTCGCCGCGATCGGCTGCTTGAACGTGATGTTCACGCGGTCGTTGGACACCGGTGCGGTCCACGCCGACTTCGAGAACGCGACCTGCAGCGGCTGCGGCAGGGTGAACGTCCCGTTGGCGAGGTGGCCGGGGTCGGAGACGCTCAACGTCGCGTCACCGGCCGTCGAGATCACGTCGGCATACGTGCTCGCCTCGTACGTCTTGGCGACGCCCGGGACGAACGCCCCGAACGTGGCCGGCGCGCCGAGCGACAACGAAAGGGTCGCCGGAACGTTGCCGCCCGCCGCGCCCGGCGTCTCCACCTTCTGAACGGTGACGCCGTTGCCATTGAAGTGCACCCAGTTGAGCAGGAACATCGCCTGCCCGGCCGCGACGCCGCCGGTGACGTTGCGGAACACCAGGAACAGCTCGTTCTTGCCCGACACCGAGATCGGGAAGGTGAGGCTGTTCCAGGCCGCAGTGCCACCCGTCGACGTCAACGGGAGCGTGGTGACGATCGGACCCGTCTGCGAGCCCGTCCGCACCTCGATCGCGCCCAGTGGCGACCCGACCGTGCGGCCACCCGCGTTGTCCGTGTAGCGGACGGTGACCGAGTCGATCTGGTGCAGGTTGAACGGGCCGTTGAGCTGGATCCAGTCGCCCGAGGCCAGGCTGTTGCGGTGGAGCCCGCTCACGCCGCTGTCGGTGTTCGCGGCCGTCGTCGTGCCGGACTGGCTGACGACGTGCTCGACCTCCTGGCGCTTCTGGCGGACCTGCACCTGGCTGACCGCCTTCAGCGACGGGACGCCGCCCGTGGAGCCCTTGTCCTCGTACTCGGCGCTGATCACGCCGAACACGTTGCCGCCGTGCGCCTGGTCGTTCTCGTCGGTCTTGAGGAAGCCGGTGCAGCCGTTGCGGCTGACCAGCTCGTGACCGTGCGTGTCGTGACCGAGGACGTACTTGACCACGACGTCCTTGCAGTCGATCGACGGCTCTTCCGGATCGGTGACCGTGACCTTGTACTGCAGCTCGTCGCCGAACGAGAACAGGCCCCCGTCGAGCGGCGCCTCGACCTTGATCGTCGCCGTGGTGTTGCCGCTCGTGATGAGCGTGCTCGTCGACGTGCGCTCGCCCGAGGAGTCGATCACCGTCAGCTTGGCCGTGAAGCGGCCGCGCTGCGTGTAGGTGTGCGCCGGGTTGGGCTCGGTCGAGATCGCTGAGCCGTCACCGAAGTCCCACTCGTACCGGAGCGAGTCGCCCGGGTCCTCGTCCAGCGAGCCGGCGCTGGAGAAGTTGACCGTCAGCGGCGAGGCGCCGTCGGTCTTGTCCGTGGTAAGCACGGCCTTCGGCGGCCGCTTGCCCTTCACGTACTCCCACTTGTACATGCCGGCGTCCGGGCTGATGACGTTGAAGCCGTTGCCGTACGTCAGCAGGTAGAACGCGCCGTCCGCGCCCCACTGCATGTCCATCGGGTTGTCGCACTCGAACTGGAACGTGCCCGACGCGGTGTTGGCCCGGCTGCCGCAGTCCAGGAAGCCGTTGATCTTCTGGATCCGGTTCTGGTCGTCGAGCTTGATCTCCCGCAGGGTGTCCTGCGTCCACTCGCCGATGATCACCGAGTCGTCGTAGTACGGCGGGAACTTCTTCGGGTTCGGGTTGCTCGCTTCGTAGTTGTACTTCGTCATGCCGTGCGGGCCGACGCCACCGGTGTAGAGCTCCGGGAACAGCCGCGGGCATTCGGTGGTCGAGCCGGGCGCGATCGGGCCCGGCGTCGGGGCGTAGTTCGCCAGGCACGGGGTGCCGAGCGGCGACGCGGTGTTGTTGTCGCGGTACGAGTACCAGATGTCCGGGTTGGTGACGGGCGGGACCTCACGCAGGCCGGGCTCGACCGTCGGACCGCCCTCGATGTTCCACAGCGAGTCGTTGCGCTGCGTCGGGCCGTCGCACTGGTGCAGCCGCGGCGGGTCCTGCGCGGGCACGCCGGCGGTGATCGTGCCGGGCGCGAACTCGTGGTAGTTCCACTCGTAGTACGCGAGGTCGCGCTTATAGCACGTGGGCCAGCCGTAGTTGGACGGCTTGCGCACGATCTCGTAGCGGCCCGTGCCGCCCGGGCCACGCCCGCGCTGCGGCGTCTGCGCGTCGGGCGAGTAGTCGCTCACGTACGCGACGTCGTTCTCGTCGACCTGGATCCGGAACGGGTTGCGGAAGCCCATCGCGTAGACCTCGGCGCGCGTCCTGTCCTGCGGCGCGCCCGCGACGAGCGGGTACAGGTTGCCGGCCGGGATCGTGTACGCGCCGGTGCCGCTGCCGGTGAAGTCCGCCTTGTTGGCGTCCGCGGCGCCGATCGTGTCCTTGACCTTGATGCGCAGCACCTTGCCGCGCAGGTCGTTGGTGTTGAGCGCGCTGCGGCGCGAGTCGCCGGTCAGCCGCTGGTACCAGTTGCCCTGCCGTGTGGTGGCCGTCGCGACGGTGCCGGCCGTCAGGGCGGCGCCGTCGGCGGTGATCTGCGGCTGGTCGGTCTGCTGCTTGCCGCGGCGGAAGAACACGGTGATGGTCGTCGTGTTCACGGTGTTCGCCGCCTGCTGCGTCGGCAGCGGGCTCACCTGGATCTCGTCGGCCTCGATGTTCGGCAGCGCCTCGAGCGCCGCGTCGATGGCCGGGCCGGCCGCGTTGTAGGCGATCGGTGCCGTCGTCTGGCCGTTGAAGGTCAGCGTGAACGTGCCGGCCGTCGCGCCGGTGACGCGCACGGTCTGCTGCTCGTCGGTCTTCTGGCTGTTGAACGGGCCGTAGCCGGGGTTGGCGTTGATGCCGCCGGCCGGCGTGTCGTCGCCCGTGACGAACCACAGGTTCCCATGCTTGTCGAAGTCGATGTCACCCGCGACGTGGCAGCACTCCTGCCGGTTCATCGGCACGCGGATGATCTGCTGCTCCGTCGTCAGGTCGAGTCGCGGGCCGTTGGCGTCCTCGACGAACTTGAAGCGGCTGAGCTGGTGGTAGCCGACGTAGGGATCCCAGGCCGTCTTGGACTCCGCGAAGTCCGGCGGCGTCGTGTTCGGCGTGGTCTGCGTGACGATCTGGCCCGTGGAGAGCTTGACGTCGGTGACCGTCTGCGGCGAGTAGAAGAGGTAGACCCACTTGTTCGTTGCGAAGTTCGCGTCGACCGCCGGGCCGTACAGGCCGTCCTCGCCCGCCGAGTAGATCCGCTGCGTGAGCGGGAGCGCCGGGTCGTTGAAGTTGGCGATCACCTTGGTGACGCCGGTGGTGGCGTCGTGCAGGCGCAGCGAGCCGAGGCGGTCGGTCTGGAGGACGCGGCCGTCCGGCAGCTGGTCGAAGCCGACCGGCTCCTGCAGGTTCGGCGGCGAGCCGATCTTCGTCTGCTGGTAGTTGCGCAGGACGGTCGCGCCGCAGTCGCTGTAGACCGGGTCGCTCGTGCCCGTCGCCCAGCTGATCGCGCCCTTCAGGTGCGTGGTCAGCGTGGCGTCGAACGCGGCCGGCGTGTTGCCGAGCGCGGTGTAGAACGAGCGGCCGCCCTGGTAGTCCTTGCAGAAGGAGACCGGGTGCTGGGAGCCCATCGTGCCGCCCTCGATGCCGTCCAGCGTCTGGCCCTGCGGCTGCGGGCCGAACGGGTCCTCGACGACGCTCGCCAGCACGTGTGAGACGCCGCGGACGTTCGTTGCGAGGTTGTACCAATGGTCCGTGCGATCCCAGTAGGACGGGAGGTTCTTGCTCGCGTCATGAACGCGGTCGAACACCTTCACCGTGCCGGACTGGGCGATCGTGCGCGACGACGAACGCGTGCCGAGCACGTTCGTCAGGAACGACCAGGACGTGTCCGTCTCGATCGCCGACCCGATGCCGACGAAGCCGCCGCCCTTGCGGAAGTACGCCTCGAAGTTCGCCTTCTGGGCGTCGGTCAGCGGGCTCGTCTGCCCCGTGTTCAGGAACACGACCGCGCGATACGTCTCCAAGGCCTCAGGCGTGAACTGCGCGCCCACCGCGGCCGGCGCCGGCGCCGTCACGGTGAAGGCGTCGCCGGACGACGCCTGGTTGATCGCGTCCAGGCCGGCGGTCGTCAGCGCGTCGCTGGTGCTCGTCACGACGAGCACCTTCGGCGCCGCGGCCGGCTGTGGTGCTGCTGCTGCCGCTGCCGTTTCAGGCAGCGCGAAAGCAAGGCCCAGCAACGCCAGGCCCGCGCATCTCCGTCTCATTCCCTCTCCCCCTCGGTTCCCTACCCGGACCGTTCGTCCCGGATTAGTTGTAGGAAACGCGAAACTAACGGAGACAGGGATTGTCTGTCAATATGACAAGCCGTTCAGGCGATGCCGGACCGCGTCGGGCATCAGCGGCGGTCGGTCGGCCCGGTAGGCCGCGTCCGCCGCGCGCATGGCCGCGAGCGCGGCGGCGCAGCTGGCGCAGCCGTCGGGATGCGCCGGCTGGTCGATCCGCTCGTCGTCGATGCGGCTCGCGAGGTGGGGGAGTTGCGCGCGGCACGCCTCGGGCACCGGGGTGGCGCGCGCGAGCCGGAGCCGCGCGGTGGCGGCCAGGGTGGCGACGTCGAGCCGCGTGACCCCGAGCAGCTCGGCGATGCCGTCGTAGCCGAGCCCGCTCTCGGCGAGCAGCGCGAGCACCTCGCGCTCAGGCCCGGGCAGTGCGGTGTCCACGGTGGCGATCATCCCATGGAGCAAGACGGGCTCCGGGCTCGAGTGCTTACGCCTCACCCCAGGGTGCCCCAGGATCCCTGGGGTCAAAGATGAGGACCGGCTCCTCATGACCGCGCGGCGCTGCGGGCGGACCATTCGCTTCGTGTTCACCGACCGCACGGAAGCTCAGCCCTTGGACCACGACGCGCTCGCCCGCCTCTTCGCGGAGCACGGCGACCGCGTGTACGCGTACTGCGTCCGGATGCTCGGCAACGAGCACGACGCCGCCGACGCCCTGCAGGACACGTTCCTCAACCTCGCCCGGCGCGGCGTCGACACCGGCGGTGACGCGAGCCGGCTGCGCTTCTACGTGTTCGCGGCCGCCCGCAACGCGTGCTTCGACCTGCAGCGCCGGCGCCGTGACGAGCCCTCGCTGGACGCGCTCCAGGACGCCGGCGTCCCCGTCGAACGCCCGGACCCGCGCTCCGGTCCCGAGCAGGCCGCGCTGGACGGCGTGACCCGCGACGCGGTCTACGGCGCACTCGCCTCCGTCCCCGAGCGCCAGCGCCAGGCCTTCGTCCTGCGCGAGCTGGGTGAGCTCTCCTACGACGAGGTCGGCGACCGCCTCGGCATGAACGCGAACGCCGTCGCGCAGCTGCTGCACCGCGCCCGTCGCGCCCTACAGCTCGCCATCCCCGCTGCCGCGCTCTAGAGCCGTTGGCAGCTCCCGGCGCGAGCGCACCCCGAGCTTGCGGTAGACACTGCCGAGGTGCATCTCGACCGTCTTCTGCGTCACGAACAGCGCCTGCGCGATGTCGCGGTTGGTCATGCCCTCGGCGGCCATCCGCGCGACCCGCGCTTCGGAGGGGGTGAGCACGCCGAGCGCCGACGGCACGGTCGGGACGGACGGGGCCGTGACGCCGGCGCGGGCGGCGAGCGCGGGCGCGCCGCAGCGGATCGCCAGCGCGTGGCCGTCGGCCAGCCGCGGCTCCGCCTGCGGATGCGCGCCGACCGCGTGCAGGGCCAGGCCGTGGTCGATCAGCGCGCGGGCGTGCTCGAGCGCGCCGAGTGAGCGCGCGAGCACCGCGACGGCCTCGGCCAGCAGCGAGAGGCCCTGCTCCTGCTCGGCGACGAGGCCCGCCGCGCGCAGCGCCACCCCGAGCGCGCGCGGCGCGCCGAACGCCCGCGCCAGCTCGACCTCCTCGAACGCCAGCTCCCGCGCGGACCGGGTATCGCCCAGCGTGTGCGCGACGAGCGCGGCGCTCGAGCGCCACGGCGTCACCGCAGGGTTGCGCGCGCCCCACTCCAGCTCCCGGCGCCCGGTCGCCAGCAGCTCCTGGTAGGCGGCCTCGAGCTCGCCGCGATGCACGCGCAGGCAGGCGCGGGCGTGCATCGCGTGGCTGTACGGGAGGTTGTCGGCGGCCTGCTCGCGGACGAAGCGATCCGCGAACGCCTCCAGGTCCGCGTCGACCGTGCCCTGGTCGAGCGCGGTGTAGACGAGCGTCCCGAGCGCCGCCGCGAGGAAGCCCTGCGAGCCGTGCACGTCCCGCGCCAGCTCGAGCGCGGCGGACGCGTCGGCCAGCGCGTCCGAGAGCCGCCCGCGCCGGAACGCGACGAGCGAGCGCAGGCTCGAAGCGGTCGCGAACGCGATCCCGGAGCCGCGCCGACGCGCGTCCTCCAGCGCGCCCGAGTACAGGCGATCCGCCTCGTCGTAGCGCTCCGCGAACATCAGCGCGATCGCGCCGGAGACGAACGCGTGCCCGCCCGCGGTCGGGTCGGTGGCCATCGCCCCGTACGCGAGCCCGCGCGTCGCGAGCTCCGCCACCTCGTCCGCGGGCCGCCCCGCCGCGAACGCGTCGAACGCGAGCCCGGTCAGCCGGAAGCGGTCGAAGTACGTCGCGGGCACCTCCGGCGGCGTCGGCAGCGCGGCGAGCCGCGGCGCGAGCAGCTTGCGCGCGGCGATCGAGATGTACGCCGAGCCGATCAACTCCACTTCGAGCTGCTCGACGAGCGCGGCGTCGGCGTCGTCGAGCGGTCCCGGCGCGGCCCCGGGCGCGCCGCGCGCCGCGTCGGCGTCGTCGAGCCGTCCTGGCTCGCGGCCGGCCGCGGCTGCCGGATCGTCCCGGTCGGCACCCTCGAGCGGTCCCGGGCCGGCCCCGCGCAACCCTCGGGGTGCCTCGGCGAAGATTAAGGCC
>NZ_JAPDDP010000041.1 GCF_027587195.1 Solirubrobacter phytolaccae | reverse complement strand
CCGCGCCCGACCCCGACGCCGCCGCGCTCGCGTTCCTGCAGAGCACCTACGACGCCGCGGCCGTTCTCGGCGCCCGGCCCCGTCGTCGCCGCGAGCGGTGGCGCGTCGCCGAAGCCCGGCATGTCGAGGGCGAGCACGTCGTCGTCGAGGTACGGGAGGACCGAGTCCCACATGTGCCGGTCGGTCCCCAGCGCGTGGAGCAGGACCAGCGTCACGCGCGAAGCAGCAGCGCGGTCAGCACCGCGGAGCCGCCGGCGACCGCGGCCGTCTTGGGCGCGGCCCCGTCCGGCAGCCCGGACTTGCCGAGCACCGTCGAGACGACGTCGCTCACGTCACCCGCGATGCTCGCCGCCAGCAGCGGCTTGAGCGGCTTGTCGTCGAGGACCGCGCCGATCGCCAGCGCGTGCAGGACGATCTCGCGCGCCCCGAGCGCTCGCAGCGCGACGCGCGCCGGGTCGTCGAGCGGCCCGAGCCAGGACTTGGTGATCTTGTCGGGCGCGAGCAGCAGCCCCGCGCCGTACAGCACGCGGAACCCGAGGATCCCGATCGCCGCGCGCTTCATACCGCCACCCCCACGGCGCTCGGCGACGTGACCGCCTCGGCCGTCGCGATCTGCCCGCGCCAGCGCGGCTTGGCCAACACGATCTGCACGCTGCCGATCCTCCGTTCCGTGAACCCCGCCTCGCAGAAGCTCAGGTAGAGCCGCCACAGGCGCAGGAAGCGCTCGTCGTAGCCGAGGGCCTGGATCCGGTCCTCGGTCGCGTCCACGTTCGCGCGCCAGCGGCGCAGCGTCTCCGCGTAGTGCGGCGTGATGTCCTCGAGGTCGACCATGCGGAAGTCGCTGTCGCGCGCGACGCTGCGCGCGATCACCTCGACCGACGGCAGGCAGCCGTTCGGGAAGATCAGCGAGTTCATGAACGACCGCTGCGCCTTCTCGACGTCGTAGAGCCGGTCGTCGATCGTGATCGCCTGCAGCGCCATCGCGCCCTCGGGCCGGATCAGCGCCGCGCAACGCTCGAAGAACGTGCCGAAGTCCTTCCAGCCGACCGCCTCGATCATCTCGATCGAGACGAGCTTGTCGTACTGGCCTTCGAGCTCGCGGTAGTCGTTGAGCAGCACGGTCACGCGGTCCTCGAGCCCGGCCTCGCGCACGCGCGCCAGCGCCAGGTCCCGCTGCTCGCGCGAGAGCGTCGTGGTCGTCACGCGGCACCCGCGCGTGGAGGCCGCGTGCACGGCGAACCCGCCCCAGCCCGTGCCGATCTCCAGCACGTGGTCCGACGGCTGGATGTCGAGCTTGTCGCAGATCCGGTCCAGCTTGGCCCGGGACGCTTCCGCGAGCGACATGTCGCGCCGCTCGAAGATCGCCGCCGAGTACATCATCGTCTCGTCGAGCATCAGCTCGAACAGGTCGTTGCCGAGGTCGTAGTGCGCGGCGATGTCCTCGCGTGAGCGCAGCGGCGTATTGCGGACGAGGAAGGAGCGGCCTCGCTGCCACGGCTCGCGGACGGGCGTCAGGGCGCGGCGGATGGCGTCGATCCCGCCGAGGTTGCGGGCCGCGACCTCGACCACCGCGGTCACGTCCGGCGAATCCCACTTGCCGGCCACGAAGGTCTGGGCGAAGCCCTTGCCACCGCGGGCCAGCGCCGGCCACACCGACGGGTCGTGGACGACCACGGTGGCCTGTGGGGAGCCCGACCCGAACACGCGGCGCGCGCCGCCCTCCACCAGGGTCAGCTGGCCGGACTCGATGCGCTCCAGCAGCGCGACGACGAGCCTGCGGGCAACACGTTCGATCATCAAGAAGTCTCCGTACGAGGGTGGGGATGATGCGGCACGCCCTTGAGCTTCAAGGCCACGCCGTGCGCGTAGATGAGCGGCAGCGTGCGCAGCGTGGAGGCGATCAACGCGCTCCAGCGCCGCGGGCGCCGTCGCAGGTTCAACGTCGCGTCGAACGCGAGCTCGCCGTCGCGACGCGACTCGATGTGCATCGAGAGCGTCTCGCCGGGCTCGGCCGCGCGGACGAAGTAGGTGTGGTCCATCGCCATGAACGGCGAGACGTGGAACTCCTTCTCGAACGAGCCGCCGCGGGCGCCGAGCACGTAGCTGTGCTGCTCGCCCCACGGCGTGTTCGTGACCTGGGCGACGATCCAGCGCACCGCTTCGCCCTCGTAGCCGTAATAGAAGGCCACCGGGTTGAAGCCGAACGGGTACGAGAGCAGCCGGATCTCGCCGTCGAACGGCTCGCCGACGAGCTCGAGCACCTCGCGCCGGGAGAGGAAGCCGCGCCGGCCCTCCCCCAGGTCCCGCCACGCCATCGCGAGCCGGTACTTGAAGGCGTGCGAGGCCGGAGCGAACCGGCGGTGGCGGATGGTGCCCGCGTACATCACAGGCGCGCCCCGAAGTGCTCGGCGACGCGCGCGCCGCTCACGACGCCGTCCTCGTGGAAGCCCCAGCGCCAGTACGCGCCCGCGTAGTGCGTGCGGTTGACGCCGCTGATCTCGTGGTGGCGGGCCTGGGCGCGGGCGCCGGCGGCGGTGAAGACGGGGTGCGCATAGGAGAACGTGCGCAGGACCTTCCCCGGATCGATCGCGTTCGAACGATTCAGGGTCACGCAGAACTCGCGGTCGGCGGTGAGCGCCTGCAGGCGGTTCATGTGGTAGGTGACCGTCGTCATCCCGGTCGGCTCGGGCAGCAGGTGGTAGTTCCAGCTCGCCCACGCCCGCTTGCGCCGCGGCAGCAGCCGCGTGTCCGTGTGCAGGACCGCCTCGTTGGGCTGGTACGGGATCGCGCCGAGGATCTCGTGCTCGCGGTCGGTCGCGTCGTCGCCGAGCATGTGCAGCGCCTGATCGGAGTGGGTCGCGATCACGACCTCGTCGAAGCGCTCGGGCTCACCGCCGCGCGGCGTGACGGTCACGCCGTCCTCGTCGCGCGTGATCGCGGTCACCGGCGTCGCCAGGCGCATCGTCAACGGCGCGGTGATCGCGTCCACGTACGAGCGCGAACCGCCGACGACGGTCCGCCACTGCGGGCGCTTCGCGAAGCCGAGCATCCCGTGGTTGTCGAAGAACTCGACCAGGAACCGTGCCGGGAACGTCCACATCTGGCGCGGGTCCGCCGACCACACGGCGGACGCCTGCGGCACGATCAGCCGCTCTACGAACGGCTTGGAGTAGTCGCCCTCCTCCAGCCAGTGCCCGAGCGACGGGCCTTCGCCGCCGGTCGCCAGCAGCGTGCGGGCGTTGCGGTTGAACTTCACCAGGTCGAAGACCATGCGGTGGAACCACGGCGTGACCAGGTGGGCGCGCTTGGCGAACAGACCGTTCGCCGAGGAGCCCGTGTACTCGAAGTCGCCGCCGTCGGAGACGCCGAAGCTCATGTTCGACGGCTGTGCGCTGACCTTCAGCCGCTCCAGCAGACGCTCGAAGTACGGGTAGTTGCGGTCGTTGAAGACGATGAAGCCGGTGTCCACGTGATGGGTGGCGTCCTCGGTGTCCACACGGACGGTGTTGGCGTGACCGCCCGCGTGCTCGCCCGCCTCGAACACGGTGACGTCGTGCTCGCCGTGGAGCAGGTGAGCCGTGGCCAGGCCCGAGATGCCGGCGCCGACGATCGCGATCCTCATCGCTTGTAGTTCGCGCGGCAACCGCCACTCGGATCATTTCTCAGTGGCGATTCGCGATCGAGATCGGCACACTGGCCTGCGATGTCAGTCGTTGCCCGCCTTCTCGGAGCATTGCTCCTGTGCGCTCTCTTCGCCGCTCCGGCGCACGCCCAGAACCCGTACGCCGCCGTGTTCAAGGACCAGTGCTGCTACCTGACGCTGGAGAGCGGCGAGGTCGCCGGCGGGCAGTTCTTCGAGTTCGAGAACAGCGGCGCAGCGTGGGACGTGCGCAACCTCAAGCTGGGGATCGCGGGCCCGTACGAGCGGGACTCGCCGTTCTACCACCCGTCGTGGTACGAGCTGCGACGGCCGGCCAGGCTGCCCGTCCAGGCCGTGCTCAACGGCCAGCGGGCGCGCTTCGGGTTCGCGATCCAGGCCCCGGCCAACGTCGGAACGCAGACGGTGTACCGCGAGCATTTCCAGCTGGTGGCCGAGGGCGAGTACTGGGTCGCGGGCAGCGAGGTCTACCTGGACTACACGGTCCTGCCGTCGGTGCCGCCGAACGTCGGCTTCACGAGCATCCCCGCCGCGGTCAACCGGTCGGGGAAGCTGGAGGTGTCCGTCGACGCCACCGACAACCGCGCGATCCTGCGCGTCGAGTTCAGCGTCGGCGGCAAGACGTTCACGGTCGCCGCCCCGGAGGCGGACGGCCGCACGTTCAAGCTCAGCGTCCCGGCCGAGGAGGTCCCGGCGGGCTCGCACACGCTCATCGCCCGGGCGGTCGACCGGGTCGGCAACTTCGCGACCGCGACCGCGGCGATCACGCTCACGCTCGCCGATCGCGACGGCGACGGCGTGCTCGAGGACACCGACTGCAACGACCGGTCCACGGCCATCAGGCCGGGCGCGACCGACATCCCGGCCAACGGCGTCGACGAGAACTGCGACGGCGCCGATGCGCTACCGCTGGTGAACGCCGCGTTCTCGAGCCAGTGGGTGGCGAGCACCAAGACGACGCGGGTCACGTCGCTGAAGATCAAGGGCGTCCCGATGGGCGCGCGGGTCGAGGTGCGCTGCGCCAAGCGCGGCTGTCCGTTCTCCGTGCGCCGGTTCACGGCCCGCGGGGGCACGCTGGACCTGCGCAGGCAGTACTTCCGCAGGGCGAAGCTGCGCGTCGGGACCACCGTCGAGATCCGTGTGATCGTGCCCGGCTACATCACCAAGGTGGCGCGCTACACGATGCGCAAGAAGCGCACACCGCTCACCGCCTATCTGTGCATGCCGCCCAGCGCGGCGAAGCCGACGCGAACTTGCGCGTAAGCTCCGCCGCGTGCGGCAGCTGAGCAGCCTCGACGCGCAGTTCCTCAACGTCGAATCGGCGCGGATCTACGGGCACGTCGCCTTCCTGGGGATCTACGACCCGTCCGGCGCGCCGGGCGGCAAGCTCGGCGGCCCCGAGGTCAAGGCGCTGCTCGAGTCCCGGCTGCACCTGCTGCCGCCGCTGCGCTGGCGCTTGGTCCAGGTGCCGCTCGGGCTGGACCTTCCCTACTGGGTCGAGGACCCGGACTTCGACCTGGAGTTCCACGTCCGCGAGACCGCGCTGCCCGCGCCGGGCGACGACCGGCAGCTGGCCGAGACCGTCCAGCGCGTGTTCGGGCGCCCGCTCGACCGCGGCCGCCCGCTCTGGGAGATCTACGTCATCCACGGGCTCGAGGACGGCCGTGTCGCGCTGCTGACGAAGATCCACCACTCCGTCGTCGACGGCCTGAGCGGGAACGAGATCATGGGCGTCGTGCTCGACCCCGAGCCGACGGGGCGCGTCGTCGATCCGAAGCCCGCCTCGCCGCCCGCCCCCGCCCCGCTCCCGCGTGACCGGGCGATGCTGCTGCGGGGCCTGCGCGGGCTCCCACGCCAGCCGCTGCGCGCCATCCGGTCGCTCCCGACCACGGTCGCGGGCTTCACCGACCTGCCGGGGGCGAACGCGCTGCCGGGCCTGCCGACGCTCTCGCACGTCTACTCGCGCGTGCGCCGGACGCTGGGCTCCGACGAGTCCACGGACATCCTCGAGGTGACGAAGGCGCGGCCGCCCAAGACGCCGTTCAACGGACCGGTCTCCGCGCACCGGCGCTTCGCGTTCGGCTCGCTCTCGCTCGACTCCGTGCGCCAGATCCGGCGCGACTTCGGCGTCACCGTCAACGACGTCGTCGTCACGCTGTGCGCGGGCGCGGTGCGCGAGTGGCTGCAGGAGCGCGACGCGCTGCCCGAGGACCCGCTCGTGGCGATGATCCCGATGTCCGTCCGCCGCCGGGACGAGCGCGGCACCTGGGGCAACCGGATCTCGATGATGGTCGTGCCGATCCCGACCAACGAGCCCGACCCCGCCGAGCGGCTGCGCCGGACCCACGAGCTGCTGCGCAGCGCGAAGGAGCGCCACAGCGCGCTGCCCGCCTCGCTGCTGACCGACGCCACGGCGTTCATCCCGCCCGCGGTCGCGTCGCTGGCGGCGCGCAACACGGTCGACATCCTCAGCCGCACCCGCCCGCCGCTGAACCTCGTGATCTCCAACGTCCCCGGCCCGCGCAGCTCGCTCTACTGCGCGGGTGCCGAGCTGACCGCGAACTACCCGCTGAGCGTGATCGTCGACGGTGTCGGCCTCAACATCACGGTCGTCTCGTACAAGAACCGCGTGGACTTCGGGATCGTCGGCGACCGCGAGCAGATCGACGACGCCTGGTCCTTCCTGGAGGGCGCGTCGCACGCCCTCCAGGAGCTCGAGAACCTAAAACGCGCCTAAGGCTCGGTTAAACGTCCTGGACGTTTAACTTGCGCAGCGGCCCAGCTTCGCGCCCGGCGAGGAGCAGCGGGTCGTGCGGACCGGGAGCTTGCGCGAGCGGATCTTGAACACCATCTGCTTGCGGGCGCCGGTCGGCGCGGAGACGCGGACGGTGACCGTCGCCCCGGACTTGAGCTTGGCCTTCTTGAACCAGCGCGAGTAGACGTTCAGCGACGTGCCCTTTAGGCGGTAGTACTTCTGCTTCTTGAAGGGGCAGCCCTTGCGCTTGCCCTCGCAGCTGACGGTGATGACCGAGCCCGGAAGCGCGTCGCGGACCTTCAGCGACGTGAAGCGCGTGTAGGTGCGGTAGACCTTGTAGCCGCTGGAGATCACCGGCTTGAACGGCACGGGCGGCGCCGGCGGCGGGGCGTCCACGGCGATGCGGTCGATCGCGGCGTCGTCGAGCTCGATGCCGCCGATGCCCGCGATGAACGTCTCGCGCTTCTTGCCTCCGACGATCTCCCACGTCCGCTTGGACGGCAGCCCACGCAGGACGGTCCCGTCCTTCGGCGTGGCGAGCAGCCGACCGCCGGCGAGGCCGGAGATCGTGCCCGCGTCCACCGCGACGGCGCCCGGGCAGCCGCCCAGCACGCTGCAGTCGAAGAGTTGGATGGCCGCGCCGCCGGCGACGCGGTAGTAGGCGTCGCCGGCCCGCAGGAAGGTGCCCTCGGCCGGCGCGGCGGCGATGTGCGGCTGGGCCGGGGTGCCGGTGCCCGCAAGCCGGAGGGTGAGGCCGTCGATCATCACGGCCGTGCAGCCGGCGCAGCCCGACAACGGCAGCGCGGCGTTGCCCGCGAAGCGGTAGTAGGCACCGTCCTCGACGTTCTGCACGGTCGTGCCGTCGACCGGGAACGAGCGCATGTGCTTGGGCCCGTTGAAGGACCCGAGCCGCTCGAAGGTGCCCCCGTCGACCTGCGTCGGGTCGGCGCAGCCCGGGCCGAGGTCGCAGCGCACGAGCAGCGGGGCCCCGCCGGCGAACCGGTAGGCCGCGCCGTCGGTGACGTTGCGGACCACGGTGCCGTCGACCGGGAACTGGCGCACGTGCGGCGAGTCCCCGTAGGCGACGTCGTCGACCAGGATCTGCGCGGCGCAGCCGGGGCCGTAGCCGCAGCTGGAGATCCACAGCGGCGCCCCGCCCGCCCAGCGGTAGGTGCCGTACGTGGCGCCGTCACTGCCGCCGTGGGTGAGCGCGCCGTCGGCCGGGTACGTCCGGTAGGCGCTCAGGTCGTTCACCTGGGCGAGCCCCTGGCAGCCGTTGGTGGCCGCACACACCCCGGGGCCGATCCACAGGGGCGCGCTGCCGACGATTCGGTAGACCTTGCCACTCGGATCGCCGCTGACCTGCACGAACTCACCGTCGGCCTGGGCGACCGCGGGCGCCACGAGCGCCAGCGCGAGCGCGATGATCGCTGCCCGGATCATGCCGCGCACTTCCCGAGCTTGCCGCCGGCGGCCGCGCAGCGCGTCGTGCGGACCGGGAGCTTGCGGGACCGGATCTTGAACTCCATCTGCTTGCGCTCCCCGCCCGGGCTGGAGACGCGCACGACCACCGTCGCCTTGTTCTTGAGCTTCGCCTTCTTGAACCAGCGCGCCTGGATGTTCAGCGAGCTGCCCGTGAGCCGGTAGTACTTCTGCTTCTTGAACGGGCAGCCCTTCTTCTTGCCCGAGCAGCTGACGGTGATCACCGCGCCCGCCGGGGCGTCGCGCACCTTCAGCGACGTGAAGCGCGTGTAGCGGCGGTAGACCTTGTAGCCGCTCGAGATCACGGGCTTGAAGCTCGGCGGCAGCACCACCGGCTGCGGGCCGGCCGGGACCGGGATGAGGCCGACCGCGCCGTCGTCCACCGAGACACCGGGGACGTTGACGTACGTCTGGCGCCGCTGCCCGCTGACGATCTCCCACAGGACGTTCGACGGGATGCCGCGCAGCACCGTGCCGTCCCTGGGCACCGCGAGCAGCCGACCGCCGGCCAGCCCGCTGATCGTGGCCGGATCCACCGGCACCGCGCCCGCGCAGTTGCCGAGCACGGCGCAGTTGGTCAGCTGCACGGCGGCGCCGCCCGCGACGCGCCAGAACCCGCCGCCCGCGGTGAGGAACGTGTTGTCGTCGGGATACGCCTTCAGGTGCGGGAGCGCCGTGGTGGCCGTGCCCTGCTGGACGAGCGTGCGCGAGTCGATGATCTGCTTCGCGCCGCTCGCGGGCGCGGCGATCAGCAGCGGCGCGCCGCCCGCGATCCGGTAGTGGGCGTTGTCGTCGCCGTTGTAGACGACGGCGCCGTTGGCCGGGAACTGGCGCATGCGCGGCACTTCCGGCGAGTAGGTGCCGAGCTTGGACAGCGTCCCGTTGTCGAACAGGATCGGTGAGCCCGCGCAGCCGGCGCCCATGTCGCAGCGGACGAACAGCGGCGCGCCGCCGGCGAACCGGTAGAAGCCGCCGTCCTCGCCGTTGCGGATCACGGTGCCGTCGGGGACGATCGTCCGCGTGTGCGCGGGGTCGCGCATCGAGCTGTCGGTCACGTCGAACCGCGGCGTGCACGCGGCGTACGTGCACTTGGAGACCCACAGCGGCGTGCCGTTGACGAAGCGGTAGACGCCGGTGTCGTCGACGTTGCGGACCATCGAGCCGTCCACCGGATACTGGCGATAGCCCGCCAAGCTCGGGACGTCGACGCGCCCCTCACACGCGTTGAGGTTGGTGCAATTCGTGATGCGCAGGGCGGAGCCGCCGATCACGCGGTACGTCCAGCCGTTGTTCGTGGTCCGGATGAACGAGCCGTTTGGCTCTACGGCGTGGGCGGTGGCGGTCGGGAGCGCGACGACGAGCAGCGCGGCGAGGATCAGCAGGCGGGACTTCACAGGCGTATCAAACAACGGTGGCACTCTGGAGTTCCGCCCATACCCGCGCGGGAGTCATCGGCAACACGCCAAGACGGATGTCGGTGGCGGCCGCGATGCCGTTCGCGATCGCGGCCGGGACACCGCACACGGGCGGCTCTCCCACGCCCTTGGCGCCGAACGGGCCGTCGGGGGCGGGGACCTCGACCAGCAGGGTCTCGATCGGCGGGACCTGGTCCGTGCTCGGCAGCGCGTACTCGGCGAACGTGCCGCCCTGGAGCTGGCCTTCGTCGGTGTGCGCGAGCTCCTCGAGCAGCGCCCAGCCGATGCCCTGCGCGGTGCCGCCGTGCATCTGACCCTCGACGAGCGCGGGGTTGAGCGCCCTGCCGACGTCCTGGGCGATCACGTGGGCGAGCAGGCGGACCTCGCCGGTCTCGCGGTCCACCTTGACGTGGCTGAGGTGCGCGGCGGCGCCGGGCGCGCGGCTCACCTGGGCGGTCGAGCCGTAGCCCTCGATCGGGCGGTGCCGGCCGGCGAAGGTATAGACCTTGGCCGCGAGGTCGGCGATCGCGACGGCGCGGCCGGGTGCGCCGAGCGGACGGACCTCACCGTCGGCGACCTCCAGGTCCTCGGGGGCGATCTCCAGCTCGGAGGCGGCCACGTCGAGCAGGCGCTGCTTGGCCTCCTCCGCCGCGCGCTCGACCGCGCGCCCGTACGTGTACGTGACCTTCGAGCCGCCGGCCACGCCGCCGTAGGGCGCCGAGCCCGTGTCGCCGGTGACGACGCGCACCTGCTCCTCGGGCAGGCCGAAGGCCTCCGCCGCGATCGCGATGAACGCGTTCTCGATCCCGCTCATGTCCGCCGCGGCCGTGACGACCGTGAGGCGGCCGTCGGAGTCCAGCTTGCAGATCGCGCCGGCGGGCTCCAGGCCGCCGGGCCAGAAGCCGAGCGCGAGGCCGACGCCCTCGTCGGCCGGGAGCGTGTGCCGCTGGGCGTAGAGCGGGTGCTCGCGGACGCGCTCGAGGCACTCGCGGGCGCCGAAGACCTTGATCTCCTGGCCGTCCAGGCCTTTGTCGCCGGCGACGAGCACGTTCTTGAGCCGCAGCTCGATCGGGTCCAGGTCGAGTTCGTCCGCCAGCTCGTCGAGCAGCGTCTCGACCGCGAACGCCGCGGGCGGCGCGCCGGGCGCGCGGTAGGCGCCGGGGCTGACGCGGTTGGTGGTGACGCCGAGCGCGGTCAGGTCGTGCGCGGGCCAGCGGTACGGGCCGGCGGACAGCAGCGCGCTCAGCGCTTCGACGCCCATGTCGCCGAGCCCGCCGCGGTCGCCGACGACGCGGCCGCGGATGGCGGTGAGTGCCCCGTCGGCGGTCGCGCCCAGCTCGAGCTCGAGCAGCTGCCCCGGCGCCGGGTTGCCCGCCGAGAACTCCTCCGTGCGGCTGAAGACGATCCGCACCGGGCGGCGGAGGACGAGCGCCGCGGCGGCCGCGAGCGGCTCGGCGATCATCAGCTTGCCGCCGAACGCGCCGCCGAGCGGCGCGGCCTGGACGCGGACCTTCTCCATCGCCAGCCCGAACGTGTTGGCGAGGCCCTGGCGCGTCATGAACGCGCCCTGCGTGCTCGAGTGCACGACCAGCGTGCCGTCGGGCTCGACCCACGCGAGCGTGGACTGCGGCTCGAGGTAGGCCTGGTGGACCCAGCTCGTCCGGAACCGGCCGCGCACGACGTGGTCGGCGGCCGCGAGGCCGGCTTCGACGTCGCCGGCCTGGAGGCGCTGGCGCACGGCGATGTTCGGCGAGGCCGCGGCGCCGCCGTGATCGCCGTCGCCGCCGCGCGCCTCGTCGCCGCCGCCCCCGTGGGCGTCCGCGGCGCTGTCGTCGTCGCCGGCCCGGGCGGAGATGCGGGCGGGCGGGGCGCCGTCGGCGAGCGCGGCATCCAGGTCCAGCACCGGCTCGAGCCACTCCGTGTCGACGTCGACGAGCGCCGCGCCGTCCTCCGCGGCCGCCTCGCTCTCGGCGATCACCAGCGCGACGGGCTGGCCCGCCCAGACGATCTCCTCGCGCGCGAGCGGCTCCGCGGCGCGCCCCGAGCCGCCGGCCAGCGGCAGGTCGGCGTGCGTGAGCACCGCGACGACGCCGGGTTGCGCGCGGGCCGCTTCCGTATCGATGCCGATGATCCGCGCGTGCGCCTCCGCCGCCAGCACCGGCCGGGCGTGCAGCAGCCCGTGTGCCGGCATGTCCCCCACGAAGCGCGTCGCGCCGCGTACCTTCGCCTCGCCGTCGCGCCGGCGCCGCGCCGTCCCGATCATCCGGCGGACACTAATGGCCGAGCGAAGTGGTAGGAGGCGATTCGCATCCCGTGGTTGAAGTAGAAGCGGTGCGCGTCCTCGCGCTCCGGGCCGACGCCGGAGTCCAGGTGCAGCTGGTCGCAGCCGAGGCGCAGCGCCTCCTCCTCGATCCAGGCGAAGACGCGGTTGGCGTGCCCCTTGCCGCGGTAGGCGGCGCGCGTGACGAGGTCGTCGACGTAGAGCATCCGGCCCGCGAACGTCGTCTCGAGCACGCGGAACCCGCCGACTGCCGCCGCCTCGTCGCCGACGAGGTCCACGACGCTCCGGTAGCCGTTCGCGCGCTGCTCGTCGATCCGCGCGGCGAGCGCCTCGACGGTCTGGAAGTGCGGCCGCAGCTCGATCAGCGCGGCGGCGGCGAGGTGGGACTCACCCGGTTCGATCTCACGGACCATCCGGGAGATATAGCGCCGCCGCGTTGTCCCACAGGGCGCGCTCACCGCCGAGCTCGGCCACCAGCTCCAGGTCGGCGTCCACGAACGGCCGTGGCGAGCGCGTGCCGGGGAGGTCGGTGCCGAACAGCAGCGCGGCCGGGTTGACGGCGACGATCGCGCGCAGCGTCGCCGGCACGTCCAGCGTCAGCGCACCGAAGCGCGTCGCTTTCACGCGGGCGCCGCACGCGACCAGCTCCAGGAGCGCCGGAAGCGCGTCGGCGGTCAGCCCGAGGTGGTCGATGACGAGGCGCTCCGGGTTCAGGCCGCGCGGAAGCGCACGCGGGTCGCCGTAGACCTCGAGGTGCCAACCGACCAGTGCGTCGAGTCGCCGGGCCATCTCCACGAGGCCCGTGGGCGCCGTGTTCCGGTGCAGGTTGGCGCGAAACGCGCGCACACCGGCGCTGTGCAGCGTGCGCACCTCGTCCTCGGTGATCCCCGGCGGTACCTGGGCGACGCCCACGAACGTCGGCCCGAGCCGCTCCAGGGCGTCGATCAGGTACCCCTGGTCGTAGGCCTGGAAGGAGCCGGAGACCACGGCGCCGCCCGCGGCTTCGAACCGCGCGCGGTAGTCGTCGACCGTGAACGGCTCGGGCAGGAACCCCTGGTTCTCCACGAGCGGGAAACGCGGATCGACGATGTGAAGATGTGTGTCGAAGACCCGCACTTGAGGAAGCGTCGCAGGCTGCCGAGATACAACGTAGGTACTTCGTATGACTGCGCTCCGCCTCGCCCACCGCCGACTCCGCTCCCGCTCGCTTGCGATCGGTCAGACCGCGCTCGCCGCGCTGACCGCCTGGTACCTCTGCGTCTGGCTGCTGCCGGACCCCGAGCCGGTGTTCGCGTGCATCGCGACCGTGATCGCGATCGGCGCCACGCACGGCCAGCACGGCCAGCGCGCGCTGCATCTGATCGCGGGCGTCGTGCTCGGCCTGACGTTGTCCGCCGTGCTCGTGCACCTGATCGGCACCGGCCCGTGGCAGCTCGCGCTGCTCGTGATCGCCGCGATGTCGGTCGGCGTGCTGTTCAACGGCTCCGACCTCGTGATCGGCGAGGCCGCCGTCTCGGCGATGCTGCTCCTGATGATCGGCGGCACGAACGCGCCGAACCGCATCTTCGAAGCGGTCATCGGCGGCGTCGTGGCGCTCGCCATCGTCGTCATCTTCCCGCCCAAGGCGATCCTGCACGTCGGCCGTGCCGGACAGGCGGTCATGGCCGCGCTCGGCCAGTCGCTCGAGCGGGTCGCGGCCGCGCTCGCCGCCGGCGACGCCGACAAGGCCGAGTCCGCGCTGGTCCAGGCCCGCGCCATCGACGCGCTGCTGGACGCGCTCGACGACGCGCTGGAGATGGGCCGCGAGACCGTCCGCACGGCGCCGACCCGGTTCGCCGAGCGCGAGCCGGTCGAGCGCTACAGCCGCTCCTTCGAGCAGATCGATCTCGCCGTCCGCAACACCCGCGTGCTCGCCCGCCACGCGCACCGCGCCCTGCGGTCCGGCCACGCGCCGACCGGCGTCGCCGCCTCGGTCACCGACCTGGCGCGCGCGGTCTGGGATCTCGCCGCCGCGTTCGACGACCCCGCTCGCGCGGCCGACGCCCGTGAGCACGCCGCCCGCGCCGCCGCCGGAGCGGCGACCGACGCGCTCGGCGAGAGCGTCCGCTCCACCGCCGTGGACCTGATGCGCGCCGCCGAGCTCGTCGCCGGCGCACCGGACGAGCTGCCGACCGAAGAGATCCTGCTGGCGCTGCCCGCTCAGCCGGCCGAGGTCGTCGCGCTCACCCGCAGCGAGCGCAGCGCCGCCTCCACGCGCGAGAGCTCCGAGAGCATGGCGTCCGCCGCCTGATCGAGCACGTCGTTCGGGCGGAACTCGCCGTCCTCGCCGACGAACTGGGCGACGAACGGGATGTTCACGGCCTCCACGACCGCGGTCATCCGCAGCGCGCCGACCACCGGCTTGAGCGCCTGCATCGCGCGGGTGCCCGCCGCGATCCCGCCGTAGCTGACGAAGCCGACCGGCTTGTGCGCCCACTCGGTGTGCAGGAAGTCGATGGCGTTCTTGAGCGGCGCGTTGAAGCTGTGGTTGTACTCGGGCGTGACGAAGACGAACGCGTCCGCGGCGTCCACGCGCGCGCTCCAGTCCTTCGTGTGCTGATGCTCGTACTGCTGCAACCGCGGGTGCTTGGGCTCGTCCATGAACGGCAGCGCCAGCTCCGCGAGGTCGACCGGGTCGACCTCGAACGCGCCGTGGCGTTCCGCGTGGGCGTTGAACCAGTTGAACACCGGCAGCCCGACGCGTCCTGGGCGGGTGCTGGCGAGGATCACTTGCAGTTGCGACATGGGTTCAGCCTGCCCGCGGTCATGCCTCTCGACGCGCCACGATCCGGACGTCCACGTTCGGGAGCGCATTCAGGATCCTGACGATCTGCGGCTCGGCGAAGCGGCTGAGCCCGCGCCGCGGCTCGGGCGGGCCGACGAGCACGTAGGTCGTGCCGCGCTCGCGGGCGACGCGCTGCAGCACCGCGATCTCCTCGCCCTCGTCGACGAGCAGGTGCGCGCCGACCATCGCCGCGAGCCGGCGCAGCGCCTCCAGCCGGGCGCGCTGGTCCGCCGACGCCTCGGACTCGGGGTCGCGGACGACGAGCACGTCGAGCGTCGCGCCGAGCCGCGCGGCCGACCGGGCGGCGCGGCGCACGACCCGCTCTCCCGCCTCGTCAAGGGAGACGAACGCCAGCAGCCGCTCGGCGATCGGCGGCGCGTCCACGCGTCGCGCCTCGACCGTCTCGGCCACCTGCCGCAGCGCGACCTCGCGCAGCGCGCGCAGGTTCTCGACCCGGAAGAAGCCGTTGAGCGCGGCGGGCACGCGGCCGGCGTCGTAGACCTTGCCGTCGCGCAGGCGCCGGACCAGGTCCTCGGGCGGCAGGTCGATCAGCACGATCTCGTCGGCCTTGGCCAGCTCGTCGTCGGGCACGGTCTCGCGCACGCGCACGCCCGTGAGCTCGGCCACCTGGTCGTTCAAGGACTCCAGGTGCTGGACGTTGACGGTGGAGTACACGTCGATGCCCGCGGCGCGCACGTCGGCGATGTCGTCGTAGCGCTTCGGGTGCTCGACGCCGGGCGCGTTCGTGTGCGCGAGCTCGTCGATCAGGCACAGCTCCGGGGCGCGGGCCAGGATGCCCGGCAGGTCCATCTCCTCCAGCTGGACGTCGCGGTAGGCGACGCGCCGGCGCGGGAGCAGCTCCAGCCCTTCGGCCATCCGCTGCGTCTCCGCGCGGTTGTGCGTCTCGAGCAGCCCGACGACGACGTCGCGGCCCGACTCGGCCTGCGCCTGGGCCTCCGACAGCATCCGGTACGTCTTGCCGACGCCCGCCGCCATGCCCAGGAAGATCTTGTAGTGGCCCGCCATGCGTAGGCTCTCAGCCTGCCATGAACGACCGCCCGCGCGTGCTCGTCGTCGACGACGAGCCCCAGATCCTGCGCGCCCTGCGCATCATCCTGCGCGAGGCGGGCTTCGAGGTGCTGCAGGCCGCGACGGCCGAGGAGGCGCTCGACCAGGCGGCGCTGAAGCCACCCGCGGCGGCGATCGTCGACCTCGTCCTGCCCGACCGTGACGGCGTCGAGGTCACGCGCGAGCTGCGCACCTGGACGCAGATCCCGATCATCGTGCTCAGCGCGGTCGGCGAGGAGGACGAGAAGGTCCGCGCCCTTGCGGCGGGCGCCGACGACTACGTGACCAAGCCGTTCGGTCCGCGTGAGCTGGTCGCTCGCCTGCAGGCCGCGCTGCGCCGCGCCGACCCGGGCGTCGCGGAGCCGGTGATCGAGGCCGACGGCCTGCGGATCGACCTCGCCGCGCACACGGTCGCGGTCGACGGCGCGGGCGTGCACCTCACGCCGATCGAGTTCAACCTGCTGCGCACCCTGGCCAAGAACCGGGGCCGGCTCCTCACCCACCGCGCGCTGCTGGTCGAGGTCTGGGGCCCGGAGTACGCCGACGACGTGCAGGTGCTGCGGGTGCACATGTCCAACCTGCGGCGCAAGATCGGCGCGCGCTATCTGCACACCGATCCGGGTGTGGGCTACCGCTTCGCCGCCTGAGCCGCCGATTACTCAAGTCCGGCGAACGCGGTCCGATAGGCCGGGACATGACCCGTTCGGCCGTCCTGCTCACCTTCCTGCTCCTGCTGATCCCGTCCTCCGCCTCCGCGGCGAGCCGTATTCAAGACGGCCTGATCGGCGCCAGCTACGACAAATCCTGTGCGATCGAGGCCGACGGCACCCCGCGGTGCTGGGGCACCGCTTCAAGCCAGGGCAGCGCGGCGATCCCGGGCGGGCTCGGCAAGGTGCGCTGGCTCTCGGTCGGCGCGCACTCGACGTGCGCGATCAAGGTCGATGGCACCCCCGTCTGCTGGGGCGTGGGCTCGACCATCTCCATCCCGGGCTCGGTCGGCCCCGTCAACCAGGTGTACAGCAGCGAGACGCACGCGTGCGCGATCGAGGTCGACGCGTCGCTCAGCTGCTGGGGCGGCAACAGCGACGGGCAGCTCAACCTGCCGCCCGGCCGGTACCTCGACGTCGGCGTCGGCAACCGGAACACCTGCGCGCTCGCCGAGGACGGCACGATCGCCTGCGCCGGGTACAACTCCCAGGGCCAGTCGTCCCCGCCGGCGGGGATGTTCAAGGCGATCAGCCTGAGCCGCAGCAGCGGCTGCGCGATCGCGACCGACAACACGGTGACCTGCTGGGGCCTCAACGGCAACAACGCTCCCGGCGGCCTCGGCCCGGTCCGGCAGGTCGCGACCGGCGATGACACCGCGTGCGCGATCAAGGTCGACAACGAGGTCGAGTGCTGGGGCGCGGCCTCAGCGCCCGTCGGGCTCGGCCCCGTGACGTCGATCTCGATCTACTGGGCGACGGCCTGCGCGATCAAGGTCGACGGCACCACCGCCTGCTGGGGCAACAACGGCTTCGGCCAGCGCAACGCGCCCACGGGCACGTTCGGCCGTCGCGTCGTCGAGGCCGACGAGCAGAGCACCTGCGTGATCGACCTCGACAGCTCGCCGCTGTGCGTCGGCAACAACGGCCAGAACTCGGGCACGATCCCCGGCTCCGTCGGCGACGTCACGCAGATCTCCCTCAGCCCACTGCACGGCTGCGCGGTCAAGGTCGACGGCACCGCCGCGTGCTGGGGCTTCAACGCCAACGGCCAGACCACCGTCCCCGGCGGCCTCGGCCAGGTCCTGCAAGTGGGTGCCGGCGCGCAGCACTCGTGCGCGCTCAAGGCCGACTCGTCCGTGCAGTGTTGGGGCAGCAACACCTACGGGCAGACCAGCGTGCCGGTGTGGCTGGCCCCCGTCAAGCAGCTCGCCGTCGGCCACTCGCACACGTGCGTGCTTCAGGTCGACAGCCAGGTCCTGTGCTGGGGCGACAACTCGAGCGGCCAGACCAACTCGCCGCCGTACACGGCCAAGGCGCTGAGCTCCGGAAACAGCGCGACGTGCGCGGTCAAGCTCGACGGCACGCCGGAGTGCTGGGGCGCCGGCCCCGCCGCGGCGCTCCCGGCCGGGCTCACCGACCTCACCGACGTGACCATGTCCCAGAACGCCGGCTGCGTGTCCGGCGGCGACGGCACGCCCACGTGCTGGGGTGAGAACGACGCCGACTTCGGCAGCACGCGCGCCATCCAGCTGACCGGCGGCCACTACCACGCGTGCGCGATCGACGGCGACGGCTACGTCGACTGCCAGGGCAGCGACCAGCTGCTGCAGATGATCAAGCCGGCCACGTTCTCGGGCGCGACGTCCAGCCTGATCGGGAAGGACGCGTTCTCGCTCCCGCCCGCGACCGGCGTGGGCCGCCCCGCCGCGACCTTCGCCGTCACGGCGGGCACGCTGCCGAACGGCCTGTCGCTCGACCCGGGTACGGGCCAGATCACCGGCACGGCCCTGGCCGAGGGCGACGCGACGGTCACGCTGACGGCGACGAACGGCCTGACCTCGCCGGCCGCCAAGACGCTGACGCTGACGGTCGACCAGACCGCCCCGGTCACCACCGACGACGTGCCCACCACGGCCGTCAAGGCGGCGGTGCCGGTCACGCTGCACGCCACCGACGCCCGCAGCGCCGTGGCGCGCACCTACTACACGACGGGCGCCTCGCCCGCCCTGCCGACGACCGCCTCGGCCGTGTACGACCCGGCCAACAAGCCCGTGCTCGGCAACGGCGAGCAGATCCGCTACTTCAGCGTCGACAAGGCCGGCAACGCCGAGCCCGCGAAGTCGAGCGTCACCGTGGCGGTCCAGGCGCCGCCGCCCGTGCCGCCCATGCCGCCCGTGCCACCCGTCGCCACCCCTACGCCCCAGCCGCCCGCGCGGGAGACCCGGGCCGCGGTCGCCGCGCCCAAGCAGCTCGCGCTCAGCCGCGACAGCATCACGCTCAACGTCACCTGCTCGACGGCCTGCCGCGCGACCGGCTCCGGCACGGTCACGATCGGCGGCCGCACGTTCGGCAAGCTCACCGCGAAGCCGATCGCCGTCACCGCGAACGCCAAGGCGCGCGTGAAGCTCCGGACGACGCGAGCGCTGCGGACCGCGCTGCGCCGCTACCTCAGCCGGCATCCGAAGGCGGTCGCCACGTTCCGCCTGAAGGTCAAGGTCACGACCGCCAGCGGCACGACGACGCACCCGGTGACGATCAAGGTCCGGCGCCTGGAGCGCTAGCGGAGCGCGAGCAACTCGAGGGCGCCGGCGCGGAGATCCGCTCCGCCGTCGGCGCCCGACAGCCCCTGCAGCAGCGCCTGCTGGAACAGCCCGTCCAGCATCGCGTAGATCCGAGCTGAAGGGAATGCGGGGTCCGTGCCACGCAGCTCCGCGTGGCGGCTGACCACGCGCCAGATCATCTGCTCGAGCGCGGCGTCGATCTCGACCGCGCTCTCGCGCAGGGCCACGTCGAACTGCGCCTGCGAGCGCAGGTCGTACCAGAGGCGGTGCATCGCGGCGTCCTCGACCACCGTCATGACGAGCGCGTCCGCGAACCGCTCCGCCAGCTCCTCCGCGTCGGCCGCCGACTCCACGATCGCGTCGTAGCGGGTGACGCACTCCGCCTTGTACTGGCGCACGCAGTAGGTGATCAGCTCCGCCTTGTCGGCGAAGTAGTAGTGCACGACGCCGTGCGAGTAGGGCGAGTTCTGGGCGATCTCGCGCAGCGAGGCGCGGGCGTAGCCGAGCTCCCCGAGCGTCTGCAGCGCGGCCGTGGCGAGCTCGCGCCGACGCGCCTCGAACTTGTCCGCCGGCGGGGTCCTCGTCGCAGCCATCGACGGCGAAGCGTACCGGCCTTGACAAGCGTCAAGCAATCTCTTGACAACTGTCAAGCACGAGTCGTAGGGTCCGGTGCAGTCCAGGCGACAAGAGGAGAGAGATGGCTCAGGACACGCTCGCGGGTCGGCACGCGCTGGTAACCGGCGGCGCGCAGGGGCTCGGCGCGGGGATGGCGCAGGCGCTCGCCGCGGCCGGCGCGCAGGTGATGATCGGCGACGTCCAGGAGGACCTCGCGGCCGAGACCGCCTCCGCGCTCGGCGGGAAGGCCACGCGCCTCGACGTGACTGACGAGGCCAGCTGGGAAGCGGCCGTCGGCGCGACGATCGAGCAGCTCGGCGGGTTCGACATCCTCGTCAACAACGCCGGCATCGAGCTCTCGTCGCTGATCGTCGACATCGACGCGGGTGACCTGCGCAAGATGCTCGAGGTCAACGTGCTCGGCACGGCGCTCGGCGTCAAGCACGCGCTGCGCGCCATGCGCCCCGACGGCGCGGCGGGTAAGGGCGGCGCCATCGTCAACGTCTCTTCGGTCGCCGCGACGATCGCCTTCCCGGGCATCGCGGGCTACTCGGCGACCAAGTCCGCCGTGGACCGGCTCACGCGCGTCGCCGCCTTCGAGGCCGGCAAGCTCGGCCTCGGCGTGCGCGTGAACTGCGTCTACCCCGGCCTCGTGCCGACCGCGATGGGCCAGAAGCTCGCCGTCGACATGGCCGAGCTCGGCCTGTTCGAGAGCCCGGAGGCGGCGGTCGGCGCCGTCGTCGAGCAGACGCCGCTCGGGCGCCTCGGGGAGGTCGCGGACATGGCCGACGCGGTCGTCTTCCTCGCGTCCGACCAGGCGCGCTTCATCACCGGCATCGGCCTGCCCGTCGACGGCGGGATGGGGATGTAGGCGATGGCCAAGCCCGTCGTCGTCTACGGCGCGTCCGGCTACACCGGCCGCCTGATCTGTGAGTACCTGCGCGAGCACCACGTCCCGTTCACGGCGATCGGCCGTGACCTGGAGCGCACGAGCGACGTCGTCGCCCACGTGCCCGGCGTGGACACGATCGACCACGAGGTCACCACCGCCACGCACGACGTCGCCTCCCTCACCGAAGCGTTCGAGGGCGCGTCCGTGGTCTGCAACTGCGTCGGCCCGTTCATCTCCTACGGGCACGAAGTCGCCGAGGCGTGCCTCGCGGTCGGCGCCCACTACCTGGACACGACCGGCGAGCAGGACTGGGTGCTCGAGGCGCAGGAGCGTTGGGGCGAAGCGTTCGCCGAGGCCGGGCTGCTGCTCTCCCCCGGCGTCGCGCAGATGTACACCACGGGCGAGATCGCGGCCAATCTCGCGCTCGAGACGCCCGGGATGGAGACGCTGGACATCCTCGTGCTCTGGAAGGGCTTCCCGACCTACGCGTCGACCCAGACGATCTTCACGATCCTCAAGGCCGACTGGTTCCACCTGGTCAACAACGAGTACGTCGCGTGGGACCACACCGCCACGCGCATGTGCGGCGTCCCCGGCCAGCACGAGGTGGCGCTGACGGTTCCGTGGGGCGGCACCTGCCACCCGGTGTGGTTCAAGAGCGACCCGCGCGTGTCCACCGTGACCGTCACCGGCGGCGTCATGGACCGGGCCGTGATGGACGGCGTCGTCGCCACGACGCAGATGTTCGAGGAGCAGATCCGGCCGCTCGCCCCCGCCGAGCAGGAGGCCAAGCTCGCGGAGATCGCGGCGGGCCTGCAGGCCGGGATGCCGCCGCGCGAGAACCCGCGCGTGAACATCTCCGTCGACAGCGTGCACGCGAGCGGGCCGCTCGGCCGGGCGCACTGCGTCATCCACGGCAACTCGAACTACAAGCAGACCGGGCTGCTGCAGGCGTGGGGCGCGTACTCGCTGCTCCAGCAGGCGCCCAAGCGCGTCGGGCTCGCGAGCGCGTGCCAGGCGTTCGGGCACCGCGAGCTGCTCGGCGTGCTCCGGGCGCACGGCCTGGTCATGAAGCCGGTCCTGACGGTCCAGGACTGACGTGTCGTCGCTCGTCGACTACCTGGACAAGGGCGCGTCGCTCGGCCGCGACGCGCCGTGCCTGGTCGAGGGCGCGCAGACGGTCAGCTACGGCGAGGTGCAGGACCTGAGCTGGTCGGTGGCCGGCGCGCTGTCGGCCGCCGGCGTCCGGCCCGGTGACAAGGTCGGGATCCTCTCCGCCAACAACGCGCGGGCGTTCGCGTGCGTGTTCGGGATCGCGCGGCTCGGGGCGGTCTGGTGCCCGATCAACCCGCGCAACGAGACCGCGGAGAACCGCGCGCTGCTGGAGCTGTTCGACTGCGACTGCCTGCTCTACCACTCCGCCTACGAGGCGATGGTGCGGGAGATCCCGCTGCGCGTCGCGGTCTGCCTCGATCGCGACGACGAGTTCGTGGACTGGCTCTCCCAGCGCGACCCCGTCGAGCCGTCCGACCCGCCCGAGGACCTCGCGATGCTGGTCGGCACCGGCGGCACGACCGGCCTGCCCAAGGGCGTGATGCTGACCGCGCGCAACCTGGAGACGATGACCGCGCTGACGCTGATGGGCTACCCGTTCGCGGGTCGGCCGGCGTACCTCGCGCTCGCGCCGCTCACCCACGCCGCCGGCGTCCTCTGCTTCCCGGTGCTGGCGCTGGGCGGCCGGATCGTGGTCATGCCCAAGCCGGACCTCGGCGCGTTCCTGGAGCTCATCGAGCGCGAGCGGATCACGCACACGTTCCTCCCGCCGACGCTGATCTACATGCTGCTCGGCCACGCGCGGGTGCACGAGACCGACTTCTCCTCGCTGCAGTGCTTCTGGTACGGCGCGGCACCGATGTCGGTCGCGCGCCTGGCGGAGGCGCTCGTGGTGATCGGGCCGGTGATGGCGCAGCTGTTCGGCCAGAGCGAGGCGCCGATGATGGTCTCGATGCTCCCGCCCGCCGAGCACTTCGACTCGAGCGGGAACGTGGCGACGCGGCGGTTGGCCTCTGCCGGGCGGCCTTCGCCGCTCGTGCAGGTCGCGATCATGGACGCCGACGGCCACGTGCTGGGCACCGGCGAGCGCGGCGAGATCGTGGTGCGCGGCTCGCTCGTCATGGCCGGCTACTACAAGGACCCCGAGGCGACCGCCCAGGCGTCGCGCTTCGGCTGGCACCACACCGGCGACGTCGGCTACCTCGACGACGAGGGCTACCTGTTCATCGTCGACCGCCTGAAGGACATGATCATCACCGGCGGCTTCAACGTCTACTCGGCGGAGGTCGAGCAGGCGCTGATGCAGCATCCCGCGGTGCGCGACTGCGCCGTCATCGGCCTGCCCGACGAGAAGTGGGGCGAGCGCGTGGAGGCGGTGGTCGAGCTCAAGCCGGGCGTCGAGACGTCGGTGCCCGAGCTGATCGGGTTCGTGAAGGAGCGGATCGGCAGCGTGAAGGCCCCGAAGGCGATCGCGATCTGGACCGAGCTGCCGCGCTCGCGCGTCGGCAAGGTGCTCAAGACCGAGGTGCGCACCTCGCTACTCGGCGGGTAGCAACCCTGCGTTGCGGAGCCCGCGCAGGACCTCGGCGGCCAGCTCGGCGCCCTTGTCCTCGGGGGCTTCGCTATCCGGGTCGACCTTGACGGAGAGCCGGTAGCCCTCGTACTTGGTCTCGAGGTGGATCTTCCAGCTGAACGGGAAGCCCTTCGTCATCCCGGCCGCGAACCGGTTGGGGTCGAGCTCCTCATCCTTGTCCTGCATCAGCCCCGCGCCCAGGCGGGCGTGCGGCGGCCGGAAGTCGTAGTAGTGCCCTTCCGGCGCGGCGTAGAGCCAGATCGTCCGGTCCGCCGGGAGCGTCGGGTGCTTGAAGGACACGTAGCGCTGGATGTAGCCGCGCCCGTTCCGCGACCGGCGCGTGAGCTTGCTCAGCTCCGCGTCGGGGATCTCCGCGGCGACAAGGTCGGCCGCCCGCTCGACGGCGACCTTGCCCCACGTTTCGAACTCGGCGTCTTCCACGACGCCCGAGGTTACGCGGTCGTCTCGACCTTGAAGTAGCCGATCGCCTCACGCAGGTCCTCGGCGGTCCCGGCCAGGGTGGTCGAGCTCGCGGCGATCTCCTGCGTCGTCGCGCTCGTCTCCTGCGTGGAGGCGGACACCTGCTCGGCGGACGCGCTGGAGGACTCGGCGACCGCGGCGATGCCGGCGATGTCGGCCTGCATGCGGTCGGCGTCGCCGGCGATCGTGCGGACGACCTGCGCGATCTCGGTGACGCGGCCGCTCATGTCCTCGACGCCGGTGCCGATCCGCTCGAACGCCTCGCGGGTGCGCTCGACGGTGTCGACGCCCTCCCCGGTGCGGTGCGTGCTGTCGGCGACGATCGCGACGACCCGCTCGGTCTCGCCCTGCATCTCGGCGATCAGCTGGGAGATCTGCGAAGCGGCGGCCTGAGACTCCTCGGCCAGCTTGCGGACCTCCTCGGCCACGACCGCGAAGCCACGGCCCTGCTCACCCGCGCGGGCGGCCTCGATCGCGGCGTTCAGCGCGAGCAGGTTCGTCTGCTCGGCCAGCATCGTGATCGTGGCGACGATCCCGCCGATGTGCTCGGAGCGGGTCGACAGCTCACCGATCGCGGCGCTGACACCGCGCGACGTGTCGGCGAGCGCACGAATCGCCTCGGACGCCTCGTTGGCGGCGGCGACGCCCTCCTTGGCGATCGCGCGGGTCTCCTCCGCGACCTCGGCCGTGTGGCCGGCGCTGTCGGCGCTCTCGGCGGCGGTGCGGGCCGCGGCCAGGGCGGTCTCGCGCGTGGTCTCCACCAGGCGCACCTGGCGCTCGGCGCCCGCGGCGACCTCACCCACGGCGTCGGCGATCTCGGTCACGGCGCGGCCGGCCTCGTCGGACGTGGCGGACATCTCCTGCGAAGCGCTTGCGACCGAGGACGCCGACACGTGCAGTCGCCCGACCAGCTCGCGCAGCTTGCCGACCATGTCCTTGAACGCGTTGCCGAGCCGGTCGTCCTCGGACTTGGGCTCGACGTCGACCGTGAGGTCGCCGTGGCCGATCCGCTCGGCGGCGCCAGCCATCTCGCGCAGGTAGTCGACCATCTCGCTGAACGCGGTGGCCATCGTGCCGAACTCGTCGCGGCGGTCGATGACCGGCGCGTCGTCGATCTTGCCGGCGGCGATCGCCTCCATCTGCGGCGTCAGCACACTCAGCGGGCGCAGCATGCGGGACGCGAACCAGACGGCGACGGCGGCCGCGATCAGCGCGACGAGCACGCCGACGATCAGCATGTTGCGGCGCGTGGCGGAGGCGGCGGCCTCGACGTCGGACTTCAGGTAGCCCGCGTACCACATGCCGATCGCCTTGCCGTCCGCCCCGCGAATCGGCGCGTAGTGGCTGATGACGGTCTTGTCGACGACGATCGCCTCGCCGGTGAAGGCCTTGTCGCCGCCGTAGACCGCGTCGTGGACCTTCTGCGAGACGGTCGTGCCGACGTTGCGCTTGCCGTTGGTCTTGCCCGTCGTGTTCACGCGGACGTCGCCCTGGAAGATCGTCACGTAGGCGCCCGCGCCCATGTTCTTGGCGGCGTGGTCGACGAGCGCGGCGTCGTCGAGCGGGCGGACCGTGATCAACCGGCCGCCGTCCGCGGTCTTGCCGGACGCGACGACCGCGAGCCGGTCCGTGACCTCGTCCGTGTCCACCTTCACGCCGACCTCGGTCGGCTTGACCGCGATCGGGTTCGAGAGGCCGAGCGCCTCCAGGTCGGCGGCGGGCACGACCGTGAAGCCCGAGCCGTCCTCGGTGAGCGCGGCGGCCAGCGCGGACTTGGTACCGGCCTTCTCCCCGGTGAGGATGCGACCGTCGGCGTCGACGGCCATCGACGCGGCGCCCTTCCCGGGCTTCGCGACGAGCGCGTAGGCCTCGGCGGCGGGCTCACCCGTGGCCAGCGCGGCCTGGATCCGCGCCTCGAGGGCGGTCCCGGCGTCGGCGGCCTGATCGCCCAGCGCGGTGGCCGCCGTGGTGGCGGCCGCGGCCTGGCGGGCGTTGGTCTCGTCGACGGCGTCGTCGATCCCGCGCAGCGCGAGCACCGTGATGACGGCGCCGACGACCACGACGGACAGGACTACAAGGGCAGCGAGTTTGTGGCGAACTGAATGTACGGCAGGCATTGGCCACCGCATTCGGACCCCTGGTGCACATCTTGAATACAAGGCCCCACGGACGGGGGAAACCGCCTTTACGGGATCTGTATGCGGCGCGCCGGAGTCTGTACGGGTCCTTGAGGGGCGCGGTTCCAGCCTGCAAGGCATGGATTTCGTCGCCGTCGCACTGGCCCTGGTGGCCTTTCTCGCGCTCTACGGCCTGATCGCCCTGGTGGACCGCATATGAGCGCCGCCGACGCGTTGGGTCTCGTCATCTCCGCCCTCCTGGCGGGCTTCCTCCTGTACGCGCTGGTGCGCGGGGAGCGGCTCTAGCCATGGCCTGGGTTCAGCTCATCGTCTTCTGCGCCGTGCTGCTGGCGATCGTGCCGCTGCTCGGTGGCTACATCGCGCGCGTCTTCACCTACGAGGCGCGCCGGCCGCAGACCTGGAAGCAGTACGCGGTCAGCCTCATCACCTTCTCGGTCCTCTCGTGGCTGTTCCTCTACCTCGTCCTGCGCGCCCGGATGCCGTGGGACCTCTCCTTCAACACCACTTCATCGTTCGTCACGAACACGAACTGGCAGTACTACGCGGGCGAGACGACGCTCACGGGCTTCATCCAGATGGTCGGGCTCGCGGTGCAGAACTTCGTCAGCGCCGCGGTCGGCCTCGTCGTCGCGATCGTGCTGATCCGCGGCATCGCGGGCCGGCCGCTCGGCAACTTCTTCGAGGACCTCACACGTGCCGTCGTGCGCATCCTGCTGCCGATCTCGTTCGTCGGCGCGCTGATCCTCGCCTCCCAGGGCGTCGTGCAGTCACTTGACCTGCCGGTCGCCTCGCAGGAGATCATCAAGGTCCTCGGGACCAACGGCGGCGGGTTCTTCAACGTGAACTCCGCGATGCCGTTCGAGAACCCGAACGGGCTCACGAACGTCCTCGAGATGCTGGCGATGCTCGCCATCCCGGCGTCGCTGACCTTCACCTACGGGCGGATGGTCGGCTCGGCCCGGCAGGGATGGACGATCTTCGGCGTGATGTTCGCGATCTTCCTGGCGGGCGTCGTGGTCGTCTACCTCGCCGAGCTGCAGGCGACACCCGCGCAGCAGGCCGCCGGGCTCACCGGCGCGAACCTCGAGGGCAAGGAGCTGCGGTTCGGCACGGGCGGCAGCGCGCTGTGGACCGTCGTGACGACCGCGACCTCGACCGGTGCGGTGAACGCCGCGTTCGAGTCGCTCACCGGCATCGGCGGCCTCGTCCCGATGGTCAACCTCGCCTTCGGCGAGTCGATCTTCGGCGGCGTCGGCACCGGGCTCTACACGATGCTGCTCTACGTCCTGCTCGCCGTCTTCATCGGCGGCCTGATGGTCGGCCGCACGCCGGAGTTCCTCGGCAAGAAGCTCGAGGGCCGCGAGATCAAGCTGATCGTGCTCGCGCTGCTGGTGACGCCGCTCGCCGTGCTCGTCACCACGAGCATCGCGATCTCCACCGACTACGGCCAGGCCTCGATCTACGCCGCCGGCCCCCAGGGCTTCTCCGAGTCGCTGTACGCCTACATGTCGCAGGCGAACAACAACGGCTCGGCCTTCGCGGGCTACACCGGCGTCACGTTCGCCGACCTGCTCGGCGGCCTGACGATGCTGATCGGCCGCTTCGCGCCGATCGTCCTGACGCTCGCCGTCGCCGGCGCGCTCGCCACCAAGCGGGTCGCGCCCGCCGGCCTCGGGACCATGCGCACCGACACGCCCACGTTCGCCGGCCTGATCACCGCCACGGTCGTGATCGTCGGCGCCCTCACCTTCCTCCCCGCCCTGCTCCTCGGACCTGTGGTCCAGGGCCTGACGACCCAACTCTTCTGATGAAACGCACCCTCATCTCCTCCATCGTCGCCGTGCTCGCGTCCACCGTGCTGCTCGGCCTCGTGTATCCGCTCGCGGTCACGGGCATCGTCCAGGTCATCCCCACGCGGGAAGTCGTCCTGGCCGAGGCCACGCATGTCGGCGACGCGCGCTACTTCCAGCCGCGTCCGTCGCAGACCGACTACTCCGCCGACGCGACCGCCTTCTCCAACCGCGGCCCGAACTCGAGCAGCGCGAAGTACTTCTACCTCGAGCAGATCGCGGCCTACCGGGCGATGAACGACGGTGCCGAGCCGCCGATGGATGCCGTGACGACCTCGGCCTCCGGCGTCGACCCCGACATCTCCCATGAGAACGCCGTCATCCAGGCCCGCCGGATCGCCCGCGTCCGCAGCCTGCCCGAAGCCGAAGTGCTCGCCCTGGTCGGCGACGACGGGCACGTCAACACCACCAAGCTCAACGAGGCGCTGGACCGATGACCGCCGTAGCCACTCCCCCCGCCGCTCCCCCGCAGCGTCCCGCGCCGATGCGGCCGTCCCGCTCGGTCCTGCTGGACGCGCTGCGCAAGCTCGACCCGCGCGTGCAACTGCGCAACCCGGTGATGTTCGTGGTCGAGGTCGGCGCGGTCATGACGACCGTCGCCGCCGTGGTCGGCGGCGGTGACGACCCGCGCTGGTTCACGGTCACGATCGCCGTCTGGCTGTGGCTGACCGTCGTCTTCGCCAACCTGGCGGAGGCGCTGGCCGAGGGCCGCGGCCGCGCGCAGGCCGCGTCGCTGCGCGCGATGCGGAAGACCACCACCGCGCGGCTGCGCGACGGTGGGGAAGTCGCCGCGTCCGACCTCACCCGCGGGGACATCGTGCTCGTCGCGGCCGGTGAGGTCATCCCCGGCGACGGCACCGTGATCGACGGCATCGCCTCCGTGGACGAGTCGGCGATCACCGGCGAGTCGGCCCCGGTCATCCGCGAGTCCGGCGGTGATCGGTCCGCGGTCACCGGCGGCACACGGGTGCTGTCCGACCTGATCGTGGTCGAGATCACGCAGGAGCCCGGCAAGTCGTTCCTGGACCGGATGATCAACCTGGTCGAGGGCGCCGAGCGGCGCAAGACGCCGAACGAGATCGCGCTGAACATCCTGCTCGCCGGGCTCACGCTGGTCTTCCTCGTCGTGGTCGTCGCGCTCAAGCCGTTCGCGGACTTCGCCGGCACGGACGTGTCCTTGACGACGCTGATCGCGTTGCTGGTGGCGCTCATCCCGACGACGATCGGGGCGCTGCTGAGCGCGATCGGCATCGCCGGCATGGACCGGCTCGTGCGGCGCAACGTGCTCGCGCTGAGCGGGCGCGCCGTGGAGGCGAGTGGCGACGTGGACGTGCTGCTGCTCGACAAGACCGGCACGATCACGCTCGGCAACCGCCAGGCCTCCGAGTTCGTACCGATGCCGGGCGTCGAGGAGGTCGCGCTCGCCGAGGCCGCGCAGCTCGCTTCGCTGGCCGACGAGACGCCCGAGGGCCGCTCGATCGTGGTGCTGGCCAAGCGCTACGGGCTGCGCGAGCGTGAGCTCGGCACCCACGCGTTCGTCCCCTTCACCGCCGAGACGCGCATGAGCGGCATCGACCACGAGGGCACCCGCCTGCGCAAGGGCGCCGGCGACGCGATCATCGCCTTCGTCGAGGCCGAGGGCGGCCAGGCGCCGCACGAGCTGCGGTCGGTCCTGGGAAAGATTGCCCGCGACGGCGGCACGCCGCTGGCCGTCGCCCGCGACGCGCAGGTCCTCGGCGTGATCCATCTGAAGGACACCGTCAAGGACGGCATGCGCGCCCGCTTCGAGCAGCTGCGCGCGATGGGCATCCGCACGATCATGGTCACCGGCGACAACCGCCTGACCGCCGCCAAGATCGCCGAGGAGGCCGGCGTCGACGACTTCCTCGCCGAGGCCACCCCGGAGCGCAAGCTCGAGCTGATCAAGGAGGAGCAGTCCCACGGCCGCCTCGTCGCCATGACCGGCGACGGCACCAACGACGCACCCGCGCTCGCCCAGGCCGACGTCGGCGTGGCCATGAACACCGGCACCCAGGCCGCCCGCGAGGCCGGCAACATGGTCGACCTGGACTCCAACCCGACCAAGCTGATCGAGATCGTCGAGGTCGGCAAGCAGCTCCTGATCACCCGCGGTGCGCTGACGACCTTCAGCATCGCCAACGACATCGCCAAGTACTTCGCGATCCTCCCCGCGATCTTCGTCGCCACCTACGCGGCGGCGGGCGAGTCCGAAGGCCCTTTGGCGAAGCTGAACGTCATGGACCTGGGCACGCCCCAGTCGGCGATCATCTCGGCGATCGTCTTCAACGCGATCGTGATCCCGCTGCTCGTCCCGATCGCCCTGCGCGGCGTGAAGTACAAGGCGGCGGGCGCGACCGCGCTGCTGCGCCGCAACCTGCTGATCTACGGCCTCGGCGGCCTGATCGCCCCGTTCGTGGGCATCAAGCTGATCGACCTGGTCGTGCACGGTCTGCTGGGCGCCTGAGCCAGGCGTACAGCACGGCGCACGAGAGCGCGAGGCTCCCCAGGCCCAGCCCGAAGAAGGCGGCCGGGGAGTCGACGCGCTCCGTGAGCCATGCGAAGTTCTGGCCGAAGAAGCCGACGACGAAGCCGAGCGGCAGGAAGACCGTGGCGACGACCGTCAGCTGACGGATCGTCGCCGTCTGGCGCTGGTTGGCCAGTGCCGCGCTCGCCTCGAAGACGCTCGTGAGCTGCTCGCGCTGGGCGACGATCTCGTCGTGCAGGCGGCGGACGTGGTCGGTGGCGTCGCGGAAGTAGCGGGCGAGCGCCGGGCTGACGTCCTTGAACTGGCCGTGCTCCATCGCCTCGAGCGGGATCAGGAGCGGGTGGACGGCACGGTAGAGGTGGTTGACCTGCTGCTTGAGCTCGTAGATGCGCTCGGTGGCGTCGACGCGGCGGGCGAAGATCTCGGCCTCGACCGCCTCGATGTCGTTCTCGATCTCCTCCACGACCGGTTCGAGGTCGTCGACGATCGCGTCGAGGATGCCGTAGACGACGGCCGCCGGGCCGTGCTTGAGCAGCTCAGGCCGGACGTTCGCGCGGACCTCGCCGTCGCCGTGCCGCACCACGATCACGAAGCCGACGCCCAGGAACAGGTGGACCTCGCCGAACAGGACGGTCGCGCGGTCGGGCGTGTTGCGCGCGGTGCGCAGGACGAGCAGGTGGAAGTCGTCGTAGGCCTCCACCTTCGGGCGCTGATGCGCGCGACGGGTGTCCTCGATCGCGAGCTCGTGCAGGCCGAAGCCCTCGCTCAGCGCGCGCAGCTCCTCGTCGGTCGGCTCGAACAGCTCGACCCAGACGAAACTGCCGCCGCTGCGTGGGTGCGCAGCGGCGGCAGTGAGGCTCAGCGGCGTGCCCGGTTGGCGAACGCCGCGGAGGTAGTGGGCCGCGTCGGTGATCACCAGCCGGCCGTCGGCCGCGCCGGCGTGACCGGGCACGGCGTGACCTTCGGCATGGCGAACTGGTGCTCGGGCCGCCGCGGCGGCTCTGGGGAGGAAGCAGGCACACGGTGATCATCGGCCCGCTCGCGTGAAGGGCTCCTCTAGATCGCGGAGCCCGGCATACAGATGTCGTTAAGACCCGCCGGCTCCGCGGTCCTGCTGGTTCGACGCCGTCCACGCCGCGCGAAGCTCGATCCACTTGCGCAGCCAGTCCGGCAGCATCCACAGCGCGAACAGCGCGAGCCCGGCGGGTGAGAGCTCCAAGATCGTCTTGAGGGCGTCCGCGATCACACCCAATGGTCTACCGCTAAGGCGACCGTTCTTCCCTGTCATTTTGCGTGTTCGGAACCAGGGGTTCTCCCGTGGGGTCCGACGACACCGGCACCGGGAGCTCGACCACGAACGAGGTCGCCTGGTCGGGCAGGGACTCGACCCAGACGCGGCCGCCGTTGGCCTCGACGAAGCCGCGGACGATCGCCAGGCCCAGGCCGGAGCCGCGGGAGCCGCTGCGGTAGAAGGGCTCGAAGATCCGCTCCTGGTGGGCCTTGGGGACGCCCGGGCCGCGGTCGACGACGCGGACGAGGATGCGGCCGCCGACGTCCCGCGCACGCACCGACACCGGATGGCCGCCGGAGTGGCGCTGGGCGTTCTCGAGCAGGTTCGCGAAGGCGCGTTCGAGCTGGGCGGCGTCGGCCTTGACGGGCGGGAGGTCGGTGTCGACGGAGAGCTTGAAGTCGCCGGACGGGACGTCGTCGATCGCGGCGGTGAGGACCTCCTCGATCGAGGACCACTCGGGGCGGGCCTCGGCGGCGCCCGCCTCGAGCCGCGAGAGGTCGAGCAGGTTGTCGATGAGGCGGCTCAGCCGCGTGGCTTCCTCGGTGATCGCCTCGGCCAGCTCGACCCGCTCGTCCGGGGCGAGCTTCAGCGCCTCGGCACTCGTCAGGATCGCCGTCAGCGGGGAGCGCAGGTCGTGGCTGACGGAGCGCAGGAGCGCGGTCTTGATCACGTCGGAGCGGCGCAGCGCGGCGGTCTCGACCGCGTCGTTCATCAGGGCGTCGCGCTCCAACGCCGCCGCGAGGAGCGCTTCGAGCGACGGCACGATGCGCACCTGGATGCGGCGCAGCACCGGCTCCGGCGCGTCGACGGTCAGCGTGCCGATCTGGCGCGGGCCCTCGCGCAGCGGGAAGGTGCCGGGCTCGGCGCGGGCGACGATCGACGCGCTGGGCGCGTCCAGGGCACGGGCGAGCCGCTCGGCCACGGCCGGCAGCGCCTCCTCCAAGCGCCCGCCGCGGAGCAGCAGCCGCGCCATCTCGGCGCTCAGGTCAGCTTCCTGGCGGCGCTCCTCGGCCTCGATCGTGCGCCGCCGGGCCAGCTCGGTCAGCGACGACGCCAGCACGGCCGCGCCGAAGAAGACGATCAGCGCGACCCAGTTCTCGCCGCCCGTGATCGTGAAGCGGCCGGTCGGCGGGATGTGGAAGAAGTTGAACGCGAGCGCGCTGGCGAGTGCCGTGCCCAGGCCGAGCCACGCGTTCCAGACGCTGGCGACCGCAAGCACGACGACGAGGTACACGACGCCGAGCGAGACGACCGGCGCGACGTCACGCAGCGCGAACAGGATCAGCGTGGTCAGCGCCACGCCGAGCGCCGCCGCCGCGACCCCGAGAAGTAGCGGCGGTCGGCGCCGGAGCACCACTTAGCCCCAGACCTCCTCGGCCGTCTCGACGACCAGGCGGAGCTTGTCGATCTCCTGCTCGACGGTCAGCGCGTTGCCCTCGACCGTCGAGGAGAAGCCGCACTGGGGCGAGAGGCAGAGCTGGTCGAGGTCGACGTACTGGGTCGCCTCCTCGATCCGGCGCTTCAGGAGCTCCTTCGTCTCGAGCTCGCCGCTCTTGGTGGTGACGAGGCCGAGCACGACGACCTTGCCCTTGGGCACGAACCGCAGCGGCTCGAAGCCGCCGGAGCGGGCGTCGTCCCACTCCATGAAGAAGCCGTCGACGTCGAGCTCGTTGAAGAGCGCCTCGGCGACGAAGTCGTAGCCGCCCTCGGCGACCCAGCTGGACCGGAAGTTGCCGCGGCACATGTGCGTGGTGACCGCCATGCCCTCCGGGCGGTCGGCGAGCGCCTCGTTGATGTGGCGGATGTACGCCTCGTGCAGGTGCTCGGCGTCGTCGACCTTCGCCGCCATCTCGGCGCGCTGGTTCGGGTCGTTGAGGTAGGCGAGCGACGTGTCGTCGAACTGCAGGTAGCGGCAGCCGAGGTCGTGGAGCGCGCGTACCTCGTCCCGATAGGCGCTCGTGAGATCCGCCCAGAACTGGTCCATGTCCGGGTAGACGGACTCCTCGATCGCGGCGCGGCCGCCGCGGTAGTGGACCATGCTCGGCGACGGGATCGTGAGCTTGGGCGTGGCGGTCGTCACGGCCGACTGCAGGAACTCGAAGTGGTCGGCGAAGATCGGCTTCTCGAGCGTGATCTTGGAGTCCACGTGCATCGCGGCGGGCGTCCACTCGATGTCGCCGTCCGCGTTGTGGAACTTGACCTTGAGCTGGCCCGGGGTCTTCTGCACGCCGCCGAGGCTGTAGATGAAGTCCATGTGCCAGGTCGCGCGGCGGAACTCGCCGTCCGTGGCCGATCTGAGCCCGACGTCCTCCTGCAGCTTCACCGCATCGCGGATCGCGGTGTCCTCCACCCCGCGCAACTCGTCGGCATCGATCTTGCCGTTGGCGAAGGCCTCGCGCGCCTGGAGCAATTCCGGCGGGCGCAGTAGGCTGCCGACGTGGTCGGCGCGGTAGGGCGGCGTCTCACGGCTGGACATGGCGTGCAACGGTATCGGTCGGATGGAGATCGAGTTCGCACCACTGCAGCTGCTGCCGATGCTGGTCTTCGGCGTCCTCTACTGGCTGCGCAACCGCTCGCTGACGTCCACCCCCACCTGGCGCAAGTGGTGCTTCTACGCCGGCCTCGTGCTGATGGCGCTGACGCTCTCCTCCCCGCTCGCGGTGCTGAGCGAGGAGCTGTTCTGGGCGCACATGCTCGAGCACCTGCTGATCGCCGACCTCGGCGCGCTGCTGATCGTGCTCGGGTTGACGGGTCCCGTCCTGGCGCCGCTGCTGCGCGCGGTGCCGTGGCTGCGCGTGTTCGGCCATCCGGTCGTCGCGCTCGTGGCCTGGACCGTGAACTTCTACGTCTGGCACCTGCCCGCCCTCTACCAGGGCGCGGTGAGCAACGACGCCGTCCACGCGCTTCAGCACATGCTGTTCGTGTCCTTCGGGATCGCCATGTGGATGGCGCTGCTCGGCCCGCTCCCCAAACCGGCTTGGTTCGGCAACGGCTGGAAGATCGGCTACATCCTCGCCATCCGGATGATCGGCAGCGTGCTCGCCAACGCGCTGCTGTGGTCCAGCGCCGTGCTCTACCCGCAGTACGCGCGCGGCCAGGCCGAGCACGGCATCAGCGCCGCCAACGACCAGAGCGCGGCGGGCGCGATCATGATGGTCGAGGGGTCGATCGTGACGATCCTCTTGTTCGGGTGGCTGTTCCTGAAGGCCGCGCGGGAGAGCGAGGAGCGGCAGGAGCTGCAGGAGCTGGCGGCGGCGCGGGGTGTCGAGATGCCGGCTGACCGGATCGCGCGGGCGGTCTCGGCGGGGCGTGGGGACGCGCTGCGCGAGCGGATCCTGTCTACCGCAGGCCTGGACTGAGTGCGTCGCGTTTCAGGCGGGCACCGATAAGGGGGGAGCGGGCCTCGCGGCCGGGAAGTGATCGCTGTCCGGCCTGATTTCGAAGGGGTATGCCCGGAAACTTTCCTGTGGGGAAAGTTTCCGGGCATACCCCCTAGTTCCAGGCCAGCGAGGAGCGCAGCGCCCAGTAGGCGTCGCTGTCCTCGGCGAGGCCTGGCTCGTCGACCGGGTCCACGTCCAGCGCGCGCAGGTTCGACTTGAGCACGTCGATCGACGCCGCGCCGCTCAGCACCACGTCCGCCCACGGCTGGGCGAGCGCCACGGCCAGCGCCTGCGCGTCACGCGCCGCCAAGCGACCGTTCGCCAGGCCTTCCTTGACGATCACCTTCAGGCCAGAGCGCGCCAAGGCGTCGCCCGCCGCGCGCTCGTGCAGGTTCCAAGTCGCCTGCACGGCGGAGAAGATCCCCAATGACACCGCAAGATCGATCGTCTCGGCCTGGCCCGTGCCGGACACGGACAGCCCGATCGGCACGCCGGCCTCGCGCATCGCGCTCAGAACCGCGTCATTCCCCAGCACGCCGCTCTCCCGCGTGGCCGAGTGGATCTGGTAGAGGTCGAGCCAGTCGCCCAGGTTCTCCCGCGTCTCGTCGAGTTGGCGCTTGAACGTCTCCACGTCGTGGTGCTTGACCTCCGGCGGATCGGTGGCCACCTCCCAGTTCGCGGTGTAGACGTAGCCCCACTTGGAGGAGATCGTCACGCCGTCGGGCTTGCGGGAACGCAGCCACTCGCCGAGGAACTCCTCGCCGCGGCCGTAGGAGCGGGCGGTGTCGAAGTCGCGGATGCCCGCCTCGTAGGCGAAGTCGAGCACCTCGTGGGTGCGGGCGCGGAGGGCGTCGACGCTGCGGTCCTCGCCCAGCTCCGCGCCGTGGCCGAGGTTGAGATAGCCGGGGCGTCCGAGGGCGGCGGTTCCGAGTCCGAGGCGAGCCATTAATCGCAACGTAGCGTCCGCGCCATACTGGTTAGGTGTCCTCTGTCGACGACCTCCTGGCCGACGCCCCGCTCGGGGCGGCGGTCGCCGCGCTCGCCGAGCGCAATCGCCATCACCTTGACCAGATGACCGATGCCGAGCGCCAGGATGCGCTCTCGCATTGGCATGACCTCGCCGTCGCGGTGCTCACCGCCGCCGGGGCCGCAGTCGGAGGTGGTGAGGGCGTTGCCGGCGACGGTCAGGGCCGAGCGGTGATCGTGCTCGAAGACGCGGGCGGCGACGAGGTCGCCGTGCACGCGAGCTTCTTCCCGCAGCTGGAGGACGTCGGCGGCGAAGTGCTCGTCACGCCCGCTCAGGCCGCCGCGCTCGAGCTGCTCGAGGCGATGACCGGCGAGGGCGAAGACGACGAAGACGTCGTGTAACAAACGAGCCCCTGGCGAGACTGACAAGTACATGCTTTTCGACTTCGCATCCAAGACCAAGATGGTCGAGCGCGAGAAGGCGCTCCCCGGTCGCCCCGAGCCGCGACCGGTCCCCACCACCCACTTCGTCCTCGGTACCCCGCTCCAGCCCCCGTTCCCCGACGGCTACCAGACCGCGATCGTCGGGATGGGCTGTTACTGGGGCGCCGAGCGCACGTTCTGGCAGACGCCCGGCGTGTACACGACGGCGGTCGGCTACGCCGGCGGCTTCACGCCCAACCCCACCTACGAAGAGGTCTGCACCGCCAAGACCGGCCACACCGAGGCCGTGCTGGTGGTCTTCGACCCCGAGAAGATCTCCTACGAGGAGATCCTGAAGACCTTCTGGGAGAACCACGACCCGACCCAGGCCATGCGCCAGGGCAACGACGTGGGCACCCAGTACCGCTCCGCGATCTACACGACCACGCCGGAGCAGGCCGAGATCGCGGAGGCGACCAAGGCCACGTTCGAGGAGCGTCTGAAGGACGCCGGCTACGGCCCGATCGCGACCGAGATCGCCCCGCTCGACACCTTCTACTACGAGTCCGACGACGTGCACCAGCAGTACCTGGCGAAGGTGCCCAACGGCTACTGCGGCCTGGGCGGCACCGGCGTCTCCTGCCCGATCGGGGTCGACGTTCGCCCATAGGGCTCACGTCGACTTGGGAGTATCGCCCAGGGGGCGATACTCCCGCTCTTCGTCCTAGCGTCAGGGCGCGGTCGTCGACAGCGTGAAGGTCAGTGTCGTGGTGTAGGCGCCCGTGCGGAGCGCCTCACCCGCGCCGATCGCCTGGCGGAAGCCGACCGGCACCTCGTCGGTGATCACCGGTCCCTCCCACGACTTGAGCGCGACCGGAGCGACCAGCGGCGTGAAGGCCGCATCGCCCGCGCGCACGCCGAGCGGCTGCGCCAGCGCATGCGCGCCGTTCGTCAGCTTGCCGCCGGTCACGGTCAGCGTCGTGTCCATCGCGCTGGAGATCACGCGCGCGGTCGTCTGCGCCGTGTACTCGCGCTCGACGGCCGGCTGGAAGACGCCGAACACCGGCGGCGTGCCCAGCGTCAGCGACAGCGTGCCCGCGACCACGCCACCGACGGTCGACGGCACCTGCGTCGTCTCGTCCGCGGTGATGCGGTCGAACTGCAGGTAGTCGAGGTTGAAGTTCTGGTACGCGGTCGGGTCGATCCGCACGTAGTAGGAGAGCTTGCCCGCGGGCAGCTCGACCGACGGGATGATCTCCTGCGGCATGAACGCGTCGTGCGAGGTCGTCGAGGCGATGTCGACCGTCTGCGAGCGGCCCGGCAGCTCGAGCGTGATCTTGCCCGCCGGACGGTACGGGCTGCTGAAGCGGCCCCACACGCGGTAGGCACCGGCCGTCTTGACGGTGATGTCGTACTTGAGCCACTCGCCGCCACGGATCCAGCAGACGACCAAAGCGCCCTGCTGGTCGCAGACGTCGACGCCCTCGGCGCCGCGGTAGAGGTTGCCGCCCTGGTTGGCGTCCTCCAGATCGGAGTAGCCGACGCCCTTGCCGTCGGTCGAGTAGTCCTCGCCCTGGACGCGGATCGCGTTCGCGGCGTTGACCGGCTGGGTGACGTCGACGCCGCGCAGGTAGCGCTTGAGCTCGTCCGGGTTGTCGGTCTGGATGACGTCGGCCAGGTGGCGCTCGATGACCGGCTTCCAGCCGCGGGCGGGGTCGATCAGCGACGCCTCGTCCGTGTAGCGGCCGGCGAGCCCGTACCACATGGTGTTGATGAAGATCCGGCTCTGCCGTTTGGCCGCGGCCACCGCGGCGGGCTGGATCTGCGCATCCGTCAGGCGGTCGAAGACGATCTCGTAGGAGTCCGGCGGGTTGTCGCCGAAGCCGCTGAGCGAAGCGGCGTTGCCGTCCTCGACGATGTGCGAGTAGAGGATCCGCGGGTCCTTGGCGCGGAACGCCTGCACGTCGGCCACGGACGCGTTGCTCTTGAAGACCGCGGTCTCGACCGTGCCGGTCTCGATCAGCTCGGCCAGGATCTGGTCGCGGTACGCCCACGCCTTGTCGAGGTTGATCAGCGCCTTCGTGCCGATCACGGCCAGCGCTTCCTTCAGCGTCGGCACCTGCAGGTCGGTCACGGCCGCCTGCGCCCCGCCGAGGCCGTTCTTGAGCCGCAGCGCCTTGATCTGGGCGAGCGTCTTGGACGCGATCGAGCCCGTGCCGTTGGTCGTGCGGTCGACGGTCGTGTCGTGCATGAGCACGAGCTGCCCGTCGGAGGTGCGCATGACGTCGAGCTCGATCATGTCGAGCTTGCGGTCGATCGCCTGCTGGAACGCCGGGAGCGAGTTCTCGGGCGCGCCACGCCAGTAGCCGCGGTGGGCGGCGACGAGGATGCGGGCGTCGTCGCCGTGCGCGCGGTAGTCCGTGGCGAGCGGCGGAGTCTGGGCCATCGCGGTCGCGGGCAACGCGAGCGCGAGGGCAAGGGTCGTCATGCTGAGGAGCCTCATCGGCGCGCCATCTTCACGGCGCATCTGTGAGATTCGGCGGGCCCTTCACCGGACGCTAACGACTTCGGCTAGCTTTGGTCAGATGGCCGAAGCGATCGCCAAGGTTGGCGACATCGACATCTGTTACGAGACCTTCGGGGACCCGGCAGACCCCGCGATGCTCCTGATCATGGGCCTCGGCACGCAGATGCTGGCCTGGCACGAGGACTTCTGCGAGCAGCTCGCGGCGCGTGGCTACTTCGTCATCCGCCACGACAACCGCGACATCGGCCGCTCCACCCACCTGGACGATCTCCCGGTGCCGTCGCTCAAGCAGCTCGCGCTGCGCTCCAAGACCGCCGCGGCCTACACGCTCAGCGACATGGCCCGCGACAGCGTCGGCGTGCTCGACCACCTCGGCATCGAGCAGGCGCACATCGTCGGCGCCTCGATGGGCGGGATGATCGCCCAGCGCGTCGCGATCGAGCACCCCGAGCGCACGCTCTCGCTCGTCTCGATCATGTCCAACTCCGGCGACTTCTGGCACGGGCAGCCCGCGCTGACGATGTACGCGGTCCTGCTGCGGCCCGCGCCGAAGGACCGTGAGAAGTACATCGAGCACGGCGTGAACCTGTTCAGCAAGCTCGGCGGCTCGGGTTGGGAGCCCGACATCGAGGACCTGCGCGACATCGCCTCGCGCGGCTATGACCGCGGCCACAACCCGCGCGGCTCCTCCCGTCAGCTCGGCGCGATCGTCGCCGACCCCGACCGCGCGCCGGAGCTGCGCAAGCTGAAGGTCCCCGCGACGGTCATCCACGGCGCCGAGGACCGGCTCGTGCGACCGAGCGGCGGCCGAGCGACCGCGAAGGCCATCCCGGGCGCGACGCTCGTGCAGATCAACGGCATGGGCCACGGCCTCCCGCGCGGCGCCTGGCCGCAGATCATCGGCGCGATCACGCAGACCGCCGAGCGCGCGACGGTCAGCCCAGCAGCAGGATCAGCACCACCACAAGCAACAGCAGCAGGATGACCCCGCCGGTGATCGCGCCGCCCTGCCACTGCTTCGCCCAGTGGCCGGGATTGGCCTGATCACGCGTGTGGCGGCCCTCGGGCGGCTCGCCGGTCCAGTCGTCGTCGTCGCTCACGACAATGCCCGGCCGATCAACTCGACCATCTCGAGGTCGCGGTGTTCCTGCAGCTGGAGGTAGACGCCGGAGACGCCGACCGCCGCGAGCTCGTCCAGCCGCGCCTTGACCTCGTCGACGGACCCGTTGATCCACGTCTCGGTCGCTTCGGGGTGCGCCTTGCCCACCGACGCCGCGGTCATGATCGTGAACGGGATCGGCTCCCGCCCGGCCTTCTCACAGGCCGCGTCGATGTTGGCCTTGCGCTCGCGGATCTCGTCGAGCGTCGGCATCACGGTGTTGTACTCGTCGGCGTAGCGGGCGGCGAGACGCGCGGCGCGCGGGCCGGCGGCGCCGCCCATGATCAGCGGCGGGTGCGGCTGGGCGACAGGGCGCGGCCGCGCCTTCAGGTCGGTCAGCTCGTAGTGCTCGCCCTTGAAGCTGAACGGCCCGCCGTCGCCGAAGTAGCCGTCGTGGACGATCTCGAGCTGCTCCTCGAGCACGTCCATCCGCTCCTTCATCGACAGGAACGGGAAGCCCGACGCGCTGTGCTCGATCTCGCTCCAGCCTGTCCCCATGCCGAGCGAGACGCGCCCGCCGGACACGTGGTCGGCGGCGATCACGAGCCGGGCGAGCACGGACGGGTGGCGGAAGCTCGTCGGCGAGACCATCGTCCCGAGGTGCAGCTTCGTGGTGCGGGCGGCCAGCGCGTTGATGACCGCCCAGGCGTCCAGCGCGCCGCGTTCGCCCTCGCCCATGACGGACAAGTAGTGGTCTGAGCGGAACAGCGCCTCCACCCCGGAGCGCTCACACGCATCGGCCAGCGCGACCCAGTCCTCCCAGGTCACGTCTTCCTGGCCCTCGATCATCAAAGCGACTCTCACGAGCAGAGTCATACCCTCTCGCGCCGATGTCGCGCGCTGTGGTCTGGAGTCTGTACGCCGCCTGCGTGCTCGTGTGGTCGAGCACCTGGGTGGTCATCGCCGTCGGGCTGGAGGATGTCGCCCCCTTCTTCGGGGCCGGGATCCGCTTCGTCCTGGCGGGCGTCGGCGTGCTCACCGCCGCCGTGCTGCTCAAGCGCTCGCTGCGCACGGACGTGTTCCTCGCCGGCCTGATCGGCGTGCTCCCGTTCGCGACGAGCTACGGGCTCATCTACTGGGCCGAGCAGTACGTCACCTCCGGGCTCGCGGCCGTGCTGTTCGGCGTGTTGCCGCTCTACGTGGCGCTGCTGGCCGCGCTGTTCCTGCCCGAGGAGCCGCTGCGCCCGCGCCTGATCGTCGGCGTGGCGATTGCGCTGCTCGGACTCGTGCTGGCGTTCGGCGAGTCACTGGACCTCGGCACGGGCGAGCACACCGCGCTCGCCGCGCTGGCCGTGATCCTCTCGCCCCTGGCCAGCGCGATCGGCAACGTCGCCACCAAGAAGCGCATGCACGGGCTGGACCCGCTGGTGATGAACGGCTGGGCGATGGTCACGGGCGGCGTGCTCCTGCTCGCGTTCTCCGCGCCCACTGAAGACTGGGGCGCGACCAACTGGTCGGTGTCCTCGATCGGCTCGATCGTCTACCTCGCGGCGTTCGGCACCGGCTTCACGTTCGTGACGCTGACCGTGCTGCTGCGCGAGCTCCCCGCGGTCACGGTGTCCTTCATCTCGATGATCATCCCGTTCGGCGCGCTGGCGCTGGGCGCCGTTTTCCGGGACGAGACGGTGACGGCGGTCGCCGTGGGCGGCGCGCTGTTGGTCGTGGCCGGGATCGCGGTCGCGCAACTGCGATTTGGCAGGATGCGCTGATGCCTTCGATCGTCGTGCTCGGCGCCCGCAATCTCGGCGGCGCGATCCTCTCGCATCACCTGCAGAACGGCTGGAAGGGCGCGGCGGTCGCGCGCTCGGCCGAGACGCTGGAGACCGTGCGCGCCGCCGGTGGACTGCCGCTGGAGGCGGACGCTTCCGATCCGGAGTCGCTGCGCGCCGCGCTGGAGCGGGCGAAGGCCGAGCTCGGCTCGATCGACCTGATCGTCAACGCGGTGTCCGCGGCGCGGCCGACCAAGCCCGGCCCGTTCGGTGGCGGCGCGATCAGCGAGGCCACCGTCGAGGACTTCCGGGGCTGGACGGGCGCGGTCGCCGAGCAGGCGTTCGTCTTCCTGAGCGAGGGCGCGCGGGTGGGCGCGAAGACGCTGATCCAGGTCACGGGCGGCAGCGCGCGGCGCGCGATGGCCGGCCGCGGGCTGTGGGCGGCCGGCGCGCACGCGACCAAGGCGCTCGTGCACGCCGCGGCACAGGAGTTCCGCGAGCAGGGCGTCCACGTGGCGCTGCTGGTCGTCGACGCGACGATCGACTCGCCCAAGACCGCCGCGATGACAGCGGGCAAGGCGGAGAACGAGACGGCCGATCAGGCGCAGATCGCGCGGGCCGTGGAGTACCTCGCGGGGCAGACGCCCCGCGCGTACACCCACGAGCTGGTGGTCACGCCGGCGGGGGACCGCTGGCTGCCATGAGCGCCTCCGGGACCTCGCTGACCATCTCGAACGCCTCGTCGACCGCCGACAGCGCGAACAGCCGCTGCACGTTCGCCGGCCCGCGGACCAGCAGCAGGCGGTGACCGGCGCGGCGCGCTCGCCGGCGGGCCGCGAGCAGCCGGGCGAGCCCGCAGGAGTCCAGGAACGTCAGCTTGCGCAGGTCGAGGACGACCGTGTTGGGGCGCGACTCCTCCACGCGCCGCAGCTCTTCGTCGAAGGTGTAGGCGTGCGCGAGGTCCAGCTCGCCACGCAGCGCGATCCGTACGGCACCTGCGTCCAGCTCTTCGATCATCAGCCCGAAGCCCTGCATCGCGTGCTCCTCTCTAGAGCATGTCCCGACGCTGACAGTGCCCCGCTTCGAGCGTTTTGAATCGCGTCTGGCGTAGGGTTCGTCGCGATGTCCAAGCGCTATGTCCACACCTGCGTGCGGGTCCTCGACCCGGACGCGTCGGTCGCCTTCTACGAGGCCCTCGGCTACGAGCGCCGCGGCAAGCTTCAGTTCGAGACGGCTTACAACATCTACATGGGTCTCCCGGGTGATGCGGACACCCTCGAACTCACGGTCAACATCGGCCGCGAAGAGCCCTACGACCTCGGCGACGGCTACAACCACATCGCCGTGACGGTCGACGACCTGGATGAGCTTTTGACCGAGCTCGCGAAGATCGGCGTGGAGCCCGAGAAGCCGCCGTTCGCCCCGGGCGGCCGCCCCGAGATCGGCCGGATCTGCTTCGTCCAGGACCCGGACGGCTACCGCATCGAGCTGATCGACGGCGGCGAGTTCAAGACCCCGCAGGACGCCTGAGACTTACGTGCTTTCGTGTCGGGCGACGTGCGCTACGAGAGCACGACGCCCGGCTCGCTCGCGGATACTTGCGCCAAAGGTCCGCCAGTCTCCGGCTTTGTTGAGCGCCTTGACGGCTGTGCCGCAGCTTCGCTCTAAGGCTGCACGTCCTTTGCGGGAGACACCGCTACGCGCCGGAAGACTTACCGTGCTGGGAAGGAGGTTCCCCCATGGACGCGACCTGCCGTCTCGGATGTTTGTTCGACTGCTAGGCGCTCAGGACTGCAGGCGACGCGCCGGAACGAAGGGCCTCGGCTGCGCGAGCCCAAGAAGCAAGAAGGAGCTCGCGTTTCTTCGAGTACATCCACTCCAATCCGTGAAGCGACTCCCAGGTATCGCGATCTACCGCGGTCGCCGGGATCTGGGCCAGAGCCTTCCCTGACTGCCATCTCATGCTGAGGTGTGCATCCCGGGCACGTTGGCGCAAACGGATTGCGACGACCGCCGAAGGGCTGCCCAGGGGCCGGAAGTACGAGGTTACCTCCCCGATTGCTACGCCGTCCTCGAGACAGCGCTCTCGAATCGTGGCGATGTCGGAGAACTCGGTGTCGTAACGCGACTCGCGGACGATCCGAGGAAACCCGGTGCCCGGTCGTTCTCGGCTGGCGTCACGATGCTGGTGCGGGCTTGAGACGCCGATCACCCGCCGTGCGTCGCCGGCCGACGAGTCGACCACGATCTGCAACGACGCCGAGCGCTGCGGCTCGGCGGACGGTAGGGACACGGGCGTGATCATCCATCCGCGCTGCATCGGGACAAGCGCTTGTTGGATCCAGGCTCGCGCGGCCCGGAAGTCGTCCTCGCGAGTCGTAACGACTGCGATATCGATCTCATCGGCTCGAACTGCCCGTGCGTAGATTTCGACTTGCGCTTCGTCACGAACCCTCTCACCACCCACGAGATCGAAGACATGGTCGTAGACGAGCTCGGCGCTCAGTTGCCACGTCGCATCGGAGATCTGAAGGTCACGCAGACGAATGCTGCGCTCCGCGTCGTACGGCATTCCCTTGACTTCAGCGGCTGCCTGCGCGAATTCACGAATCAGATCGGACGGCAGTACCCCCTCGATCTGTCGCTGCTCGTCGGTGAGCTTCGCCACGGCAAACCCCGCGACAGTCGGCAAAGGCGTCATATCGAGCATGTGTCCCATCGCGCGATATGCGGATGGCCGCAACCAAACTTCCTCAGCCGCGCGACTCGTTCCTAACTTGTCGTCCGCGAAGACGATTAGCCCGTGGCGCGCGAAGAACCGCTTGGTTCCATGCAGGCTGGCTTTGTCGGCGAAGGTGTCGGCGACCGACGTCGGCGACGGATACGGCGTCACGACGCGCCGCCGCGACGGCAACACGGGAGACGTCTCGAGACGGCCGGGGCGCCTCCGATGCCTCGCTGGCCCCGGACTGGCGGAGAGGGTTGAACCGTCCGACTCGTCCCACCGGCGCTCGAACGGACCTAATGTCTCGTGTCCAACCGACAGGACGTCGACCCGCTCTGGCAAGCGACCACGAGCCAGCTGAGACGTCTGCTCGTGGGCTCTTGCCCAGCCTTCCGAGGCGAGCCGACGTTCTTCTGTCGTCCCGTGCGTGTACGCGACAACGTCAAAACTCTCGCCTGTTCGCCGAGCTAGCTCGCGGATAGCGGCTGGCTCGTGGCGGGACAGCGCATCCCGGACCACAAGGACGACACGGCCTTCCTCAGACCGATAGAGCACAAGGCCCGCCGCAACCTGTTCCGGAGGGCACGGTCGCGCCCATACCCCGTCGTTGCGTCTCGTGGCGGGCCACCAGAATTGCGATGGGGTCCCGAAGCGGGAGAACGCTTCGCCCAGCCCATTCAGCGAATCGGGACCCCAGTACGCCACTCGTACTGGGGCGGGCCCAGACTCGTTCCGCTGTGTCTCGATGCCAGAAAAGATTCGAGCGGCCTTGTCTGGGTCATACCGCGGCGTCCGATGGATAAGGATGCCGCCGCTCAGCTCCTCGATGTGCTGCGCAATCTCGGCATCGCCAAAGAACCGTTGCCGCTGGTTGCCTAGTCGGCGTAGTTTGTCACGCAGAGTCTGCACCTCCGAGGCGATTGCCTGCGGGGTGTAGCGGCTAGGCCCGCTGTGCCGCTTCGCTTCCGTCAACCATCCTTGCGCGCGCCCGTGGACCGGGTTGTGAAACGCCCAAAGCGCATCCATGCCTTGGCTGCGCGCTGTGTCGCCGACGAGAGTGTCGAAGTTGACGTCGACGACCGTGTATCCGAGGTCGTCGGCCATCGGCCGCAGACGACGTTCGAAGTCATCAGCGTCGGCATTTCGCCCCTCAGGGCCGCCCTCAGCAAATAGGTCGTCGTTCAAGGTCTCCTCCAGGCCGGCCGGCCGAGAACATCTCGATGCCGAATGGATACAGGACCCGTCGGACGACTCCCGCGACCTGCGCGCTAACGCCTACAACTCGAGACTGTTTCGAAGCCCTGCTGCGGTCAACAGCCAGCGCTCCGCCTGCGCGTGCGTTTCAGCACGTATCAGCCCGTCTCGATGAAACTCAGCAATGACCGCGCGTCCATCGCGATCGCTCCAGATGCCAGCAATAGCTTCCGCATCGGCGCCACGTAGCGTTCGCAATGCCTCAGCGCCGCTCAATGGTTGCGACCAGCCGCTCTCGCGCAAAACCCGACCTTCGCTAAGCCATAGACCTTCATGGTCCGCGAGTCGAAACGCTGCGGTTAGGAGATCGACGCCTACCGAATCCCACTGCCCGTGTTGGGGAGGAATCGCCGAAGCGATATCTCGTGATAGCCAGAGCGCTACTCCGAGTTCTGGAAGGAGACGCCAAGACGTGCCACGAGGCACGTCGAAGTCCGCTTGCCAGCCACCTCCGCGAGTGGGACCAAACGCCGCAAAAGGCAACCCGAGCGCCTTAGCCGCCGCGAACGGTTCGAGGGGAAGCCCCTTCACTACGAACGCAGGGAGTAGCGGCGCTTTTGAGACTCTCGGCGCAGACTCCGTTCTCAGGCGATCCCATGCAGACAAGAAGGGGAGCGTATCGTCGCGTCCGGCGAGAATCACAGTGCTCAGGCTACCTATTTCATATAGGCACTGGGATTTGGATAGCCTGCCTCGACTGCAAGGCACACAGCCCTCAAATCTCACGCTGGAGTGCCGAAAGAGCAGGGATCAATAGCATGATCCAAACGCAGCTATGCCTTATAGAACTGCGTCCCCAGATTGAACCGGACATGCCTAGTGCGCGGCACCGCACATCGCAGGGACCGAAGAGCGGCGACGACCTCGACGTCGAACGCAACCGTGCTGGTGGTACCGCTGTTGCGGGCTATCGCTACCGACACATCAGCGCTTGTTCGCCCAATCCCAATGACCAGTCTGGATGACGGATCGATGATTCCGGCGCCATAGCGCGCGTGAGTTGCTGGTCGTGACGCTCGTACCCTGAACGCCGTGCCGTCGTCGACCGTCGTCCGTCGCCGCCAAGCGGCGGTGCTCACCGCCGGGGCGCTCGCGCTCGTCACCGGGGCCGCGTTCGGCGCGGGCAGCGGCGACGAGGCGCCGACGCCCCGCGAGGTGCGTGAGCTGGTCGGCACGCCCGAGCCGGTGCAGGCCACGCCGACCGCGACGCCGGAGACCGACCCCGTCGACGCGCTGAGCCTCAAGCAGCAGGTCGGGATGCTCGTCGTGCTGCGCTTCCAGGGCACGACCGCGCCGCGCTACGTCCGCGACGCGCTCAAGAACCGCTGGACGTCCGGCGTGATCCTGTTCGGCGACAACATCAGCTCCCCCGCGCAGCTCAAGCGGCTCACGGGGTCGGTGCGGAAGGCGAGCGGCGACGTGACGCCGATCATCAGCACCGACCAGGAAGGCGGGGACATCCGCAACCTGGAGTGGGCGCCGCCCGCAGTCGGGCAGGCGCGGCAGGTGCCGGGCCGTGACGCGCGCGCCGCCGCGCAGGCGCTCAAGGCGCACGGGCTCAACGTCACGCTCGCGCCGGTCGCGGACGTGCCGAGCGTCAGCGGCGCGGCGATGGCCGGGCGCGCGTTCTCCACCGACCCAGCAAAGGTCGCGAGCGCCACCAAGGCCGCGATCGACGGCTGGCGCGCCGGCGGCGTCGCCTCCACCGCCAAGCACTTCCCCGGCCTCGGCGGCACGACGACCAACACCGACCAGGGCTCCGCGAGCATCCCGGGCGCGCCGACCGCGGCCGACCTGGAGCCGTTCAAGGCCGCGATCGCCGCCAAGGTCCCGCTGATCATGAGCTCGAACGCGCGCTACCCGCGGCTGGATCGCAACCGGATCGCGGCGCAGTCGCCGAAGGTGCTCGACGGGCTCCTGCGCAAGGAGCTCGGCTACGAGGGCGTGATCATCACGGACTCGATCGAGGCCGCCGCGGTCCGGGCGACGGGCGAGACGGAGGCGATCGCGGTGCGGTCGGTCAAGGCCGGCAACGACATCGTCCTCACCACGGGGCAGGGCTCGTGGCTGCGCGCGTTCCGGGCGCTGCTGGCCGAGGCGCAGTCCTCGAAGGCGTTCCGGGAGCGCGTGCGCACCTCCGCGGCACGGGTCCTCGCGCTCCAGCGCTCGCTCTCGTGAACGCGGGCCTCTGCGGTCATTGCGCGCACCAGCGCGTGATCCGGAACACGCGCGGGTCCGTCTTCTCGATGTGCGAACGCGGACTGAAGGGTGAACCCGGCTACGCGAAGTACCCGCGGCTGCCGGTGCTCGGGTGCCCCGGCTTCAGATCCGCCGGTGACCCAGCTTCGCGAGGTCCTCGTGATGACGGGTCACCCGCTGCTTGACGGGATCGTCGTCGCGGCGGGCGTGCACGAGGCCCCACATGGCGTCGGCGACCTGCTCGGCGCTCTCGGGCGTGGCGCGGTTGCGCATCTCGTCGACGAGCGCGAGCTCGAGCCGCTCGATCTTCTGCTCCGCCGTGCCCTCGCCGAGCGACGGGAACGGGACACCGCGCAGGTTCTCGTCCCATGCGCCCTTGACGTAGGCGAAGCGGTTGCGGAGGGCGATCGGGTCAGTCGTCATGCGAGGCGCGATCTTACGGAAGTCCTAGGACCAACAGCGCACAGAAGTCGGGCAACCCGGCGCCTACCCTGTTAGTTGCGTGCACACCTTTGGACGGCTACTCGGTTTCCTGCGCCCGTACAAGTCGGGTGTCGTCTGGTCGCTCGTGCTCGCGGCGGCCGCGATGGTCTGCACCGTCGCGATCCCGTGGCTGACCGGCCGCGCCGTCGACCAGATCTCCGACAAGGACCGGGACGGGCTGCGCACGCTCGCGATCCTGATCGTCGTGATCGCGATCGGCCGGCTCGGCCTGTCGGTCGCGCGGCGGCTCGTGGCGGGCAAGGTCTCGCTCGCGATCGAGTACGACCTGCGCACGCTGCTGTACGCGCACCTGCAGAAGCTCGAGCTCGGCTTCTTCGCCGGCCAGCAGACCGGCCAGCTGATGTCGCGTGCGACGGTCGACCTGTCGTCCGTGCGCTTCTTCCTCGGCTACGGGCTCGTGTTCATCCTGCAGTCGGCGCTGACGATCCTGCTCGGCGCGGTCGCGATGTTCCTCATCTCCCCCGGCCTCGCGGCGATCGCGCTGATCCCGGTGCCGTTCGTGATCGTCGTCGCCACGCGCTACGGGCGGCGCTCACGGCCTGCGCTGCAGGAGGTCCAGCAGCGCATCGCCGAGGTCACCGCGGACGTCGAGGAGAACATCTCCGGCGTGCGCGTGGTGAAGGCGTTCGCGGCCGAGCCACGCCAGCTCACGCGCTTCGAGGGCAACGTCACGCGCGTGTTCGAGCAGTCGATGGTCGCGACCAGGCTGCGCGCCTACTACAACCCGTTCCTCGCCTTCCTGCCGAACCTCGGGCTCGCCGCGCTGCTGCTCGTCGGCGGGCGCCAGGTGATGAACGGGACGCTGACGCTCGGCGACTTCACGGCGTTCTACACGTACCTGCTGATGCTGATCGGGCCGATGCGGATGCTCGGCGTCGCGCTCGGCCTGGCCCAGCGCGCGTCGGCCTCCGGCGCGCGGCTGTTCGAGATCCTCGACCGCGAGCCGACGATCGTCTCCGGCGCCGCGCCGATGCCCGAGGGGAACGGCCGCGTGGAGCTGCGCGACGTCACCTTCGCCTACGGGAGCGGCCGGGACGCGCTGCGCGACGTGTCGCTGGCGGTCGAGCCGGGTTCGACCGTGGCGCTCGTCGGCGCGACCGGCTCGGGCAAGACGACGCTCGTCCAGCTGCTCTCGCGGCTGTACGACCCGACGTCGGGCGCGGTCTTGATCGACGGCGCGGACGTGCGCGACGTGGACCTGGTGGCGCTGCGGCGGGAGATCGCGGTCGTCGACGACGACCCGTTCCTGTTCAGCGACACCGTCGCCGGCAACATCGCCTACGGCCGGCCGGACGCGACCGACGACCAGATCCGGAAGGCTGCGGAGCGCGCGCAGGCCGCCGGGTTCATCGACGAGCTGCCCGACGGCTACGACACCCGTGTGGGTGAGCGCGGGCTGACGTTGAGCGGCGGCCAGCGGCAGCGGATCGCGATCGCCCGCGCGCTGCTCGCCGACCCGCGGATCCTCATCCTCGACGACGCCACCTCGTCCGTCGACGCCACGACCGAGCGCGAGATCAAGGCCGCGCTGCGCGAGGTGATGGAGGGCCGCACGACGTTCGTGATCGCCCACCGGCTGTCGACGATCGCGCTCGCCGACGACATCGTCGTGCTCGAGAAGGGCCGGCTGGAGGCGCGCGGGACACACGAGGAGCTGCTCACGCGCTCGCCGCTCTACCACGAGATCGCGACCAAGGGCTGCACGGACCAGGTGTTCCTGAACGAGGTCCCGGAGGAGAAGGTGGCGGGGCTGTGAGCCAACGCGACGACCTCATCCGGCGCTGGCGCGCGACCTCCGGTCGCGGCCGCAAGCTGCGCGGCCTCGTGGCGTTGCTCTCCCCGTACCGGGGCCGGGTGGCACTGATGTTCGGCTCGCTGATCATCGCCACCGCCGCGGCGTTGGCGCCACCGCCGCTGGCCAAGCTCGCGATCGACAACGGCATCGTGCCCAAGGACATGGCCGCGCTGACGTGGATCGTCGTCGCGTTCATGGTCAGCGCGCTCGCCTACTGGGGCGCGACCTACGCGCAGACGTACCTCGTCGGCTGGATCGGCCAGCGCGCGTTGCAGGACCTGCGCGTCCAGCTCTTCCAGCACCTGCAGAGGATGTCGGTCGGCTTCTACTCCCGTCGCCGCGCGGGCGTGCTGATCTCGCGCATGTCCAACGACGTCGAGGCGCTCGACACGCTGGTCAGCGACGGGATCGTGACGCTCTTCGGGTCGTCTTTGACCCTGATCGGCACAGCCGTGATCCTGTTCGTGCTCGACCCCGAGCTCGCGCTGATCACCTACACCGTCTTCCCCGTCCTCGGGATCGCGTCGTTCGCGTTCCGGATCATCTCCGCCGACGCCTACCGCGCCACGCGCGAGAAGGTCGCGGCGATCACCGCCTACCTGCAGGAGACGCTGTCGGGCATCCGCGTCGTCCGCACGTTCGGCCAGGAGCCGCGCCACCTGCGCCGCTTCGAGGAGCTCAACGAGGAGAACCGCGGCGCGAACATGAAGACGGTCAACCTCAACGCCGCGTACTTCCCGGGCGTGGAGCTGCTGTCCTCGATCGCGACCGCCGGGATCCTGCTCTACGGCGGCCTCCAGGCGCTCGACGGCGAGATCACGATCGGCGTCCTGGTCGCCTTCCTCGCGGCGCTGAACAACTTCTTCGACCCGATCCAGCAGCTCAGCCAGCTCTACACGACCTACCAGGCGGGCATGGCGGCGCTCGACAAGATCTTCGAGCTGCTCGACGAGGAGCCCGACCTCGTCGACGCGCCGGACGCGACCGTCCTCCCCCGCCTGCGCGGTGAGATCGTCCTCGACGACGTGTCCTTCTCCTACGGCGGCGACGCCTACGCGCTGCGCGACGTGACCCTGAAGGTGCCGCCCGGCCAGACGGTGGCCCTGGTGGGCACGACCGGCGCGGGCAAGTCGACCTTCGCGAAGCTCGTCGCCCGCTTCTACGACCCGACGAGCGGGAGCGTGCTGGTCGACGGCCACGACCTGCGCACGGTCACGGCGTCCTCCCTGCGCTCCCAGATGGGCATCGTGCCGCAGGAGGCGTTCCTGTTCAGCGGCACGATCGCGGACAACATCGCGTTCGGGCGGCCGGACGCGTCAGGCGAGGAAGTGCGGGCGGCGGCCGCGGCCGTGGGTGCCGACGACTTCATCGGCGGGCTGGAGCACGGCTACGACACGCCGGTCGGCGAGCGCGGCGTCCAGCTCTCGGCCGGGCAGCGGCAGCTCGTCGCCTTCGCGCGAGCGCTGGTCGCCGATCCCCGGATCCTCGTCCTCGACGAGGCCACGTCCAACGTCGACGTGCATACGGAGTCCAAGATCGAAGCCGGCCTGCGGCGGTTGCTGGCAGGCCGGACCGCGATCGTGATCGCGCACCGGCTCTCCACGATCGAGCGGGCGGGCCAGATCGTCGTGATGGAGCACGGGCGGATCGTCGAGCAGGGCACCCACGCCGAGCTGCTGGCGCTGGGCGGCCACTACTGGCGCCTGCACGAGGACTGGCGCGAGCAGGCCGCGGCCTAAGGGCGCGCCGGACCGTCGGCGGAGGGCTCGCGGGGACCGACCTCGCGGTAGCTGAAGTAGCCGATCTCCGCCGTGCCGTCGCGCTGGAGGTCGACGATCGCGATGCCGGGCGGCGTGTCGCGGTAGCCGGGGTCGCCCTCGTCCCACCAGTTGCCGCTGACCGCGCCGCCGCAGGCGAAGCGCACGGTGTTGTAGGTGATGTCGTCGCGCACGTGGTTGTGGCCGGACAGCGCGAGCCGCACGTTCGGGAAGTCCAGCAGCAGCTCGTTGATCTCCGGCAGGTCGGAGTGCACGCCCCAGCCGCCCGGGACGCGGAACGAGCCGTCGGGCTGGCGCAGGGAGGCGTCGGTGAGCGGGAGCGCGGTCTGGATCGGGATGTGCGTGGCGAGCACGACGTGCATCCAGCGCGGTGTCGCGGCGAGCTCCGCGCGCAGCCACGCGGTCTGCTGGTCGCCGAGCCGCCCGACGTACCCGCCGCCGCCCGTCAGCTCGATCGAGTCGAGCACGATCAGCTTCCAGCCGCCGAGCTTGAGCGCGTACCAGCCCGACTTGAGCCCGTACTCGCGCAGCGCCCACGCCTTCCCGCCGAGCGGATCGCCGCTCGAGCCCGAGCCGGTCCAGCAGTCGTGGTTGCCGATCACGTGGGCGACCGGCGTCCGGATGCCCTTGTAGATGCGCTGGTGCACGGCCCACTGCGCCGCCGTGTCGGCCTTGCTCGCGTAGAGCGCGTCCATGATCGCGTCGCCGCCCTGGACGACCACGTCGGGCCGGTAGGCCAGCCCGAGCTGCAGCGCGCGCTTGGTCAGCGCCTCCGAACGGGCGACGCCGGGCGTGACGTGCGCGTCGGTGAAGTGCAAGAGCCGGATCGAGCCGCCGCGGCGCGGGCCGCCGCCGTGGGCGAGTGCGCCCGACGGTGTGAGCGCCAGCGCGGCGCTCGCCGCTCCGGCTCCCGCGATGAACCGACGGCGGGTCGTGTGATCTGCAGACAAGGCGAGCCTCCCGAATCGCTGTGAGCGAGGGCCACGCTATGGCGCTTCGGGCGACGCGATGTTGCGGGGGCGTGACTACAAGCGTGGATCCACGGGCTCGGACTCCAGCGCGAGCACCGCGAACACGCACTCGTGCACGCGGTAGAGCGGCTCACCGCGTACGAAGCGCTCCAGCGCCTCGATCCCGAGCGCGAACTCGCGGCCGGCCATCGAGCGCTTGCGGGCGAGGCCGCGGGAGCGCAGGCGGGAGATCTGGTCGGGCGCGTCGTACTCGGGGCCGTAGATGATCCGCAGGTACTCGCGGCCGCGGCACTTGATGCCGGGCTGGGCGAGTCCGCGGCGGCCGCGGGTCGTGAACGCGAACGGCTTGACGACCATCCCTTCGCCGCCCGCCGCGGTCAGCGCCTCCCACCAGGCCGTGGCCTCGGCTTCGCTCTCCGGGCTCGTGAGATCGACGACGCGGCGCTCGGTGCGGCGGATCCAGTCTGGGTCGGCGTCCACGAGCGCGTCGCACAGCTCCAGGTGCCAGCTGTGGTCACGCTCGGCGAACGCGCCCGACTCGGCGGCGAGCACGTGGAACGGCGCGAGCCGCAGGTCCTCGAGCCCGGCGACGGGCCAGTTGTAGCGGCGGTAGGCGTCGACGTAGCCGCTCACGCGGGCGGCGCGGCCCTGCGTCCGCTCGAGCAGCGCGCCCACGTCGAGCCCGCGCGCGAGCGCCGTCTCCAGCACGTTCGTGGTCGCGCCCAGCGCCGCGGTGCCCGCCGCGCCGACCGACGCGTACTGGCGCTCGATCAGCTCCTGCGCCTTCGCCGACCACGGCAGCAGCTCGCAGTCGAGCACGAACCAGTCGCTCTCGAGCTTCTCCCACAGGCCGGCGCGGGTGGCAGCTTCACGGATGCGGGCGAGCGCCGGCTCGGCGTCGTCGAGGAACGGGCGGCCGGTGCGCGTGTAGAGCGCGCCGGTCCCCTCCCCGCCGAAGCGGGCCTTGGCCACGGACTCGTCGCGGCACACGACCGCGATCGCGCGCGAGCCCATGTGCTTCTCCTCGCAGATGACGCTGGTGAGCCCTTCCGCGCGGTATTCGGCGAACGCCTCGGTCGGGTACTCGAGCGCGTCCGGGCGCTGCGAGGTGGCGGTCGGGGCCATCGTCGGCGGCAGGTACACGAGCCAGCGCGGGTCCGTCGCGAAGCGGCTCATGACCTCCATCGCGCCCGCGGCCGACTCCTCGCGGATCGTGACCGTCCGCGCGAGGCGGGTCTGGACGATCCGCTTGCCGGCGATGTCGTCGAGGTCGAGCAGCTGGTCCGGGCGCTCTTCGAGCGGGATCAGCGGCTTGGCGGGCGCGTAGTACTCGCGCGCCGCCGGCACGCTGACGAGCTCCTTCTCAGGCCAGCGCAGCGCCGTCAGCGCGCCGCCGAACACGCAGCCGGTGTCGATGTTGATCGTGTTGTTGTGCCACTCCGGCGACGCGACCGGCGTGTGGCCGTAGACCACGGTCGCGTGGCCCCGGTAGTCCGCCGCCCAGTCCAGCCGCACGGGCAGGCCGAACTCGTCGGTCTCCCCCGTCGTGTCGCCGTAGAGCGCGAACTCGCGCACGCGGCGCGAGCTGCGGCCCTGGTAGTGCTCGGGCATGCCCGCGTGGGCGACGACGAGCCGCCCGCCGTCGAGGACGGCGTGGCTGGTCATGCCCTTGAGGAAGTCGAGGACGCCCTCGACGGGGTCGGCCTCGAGCTGCTCGAGCGACTCCGCGAGGCCGTGCGTGATGCGGACGTCGCGCCCGCCGAGCTTGCGGGCGAGCTTGAAGTCGTGGTTGCCGGGCATGCAGATCGCGTGGCCGCGCTCGGTCAGGCGCATGACGGTGCGCAGGACGCCGGGCGTGTCCGGGCCGCGGTCCACGTAGTCGCCGACGAACACGAGCCGGCGCCCGTCGGGGTGCCCGTCCTCCCCGTAGCCGAGCTGCGAAAGCAGCGCGTCCAGCTCCTCACGGCAACCGTGGACGTCGCCGACGATGTCGAACGGGCCCTGCTCGACGCTGCGGTTCGTCCACAGCGGCGCGCGGACGATCTCGACGGCCTCGCCGTCCTTGACGACGTGGACGTGCCGGAAGCCCTCGCGCTGCAGGAAGCGCAGCGACCGCCGCAGCTCGCGCGACTGGCGGCGGATCACGTGCTCGCCGAAGTCACGGTCGGGCCGTGTGGCGTTGCGCGCCTGGCAGACGCTCTCCGGCACGTCGAGGACGATCGAGGTCGCGAACAGGTCGTGCTCGCGCGCGATCCGCACGAGCGGCGCCCGCGCTTCCTTCTGGACGTTGGTGGCGTCGATGACCGTCAGCCGGCCGCGCTTCAGGCGCCGCCCGACGATCTCGTGCAGCACGGCGAACGCGTCCTGCGACGCCGACTGGTCGTTGGCGTCGTCGGCCACGAGCGCGCGGCAGAAGTCGCTGCTGACGGTCTCGGTCGGCAGGAAGTGCTCGGCCGCGAAGGTGCTCTTGCCCGAGCCCGACGCGCCCATCAGCACGACGAGGCAGGGATCGCCCAGCTCGATTTTCATCGCTCGAACACCGCCATCTGCGTGGGAGGGCCGGCCTCGGGGTCCTCGGGACCGACCGGCAGGAAGCGGACGCCGTAGCCGTAGCTCTCGGTCACGTGCCCCGCCCAGGCCGCGAACTCCGCACGCGTCCACTCGAAGCGGTGGTCGCCGTGGCGGAACTCGCCCGCGGGCAGCGTCTCCCAGAGCCGGTTGTACTCGCGGTTCGGGGTCGTCACGACCACCGTCGCCGGCTGGGCCGAGCCGAACACGTTCTGCTCCAGCGCACGCAGCCGCGGCGGGTCCAGGTGCTCGATCACCTCGACCAGGGCCGCCGCGTCGTGTCCGCGGAAGCGTTTATCGCGGTATGTCAGCGGGCTGTGCAAAAGCGTCACGTTGCGGGCGTCGCGCAGCCGGCGCTCGGCGATCTCCAGGGCGCGCGCCGACACGTCGGCGCCCGTGAGGCGCTCGTAGCCGTCCTTCGCGAGCCGCTCCAGCAGCGCTCCGGCGCCGCAGCCCAGATCGAGCACGCTGCGCGCACCCGCGGTCTTCAGCACGGCCTGGACCGTCCCGAGCCGCTGGTCGCGCAGCGAGACCGGGCGCTCCAGCGCCTCCTCCTGCTCACCGTCGGCCTCGACCGGCTGGGCCTCGTCGAGCGCCTGCAGCGCGCCGAAGACGAGCCGCTTCTCGTGCTTGAGGTAGCGCCGCGTGATCAGCGCCCGTTCAGGGTGCTGGGGCAGCCAGCCCTCGCCACGGCGCAGCAGCTTCTCGATCTCGGCCTCGTCGACCCAGTAGTGCTTCTCGTCGTCCAGGACCGGCAGCAGGACGTACAGGTGCGTCAGGAGGGCCGAGAGCCGCGTCGTGGCCTTCAGCGTGAGCCCGACATGCCGCGCGCTGCCGATCTCCCGCACCTCGACCGCGTAGCCGAGCGGCTCGAACAGCCGCCGCACGAGCTCCTCCCCGCCGCGCGCGGGCACGGCGGGCAGCTCGGCCACGAGCGGGATCGGCGTGGCCGCCAGCTCGGGCTTCTGGCCCTCCAGCGCGGTCTTGAACACGGTCACCAGCGCGACGCTCAGCAACGAGGACGCGACGTACGGGCGGTCGTTGACGTACTCGGCGAGCGCGAACGCGCTCTTGCCGCGCCGCGTGAGGCCGACCGGGTCGATCTCCAGCACGAGCGCGGCCGTGCAGCGCTCCTCGGTCGCCTCGGGGTAGAGCACGTGGGCGACCCCGAACGGCAGGCGGAACTCCTGCACGCGGTCGGGGTGCTTGTGCAGCAGGAACCCGAGATCGGTCGCGGGCCGGTGCGTGGTCGAGATGCTCAGGAGCACGGCGCGAGACCGTACCGGACCGCTGCATCCCGTTTCGGGTTCGAACCGCCGCTTAACGAAGAACGGCCCCTCACGGGGCCGTTGACTGCCGGGCAGGGACTCGAACCCCAAATACCAGATCCAGAGACTGGTGTGTTGCCAATTACACCACCCGGCACCGGGTGCTGGGAGCAGTATAGGAAGCTCGAAACGGGAATACCCGACACGACGTAGTTCCTACGCCTTCCCCGCAGGTATTCTCGGCGCTACATTGAAGCTCGGCCTAGCGGGGGCAGCCGCTCCCGCGCGATCGACGAGGAACTTCGCTCGCATGCCAGACGCCGGGAACGGCTCAGTACAGCTGTTGGAAGCAGACCCGGAGCTCGCTCGCGGGTTGGACCCGCGTCGGGTGCGGGAGGTCAGCCAGCGATTGTTCGCGCGGTCGATCGACGTGCCACGGGGGCCGTGGTCCCCAGCCCGCGCGTTGGCGGGCGGGACGAACCCGATCGGCTTGCTCGTCCTGGACGGGTTACTGGTCCGCGAGGCGATCGTGGGCGATCACCCGTGCGCCGAGCTCCTCGGGCCGGGAGATCTGCTGCGGGCCTGGGAGGATCGGGACGCCGAGGTCCTGCTTCCCCGCACCGTTGAGTGGAGCGCCCTGAGCCAGGTGCGCCTCGCCGTGATCGATCAGGCGCTCGCCGTTCGCGCGGCGCAGTGGCCGGAGATCTTCGCCTCGCTCGTCGAGCGGGCCGCGCGACGCGCCGAGCGGCTGGTGGTCATGCAGGCCATCGCCCACCTCACGCGCGTCGACGACCGCCTGCTCGCCCTGCTGTGGTGCCTCGCCGAGCGCTGGGGCCGCGTGGCTCCCGGCGGCGTCGTGGTCTCACTGCGCCTTCCCCACCGCACGCTGGCCGGCATGGTCGGCGCGCGCCGGCCGTCCGTCACCACCGCGCTCGGTCAGCTGATCGCGCGCGGCGAGGTCGAGCGCCGGCCCGACGGCGGCTGGCTGCTCCTGGGCGATCCGCCCGAAGCCCGTCAGCGCCCGGTCGACGACCACTCGTCGATCGCGTTCCAGCGGCACACGGCTTAAGCCTTCACAGAGAAGCGACGGCGCGGCCCGCTCCCGTGAGGGGGCGGGCCGCTTGCCGCTCGCGCCGCCTATGCCTACTGGGCCCAGGGCGGAGGGGTGCCCTTTGTTCGCAGGCGAGCGCGGGGTAGCGCTCTGGTGGCGTCGAGGTGCGTCTTGTCGCGAATGGTACGGGAACGCGGCCTTAGCCGTGCGCAGTTTCACCGACGAAGAGGTCGGTGATGTCCTGCTCGATGCCCGGGTCAAGCACGACGAGGACCTCGTCGCCGGCCTCGACGACCGTGTCCGCCTTGGGCACGAAGCCCGACCCGCCGCGAAGCACCGAAATCACGAGTGCTCCCTCGGGCAGGCCCAGGTTCTGGATCTCGCGGCCCGCTGCAGGCGCCGTTTCAGACACCACGAGCTCGATGATCTCGAGCCGTTCCTCGGGCAGATCGAGCAGATGGACGAGGCCGTAGCGCGGCACCTCGTGCTCGATCAGGCGCAGGATCAGGTCGGTCGCGGACACCGCGGGCTGGATGCCCAGCAGCTTGAAGTGGTCCAGGTTCCGCGGGTTGTTCACGCGGGCGATGATCCGCTCGCAGAGGTACTTCTCCTTCGCGACCTGGCAGATCAGCAGGTTGTCCTCGTCGTCGCCGGTGACGGCCACGACCAGGTCGGCGCGCTGGATGCCGGCGCGCTCGAGCACCCACAGCTCGGTCGCGTCGCCGTACTGGACGGCGTGCTCGAGCTCCTGCTCGACCGTCAGGTAGCGACGGCGGTCCTGCTCGACGCAGGTGACCTCGTGCCCCTTCTCGAGCAGCTCACGGGCCAGGTTCCAGCCGACCTTGCCGGCGCCCGCGATGATGACGTAGAGCCCGTCCTCCATCACAGGACCTCACCGAGCGCCGCCTGCTGCAGCTGCTCGATCGCGATCTGCGTCGGGCAGATCGTCTGCAGGCCCTGCTCCTGGTACCACGCCGCGCGGCGCGGATCGAGCACACGGGCGATCACGCGGTCCACCTTGAACCGGCGCTGCGCGATCTGGGCGACCACGAGGTTGGTGTTGTCGCCGTTGGTCGAGGCGATGAACACGTCCGCCTCCTCGACCCCGGCCTCGATCAGCGCGTCGATCTCCATGGCGGTCCCGATCGTGAAGCGGCCTCCCGCTTCCTCCCAGGACGAGCCGAGCTCGACGTCCAGACGCTCATGCGAGAGCGGATCCTCATCCAAGACGGACACGGTATGACCGCGGCCCAAAGCCGACGTCGCGAGGGCCGCGCCGACGCGCCCTGCTCCGACCACGAGTACGAACACAGCCGGAAACCCTAGCGTCCGGGCTCTTCGTCGGACACGCCGCGCGCGTGGCCGAGCGGAATCGGCGCCTCGACGGGCTCCACGCCCATCGGGTCCAAGGTGCGCGCGGCGGGCGGTGCGGTGAGGATCACGCGGCACGTGGCCTTGTTGATCACGTAGCGGGTCGTCTCCCCCACGCTCGTGTCGTGCAGGCCCGGTTTGCCGCCCAGGCGCAGGCCTCCGCCGACGCGGGTCGGCTCCTCGGCCGCGAGCACCACGGCCTCCACGCCGCGGCGCTTGGCCTCCTTGACGATCGCCGCGCCCGCCTTGCGCGCCCGCACGATCGCCGTCGCGACCTCCACGCCCTCGTACTCCTCCCCCACGGCCTTCGCGCGCTTCAGAGCGGCACGGGCCCGCTTGAGCTCCGCGTCGGGCACGCGCGCGTCCAGGGCGAGCGTCATCGGCACCTCGAAGACCCAGATCGCCTCGATCACGGCGCCCGCGTCCTCGTCGTTCTCCTCCGCCGCGAGCCGGCCCGCCGTCTGCATGATGTCGTCGTCGAGCGGCGTGCCGAGGACCGGGACGAGGATCGAGCCGAACTCGACCTCGCGCGCCCGCCGCGTCAGCGCCGACTCGGGCACGGTCACGCGCTTGAAGACGTCCTTGCCCTGGGAGAGCCGATAGCCGAGGTAGAGCGAGATCCCGGCCACCATCCACACCACGCCGACCCAGCGCGCCGCGCCGTGCTCGACCAGCAGCGCGAAGAACGCGACGCCCGACAGGAGCACGCAGCCCACGGCCAGCAGCGGCAGCTCGCCGCCGCGGAAGCGCACGTTGAGCGGCATCTTGTACGGCCGGTCGCGGGTGGGCTCGCGGTAGCGCAGCCGGATCACCGACAGCCCGACGATCGTGAACGCGATCGTGGCGCCGAACGCGGCGATCGCGGCCAGGAACTCCATGTCGGCCGGGATCAGCAGCACGATCGCCGTGATCGCGCCGAAGCCGATGATCCCCACCGGCGTCGCTCGCGTGGGATGCAGGGAGCCGAACGCGGACGGGATCTGCCGGTTGACCGACAGCGCGTAGCCGAGGCGGGACAGGCCGAGCATGGCCGCCTGCGCGGCGCTGAGGAAGATCACCAGCGCCGAGATCGCGATCAGGTACTTCAGCGGCTCGCGGATCCAGGCCTGCTCGAACGCGTTCGCGACGCCCAGCAGCGGCGCCTCGACCCAGCGGTCGCCGGTCTGGGGCAGCACGGAGGACGCGACGAGCGCGATCCCGAGGTAGGGCACGAGCGCCGCCAGCAGGCGCACGCCGATCAGCCGCCGCAGGCCGGCGCGGCCGATCTTGACCTGCCCGGCGAGCCCGGAGGACGCGTCGATGCCGCTGAAGGCCACCAGCACGAGCGGGAACGCGAAGATGAGGTCCTCGGCCGACGGCGAACCGGCGATCGCGGCGGGGTTGAAGAGCACGTCGGGCTCGAACAGCAGCGCCAGGCCCAGCACGACCAGCAGGACCTGCAGCACGAGGTCGCCGAGGACGAGCACGGCCGCGCGCTCGAAGCGCCGCGGCCCGCCACCGCGGATCGCCAGCAGCGCCACGAAGAGCACGATCGCCGAGCCGATCAGGAACTCGGTCACGCCGCTGTTGAACGCGCCCCAGAACAGCCCGAGGTAGTCCGTGGAGGCGAACGCGCACAGCGCGACGAGGATCAGGTAGTCCAGGCAGATCGCCCAGCCCGCGATGAACGAGACGAGCTCGTTGAACCCGTGGCGCGCGATCACGGTCGCCCCGCCGCGCTCCTGGTGCAGCGAGGCGCCCTCGACGTAGACCGGGACGATGAACGCGAACAGCACCCCGCCCGCGAGGAACACCGCCCACGTCAGGCCGAGCGCCCGCTCGGCGACCAGCCCCGTTGAGAAGTAGATCGACGCGGCGATGAAGCCCTGGACGATCCCGAACAGCGCGGGCGAGCCGAGCTGCTTCCTCAGCGACGGGGCCTTGCGCTTCACCTGAGGCCCCGCTCGACGTAGATGCGGCCCGCGCCGGCGGCGATGAACAGCACGCCGATGATCAGCCCGAAGGCGACCGGACCGCCACCGCCAAGGATTGTCCTTACGATCAGACCGACGCCGATCAGGATCATCAGGGCGGGAAGGATGTAGCCGCGCAGCATCCGGATCACACGATCATCTCCTGGTGGCGGTGCGCTGAGGGCGAGGACTCGATGATGACTCGGCACGGCCGCTCGGCGAGCACCGTCTCGAGCGTCTTGCCGAACACGGACGCGCCGTTGATGCGCCGCGGCAGCGGCATCACGATCGCCGCCGCGCGCATGTCGGTGGCCTCTTCGATGATGCGCCGGCCGGCCTGCCCGGGCCGTACCCGCTCGACGTGGCCGCTCACGCGCGCCCCCGCCTGCAGCCGCGCCTGCTCGATCAGCGACTCCGCGGCCGCGGTGGCCTCCGGCATCTTCGCGTCGATCCGCAGCGCGCTCGGGACGGTGACGAGCGCCAGCACGTGGATCCCACGCCGCCGGCGGGCCGCGAGCTTGGCCGCGGTGGCGATGACCGACTCGTCATAGCCGTCGCTGAGCGGGACGAGCACGGAGTCGTACTCGGCTTCGTGGTCGACGACGGGCTGCGGGATCGCGACCTTGTGCGTGTGGGTCAGGTCCAGCCCCTGCCCGCGGCGATAGAGCAGGTAGACGACTACGCCGAGCGACAGCCAGGCGACGCCGGTGATCGCGACGTCGGGATGCAGCACGATCGTCACGACCAGCGCCGCGAACGTCCCGAACCCGCCGAGGAAGGCGAACACCGGTAGGTCGTGGCCGCGGAAGCGCAGGTTGCCGGGCGCCCGGTACGGCCGCGGCAGCTCCGGGTGCTTGAGCCGCAGCCGGATCACCGCCGAGTGGGCGATCGTGAACGACAGCATCGCGCCGAACGCGTACAGGTTGCCGAGGAAGCCGGCCTGGCCCGGCAGCAGGATGAGGATCGCGAGGAAGCCGAACAGCAGGATCCCGATCCACGGCGTGCGGTACTTCGGGTGCAGCTGCCTGAGCCGGTCCGGCAGCTGGCGGTGGATGCCCATCGAGTAGACGAGCCGGCTGACGCCGATCAGGCCCGCGTTCGTGGCCAGGAACAGGATCGTGGCCGCGAGGATGCCGACGTAGATCTCCGCCGGCGTCTGGAGCGCGCCCAGGTCCAGGTTGGCCACGACGCCCGCGATCGGGTCGCCCGCGTAGCCGCCCTCCTCTTCCGAGAGGCCGAGCAGCGTGGAGTACTCGCCCGTGACGGGGTCCTGCGTGACCGGCAGCGCGACGAGCGCGACCGCGGGCAGCGTGAAGTAGATGGCGAAGACGGCGATCGCCACGCGCTTGATCGCGGCGGGGATCGTCTTGATCTCGTCCTTGGCCTCCTCGGCCATGTTCGAGATCGTCTCGATGCCCGTGTAGGCGATCATGCCGATCGGGATCGCGAGGATGAAGTCCTTCCACGTCGGCGCCACCCCGAGCTCGACGTTGTCGATCAGCTGCCCCGGGTCCGCGCCGAGCACCAGCGCCGCGCCGACCACCACGAGCAGCACCTGGGTGAGGAAGTCCACGACCGCGAGCGCGATGTTCAGGCCCGCGGACTCCTTGACGCCGACGACGTTGATCAGCGCCAGCAGCCCGATGATGATCGCGCCGGCGATGATGTCGCCCGGGGAGTGGCGCAGCGCCGCCCAGCCGAACGCGCTGCCGAGGTAGTGCGGGACGAAGAACGCGGAGATCGCGACCGTCGCCACGTAGTTGAGCATCTGGCCCCAGGCGGCGAAGAACGACCAGAACTCGTTGAACGCGCGCCGGGCGAAGGAGCTCGAGCCGCCCGCCTCCGGGTACATCGCGGTCGCCTCGGCGTACGTGGCGGCCGTGCACAGGAAGAAGAAGCCCGTGACCAGGAAGACGATCGGCGTGAGGCCGAGCGCGAGCGCGGCCACGAGGCCGAGCGCGTAATAGATGGAGGAGCCGACGTTCCCGTAAGCGGTCGAGAAGAGGGCGTTGACCCCCAGGACTCGTTCCAGTCCTTCCAGCCGGCGTCTTGCCATGTGCGGAGGGCGATTCTAGGGAGATGGGTGCGAACACCCATTGACCCCAGATTACGTCGCTACTTGAAGGCCTTCAGCATCCCGTGGGCGGTGCTGCGGACGGCCTCGGACTCGTCGTCCTCGGCGGCGGTCTTCACGGCGGCCTTGAAGTCCGGCCAGCTCGTGTAGGCGATCGCGATCAGGGCGGCCTGGCGCAGGTGGTAGTCGTCCTCGCCCTCGAGCGCCTTGGTGAGCGCGGAGACGACACGCTGGTTGGGCTCCTCGGGCGCGGCGATCCCGGTCTGGTAGAGCGCCTCGAGCTTGTCGTCGCGGGAGGAGGCCGCCTTGAGCGCCTTCAGGGCCTCCGTGTGCGTGACCGTGTCCAGCTCCTTGCGGATCCGGCGCACGTGCTTGTCGCGGTCCTCACCGCGCACGACGAGGAAGCGCAGCCCGGTGACCGGGTCCTCGACCTCGTGCAGCCACGTCTTCTCGTCGATCGTGCGCCACACGTCCTCGCGCGGCGTGTCCTTGTCGCCGTCCGTGCGGTGGTCGATGAAGAAGTCCATCACCCACGCGGCCGTCTCCACGTCGTCGCGGGTGACGTCGGGCGAGAGCGCGACGCGTGTCTGGTCGGCGCTCATCGCAGCCCGTAAATCGCCAAGACCTTCTCCTCCATGTACTTCATGATGGTCGCCTCCGTCATCGCGAGCAGGCCATTCTTGCTGGCCGCGTGGACGGTGAGCCAGCGGACCACGAGCTCCTCCTCGCGCTTGCGCAGCTCCGCGCGGGCGGCGACGGGGCCGGCGGGGCCGTGGCCGGGCACCGGGCGGTCGTCCTCGGCGGCGTTGTCGCGGGCGGCGGGGACCGCGTCGCGCATCGACATCGGGAACGCGCCGCGGCCACCGTGGCGCTCCGGGTCGTTCTCGTGGCCGGCGAACGCCTCGGTGAAGCTCATGTCGCCGCGGGCGATCAGGTCGAGCGTCATCGGCGCCATCGCCAGGTTGCCCGGGTTGCGGATCGACTCGCGGCCGAACATCAGCACGGCCACGCGGTTGATCAGCTGCGCGTGCTTCTTGTTCTCGGTCATCAGCTCGCCGCGGGCGACGATGTCACGCAGCTGGGCGGCGATCTCGCGGTCGGAGAGCTTGGCGCCCTGGAGCGCGGTGGCGATCGCGGGGTAGTCGGCGTGGCGCATGGCCACGACGGCGTTCGTGTAGCTGCCCTGGCCCTGGACCTCGCTGACCGGCGGCTGGCCCTCGCCGGTGCGGGTCTTCTTGACCTTCAGCGGCGACTCGCTCGCGTGGTCGTTGGCGGCGCGGACCATCGACGGGATGCCGACGTTGGGCTCGAGCTGGGCCGGCGGGTACTTCTTGTTGCCCGCGAGGCGCTCCTCCTCGGCCTTGACGTAGTGGCCGTGGAGGCGCTCGGCGGCGGCGATCACGTCGGGGCGGGCGAGGATCTTGTCGGCGACCATGTGGGCGAGCTCGCGCACGCGGGCAGGGGTCGGCTGCTTGCCCCGGCCGGCCGCCTTGAACGGGTTGACCTTGGCGATGACCTCGACGTCGTTGCCCTGCTTCTTGAGCTCCAGTGCCGTGAGCCGATAGCGGACCTTCCAGTACAGGAGCTTGGCCTTGAACAGCAGGCCGGTGGTGCCCTTGGAGAGCATCGCGTTGACCTGCGGCTCGATCGCGGCGACGGCGGTGTCCAGGCGCTTCTGCTTGTCCTCGCGCTCCTCTTCCTTGGTCTTCTTCTTCTTTTTGCCGAAGACCTTCTCCTTGAGCTTGGTCGCGCCGCGCTTGACCTTGTTCACGCCGCGCTTGACGGTCTTGCCGACCTTCTTGACGACCTTCATCAGGCGCTTGCCGATCTTCTGCGCGATCGCCTTGATCTTGCCCGCGACCTTGGCGGCCGCGCCGGCGATCTTGCGCAGCAGGAACTGGCTGACGAACTCGATCACGGCGACCGCGGCGGCGGCGAGGGCCTGAGCGAAGGCCGGGCCGGCGTTGCCGGACTTGACGGCCTTCAGGAAGGCGATGAAGCGGTCGATCGCGGCGAGGATCTTCTGGATGGCGCCCCAGGCCGCCATCAGGCCCTGGACGACGGCCATCACGGCGCCCGCGGCAGGGACGATCATGCTGACCAGACGCTCGACCAAGAGGGCGATGAGCGCGGGCGGGATCGCGGCCTTGAGCGCCTCGAACGCCATCTTGCCGACCTGCGCCATCCCGATCCCGCCCTTTTGGAGCAGGCCCAGGACGCTCTTGCCAAGGCCGAGCAGCGATTCCAGCTTCTCGTTGAACCAGCCCTGGACGGCGGTCTTCAACGCGGTCCAGAGGTGGTTCTTGATGCCGTCGACGACGCTCGCGCCCAGGTTGCTCAGCCACTGGCCGGGGTTGGACGCGATGTCCTTGATGATGCTTGCGAACTGGCCGAGCGCGGCGATCGCGGCCTTGGCCTTCTCGATCGCGGCCTTGACGACGTTCTTGACGGCGTCGATCGCGGCGCTGATGCCCTTCTTGAGCAGGTCCAGGCCCTGTTTGAGCGCGTTGCCGACCGCGGTCATGACCTTGCGGATGCCGTCCTTGACGGCGGTCACGATCTTGTTGAGCACGGTGACCGCCTGCTTGACGCGGTCCTTGATCCACTTGCCGAACTTCTGACGGGCGGCCGCGAAGCCCGGGATCAGGCGGTCGCCGATCGCGAGCAGCTTGCCCGCGACGGCCTTGACCTTGTCGGCGACGAACTTGACGGCGCGGTCGATGACGCTGTGCGCGAGCTCCTTGGCCTTGTTGATGGCCGTGGTGATCGCGCTGCGGACCTTGTTGAAGACCGCGGTGATGCCGTCCTTGACCTTGTCATAGAGCGCCTTGGCCTTGGACGCGACCCAGCCGAAGAAGCCGCCGCCGCCCTCTTCCTGCTTGGCCTTGTCCTTCTCTTTGCGGGCTTCCTCGTCGCCCTTGCGCTTGTGGTCCTCGGCTTCCTTGCGGCCGGCTTCGACGTGCTTGATCGCGTCGGCTTCGGCGCGGGTCTTCTCGGAGCTGATCGCGGTGTGGGCCTCGCCGACGGCGCCGGTCGCCTCGAGCTTGGCTTGGTCGGCCTGCTGCTTCTGATCGGACGTCCAGTCCTGGCGGGCTTGTGAGACGCCCGCCTTGGCCGCGGCGTGCTCGGCGATCTGGTCGGCCTTGCCCTTGGCCTCCTCGGCCTGGGCATCCTCGACGGCGGCGGCCTTGGTCTGGGCGGCCTTGGACGCGTGCTGGGACTTCTCGGCGTTGATCTGGGAGGACGCCTGCGCGGCGGCGGCCTTGAGCGCGGGGCCCTCTTCCTGCTCGGCGACGATGCTCGCGACGTCGTCGCCCGCTCCGGGCCCGGCCGCCCCGGGTGCGGCTTGGGCCGTGCCGGCGGGGATCTCGGCCTTGATCTTCTCGGCCTTGACGGTGGGCGCGAGGTCGTTCTCGCCGGCCGGCTCGTTCGCCTCCTGCGCGCCCTGCGCCGTGGCCTTGCCGACCGTCTGGTGCAGGTGCTGCTGCTGCTCGGCCATCTGGCCGGGGTCGGCCGCGCCGGTGAGGCTGAGCTTCGGCGTGCTGATCTGCGGGACCGCGACCGCGCCGTCCGTGGTCGGCAGGGCGTCGATCGCGGCCTTGATCTTGGCCCCGTCGCCCGACGAGACGTTGCCCTTCTCGTCGGGCTTGAGCGCGGGGCCCTGCGGGAGCGGCGCCTTCGCGGGCGGTGCCGGGGTCGGCGCGGGCTTCTCGGGCTCGCCGCCGGTCTTCTCGGCCGCCTTCGTGGTCTGCGGGCGGGTGGGCGGCGTGGAGACGTGCTTCTCGTCGGCGGCCGGGCCGTCCGCCCCGCCGCCCGCTTCGAGCTCGGGCGGCTGCGCCGCGAGCTTCTCGTGCTCCTTGGTGACGTGGTTCGCGGCCGTCGTCTCGGCGCTGCCCAGCGTCTCGAGCATCTGCGCGGGCTTGAGGCCGGCCGCCGCCGAGACCGCCGCGGCCGGGTCGGCGTTGCTGACGTCCGGAGCCGGCTGCTCGGGCTCGGCCTCGACGGCGCCTCCCCCACCACCGCCGCCTCCGCCGCCGCCGGTGAACTCGCCACCGCCGCTCGCGCCGAGGGCTTCCATCTCGCCCTGCGCGTCCGCGCCGATCGCCGCCGGGTCGCCTTCGGGCTCCTCGTCCGGCTCCGGCGCCGCCAGCTCCTCGGTCGGCGGCGGCAACAGCGTCTCCGCGGGAGCCCGAGCGATCATCGTCTCGGCGCCGCCTGCCTCGTCCGCTTCGGCCGCGGGTTCAGGTTCGGGCGCAACCTCGGCCGCCGGCTCAGGTGTCGGCGCGGGCTCGACGTCGGGGATCGCCGCGCCCGGCTCGCCCGTGAACGCCTGCAGCGCCGCCGCGTCGGCCGCGGGATCGGGCGCGCCGCTGTCCGCCTCGGCCGCCGGTTCCGCCACCGAGTCGTCCGGTCCGAGCTCGGGCTCGGCCGCGTCGGGCTCGGCCGCGGCGGGCGCGGCGATCGACTCGGGCGCCCCGACCGGTTCCTCGGGTTCCGCCTGCGTCTGCGACCCGGCGGCGAGCTGCGCCTCGATCTCGGCCAGCTCCTCGTCCGAAGGCCCTTCCTTCGCCGCCCCGCCCTCGCTCTCGCCACCACCGGCGCCGCCGAGGTCGGGCGCCGGGCCGGCGGGCGCCGCCGCGGGCCCGGTCGCACCGCCGCTACCGACCGCGAGCCCGCCACCGGCGACGGCCGAAGAGAGCCCACCCATGGCCCCCGCGATCGCCCCGGCCGACCCAAGCACCGACACCGGTCCACCCGCCCCAGCGAGCGCCTCGGGCACCGCGGCCTGCGCGGCCCCGACGCTGGGCGCCGCGGGCGCAGCGACGGCCTCGGCCGCGCCGGCCCCGGCAACC
>NZ_JAPDDP010000040.1 GCF_027587195.1 Solirubrobacter phytolaccae | reverse complement strand
CGCACGCCGCGCCGCCTCAGGCCGCTCCGGTCCAGTCCGCGCCGCCCGCGCACGCCGCGCCGCCGCAGGCCGCTCCGCCCGCTCAGGCCGCTCCGCCCCACAGCGCGCCGCCTCCTTCTTCGCCCGCGCCGGTCGCGCCCGAGGACGATCGGTCCGCGGAGCCGCCGCCGTACGGCGTGCCGCATCCGTCGGTGGCTCGGGTCGCGACGCCGCTCGTGTACGGGCAGCCTCCCGTGGCGGCCGACGACGAGCATGTGCGTGGCCGGACCGAGGTTGCGATCACTGCGCAGGTCGAGGGGCAGCCGCCCGTCGAGGTGCGGACGACGCTGCCCGGCGCCGGGAACTCGACGCCGGAAGAGGCGCAGCACGTGGCCGACGAGGCCGCGGCGGCGGTCGCGCGCGATCTGGCGACGGAGTCCGATCCGACGCCGGCCGTGACCGCGGTGGCCGTGGTCGAGCCCGATGTGCCGGCGCCCGCGCCGAGCCTTGGGGTCTCGGTCGAGATCGGTGAGCACTGGAAGGCGGTCGTGGAGTCGCTGCGTGACGGCACGCCGCTGCTCGCGGCGGCGCTCGACGACGCCGTGCCGGTGCCCGCGGACGACGCGGGGCTCACGCTCGTGTGGCCCGAGGAGTCGGCGTTCCTCAAGCGCAAGGCCGAGGCGCCCGCGAATCAGAGCGCGCTGGTGGAGGCGATCCGCGCGGTGACGGGATCGTCGCTGCGGCTCGCCTACGAGCTGCGCGCGGCGGGGTCGCCGCCGCCGGTGTCGGCCGCGGTCGGCGCGGCCGTGGCGCCGTCGTCGCTCTCGGACGAAGACCTAGTAGCGCGTTTCATGGACGAGTTCGACGCGGAGGAACTCCCTCCCGAGCCCGAGGAGCAGACCTGATGCCCCAGCCGCCCAATCTCCAGAAGATGCTTGCCGAGGCGCAGGCGATGCTTGCGCAGCAGCAGGAGGCCCAAGAGGCGCTCAAGCTCGAGAAGGTCGACGCCAGCACCGGCGGCGGCTCGGTCAAGATCGTGATGACCGGCGACCTGCGTGTGGAGAGCCTCGAGATCGACCCGGACGCGGTCGATCCCGAAGACGTCGAGATGCTGCAGGACCTGATCATCGCGGCCGTCAACGAGGCGATCCGCAAGGCCGAGGAGCTCCAGCAGAGCAAGCTCGGCGGCGCGGAGCAGGGCGCCGGGTTCGACCCGATGAGCGCGCTCGAGTCGCTCGGCCTCGGCGGGATGGGCGGCATGGGCGGCGGCGGCGGTGGCGGCGGTGGCCTCCCGGGCGGCATGCCCGGCGGCGCGCCCAACCGCGCCGCACGGCGCGCCCAGAAGCGGAAGTAAGCACGCTTGCTGGCCCCACCCCTTCAGCGGCTCGTCACCGAGCTCTCGAAGCTGCCGGGGATCGGCAACCGCACCGCGCAGCGCCTCGCGTTCCACATGCTCCGCACGTCCGAGCAGGACGCGTTCGCGCTCGCGGAGGCGATCCGCGACGTCAAGCTCAAGATCAGCCTCTGCGAGATCTGCTTCAACCTCGCGGAGGGTCCGCGCTGCGCGATCTGCCTGGATGAGCGCCGCGACGAAGGCGTGATCTGCGTCGTCGAGGAGGCCGCCGACGTGATCCCGATCGAGCGCACCCACGAGTTCCGCGGCCGCTACCACGTGCTCGGCGGCGCGCTGTCCCCGATCGACGGCGTCGAGCCCGAGGACCTCCGGCTCGCCCAGCTCTACGCCCGCGTGAGCGGCCTCCGTGAGGTCGTCCTCGCCACGAACCCGACGACGACCGGCGAAGCGACCGCCCTCCACATCGCGGCCGCGCTGCACGAGCGCGTCCCCGAAGTGGCCGTGACCCGCCTCGCGAGCGGCCTGCCCGTCGGCGGCGACCTCGAGTACGCGGACGAGGTCACGCTCGGCCGCGCCTTCTCCGGCCGCCGCGCGCTCTAACGGTCCGGCGCGTCCTCGGCGACCGCTTCGAGCGCGCGCGTCAGCGCGGCCTCGGTGCGGCGGACGCGGGTGCGGGCGCGCGTCCAGGCGCGGCGGCTCTTGCGCTCCGCCGCGCGCTGCAGGTCGCCGTACGCCGAGGCGTTCGTGCGCAGCGCCTTCACCAGCGCCTCGCCGCCCGGGGCGTCCGCGGCCAAGGGGGAGAGCTGCGCCGCAGCCTCAAGGTGGGCGGTGCGTAGCCGGCCGGCCGCGCGCGACTGCCCCGCGGGCGTCTTGGCGCGGCGGATGGCCGTGCGGTCCGCGACCCGGGTGGTGTCGAGTTCGCGGGTCGCCTCCGGGAGGCGCACCTGGAAGGCGATGGCGCGGCTCGGGGGCAGGCTCTCGGCGCCGTCGACGCTGACGCCGCGCACACCGTCCAGACAGGCCACGGGGATGTCGCTCCCGCTGCCCTGCACCGCGCAGGCGACGGTCACGACGCCCCGGGTGGTGGGCAGGACGGCGGCGTCCAGACGCCACTTGCCGGCGCTCAGCCCGCGGTAGAACCACGCGGGAACGCCGCCCAGCCGGCCCGACGTGGGCTTCGGCGCGTCCTTGCGCAGCGCCTCGGGCAGCAACGAGCCGTCCTCGGCGGGTGCCAGGTTCGCCACCGCCACGAGGTTGAGGCCGGGATAGGGCGAGTACCCGATCGTCGCGTGCCGCGGGAATCCGGGCACCTCGGGCGCCAGGCCGACGCGCGTCCAGCCCGAGTCGGCTTGGACGTGCAGCCGCCCGAGCTTCGCGGACCCGTCCTCGTCGCGCTCGACGCGCGGCGCCTCGGACTCGGTCTCAGGCGTGTCGTCGCGCAGCCCGCCGACAAGGGACTTGGACGCGACGAAGCCGGCCACGGCGGCAGCGACGACCACCAGCGCGGTGGCCGCCCAGCGAAGCTTCACGTTCGGCACGCGGTCGCGCGGCGGGCTCATCCGGAGGAGTCGAAGTCCTTGCCGACGAAGCCCGGGGTCTTCTTCGTCGGGGCCTTCGGCGTGTACGTCTGCCGCGGCGCGACCGGCGTCACCCGTTGCGGAACGGGCGTGGCGGCCGGGGCGACGGGCGTCACCCGACGCACAGGCGTCCGCGGCTTGGCCTTCGCGGTCGACGCCTTCTTCTTGCGCTCCTTCACGCCGTGCAGCGCCGGCAGCGCGGGCACCGTGGAGAACTTGGCGGTGGCGTCCTGCGACGGGGCCGCTGCGCTCACCTCGCGCACGCTGTCGGGCGCGGTCGAGCCGGCCTGCGCCGCGTTCTCAGGGGACGACGACGTGGCGGCCGCAGGCTCGGCGCCGCTCTGCAGCGCGGCGCCCACGGACAGCGCGAGCACGAACCCGGCGACGGCGAGCAGGAGCGCGATGGCGACCGGCCCCGCGGAGCGGCGGCGGTCACGAAGAGGTCTGGCGATGGCGGTCATGAGGGATTCACTTCGGGCACGCGGTGTAACGGCCGCGAGCAGACAGGCAACGGTCCAGGCGATGAGGCGCCTTGCCGCGGCGGATGATGAACACAGTGGACTTGCCGTAGTAGCCCGCCCGGCGCACGCGCACCTCGAGACGGGTCTTCGCGGGCAGGTCGCGCTCGAACACGCGCACGCGGACCTTCGCCTGCTTGGTCGTGTAGCGCTTGCGCGGGCAGCCGGAGCCCTTGCACGTGACGGTGATGCTCGCGCGCTTGGGCGCACGCACCGACAGCAGCGTCACGTTGGCACCGCGCGGGCTCAGGGTCCCGCGCATCCGGACCTTGGGCGCGGGCCGGAGGGTGCGCAGGTTGTCGCCCTGCGTATGCAGGATCGGCGCCTGGGTCTGCACCGGCGCGGGCGCGGCCTCAAAGACAGGGGGCGGCGGTTCGGGGGTGGGCACGGGCGTCGGCTCCGGCGTCGCCGCCGGCGTGGGCGTCGGGGTCGGCACGGCGGCCACCGCGGCCGTCGCGTTCGAGACGGCGTCGTCGCGATCGCGGCCCGAGCCCACCGACAGCCACACGCGCATGAACTTGCCGGCGTCGGTCGGCGTGAGCACGTAGGCGGAGTTGGAGCCGTTCTGGGCGACGTCGCATGACCACCAGTCCGACGGCGATGTGCAGCGCAGCCACGCCCACGTCGGCGGGGAGTTCTGCGGCGTCCACGCGGCCGAGGCCGTGAGCCGCTGCCCCGACTGCAGCGTCCCGGCGATCGTGGGGTTGCGCGTGATGTCCGCGGCCAGCGCGGCAGCGGGCAGCACCGCGAGCGCAAGCATCGCGCCCACTGCCGTCCTGCCGGCGGCCCTGCCACTGGTCCGCGCCACGTGTTTCGATCCCAACTCTTCCACCCTCGGACGTTGTCTCCCGACGCAACATCTTGCAGGCCAATGGTCCAGGTGGCAAGTCGTCCACTCGTCCAGGGTCGCCTCGACTCTAGACTTGCCAGCGTGTCCGGCACCGTGGTGATGAAGTTCGGCGGCACGTCCGTCGCCGACGCAGAGCGCATCAAGCGCGCGGCGAGGCGGATCGTCTCCGCCCGCGAACAAGGCCATCGAGTGGTCGCGGTGCTCTCCGCGCGCGGGAAGACGACGGATGAGCTGATCTCCGCCGCCGAAGAGGTATCCACGAACCCGGACCCCCGTGAGATGGACATGCTGCTGTCCACGGGCGAGCGGATCAGCTGCGCGCTGTGCGCGATGGCGATCAACGACCTCGGCCACCGGGCGATCAGCCTCACGGGCTCGCAGGCCGGCATCGTCACGGACACGAGCCACACCAAGGCCCGCATCCTCGACGTGCGCGCGGACCGCATCCACGAGGCGCTCGACGAGGACCTGATCGTGCTCGTCGCCGGTTTCCAGGGCGTCTCGACCGCCCGCGACGTGACGACGCTCGGCCGCGGCGGCTCGGACACGACCGCCGTCGCGCTGGCCGCCGCGCTCGACGCCGAGGTCTGCGACATCTACACGGACGTCGCCGGCGTCTACAGCGCCGATCCGCGGATCGTCCCGGACGCGCGCAAGCTTCCCGTGGTCTCCTTCGAGGAGATGCTCGAGATGTCGGCGTCGGGCGCCGGCGTGCTGCAACTGCGCTCCGTGGAATACGCGCGCAACCACAACGTCCGTATTCATTGCCGGTCCTCGTTCACCGAGGCCCCCGGAACGCTCGTAGTCGGAGAAGAGGAGACGATGGAACGCCCGCTGATCACCGCCGTCACGCACTCGCGCGACGAGGCACGCCTCACGCTGCTCGGCGTACCGGATCACCCGGGCGTCTCCGGCCGCATCTTCACGGCCCTCGCCGAGGCGAACATCAACGTCGACATGATCATCCAGGACGAGCCCGACAACGACGGCGCCGAGGCGCACATGTCGTTCACCGTCCCGCGCACGGACCTGCGTCAGGCCCGCCTGGCCCTGGACCCGGTCGCGGCTGAAGTCGGCATCCGCGCGATCTCCGAGAACTCGGACATGGGCAAGGTGTCCGTCGTCGGCGCCGGTATGAAGTCCCACCCGGGCGTCGCCGCGAAGGTCTTCAGCACCCTCGGCGACCAGGGCATCAACATCGAGATGATCTCGACGTCCCCGATCAAGATCTCGTGCGTCGTCTCCGTCGAGGCGGTCGACCGCGCCGTGCGCGCGCTGCACGAGGCCTTCGACCTCGGGGCGGACCAGATCGAGGTCGAGCACCCGTTCGGAGCACCCGCATGAGCCAATACAAGGTCGCAGTCGTGGGCGCCACCGGCGCCGTGGGCACCGTCATGCTCGCCAAGCTCAAGGAGCGCGGCTTCCCGGCGTCGGAGATCGTCCCGTTCGCGTCCGAGCGCAGCGCCGGCAAGGAGCTCGAGGGCTTCGGCACGATCCGCGCGCTCACCGACGAGAACATCCAGGGCTTCGACCTCGCGCTCTTCAGCGCGGGCGGCGCGACGTCGCTGGAGTGGGCGCCGAAGTTCGTCGAGGCCGGCGCGGTCGTCGTGGACAACTCGTCCGCGTTCCGCCGCGACCCGGAGATCCCGCTCGTGGTGAGCGAGGTCAACCCGGAGGCGCTCGACGACCACAAGGGCCTGATCGCGAACCCGAACTGCTCGACGATGCAGCTCATGGTCGCCCTGAAGCCGATCCACGACGCCGTGGGCATCGACCGCCTGAACGTCTCCACGTACCAGTCCGTCTCGGGCACGGGCGTGAAGGCCGTCAAGGAGCTCGAGGACCAGACGCGCGCCGCGCTCAACGGCGATCCGCTGCCGGACCCCGCGGTCTATCCGCATCACATCGCGTTCAACGTGCTGGGCGGCGCCGGAAACTTCCCCGAGGGCGACGACCACACCGACGAAGAGCGCAAGATGATGTTCGAGACGCGCAAGATCCTCGGCGACGAGTCCATCAAGATCGCGGTCACGTGCGCGCGTGTGCCCGTGCGCAGCGCGCACTCGGAGTCGGTGACCCTGGAGACGCGGGAGGACCTGAGCGTCGAGGCGGCGCGCGAGCTGCTCGCCGGCCAGCCCGGGCTCATCCTCGTCGACGACCCGTCCACGCACAGCTACCCGACCGCGCTGGACAGCGCGGGCCGTGACGAGGTCTTCGTCGGCCGTCTGCGCCGCGACCCCACACACGAGCGCGGCCTGCAGCTGTGGGTCGTCAGCGACAACCTGCTCAAGGGCGCGGCCACCAACGCGGTCCAGATCGCCGAAGTCCTGCACCAGCGTTCGCTGGTTCGGGTTTCAACGCCCGCCTGAGCGGCAATACATAACTCAAGCCGAGTTTCAACTGCAGGACGGCAAGGGGTACGAAACATGACAGGGCGGGCCTTCGGGCCCGCCCTGCGTCGTTGTTGGGTAGGGCGCGACCATGCGCCTCTATCCCGCGTCCGCCACGGCGCGCACCCGCACCGCCACGCGTGACCTCGTGATCGTCGCGCTGCTGATCGTCTTCGCCTGGACGGGGATGAAGGTGCACGACGGCATCCTCGAGCTGACGTCGGTCGGGCGCAGCATCCAGGACTCGGGCCGGGCGATCTCGGCGACCACCCGCAACACGGCGAGCGCCGTGGACGGCGCGTTCGCGGATGCGGGCAGCGCGGTCAACGGGATCCCGCTCGTCGGCGAGCAGCTCGGCGGGACGCTCCGCCAGGCGCCGGCGGGTGCCACCAGCGCGCTGCGGTCCACGGGTGACGAGCAGGGCGGGCGGATCGTCCGGCTGGGTGTCGAGCAGGTCGAGAAGACCGAGACCGCGTCCAACTGGGCGGGCTGGCTCGTCTTCGGCCTGCCCTCGCTCGTGCTGCTCGTGTGGTTCCTGCCCGGGCGCGTCCGGCTCGTGCGCGCGATGCACACCGCGCACCGCACGCTGACCGACGCGCCGGAGCACATCCTCGCCGCGCGCGCCGCCTACAACCTCGACTACGCGACGCTGCGCCGCTACACCAAGGACCCGTTCGGAGACCTGGCGGCGGGGCGCCACGCGGCGCTGATCAAAGCCCTGCGCGCGGAGTCCGGGCTTCCCTAGGCAGCGGCGACCACCGACGTCGTCCAGTCGATCACCGACGACGGCTTGACGACGTGCTTGTTCATCCCCAGCTCCTTCGGCTCCAGCCCCAGGGCGAGCCCGAGGAGCTGGGGCAGGTGCAGCACCGGCATGTTCAGCGGCCGGCCGACCACGGCGGCCGCCGCCGGCTGCTGCAGGTCGAGGTTCAGGTGGCACAGCGGGCAGGGCGTGACGAGGCAGTCGGCGTTCGCGTCCGTCGCGTCGCCCACGTGCCGGCCCGCCTGCTTCAACGAGGCCTCCTTGTTCATGGTGATGATCGGGAAACCGCAGCACTTGTACTGGCCCGCGTAGTCGACGACGGTCCCGCCGAGCGCGTCGATCAGCTGGTGCAGGTAGGTGTCACGCGGGTGGGATTCGTCGATCCCGAGCCGATTGGAAGGCCGCACGATGTAGCACCCGTAGAACGGCCCGACGCGCAGGTCCGTAAGCGGGCGCTTCACGCGGCGCCGCACCTCGTCGAGCCCGATCTCCTCCACCAGCAGCCAGAGGAAGTGCTTGTTGGTGATGCCCTTCTCGTAGGTCAACCCCTCGGCCGCGAGCGTCGCGTTGACGTGGTCGCGGTAGGGCGTGTTGCCGTCCAGGCGCTCCTGGCACTCGCTCTGCGCGCCCTGGCAGGTCGAGCAGATGTTCATCATCAGCTCGGCGCCGCCCGCGATCTCCTGCTGGGCGAGGGCGAACGTGCGCGCGTTCAGGGTGTCCGCGAGCTCCTGGTTGTGCTCGGCGATCACGCCGGCGCCGCAGCACGCGGCGCGGTCGAGCTCGACCAGCTCGATGTCCAGCAGCGGCGCCACGCGCGCCATCGAGCCGTGCAGCTCCGGAGCGAAGCCGCGGCTCACGCAGCCCGGCCAGTAGGCGACCTTCATGACGCGTCCTCCTCCTCACCGGCGACGTAGAGGTTGAGCTCGTAGCGCTCCTCGCGGCCTTCGATGTCGCGGAAGATCCGCTTCACGTCCTTCGGCGCCTTGTGCTTGTGCAGCAGCGCCCCGGCGGGCGTGACCTTCCCGCGTTGCAGCGCGCGCAGGATGATCGGGAGCGAGCTCACGAGCTCCGGCACCGCGCGCGGGTGCAGCTTGCCGCCGTAGGAGTCCGGCAGCAGGTCCGCCTCGTGCAGCAGGCCGTTCTTCTCGATGTTCTTGACGAACGCCATCTCGTGCCGGTGGCCGTTGTTGCGGTCCTCGACGTGGTGGTCGTCACCGGCGATCCGCCGCAGCCGCATGATCTGCGACATCGGCGCCACGCCCTTCGGGCACGCCTCGATGCAGTTGAAGCAGTGCGTGCAGTCGTAGAGGCCGTGCGGGTCCTCGGCCAGGTCGCGCACCCGCTGCTCCTGGTGGCCGTCGCGCGGGTCGCCGACGAAGCGGTAGGCCTTCGCGAGCGCGGCGGGCCCGATGAAGAGCGGGTCGACCTCCATCGACAGGCAGTCCGACACGCACGCGCCGCACTGGATGCAGGCCATCGTCTGCGTGACGTCGATCATGTTGTCGGGCGGGACGACGTACTCGCGCTCGGGCGGCGGACCGTCCGGCAGCAGCCACGGGGTGACGCGCTGGATCTTCTTCCAGTGCACCGCGTCCATGTCGACGATCAGGTCCTTGAGCACGGGCATGTTGCCCATCGGCTCGACCACGATCACCCCGTCGGCCGCGCGCGCGTGTGCCTCGTCGAGGTGCGTGCGGCAGGCGAGGTTGGGCTTGCCGTTGATGCGCACGCCGCACGACCCGCAGATACCCGCGCGGCAGGAGCAGCGGATGCCGATCGAGCCGTCCTCGCGGTCCTTGGCCTGCAGCACGCCGTCCAGCACCGAGCGGCTCCCGTCGAGGTCGACCTGGAAGTCCTCCCAGTGGGCCGCATCACCGTTCTCGGGCGAATAGCGACGGATGCGGAGCGTGTAGTCAGGCACCTAATACGTCCTCTCTTGCGGCTCCCACTGGGTGATGGTCACGGGCGAGTAGCTGACCTGCGGTGTGTCGTCGCCGTTGCGCGACTCGAGGATGTGCTTGAGCCAGTGCTCGTCGTCGCGCTTGGGGAAGTCCGTGCGGAACTGCGCGCCGCGCGACTCCTTGCGCTCGAGCGCGCCGACGACGATGCACTCGGCCACGTCGAGCATGTAGCCGAGCTCGAGCGCCCCGAGCACGTCCTGGTTGAAGACCGTGCCGTGGTCGTCGATCGTCGCGTTCTTCGCCTCGTCCTTGAGGCGGCGGACGATCGAATGTGCGTCCGTCAGGCCTTCGTGGTCGCGGAACACGGCCACCTTCTCGTTCATCATCGTGCCGAGCTCCTCGCGGATCTCGGACACGCGCCGGCCGCCGGTGCGGCGCATGATCGCGCCGATCGCGCGCTCGGAGTCGTGCAGCTGCGCGCGGACCGGCTTGGGCTTGCCGAGCCCGGCGGCGCGCTTGGCGGCGTGCTCACCGGAGCGGCGGCCGAAGATCAGCGTGTCCAGCAGCGAGTTCGCGCCGAGCCGGTTGCCGCCGTGCACCGACACGCACGCCACCTCGCCCGCCGCGTACAGCCCGTCGACCGCCGTGCGCCCGTGGATGTCGGCCTTGACGCCACCCATGATGTAGTGGCACCCGGGGCGGATCCGGATCGGCTCGCGCGTGATGTCCACGCCCGCGAAGTCCCGCCCGATGTTGACGATCTCGCGCAGCGCCTCCAGCGTGCGCTTGCGCGGGACCTTCGTGATGTCCAGCGCGACCGTGCCGTCCTCGAAGCCGCGGCCCTCGTTGATCTCGGTCTGCTCGGCGCGGGAGACGACGTCGCGCGAGGCGAGCTCGAGCTTGTTCGGCGCGTACTTCTCCATGAAGCGCTCGCCGTCGGCGTTGTAGAGGTGCGCACCCTCGCCGCGGGCGCCCTCGGTGATCAGGATGCCCACGCCCGCGAGCGTGGTCGGGTGGTACTGGACCATCTCCATGTCCATCAGCGGCGCGCCGATCCGGTAGGCCTGCGCCATCCCGTCGCCCGTGCAGATCAGCGCGTTGGTCGACGGCTTGAAGCACTGGCCCGCGCCGCCGCTGGCGAGGATCGTCGACTTGGCGCTGAACAGCTCCATCGCGCCGTCGCGGATGTTGCGCGCGATCGCCCCGACGCAGCGGCCGTCGTCGTCCTGCGCGAGGTCGGTGATGAACCACTCCTCGTAGCGGTCGATCTGCTCGTGGTGCTTCATCAGCTGCTCGTAGAGCACGTGCAGCAGCGCCTGGCCGGTGATGTCGGCGATGTAGTACGTGCGCGCCGCGGACGCGCCGCCGAACGCGCGGGTGCCGAGCTTGCCCTCGGCGTTGCGGTGGAAGGTGACGCCCGCGTGCTCGAGCCACAGCACCTCGTCGGGCGCCTCGCGGCACATGATCTCGATCGCGTCCTGATCGCCGAGGTAGTCGGAGCCTTTGATCGTGTCGAAGGCGTGCGACTCCCACGAGTCGTCCGGGTTCAGCGCGGCGTTGATGCCTCCGGCGGCCGCGTTCGAGTGCGACCGCACGGGGTGGACCTTGGACATGATCGCCACCGTCGCGCCCTGTCGCGCTGCCGCCAGTGCGGCGCGCTGTCCGGCGAGACCGGCGCCGATGATCAGCACATCATGCGCGGGCATGGCGCGCACCATATAGATCGCGCCCGATAAATGTGACGTTCGTTACGAGGGTGCGAGACGCGCCTGCAAGGCGCGCGAAACCTGGTCCAGCGTGACCACGCCGCGGAGCCGGCCTTCGGCGTCCACGGCCATCAGCGCGCCGAGGCGGCGCAGCGGCTCGGACTGGATCAGCGACTCCAGCGGCGTGTCGGTGCGGACCTGCTCGGAGTCGCCGACGAGCGTCCGGATCGCGACCGAGCCGTCCTCCCGCAGCGCCGTGTGCTCGACCGCCGCCCGATGGGCGAGGCCGACGAACGTGCCGTCGCTCTCGGTGACCGCGAACCACGGCCAGCCCTGGTAGCGCAGGAAGAACTCGTCATAGGCCTGGGTGGCCGGGACCCCCGCCGGGATCGTCACGGGCTCGGCGTCCATGATGTCGCCCGCGGTGATGCCCTCCAGGCGGGTGACGAAGTTGCTCTGGGAGATCGCGGCGCGCGCGGACCCGCCCAGCATCCAGCCCAGGACGATGTACCAGAGGCCGCCGAACGCGTCGCTGGACGTGATCAGGATGAAGACGCCGTAGCCGATCATCAGCGCGGCGAAGCCCTGGCCGAGGTAGGCCGAGAACTTCGTCGCGCCGTGGCGGTTGCCGGTCAGCTGCCAGGCGATGGCGCGGACGATGCGGCCGCCGTCGAGCGGGAACGCGGGGAGCATGTTCAGCACGAACAGCAACGCGTTCGCCAGCGCGCTGAAGGCGACGACCACCTCGATCAGCGAGCCGGAGCGGTCGTAGAAGAACGCGGCGTCCAGCGTGCCGTCGCCGAGCATGGCGTACGCCGCGGCGCCCAGGACGGTCGCGAGCACGAGCGTGACGGCGGGGCCGGCGGCGGCGACGCGGAACTCCTCGCCGGGCGTCTCGGAGTCACGGTTGGCGCTCATGAAGCCGCCGAAGAAGAACAGGTCGATGCCGCCGACGCCGATCCCCTCACGGCGCGCGGCGAACGCGTGCCCCAGCTCGTGCAGCACGATCGAGCCGAAGAAGATCGCGGCGGCGACGACCGCGGCGATGAAGCCCTGGCCCGGCGAGGTGATCGCCTCGTCGAACGAGCTGTTGAGCCAGAAGATCCAGAAGAAGAGGATCAGGAACCACGACGGGTGGACCCCGACGCGGAAGCCGAACAGCCGGAAAAGTTGGAGAGAGGAGCCGCCGCCGAACACGTGAGATGAATGTTGACAGGCAAATGACCAGGCCGGACTTCGTAGTCTGCTGCGAATGGCCACCACCGTCACCGTCACCGGAGCGGCCGGGCAGATCGGCTACGCGCTGCTCTTCCGGATCGCCTCCGGTCAGCTGCTCGGCCCTGACAAGCCCGTCCACCTGAACCTCCTCGAGATCCCTCAGGGCGTCAAGGCCGCTGAGGGCACCGCGCTCGAGCTGTTCGACTCCGCGTTCCCGCTGCTCGCCGGCATCGACGTCTACGACGACGCCCACAAGGCGTTCGAAGGCGCGAACATCGCCCTGCTCGTCGGCGCGCGCCCGCGTACGAAGGGCATGGAGCGGGCCGACCTGCTCGAGGCCAACGGCGGCATCTTCAAGCCGCAGGGCGAGGCGATCGCCGCCGGCGCCGCCGACGACATCAAGGTGCTCGTCGTCGGCAACCCGGCGAACACGAACGCGCTGATCGCCGCCTCCAACGCGGACGGCGTGCCGAAGGAGCGCTTCACGGCGATGACGCGCCTGGACCACAACCGCGCGATCGCCCAGCTCGCCCAGCGCACGGGTGCTGCCGTCTCCGAGATCACCAACATGGCCATCTGGGGCAACCACTCGCCCTCGATGTACCCCGACCTGTTCAACGCCAAGGTCAAGGGCGAGCGCGCCTGGGACGCCGTCGGCGACGAGGACTGGGTCGCGAACGAGTACATCCCGCGCGTCGGCAAGCGCGGCGCGGAGATCATCGAGGCGCGCGGCGCTTCGTCCGCCGCCTCGGCCGCGTCCGCCGCGATCGACCACGTGCACGACTGGGTCAACGGCACGCCCGAGGGCGAGTGGGTCTCGATGGCCGTCCCGTCGACCGGCGCCTACGGCGTCCCGGAGGGCATCATCAGCTCCTTCCCGGTCACCACGGCCGGCGGCGAGTACACGATCGTCGAGGGCCTCGACGTGCCGGAGTTCTCGCAGGCGCGGATCGACAAGACGGTCGCCGAGCTCCAGGAGGAGCGCGAGGCCGTCGTCAAGCTCGGCCTCGTCAGCTAGCCGATTCGCTTCAGGAACACGTTGCCCGGACCGGTCGGGTGGTCGTAGATGTCGCGCTTGACGCTCCACGCCACCCATCGGTCCGTGAGCGCGATCTCGCCCTCGGGCCAGCGGCGCTTGCCATAGCGGTCGAGGCGCTCGAGGACCTTGCCCCTGAGGTCGGTGAGCAGCAGGCGCTCCGGCCCGACGTTCTCGTCGACGGTGATGAACGCGGCGCGGCCATCGGCGGTCGCCACGGTCGAGCTCCAGCTCTTCTTCGCCAGCACGTACCGGCGTGGGTCGGCGAGCGAGAAGGCGACGACGCGCTCACCCTCGGCGGCGACGATGTTGCCGCTCTCGTCAAGGTCGAACACACCCCAGGTGCGTACGCCCTTCGCCGGTGTGAGTGAGGCGACCACCGCGCCACTCACCCGGTCGGCGACCGTGATCGTCGCGCTGCCGCCGCACGGGCTGGTGCGCCAGGCGACGTAGGGACCGGCGATCCGGACCTGGCAGGGCTCCGCCTCGGCGATCTTGCGCCCGTCGACGTACACGCCGCCACACGGTGGCTCGTCGTCGACGCCGAGCACGACGGTGTCACCGTCGATCGCGGTGGTCACATACGCGGCGTCGCAACCGAGTGGGTTGGTGAAGGGCGAGCCGTCGACGGAGACGAGCGGTTGGACGCTCACCGTGCTCGCCCCGGAGTCGCCGTCGCCGCCGGGCAGTTGGCGCGAGTCGTCGAGTGTGTAGGCCATGCGTGTGGGTGAGGCGCTCACGGCACCCGGCGTGCCGCCGAACTGGCGTTTCTCGCCCTTGCCCGTCATGCGCTCGAAGCGCGCGACGATTCGGCCGCCGACCTTCACCGCGCCGCTGCCGTCGCTGTACTCGGTGCCCCACACGACGCTGTCGCCGGAGATCGTCGGCCCGGCGAACGCCATGCCGTTGTAGGTCTTGGCCTGCGCGGGCGACGCGACGATGCACAGCGCGGCGCAGATCAGTGTGAGTCCCCTCATCGCGGGGACTCACATACCCCTACGTCAGCTTGCGACACCCTCGCGCAGGTGCCAGCCGCGGCCGGACTTGGTGACCTTGCCCTCCTCGGCGAGGCCGGGCAGGACGCGGTACAGGTAGTTCTGTTGGATGCCCATCGCCTCGGCGAGCTCCGGGATGGTGATGCCGGGGCGCTCCTTGACCAGGTCCAGCGCCTGCGCGGCGCGCGTGCCGCCGCCGCCCTTGGGCCGGCCGCGACGGCCGGTACCGGCGGCGCCCTTCGGCCGTCCGCGACGCGCCGGTGCCGCCGTGGAGGCGGCGGGCTTGGCCGCCCGGGGGGTCCCGTTGCCGATCCCGCTCAGCGCGCTCTCGGCCGCCTGGAGCAGTTCGTACTCCTCGACGTAGGGCTTGAGCTCCTTCAAGCGCGCCTGGATCTCTTTGCGCTTCTCGTCGAGAAAGTCAGCCATCTGAGTGTGACTCCGAGCTAGGGCATTAACTGGATGTCCCGGAACGGTAGACCACTACCGGGGTTAACGCCGCACGGACCGTTGCCGATCAGCGTTCCAGGAGCGCTTTGAGTTGCTGAAGTGACGCTTTCGCCTCACGTTCAGGTACGCCGCCGACGACCACGCGACTCGCCGCCGCGCCGAGGAATCCCCCCGGTGCCTTGAACTCGTTCTCGTACTCGAAATGCGTGCCTTCACCCTTCGCGACGAGGCGGTAGGCGGTGCGGGCGTAAGAGCCCGCGGGGCCTTTGCCCTCCCAGGTCGCGGCGTGTGGGCGGTCGGCCTGGGTGAGCGTCCAGTGCACCTTGAAGTTCGCATGACGCAGGCACAGCGTCTGGTCCATCTCGTACCCCTTGCGCGGTGTACCGGAATCCGTGCGATTGACCTTGCGGTGAATTGTCACCCACTCATGCAGGCGCTCGGGGTCGAGCATGACCTCATACACCGCCTCCGGGGGTGCATCGATGTCGATCTGCGCACGTACCACGGTCATCGGGGTTGCACCTCCATGTCGCGCAGGGCTCGTTCCACCGCCGCCTCGAAGCGGTGCAGTCTCACCCCGAACGCCTCGGCGGCGCCATCGTCACGGGGGATGAGGTCGTATTCGAGTGATTCCATCAGCGGTTCGATCAGCCCCGGGTCCTCGCCCGCCACCGCCGCGGCGACCACGGACGCCACGGGGGTGAAGTTGAACGCGAGGCCAATCGCGGGTCGGTCGACCATCATCACGTCAGCGATACGGCGCATGAGGTCCTGGTAGCTCATCACGTCCGGGCCGCCGAGGTCCCACGCCCGGCCCGCGTGGCGGGCGTCGAGCATCGCGCCGGCGGCCAGGAACTCGAGCACGTCGCGGCCGTCGATCGGCTGCGTGCGGTGCACACGCCAGGCGGGGAGCGCCAGCACGGGCAGGCGCTCGATCAGCCGCACGAGGAAGCGGAACGAGCGCGAACGCGCGCCGACGACGAGCGAGGCGCGCAGGGCGATCGACTCCGGCACCGCGTCGAGGAGGGCCTGCTCGACGGCCAGCCGCGAGGCGAGGTGGCGCGAGATCGAGCCGTCGTGGGGCACGAGCCCGCCGAGGTAGACGATCCGCCGCACGCCGGCCGCCGCGGCCGCCGCGGCGAACGCCTCGGCCTGCCGGCGCTCGACGTCCACGAACGCGCCGTCCACGCCCTCCATCGAGTGGATCAGGTAGTAGGCGACGTCGACGCCGTCGAGCGCGCGCTCGAGGCCGGCGCCGGTCGTCGCGTCCCCGAGCACGAGATCGTCGAGCTCGGCGCCGGCGGCGCGCACGCGGTCAGCCGAGCGGGCGAAGCCGCGGACGTCATGGCCATCGCGGACGAGGCGCGGCACGAGCGCCGCGCCGACGTATCCCGAGACGCCGGTTACCAGGGTTTGCAAGCCGCCGCCCATCCTCTCCAGCCTGACAGGCGCGAAAACCACGGAGATTGCGGGGTGGCAATCCCGCAAACCGCGCATAAAACCTGCAAAAAGTCCGTATTTGCGGGGTCTTCATGGAATCCTTGCGTTTTGCGGGAGAGCCGCTTGGCAAGGCCTTGAACGACCCCCGTGGCTCCGCTTTGATCGACCACGTCCTGTGACCGAGTCGTGAACGAGGGGTCCTTCCGGGTGTCAGCAGTTGCCACGCCGCCGCGTGCCAAGAGGTCGAAGAAACCGTCGTGCGAGGATTGCTTCTTCGCTCGCAACGGCCTCTGCGCGTTGAACCTCGACGAGGCTTGCCCGACGTACCGCCCCGACCATCCGGACGGGCTGCGGCCCCCGAGCCAGATGCGCTTCGTGTTCCGCCAGGAGCGCCGCCGTCAAGTCGGCTGGGCGTTCCCGTCCGCCCAGGAGCAGGCCGCGCTCCACGAGTAGGGTGGGCGGCTCGTGGTCCGAGCCGTCAAGGAGTTCTTACGCGAGGAGTCGGCGAGTGGGCTCGCGATCCTCGCGGCCACCGTCGTCGCGCTGATCTGGGCCAACGCGGGCCTCGACTACGACGGGTTCTGGAGCACCGAGCTCGGCCCGCTCGACCTGCACCACTGGGTCAACGACGCGCTGATGGCGCTGTTCTTCCTCGTGGTCGGCCTCGAGATCAAGCGTGAGCTCGTCGACGGGCGGCTGCAGAGCCCGCGCACGGCCGCGCTGCCGGCCGTCGCGGCGGTCGGCGGGGTGCTCGCGCCGATCGTCATCTTCGTCGCGCTGATCGGCGGCGGCGAGGGCCTCGACGGCTGGGCGATCGCGTGCGCGACCGACATCGCGTTCGCCGTCGGCCTGGTCACGGTGCTCGGCGACCGCGTGAGCGAGGGCGCGCGCGTCTTCCTGCTGGCGATCGCGATCGTCGACGACATCATCGCGATCGTGATCATCGCCGTCTTCTACGCCGAGGGCGTGTCGGCGTTGTGGCTGCTCGCGGCCGCCGTGCTCGCGATCGCGCTGTGGTGGCAACCGCGCTTGTGGATCCCGCTGGCGATCGCGCTCTGGATCGCCGTGCATGAGTCGGGCATCCACGCGACGATCGCCGGCGTCGTCGTCGGCCTGCTGCTGCCGGTCGCGCGGGGTGAGCACGTGCAGCACGGCCTGCACCCGTGGAGCGCGTTCGTGGTCGTGCCGCTGTTCGCGCTCGCCAACGCCGGGGTCGACTTCGGCGGCGGCGTCCTGAGCGACGCGCTCTCGAGCCGGCTGACGTGGGCGATCGTCGCCGGCCTCGTGGTCGGCAAGCTGCTCGGCATCTCCGGCGCGACGCTCGCGGCGCTGCGGGCCGGCGGCGCGCTGCCGGAGGGCATGCGGCGCTCGGAGCTGGCCGGGATCGCCGCGACGGCGGGCATCGGCTTCACCGTCTCGCTGTTCATCGCCGAGCTCGCGTTCGACGATCGGGCGCTCGTGGACAGCGCCAAGGTCGGCATCTTCGCCGGCTCTGTGATCAGCGGCATCCTCGGTGTGCTGGCGCTCGCTGTAGCCTCTCGGCGCAGGAGGGTCTGACAGAAGGTGCGCATCACGGTCCTGGGCAAGTCCCCGGCCTGGCAGGACGCCGACGGCGCCTGCTCGGGCTATCTCGTCGAAGGCGGCGGGCAGTCCGTGCTGCTCGACTGCGGCCCGGGCGTGTTCGCCAAGCTGCGCACGCGCCTCCCGTACGAGCGGGTCGACGCGGTGGTCATCACCCACCTGCACGCCGACCACGTGATGGACCTCGTGCCCTTCGCGTCCGGCATCCGCTACCGGCCGTGGGAGGGCGCCGCGCCGCGCCCGAAGCTGTACGCGCCGCCTGGGGCGCGGGAGGTCTTCGCGCGCCTGTGCGAGGGCGGCAGCATGAGCGCCGACCACATCGAGCTGGCGTTCGACCTGACGATCTACGACCCCGCGGCGGCGCTGACGCTCGGCGGGCTCGGCGTGCGCTTCCAGCCCGTCCCGCACTACATCCCGGCCAACGCGGTCGAGTTCTCGGACGGCGGCGCGCGGTTCACCTTCGGCGCCGACTGCGGTCCGAGTGAAGACCTGGTCGCGTTCGCCGCCGGCACCGACGTGCTGATGGTCGAGGCGACGCTGCTCGAGCCCGAGCCGCCGGACGACCGCGGGCACCTGACGCCCTTCGAGGCCGGCGAGCACGCGGCGGCCGCCGGCGCGAAACGGCTGGTGTTGACGCACTTCGCCGAGGAGGCCGGCCCGGACTGGGTCATCTCCGAGGCCGCGCGGGCCTACGACGGGCCGATCGAGCCGGCCCGCGAAGGTCTGATCTTCACCGTCGGAAAGTAAAGATTCGCTTACCTGCGGCCGATGAGGTGGTTGTGACCTCTGCCACGGCCGCCATGGACGGCGTGCGACTGCTGTCGCACCGCCCGTCCGTCCTCTACAAGGTCGAGCACCTCGCCACGGAACCCGCGGCGGGGGACATCGCCGTGGAGGGGCTGCTGCTGGCCGGGCCGGGCTGGGACGAGCGCCTGCGGACGCTGATCAAGGCGCTGTCGGTCTCCGAGCGCGCGTGCCTGTTCGCGATCCGCCTCGCGGACGAGCAGAGCCTCCCGGTGCCCGCCGAGACGCTGCTGGACCGCACCCGCACCGACTGGTTCCCGGAGTTCCTCTCGCACGGCCGGATGCGGCCGCACTTCCAGCCGATCGTCGACCTGACGACCGGGCTGGCCTACGGCCGCGAGGCGCTGATGCGCGGGATGCTCGGCGCGGTCGAGCTGCGCGGCGGCGAGCTGCTCGCGGCCGCCGAGGCCCACGACGCGCTCTTCTCCTTCGACTACCGCGCCCGCACCGCGGCGCTCGAGGTCGGGCTGCCGCTGCTGCCGCCCGGCGAGATCCTCTTCGTCAACGTCGACCCGCGTGCGTCGCTCGACGTCGAGTCGACGATGCGCACCACGTGGCCCGTCGTCGGCCGGCTCAACGCCGACCCGTCCCGCATCTGCCTCGAGCTGGTCAAGCCCGAGCGCTGCCTGGACCGCGACCTGCTGCTCGCGATCACGACCGAGCACCGCAAGCGCGGCGCGCTCGTGGCGCTGGACGACCTCTCCGGCGGCCCGGACTCGCTCGCCTGCCTGGAGCTGATCAAGCCCGACGTGGCCAAGATCGACACCGCGCTGACCTCCGGCATCCAGCACTCCGTCGGCCGCCGCGCGCTCGTGAAGGCGCTCGTGGAGTGCGCGCACGAGCTGGGCGCGAAGGTCGTCGCCGAGGGCGTCGAGCGCGTCGACGAGTTCCGCGCGATGGCCGAGCTGGGCGTCGACCTCGGCCAGGGCTTCTACTTCGGCCAGCCGACCGAGAAGCCGATGGCGGTCGACACCCGCCTCGTGCGTCCTTCCGCGTACTAGCGCAGCGTGATGACGACGCCGGGGTAGCCGGCGACCGTGAGCCGCAGCGACTGCGGCTTCTTCTTGAGCGCCGCACGCGCCGCCTTCGTGAGCTTGAGCGTGAGCTTCCCGCTCTTCTTCGAGCCGACCGTCACGCGGCCGGAGCCGTAGCTCTTGCCCGCCCGCGTGAGCGAGACGCGCAGCGAGCACGTCTTCGGCAGCGGGCAGCGCGCGGTCATGGTCAGCGCGCCGACCTTCGACGCGCGCGGGCGCTTCGGGATGCTCAGGAAATCACGGGTCGTGTAGCGCGTGGCCTCGTCGCCGAGGATGCCGATCTCGCCGAGCGGCATCGGGGTCGGCGTGGGCGTCGGAGTCGGGCGGTCGTGGGGCTGCTGCACGGTCGGCGTCGGGGAGGGCGTCGCGGTCTCCTCCGGCGTGACCGTCGCCTCCGGGGTCGGCGTCGGCGTGGGCGTCACGTCGGGGTTGTCGAACGTGATCGACATCCCGTAGGTGAAGCTGCGGTTGCCGTCGGTGTCGGTGACGTGGACGTCGACATCGCGCTCACCGCTGGGGTACTTGGTCGTGTCGATCGAGAGCTTCGCCGTGCACGCGCCGTCGTCGCCACACGTGGTGAACAGCGCGGTCGCGGCCTGCTTGCCGTCGATCGCCGCGACGGCCTCCCCCAAGCCGTTGTCGTCCGTGGCCGTCACCGGAACGGTCACCGTGCCGCTCGCGGGGCTCGTGAACGCGACCGACTTGATGACGGGTGGCTGCGAGCTCAGCTCCTCCGCGTGGATGGGCGCGACGAGCACGAAGAATGGGAGCAGGGCAAGAGCCGCCAACGACCGGAGCATCCGGGCACCGTACAGGGATCAGCGCCCGTTAGCCTTGGACATTCGTATGGCTCAGGAGCGAGATCTCTTTGCGAACTTCGAACGAATGCGCCGTCAGATGGACGAGCTCTTCGATCGTGGCTTCGCGCCGCAGCGACGTGGCGGCTTCTCGCCGGCCGTCGACGTGTACTACGCGAGCGACCCGCCGCGGGCGATCGTGCGCGCCGACCTGGCGGGCATCGACCCGGGCCAGGTCTCGCTCGAGGTGCAGGGCCGTGAGCTGCTCCTGTCGGGCCAGCGGGAGCCGGACACGCCGTCCGACGACCGCGTGTACCAGCAGATGGAGATCGAGCGCGGGCCGTTCCGGCGCGTCGTCGCGCTCGGCGCCGACGTGGACGCCGACGCCGCCGACGCCACCTACGAGGACGGCATCCTCACCGTCGAGCTGCCGTTGAGCCGCCCGTCGAATCCCCGCACCGTCCCGATCCGCGGGACGGAGCGGTGAGCGCCACCGAGGACGAGCTCCCCCAGGGCCTCCCCGACCGGCTGCCGGTGCTGCCGCTCCGGGACACGGTCACCTACCCGGACACCCTGACGCCGCTGGCCGTCGGCCAGGAGCGCTCGATCCAGCTCGTCAACGACGTGCTGGCGGGCGACCGCACGCTCGTGATGCTCGGCTCCAAGGACCCGGACCTGGACACGCCCGGCCCGGACGAGCTGCACACGGTCGGCGTGGCCGGCACCGTCGCGCGGATGCTCAAGGTCCCGGACGGGTCGCTGCGGATCCTCGTCCAGGCGGGCCAGCGCGTGAAGATCGAGTCCTGGGAGGGCGAGGAGCCCTACCTGGTGGCGAAGGTCTCCGAGCTGCCCGACGTGGTCGAGGAAGGCCCGGAGCTGACCGCGCTGATGCGCAACGTCCAGCAGACGTTCACACGCATCATCGACGAGGTCCCGTACCTGCCCGAAGAGCTGCAGATGGCGGTCGCGAACGTCGAGGAGCCGTCCTCGCTCGCGCATTTGATCGCCGGCGCGCTGCGGATCAAGGTCGAGGAGAAGCAGGCGCTGCTGGAGGAGGTCGACGTCGGCAAGCGCCTGCGGATGCTGACCGAGGTCCTGGCTCGCGAGCTCGACATCGTCGCCATCGGCTCCAAGATCCAGAACCAGGTCATGTCGGAGATGGAGAGCTCGCAGCGCGAGTACGTGCTCCGGCAGCAGCTGAAGGCGATCCAGGAGGAGCTGGGGGAGAAGGACCCGGCGGAGGCCGAGGTCGACGACCTGCGCGGCCAGCTCGCCGAGCTCGCGCTGCCCGAGGACGTGCGCAAGCAGGCCGACCGCGAGCTCTCGCGGCTGGAGAAGCTCCCGCAGGCGGCCGCCGAGCACGGCGTCATCCGCACCTACCTGGAGTGGATCGCGTCGCTGCCGTGGGGCGTGCACACCGACGACAACCTCGTGATCGCGCACGCTCGTGAGGTGCTCGACGAGGACCACTACGACATCGCCAAGGTCAAGGAGCGGATTCTCGAGTTCCTGGCGGTGCGCAAGCTCAAGCCCGACGCCACCGGCTCCTCGATCATGTGCTTCGTCGGCCCGCCCGGCGTCGGCAAGACGTCGCTGGGCAAGTCGATCGCGCGGGCGATGGGTCGCAAGTTCGAGCGCATCAGCGCCGGCGGCGTGCGCGACGAGGCCGAGATCCGCGGCCACCGGCGCACCTACATCGGCGCGATGCCGGGCACGATCATCCGCGCGCTGCGCGACGCGGGCGCCGCCAACCCGCTGTTCATGATCGACGAGATCGACAAGATGGGCGCGGACTACCGGGGCGACCCCGCGTCGGCGATGCTCGAGGTGCTCGACCCCGAGCAGAACTCGACGTTCCGCGACCACTACCTCGACGTCCCGTTCGACCTGTCGGGCGTGCTGTTCATCACGACGGCGAACACGCTGGACACGATCCCGGGCCCGCTGCGCGACCGGATGGAGATCATCCAGCTCGCGGGCTACACCGAGGAGGAGAAGCTCCAGATCGCCAAGCGCTACCTGGTGCCGCGCCAGATCGACCGCTCCGGCTTGAAGAAATCGCAGGTGGCGTTCTCGGACACGGGGCTGAAGGCGATCATCAGCGAGTACACGCGGGAGGCCGGGGTGCGCGGGCTCGAGCGCGAGATCGCGTCGGTCTGCCGCAAGGTCGCGCTCAGCGTCGCCGAGGGCAAGCACGCCAAGAAGGTCTCGGTGAGCGCGCCCAAGGTCCGGGAGCTGCTCGGGCGCCCGCGCTTCACCCCCGACGTCAAGCGGCGCACGCAGCCGGCGGGCGTGGCCACGGGCCTCGCGTGGACGCCGGTCGGCGGCGACGTGCTGTTCGTCGAGGCGACCGCGATGCCCGGCAAGGGCAAGTTGACGATCACCGGTCAGCTGGGCGACGTCATGCGGGAGTCCGCGCAGGCGGCGATGTCCTACGTGCGCGGGCACGCCGACGCGCTGCCCGACGGCTGGTTCGCCGAGCACGACGTGCACATCCACGTGCCGGCGGGCGCGATCCCGAAGGACGGACCGTCGGCCGGGATCACGATGGCGACGGCGCTGATGTCGCTCGTCAGCGGGTCTCCGGTGCGCGACGACGTGGCGATGACGGGCGAGCTGACGCTGACCGGCCAGGTGCTGCCGATCGGCGGCCTGAAGGAGAAAGCGCTGGCCGCGCAGCGGGCGGGCGTCAAGCGCGTGCTGGCGCCCAGTCGCAACGAGCGGGACGCCGAGGACTTCCCTCCGGCGCTGCTGGAGAACCTGGAATTCGTGTGGGTGAGTGAGATCGGCGATGTGTTCGACGCCGCACTCGTAAACGGCCGGGCGGGGTATGCTCGGCCCCAAGACTTCAGTTAGAAAGCGAGGCAAGCGAGGAGCCATGGCGAACAAGAAGGTCAAGAAGGCCGGGCAGGCTGCCCAGTCGGCCCGCTCCAACCCGTACGTCCAGCGGCTCATCGACGACGAGGATCTGCGGCAGAGCCTCGTCACGAGCTTCGAGTCCGCTCGTGACGCGTACGGACGGCTGAGCAACGGCAAGAGCCCTGCGAAGCAGCTCTTCGAGGACAAGAAGCTGCAGAAGCACATCCGCGAGACGGCCGGCGGCGTGCGTGATGCAAGCGTGGCCCTCTACGAGGCGCCCAAGAAGCAGAAGAGCGGCGGCGGCTTCGGTCGTGTCCTCCTGCTCGGCGTCGTCGGCGGCGCGGTCGCGCTCGCCCTCTCCGAGGGGCTGCGCAAGAAGGTCCTCGACGCGCTGTTCGGGGCCGAGGAGGAGTTCGAGTACACCTCGACCACCTCGTCGCCGTCGAGCACTCCGACCGCGGGCACCGCGGCGTAGACAGCGTCAAGAAACGAGTGTTGTAAGCGGGCGCCCATCGGGCGCCCGCTTTCGTTTCGTACGCTTGTCGCTAATGGCTCTCGACGTCTACGGACTCTGCCTGGGTGGCAACGTGTTCGGCTGGACCGCGGATCGCGACGAGTCGTGGGCCGTGCTGGACGCCTACGTGGAGGCCGGTGGCAACTTCATCGACACCGCCGACACGTACATGCGCCCGAACATGGGCATCTCGGAGACGATCATCGGCGAGTGGACGGCGGCGCGCGGCAACCGCGACCAGCTCGTCCTCGCCACCAAGGTCGGGTCGGACGGCGGGCTGTCGGCGGAGAACATCGCGGCGCACGTCGACGCGTCCCTGGCACGGCTGCAGACCGATCGCATCGACCTCTACTACGCCCACAAGGACGACGGCTCGGTGGCGGTCGAGGAGACCGTCCGCGCGTTCGACCGGACGGTGCGTGACGGGAAGGTCCTCAACGTGGCGGCGTCCAACGTGCCGCCGGACCGGCTCGTGGAGTCGCTGGAGCTGGCCGAGCGCGAAGGCCTCGCGCCGTACGTGTGGCTGCAGCCGCACTACCACCTGATGGAGCGCGAGGGCTACGAGCGCGACTACGCGCCGATCGTGGCTTCCCGCGGCCTCGCGGTCGCGCCGTACTACGCGCTCGCCGCAGGCTTTCTGACCGGCAAGTACCGCAACGCGTCCGCCGAGGGCGTGGCCCGCGAGGGCATGGTCTCCAAGTACCTGTCCGATCCGCGCGGCGAGCACGTGCTGGACGCGCTGGACGAGATCGCGCTCACGCGCGGCGTCACGGTCGGCGCGGTGGCGATCGAGTGGCTCCGCTCCAAGCCCGGCATCGTCGCCCCGATCGCGAGCGCCCGCACGGTCGAGCAGCTGCGCGGCATCCTCCCGTCCTTCACGCTCGATCCGAGCGAAGTCGCCAAACTCGACGAGGTCTCCGCCTGATGGACGCGAATCGCCAAGCTTTCCTGGACGAGCTCTACGCGCACGGCCGCGACGTGCCCGAGGCCCTGCGCAACGTCGAGCCGGAGGCCGCCGAGCTGCTGGGCGTGCTCGTCCGCACGCTGGGGGCGCGCCGTGTGCTGGAAGTCGGCACCTCGAACGGCTACTCGACGATCTGGCTCGGCGACGCCGCCGAGGCCGTCGGCGGCACGGTCCTCAGCCTCGACATCGACGCCGACCGCACCGCGCTCGCGCAGAAGAACCTCATCGAGGCCGAGGTCGACCGCTGCGTCGAGGTCCGCACGCAGAACGCCGCCGAGGCGCTCGCGGCCTTCGAGGACGGCTCGTTCGACCTGATCTTCCTCGACGCCGAGCGCCGCGAGTACGCGTCCTACTGGCCGGACCTCGTGCGCGTGCTGCGCGACCGCGGCCTGCTCGTCGTCGCCAACACGCTCTCCAACGCCAAGGAGCTCGTCGAGTTCTCCGAGCTCGTCTACTCGGCCGAGGGCGTCACGTCGACGCTGCTGACCGTCGGCGCGGGCGTGCTGCTGATCGTCAAGTCCCCGTAGCCGTTCGATACTGCTGCGGGGAGATGCCCCGCAGCCGCTTGAAGGCCGTGGAGAGCGCGAACGACGAGCCGTAACCGACCTGCGGGGCGACGGAGCCGACCGTCGCGCCCGGCTCGAGCAGCAGGTCGGCGGCGAGCGCGATCCGCCAGCCCGTGAGGAACGCCATCGGCGGCTCGCCCACGAGGTCGTTGAAGCGGCGGGCGAGCGCGGCGCGGGAGACGCCGATGCGGTGCGCGAGCTCCTGGATCGTCCACGGGTGCGCGGGCTCGGAGTGGAGCATCCGGATCGCCGGGCCGACGACCGGGTCGGCGTACGCGCGGTACCAGCCCGGGGCTTCGGGGCGGGCGAAGTACGCGCGCAGGACGGCGATCAGGATCAGGTCGAGCAGGCGGTCCAGCACGGCTTCCTGGCCCTGCTCGTCCTTGACGATCTCGTCGGCCAACAGCGCGATCAGCGGCGAGTCCAGGCGCTGGACGAGCAGCGGCGGGAGCGCGCGCAGCAGGCGGGAGGAGATCTCGCCGGCGGACTCGTAGACACCGGTCATCAGCACGGCGGCGCCGTCCGCGGCGTTGCCCCAGGTGCGCGTGCCGAGCGCCCACGCGAGCTTGAGCTCCTGGCCGTCGGGCGTCTTGCACTCCTGGCCGGGATGGACGATGGCCTGGACGGGCGTCCCGGTGGCGTCGGCGATCGTGTAGGGCCGCGGGCCACGCGCGACGGCCACGTCGCCCGGCTCGAGGCGGATCGGCTCGTCGCCGTCGCCGAAGATCAGCGCCGCGCCGCGCACGACCGAGATGACCGCGATCGGCGACTCGTCCTGGATGCGCACGGACCACGGACCGTCGAACGCGAGCTTCAGCAGGAACGCGCCGCGGGCGCGAGGTCCGTCGAGCAGGCCAGCGATCGCGTCCATGCCGTGGACGATGACGCATGGATACGCGCACTTCAACTATGGATCGTCCAGCGCCAGGCCGGTTCAATCCGGTCCATGACCACGCTGATCACCGGCGCCACCGGCAAGACCGGCACGCGCATCATCGAGCGTCTCACCGCCGCGGGCGTCGCCGTCCGCCCCGCCTCCCGCGCCACCGGATTCGACTGGGAGGACCGCTCCACCTGGGCCGCCGCGCTCGCGGGCGCCGACGCCGCCTACCTCGCCTACTACCCCGACCTCGCGATGCCGGGCGCGGCGGACATCCTCGGCGCGTTCGCCCGTCAGGCGGAGGCGGCGGGCGTCGGCCGGCTCGTGCTGCTGTCCGGTCGCGGCGAGCCGGAGGCCCAGCGCGCGGAGCAGGAGGTGGCGGGCGCGGGCGTGCCGTGGACGATCGTCCGCTGCTCCTGGTTCGCGCAGAACTTCAGCGAGAGCTTCATGCTCGACGGCGTCCTGAGCGGCGACGTGGCGCTGCCGGCCGGCGACACGCCCGAGCCGTTCGTCGACGCCGAGGACATCGCCGACGTCGCGTTCGCCGCCCTGACCGAACACGGCCACGCCGGCCAGGTCTACGAGCTCACCGGCCCGCGTGCGCTGCGCATGGACGAGGCCGTGGCGGAGCTGGCCGCGGCGACCGGCCGCGAGCTGCGCTTCACCCGCATCACGCCCGAGCAGTACCGCGCCGCGGCGCCGCCCGAGCTCGCCGACTTCGTCGTCTTCCTGTTCACCGAGCTGCTCGACGGCCGCAACGCCCAGCCCCAGGACGGCGTCCGCCGCGCGCTCGGCCGCGCGCCGCGCGACTTCGGTGAGTTCGCCCGCCGCACGGCCGCGACGGGCGTCTGGGCGACAACCTAAAGACCCAAGGCCTTAACTTAAACGTCCTGGACGTTTAAGTTCAGGCCTGCCACGGCGCCGTGCCGCGGTCGACCGCGCGCTGGGTGCGGCGCTTGGCCAGCGCCATGCCGACGAGGTACGGCGGCTTGGGCGGGACCCAGCCGAGCTGGACCGCCATGCCGAGGTCGTCGCGCACCGCCCGGTGCTCGAGCGCGAGGCCGTCGCGGATGGTGAACCAGTGCGACTGGAAGATCGTCGCCTCGCGCCCCGTCGGCGGGAAGGCGTCCTTGACCCGGCCGGCCGGGTCGAAGAACGCGAAGTCGCCCGTGTGGTGGACGGTCACCGCGCACCGGAAGGCGACGAGCTCGCCGTCGGTCACGACGTCCAGCGGCTCGATCTCGAAGCGCGAGAAGGCCGCGCGCAGCCAGGCGCGGGTGGCGAGCAGCCCGCGCGGGCCGCGCGCTCGGCACTCCAGCGGCTCGTTGTGGGCCTCGTGGTTGACGTGGTCGGGTGAGACGACCCGCTCGGCGTCGGCGAGCGTGACCGACTCGGCGGTGATGAGCTCGAAGTTGGCGAGCGCGATGTCAGTGGGACTGCTGGTGAGGGGCGACGTCATGTCCCGCAAGACGCCGCCGCGGCGCCCGCGCTTCCCGCCCGCCGCTCAGAGCCAGTCGCCGATGACGGGCACCCAGCCGGGAATGCCCCACACCAGCACGGCCGCGGCGATCGCGCCGACGGCCAGGACGGTCGCGACCGCGACCACGATCCGCTGCGTCTTCGTGGTCTCCTTCGCGCTCTGCTTGGCCTTCTCGGCCTGCTCGAGCGCGACTTCGAGCAGCCGGGCGGCCCAGGCGAACTCCAGCGAGAGGATCGCGAGGCCGATCGGGATGACGGCCAGCGCCGGGCCGGGCAGGACCATCATCGCGATGCCCGCGAGCAGGACCGTGAAGCCGACGATGACGAAGCCGACGCGCACGATCTTCGAGCGGTCGCGGTGGGTCTCACGTTGGTCGCGCAGGCGCTCGATCAGCGACGGCTTGGCGGCGTTCTCGTCGCTCATTGCTCCTCGATGAAATCACGGACCTCGACGAGCGCTCCCGGACGTTCGGCCGTGTCGGGCCGGGACGTCGCGCCGGCCCGCTTCTGCCAGGCGACCAGGAACGCGTTCGGGTCCACGGCGTCGCCGCCGTTGGGGTGGATCTCGAAATGGACGTGGGGTGGGGTCGGCTCCGCGTCGCCGGTGTTGCCGACGTAGCCGAGCACCTCGCCCGCCTCGACGCGGCGGCCGTTGACGGCGTTGGCGGAGAACGCGGACAGGTGCGCGTAGAAGAACTGGTCGCCGCTGTCGGCGTAGACCCACAGGCGGTTGCCGGAGATCGGCAGCGTGCCGACGTTGGCCAGCTCGCCGTCGGCCACGGCGACGACGGGCGTGCCGAAGTCGGCGAAGATGTCGTTGCCCTCGTGCGGGCGACCCGTGCTCGCGCGCGGCGCGCCGAACGGGCCGCCGATGTCCGCCGGCCCGCCGACCGGGAACACGAAGGCGGTGCCCATCAACCGCTGGCGCCACGTCCGCTTGGGCTTGCTGGGCTTCGGGGTGGCCGTCGCCTTCGGCGTGGCGGTGGGGGTGGGCGACGCGGTCGGTGTGGCCGTCGCATCCGGGTCGGGCGTGGACGAGCCACCGCTGCCGGAGGCGCTCGCGGACACGTCGGCCACGACGACCTTCGTCCCCGCGGGGATGCCGTCGACCTCGGTCGTCAGCTCGACGATCAGCCCGGCGCCGCCCTTGTTGGCCGTGATCCGGCCTTCGAGGAATTGGTAGGTCTTCGTGCCCTTGACCTCGTCGATCTCCTCGTCGCCGAAGGTCAGCCCGCGGACGGTGCCGCTGTATTTGACCTTCCCGCCGGTCGTCACCGCCTTGCGTGAGACGATCGAGGCGGTCACGAGGCCGCCGAAGAGCTCGAGGTCGTCGGCTTCCGCCTGCGCTTCCGCGGAGAGCGTCGAGACCGACGTGGAGACGGATACGAAGCCGTCGCCGAGCACGATCCCGTCCGGCGTGTCGGCGGGCACGCTGCTGGACGCCGAGTCCTCGCCGGAGGAGCGCACACGCGCCACGCGGCCGAGGTCGCCGGTGATCACCGCGGCGGTCGCGGTGGCCTTCGCGCTGCCCTGCGCGGGCGCCGACGCGACGGCGACGCCGGCCGCGATCGCGACACCCAGCAACGCGATCAGATAGCGAACCGGCACCCAAAGAGTGTGCCAGACCGTACTCCTTGGCCGACCGGGCTCCGGTACGGTCCGCCGCTGTGCCGGACCCAGCGATCATCGCGGAGGGGTTGCAGAAGTCCTACGGCAAGGTGCACGCGCTGCGTGGCGTGGACCTGCGTGCCGAGGCCGGGTCCGTGCTGGGCCTGCTCGGGCCCAACGGGGCCGGGAAGACAACCGCCGTCCGCATCCTCACCACCCTCCTCGAGGCCGACTCGGGCTCCGCGCGCGTCGCCGGGCTCGACGTCAAGGCCGACGCGAAGGCGCTCCGGGGCCAGATCGGCCTCGCCGGCCAGTACGCGGCCGTCGACGAGAACCTGACGGGCTTCGAGAACCTCGACATGGTCGGGCGCCTCTACCACCTCGGCAAGCCGACCGCGCGTGAGCGCGCGAACGAGCTGCTCGAGCGCTTCGAGCTCACGGACGCCGCCGACCGTCCCGCCAAGACGTACTCCGGCGGCATGCGGCGCCGGCTGGACCTGGCGGCCGCGCTCGTCGCCCACCCGCCGGTCGTGTTCCTCGACGAGCCCACGACGGGGCTGGACCCGCGCTCGCGGATCGGCCTGTGGGAGACGATCGAGGCGCGAGTGGCCGAGGGCACCACGGTGCTGCTGACGACGCAGTACCTGGACGAGGCCGACCGGCTCGCGGATCGGATCGCGGTGATCGACCACGGGCTGGTGATCGCGGAGGGCACGAGCGACGAGCTCAAGGCGCGCATGGGCGGCGAGCGGCTCGAGGTCAAGCTGCGCGACACCGGGGACGAGGCCAAGGCCGTCGAGGCGCTCAGGGGCATCTGCGAGGACGTCCACGCCGAGTTCCCGCTCGTCACCGTGCCGGGACACGTCCCGATCGCCGACGCCGTGCGCGCGCTCGACGACGCGGACGTGACGATCGACGACATCGCCGTCCGGCGGCCCACGCTCGACGACGTGTTCCTCTCTCTCACCGGCAAGCCCGCCGAGGAGGTGACCGACGATGAGTGAGATGGTCGCCGACGCGCTGGTGATCCTCAAGCGCAACCTGATCAAGTTCCGCCGCCAGCCCGAGATGCTGATCGGTTACACGGTGCAGCCCATCATGTTCGTGCTGCTGTTCGTGTACGTGTTCGGCGGTTCGATCCAGACCGGGATGGACTACGAGGACTTCCTGATCCCAGGCATCATCGTCCAGAACATCACCTTCGGCGGCGCGCTGACCGCCGTGGGCCTGGTGGAGGACCTCAACAAGGGCCTCATCGACCGCTTCCGCTCGCTCCCCATGGCGCGCTCCGCGGTGCTCGCGGGCCGCACCCTCGCCGACATGGTCGTGAACCTGTTCGGCGTGATCATCATCATCGCCGTCGGCCTGGTGGTGGGCTTCCGCTTCAACTCGAGCGTGCCCGAGGTCGCCTACGGCATCGTCCTGCTGCTGCTGTTCGGCTACGCGTTCAGCTGGATCTTCGCACTCGTCGGTCTGTATTCCACGAGCGCTGAGAGCGCGCAGCAGATCGGGTTCACCGTCATCTTCCCGCTCACGTTCATCTCGTCCGCGTTCGTGCCGGTGGAGAACATGCCAGGGGCGCTGGAGGCGTTCGCGAAAGTGAACCCGTTCACCATCACCGTGGACGCGATGCGCCATCTCTTCGTCGGCACTCCAGCGGGCAATTCCGTGTGGTTGGCGACGGTGTGGTCGATCGGTCTGGTCGTCGTCTTCGCGCCGCTGGCTGTACTGAAATACCGTCGCGTTTCCGCGCGCTAGTCTGGACTCGTCACTTAAATCACGTGCTCGTGCAGGGGTGCTTGAGCGCGTGGAGACGGGAGGCAGTTCGTTTTGCGACGTTTCACTACGCCGGCGGTGCTGGCATGCCTTTTGCTGACCGCGTCCTCCGCTGAGGCACGCGTCGAGTCCAAGGAGGTCAGCCAGTCGGCGAGCTCGGTGGCCAACTACTGGACACCCGAGCGGATGCAGGCGGCCAAGCCGGCCGAGCAGCGGTTCGGGGGAGCCGCCGCCAGGACCGAAGCCGAGGCCGCCCCGCTGCCGTGGACCTCCGCGGAGGTCACGACGCCCTACACGCAGGCGCCGACATCGACGCACGGCAAGGTGTTCTTCACGCTCGGCGGCGGCGACTACGTGTGCTCCGGCACCGCGCTGCTCAGCGGCAACAAGTCCGTGGTCTGGACCGCGGGCCACTGCGTCAACGAAGGCCCCGGCGCCTTCGCCACCAACTGGGAGTTCGTGCCCGCCTACAAGGACGGCTCGGCCCCGCTCGGCGTCTACGTCGCCGAGAACCTCTTCACCACGTCCGGCTGGGGCAACTCGGGTGACTTCAGCTACGACCTGGGCGCGGCGGTCGTCGCACCCGCGGGCGGCACCGCGTTGACCGACCGCGTCGGCGGGCGCGGGATCGCGTTCAACTACAGCCGTTCGCAGACCTACAACTCCTACGGCTATCCGGCCGCCCCGCCGTTTAGCGGCGAGCGCCTGTGGCGCTGCAACTCGACGTTGCAGACGCAGGACACCGGAGCCAACCCGGCCACGCTCGGCATCGGCTGCGACATGACCGGCGGCTCCTCGGGCGGCGGCTGGATCGTCGGCTCGAGCGTGTACAGCGTCAACTCCTACGGCTACGACAACCAGCCGAACGTGATGTACGGCCCCTACCAGGGCTCGGTCGCGCAGTCGCTCTACAACGCGGCCTCCGCGGGCTAGGGCCGCGCCAACCCGGCGGGCGCGGCTTCGTCGCGCCCGCCGGCCTGCGCTAGGAGACCTTGATCTCGCCCAGCATCCAGGGGTGGATCACGCACACGAACGCGAGCGTCGTGCCCTTCTTGGCGGTGACCTTGAACGTCACCTTGCCCTTGGGCGCGAGGAAGATCGAGTCGCCGGCGGCGTCGAAGCCGTCCGCGCCTGCCTCGACGAGCTCCTTGCCGACCTCCATCGTCTCCGGGTTGGCCTCGTGCGCCTCCATCAGCGGACCGCAGGCCTCGCAGCCCATGATCTGGGCGGGCGTCTTGGGCAGCTTCTTGATCAGCGACAGCGTGTGCGGCTGCTTCTCGGTGGACTTGTCGCGCAGCGTGACGGTCGCGCCGGACTTGACGGTGTACTTGTCCGCGTCCCAGCGCTGATCGTCCTGGACGTAGGCGTTGGACTTGACGTTCATGCCGCCGATGGCGGTGATCGTGTTCGCCTTGGGAGCGGCGAGGGCGGGCGCGGCGAGGGCGAGCGTGCCCAGCGCGGCCAGCGCAGTGATGCGACGGATCATGGGCGCCATCCAAGTCGCGCCGCGGCCCGCGTGCATCAGGGATTCCCCTAGTCGTAGGGCGAAAGGCGGATCGAAAGCGGGCGGGGTCGATCTTACGGTTGACGCCATGCTCAACGGACTTCGACCCACACGTGGCGAGCCGCTTCCGTTCGCCGACACCATCCACATGCGCTCGTTCACGCTCGCGAACGGCTTCGTCGTCTACGCCGCGCCCGGCGCGGAAGGCGCCGCCGCCCCCGCGCAGTACCTCAACCACTGGCACGAGGCCGGCTTCGGCACGGGCTTCGCCGACGCGCCGCTCCACATCCACGCGGACGACGCGAAGTGGGTCGAGCGCCCCGTCACCACGTTCTCGGGGCGTCAGACGGTGGACGACGACTTCGAGCTCATCCCGATCCCGGGGCACACGCCGGGTGCCACCGCGTTCCTGTGGAACGGGTACCTGTTCACCGGCGACTCGATCATCCTCGACGGCGACGAGTGGCGAGCGGCCGTGCTCGGCGACAGCGACCGGGCCGCCTACATCGACAGCCTGGAGCTGCTGAAGACGGTCGAGTTCGACGTGCTCGTGCCGTGGGCGTCGAGCGCCGACGGCCCGTGGCACAGCGACGCCGCCGACCGGGTCGCCCGGCTGGACGCGATCATCGAGCGGCTACGGCGCGGCGAGGACCGCTAGCGGCCTGCTCCCAGCGCAGCAGCAGCGCGTTGACCACGAACGCGATGACCACGAGGGTGGCGACGATCCCGTACATGCGCGGCATGTCGTGCAGCGTGATCGCCTCCACGAGCTCGTAGCCGAAGCCGGCGCGGGAGGCGAACATCTCACCCAGGATCACGCCGAGCAGCGTGAGGCTGAAGCCGAGCCGCAGCCCGGTCAGCAGGGACGGGTAGATGCTCGGGAAGATCACCTGCTTGAAGGTCTGCGTGCGACTCAGCCGCAGCGAGCGCGCGACCTTCAGGTGCACGACGTTCACCTCGCGGGTCGCGTTCATGGCGATGATCAGGATCGGGAAGATCCCGTGGAACATCCCGAAGGCGACCTTCGAGCCCAGCCCGAAGCCGAACACCGTCAGGAAGATCGGGAACAGCGTCACCTTCGGGATCGAGTAGACGCTCAGCGTCACGGGCTCGAGGACCTTGCCCCAGAAGCGGGTGAGGCCGAGCGTGACGCCGATCCACAGCCCGGCGGCCGCGGCGATCAGGAAGCCGACGAACGCCGCGAGGAGCGTCGCGCCGAGGCTGTCGAAGAACCAGTCGCGGTCGAGCGCCGCGAACGCGTCGGCGGGCGTGGCGATGTAGAAGTCGCCGGCGAGCATCGCGCTGACCTGCCAGAGCGCCAGCAGCACGAGCGGGATCGCGGCCTGGCCGATCAGGATCGTCGTGCGCTGCGCGGTCATCCCTGCCGCCCGTAGAGCTTGCGCTCGAGCGCGAGCAGCCCCGAGTTGAGCGCGACGGCGAACACGAGGATCAGCAGGATCGCCGCGTACATGTTCTGGATCGCGAAGTTGTTGTAGGAGAAGCCGACGAAGAAGCCGACGCCCTTCTCGGCCTGGATGAACTCGCTCGCGATCACGCCGATCACCGTGTAGGAGGCGGCGAGCTTGAAGCCCGTGAAGATGTGCGGCGTCGCGGCCGGGAAGTAGATGCGGGTGAACATCCGCCAGCTCGACAGGCGCAGGCTGCGGCCGACCTTGACCAGGACGGGCGGCACCGCGTCCAGCCCGATCACGGTCTGCAGCACGATCGCCACCACCGCCCAGGCCCAGGCGATGATGATCACCGGCATCGAGCCGAGCCCGAAGATCGCGATGAACAGCGGGTAGAAGGCGAAGATCGGGATCGCGTAGTAGGTCGTCAGGTACGGCTGCAGGATCCGGCGCGTCGTCTCCAGCCGCCACAGCGCGACGCCGAGCGGGAGGCCGGTCACCACCGCGAGCGCGCCCGCGGCGACGATCGACGTCAGCGTGCGCAGGATGTGGTCCGCGAGCGTGCCGTCCTTCAGCAGCAGCCACAGCTGCCACACCATCTCGCTCAGCGGCACGAGCGCGATCGGGTTCACGAGGCCGAGCCGCGGGATGATCTCGATCAGCGCGAGGAACGCGAGGACCAGCCCCCAGCGCGTCGCGCGGACCCGTCGCGCCTCGCTCACCGGCCGCGCTCCCCCGCCAGCGCGCGCATCGACTCCTCGCGCAGGAGCTCCCACAGCTCGCCGGACAGCCGGCCGAACTCGGGGTCGGAGACGATCGTCGAGTCGCGCGGGCGCGGCAACGGGTTGACCACGACCTGCTTGATCGTGCCCGGCCGCGCGGTCATCACCACGATGCGGTCGGAGAGCAGCAGCGCCTCGTCGAACGAGTGCGTGATGAACAGGACGGTCGCGTTCGTGGCCTCGCGGATGCGGCTGAGCTCCTCGCCGAGGATCAACCGCGTCTGCTCGTCCAGCGCGCCGAACGGCTCGTCCATCAGGATGATCTTCGGCTCCATCACGAGCGTGCGGGCGATCGCGACGCGCTGGCGCATGCCGCCCGACAGCTCCGTCGGATAGCGGTCCTCGAACCCGCCCAGGCCGACCAGCTCGATCATGTCCCGCGCGCGGGTGAGCCGCTCCGCCTTGCCGACGCCCGTCATCTCCAGCCCGAACGCGACGTTCTCGACCACGGTCCGCCACGGGAACGCCGACTCCTGCTGGAAGACGATCCCTGGCATCCCGCTGACGTCGATCCGGCCGGCGGTGGGCTCGATCAGCCCGCCGACGATCTCCATCAGCGTGCTCTTGCCGCACCCGGACGGGCCGACGATCGAGACGAACTCGCCTTCGTCGACCGCGAGCGACACGTCGCGGACGGCCTCCACGTCGCCGAAGGTCTTGGACAGGTGCTCCACGGTGAGGACCATTCAGCCTCCTGGCAGCTGGATCCGTTGATCGGGCGGGATGAAGTCCTGGACGACGAGCTCGTCCCAGTCGATCCGCTGGCCGCCGGGCAGCAGGTCGATCAGCCGCATCTCCTCCTCGACGGTCTGCAGCGCCTCCGGGCTGTCGAGCCCGACGACCCAGTGCTCGGCCGGGTCGACCAGGTCGAGGGCCTTGCGCGCGCTCTCGGGCTCGATCTCGGCCTCCTTCGCCCACGCCTCGGCGACCGCGTCGGGGTCGCGCTTGAGGAACTCGATCCCGTCCGCGCGCGCCTGGATCGTCTTCTGCACGAGCGAGCGGTCCTCCTCGAGCACCCCCGGCCCGCTGATGATCACGGTCGAGAGGAACTCGGGCACGTAGTCGGAGGCCTTGAAGACGATCTTCCACTCCTCCTCGGCCTGCTCGGAGAACACGGGCTCGAGGATCGCGGCGGCGTCGATGTCACCGGTCTTGAGCGCGGTCAGGCCCTCGGTGAGCCCGCCCATCGTGCGCGTCTCGACGTTGTCGAGGCCGACGCCGGAGCGCTCGAGGGACAGCGCCAGCAGGCCCTGGGTCACGCTGCCCGGGCTCGTGTAGCCGACCGTCTTGCCCTTGAGGTCCTCGATCGAGTCCAGCGGCTCGTCCGGCCGTGTGACCCAGAACGTGTCCCGGCTGGAGGCCACGCCGCCACCGACGATCCGGATGTCCGCGCCGGCCATGAACGCGGACACGGCCGCAGTCGTCGCGACCTCACCGATCGGCAGCCCGCCGCTGACCACGTTGCGCACGGTCGTCCCGCCGCCCTCGGAGCCGACGATCTGCTTGACCTCGAGCCCGTTCTTCGCGAACAGCTTCTGGTCCTGCGCGGCGATCCAGGGCGGCGAGTACAGCAGCGCGGGGTGGTTGGTGACGGTGACGTCACCGCCCTCGGCGCCCTCGGTCAGCCCGGAGTCACCGCAACCGGCGACGACCAGCGCAAGGGCGACTGCTCCTCCCAGCCGCTTCATGCATGGCTCATCCCCAGGGTGGGGCTGAGCCATGCACGCAATCTACGCGTTGATCTTGGCCTCGAGCAGGTCGGCGAGCCCCGCGACCGGGACGCGCTCCTGGGAGAGCGAGTCGCGGTCGCGCAGCGTCACCGTGTCGTCCTCGAACGTCTGGTGGTCGACGGTGATGCCGTACGGCGTGCCGATCTCGTCCTGGCGGCGGTAGCGCTTGCCGATGTTGCCGCCGTCGTCGTACTCGGTGGACATCCGCTTGCGCAGGGCCTCGTAGATCTCGCGCGCCTTCTCGGGGTGGCCGTCCTTGCGCAGGAGCGGGAGCACCGCGACCTTGATCGGCGCCATCGACGGGTGCAGGCGCAGCACGGTGCGCTTCTCGCCGCCGATCTCGTCCTCGTCATAGGCCTCGCAGAGCAGCGCAAGCATCGTGCGGCCGAGGCCTGCGGCGGGCTCGATCACGTGCGGCAGGTAGCCCTTGCCGGTCTGCGGGTCCTTCCACTCGAGCTTCTGGCGCGAGTGCTCGGCGTGCTGGGTGAGGTCGTAGTTGCCGCGGTTGGCGACGCCCTCGAGCTCGGACCAGCCGATCGGGTACAGGTACTCGACGTCGCTCGTGCCGGACGAGTAGAAGCTGAGCTCGTCGGCCTCGTGCGGGCGCAGGCGCAGGCGCTCCGGGTTGATGCCGAGCTTGACGTACCAGTTCAGGCGCTCCTGGCACCAGTACTCGTACCACTGCTCGGCCTCCTCCGGCGGGACGAAGAACTCCATCTCCATCTGCTCGAACTCGAGCGTGCGGAAGATGAAGTTGCCGGGGGTGATCTCGTTGCGGAACGACTTGCCGATCTGCGCGATGCCGAACGGCGGCTTCTTGCGCGCGTAGCTCAGCGTCTGCTTGAAGTCGAGGAAGATGCCCTGCGCGGTCTCGGGGCGCAGGTAGACGGTCGAGCTCTCGTCCTGGACGGGCCCGATGTTCGTCTCGAACATGAGGTTGAACGCGCGCGGCTCCGTGAGGTCGCCGCCGCACTGCGGGCACTTGACCGCCGCGGGGTCCTCACCGTTCTCGACGGCGGCCTCCTGCAGGTGGTCCAGGCGCCAGCGCTTCTTGCACTTGCCGAGGCACTGCACGAGTGGATCGCTGAAGCCCGAGAGGTGCCCGGAGGCCTCCCACGTCTTCGGGTGCTGGATGATCGCCGAGTCCAGGGCGACGATGTCGTCGCGCTCCTGGATCATCGCCTTCCACCACGCATCCGAGACGTTCCGCTTGAGCAGAACGCCGTAGTGCCCGTAGTCGTACGTGTTGGCGATGCCGCCGTAGATCTCGGAGGCGGGGAAGATCAGGCCACGCCGCTTGCAGAGCGCGACGACCTCGTCCATGGTGGCTGCGGGCATAGACCGGCATCTTAGGGCGGCTAAACTCGCCTACCCCGATGCCGATTTACGAGTACCGCTGCGAGAACGGTCACAACTTCGACGTGATGCAGAAGATGACCGATGGTCCGGTCACGGAGTGCGAGGTCTGCGGCGCGCCGGTCCAGCGCGTCTTCCACCCCGTCGCCGTGCACTTCAAGGGCTCCGGCTTCTACAACACGGACTACGGCACGGCCAAGCGCAACCGCCAGTCGGCCGCTTCCGCCGACTCGGGCGCCGACAAGCACGACGCCAAGCAGGCCGAGAAGAAGTCGTCCTCCTCGGACAGCTCGTCCTCGTCGTCGAGCTCGTCCTCTTCGTCTGACTCCTCGTCGTCCTCGTCGACGACCAAGTCAGACGCATAAGCGTTTCTGATCGCCTCCCGCACGGATCTTCATTTGCGCTAAGGGCTGGGCGCCGCGAGACTGACCGGCGTCCATGTCTGCACGCCACGTCACGCTGCTCGCCGCCCTGTCCGCCATCTGGGGCGGCTCCTACCTGCTGATCAAGTACGCGCTCGAGGGCTTCTCGGCCGCGATGATCGTGTCCATGCGGTGCCTGCTGGCGTCGCTCGTGCTGTTCGTGGTGCTGCGCGTCACCGGGCAGGCGTCCCGCGCCTGGGCGGATGTGCGCTCGCGTCCGTGGTGGGCGCTGATCCTGAGCGTGACCGCGGTGGCCGCGCCGTTCCTGCTCATCACCTACGGCGAGCACGTGGTGCCGTCGGGCCTCACGGCCGTGCTCATCTCGCCCGCCTCGCTGTTCATCGCGCTGCTCGCGCCGTTCCTGCTGCCGTCGGAGAAGATCGACCGCCGCCAGGGCATCGGCATGCTGCTGGGCCTCGCGGGCGTGGTGCTGATCGTCGGCGTCGAGTCCGTGCACTCGCTCAAGGAGTTCCTCGGGGCGATGGCGATGATCGGCGCGGCCTTCTTCTACGGGCTCTCGAACTTCGTCGTGAAGGGCAAGTACGGCGGGCTGGCCGCGGTGCAGACGTCGTGGATCAGCGTGACCTTCGCGGGGCTGCTGACGCTGCCGATCGGGATCGCGACGACGCCCGGGCACACGCCGGACGTGGGCGCCGTCGCCGCGCTCGTGGTGCTCGGCGTGCTCGGCACCGCGCTGGCGTTCGTCATCTACTACGAGCTGATCGGGGCGATCGGCGCGGCCCGGGCGGCGCTGGTCTCGTACCTGGCGCCCGGCGTGGCGCTGTTCTACGGCGCGATCTTCCTCGACGAGACGATCACGGTCGCGTCCGTGGTCGGCCTGGTGGCGATCCTCGGCGGCGTGGCGATCGCGTCACGGGCGAAGAAGGTCAAGGCCCCGGCGGCGACGCCGGCCATGGCGCGCGCTTCCTGACAGCGTGTTAGTTTCCGCCGCGTGGACCTGACGCTTTCGCCGGCGGAGGAGGAGTTCCGCGACACGCTGCGCGCGTGGATCGCCGACAACCATCCGGGCAAGGAGCCGGAGGGCGACGAAGCGTCGTTCGCCTTCCGGCGTGACTGGCAGCAGAAGCTGAACGAGCGCGGCTGGGCCGGGCTCACGTGGCCTGAGGAATACGGCGGGGCCGGCGCGACCCAGATCGAGCAGGCGATCCTGTTCGAGGAGTTCGCCCGCTCGCGCGCGCCGCAGATGGCGAACGTGCTCGGGCTGACGATGGGCGGGCCGACCGTGATCGCGCACGGGACGGACGAGCAGAAGGCGCGCTTTCTCTCGCCCATCTTGAGCGCCGACGAGATGTGGTGCCAGGGCTTTTCGGAGCCCGAGTCGGGTTCGGATCTGGCGTCGTTGAAGACGCGCGCCGTGCTCGACGGCGACGCGTACGTGGTCACCGGCCAGAAGGTGTGGACGACGTTCGCGCATCACTCCAAGTGGTGCATGCTGCTCGCGCGCACGAACGCCGAAGCCCCGAAGCACCGCGGGCTCACGTACTTCCTGATGGACATGGAGCAGCCGGGCGTCGAGATCCGGCCGCTGGTGCAGATCACCGGCGAGGCCGAGTTCAACGAGCTGTTCATCGAAGAGGCGCGGATCCCGGTCGAGAACGTCGTCGGCGGGGTCGACAACGGCTGGCGCGTGGCGATCACGACGTTGATGCACGAGCGGGCCGGGCTGGCGTTCGCGCTGCAGGCGCGGGTGCAGGTCGCCTTGGGTGAGCTGGCGGACGAGCTGCGCGGGACGACCGACCCGCTGATCCGGCAGCGGTTCGCGCAGGTCGCGATCGAGGCGCAGGTGCTGCGGCTGCTCGCCTTCCGCGGGCTGACGAGCACGATGAAGGGCGGCGAGCCCGGGCCCGAGGGGTCGCTCGGCAAGTGGCTGTGGGCGGACATCAACCAGGCGCTCACGACCCTGGCGATGGACGCGCGCGGCCCGGCCGCGCAGCTGGTCGACGACACCTGGACCTATCGCTTCCTCCGCGCCCGGGCCAACTCGATCGAGGGCGGGACCACCGAGATCCTGAAGAACATCGTCGCCGAGCGAGTGCTGGGGTTGCCGCGCGCATGAACTTCGACCTGACGGAAGACCAGCGCGAGATCCAGCGCACCGCCCGCGAGTGGCTGGCCTCGCGCTATCCGATCGCTCGCGTGCGGGAGATCGCCCTGGACGGCGGCTCCGACGCGACCTGGGACGAGATCGACGAGCTGGGCTGGCCCGAGATCGCGGACTTCGGCATGGTCGAGCTGGCGGTCGTCGCCGAGCAGCTCGGGTTCTCGCTGGCGCCGACGCCGCTGGCCTCGCACTGGGCCGCACGGCTCCTGCACCCCGAGTTGGAAGGGCGCGGGACGGTCGCGATGTGGGACGGCGAGGACGGCGCGAAGCTCGCGGTCCCGGCGGCGGACGTGGCCGACACGATCATCGTGCAGCGCGGCGACCAGGTGTTCGCGGTGCCGGCCGCGGAGGCGTCGATCGAGCCGGCGAACGCGCTGGATCCGACGCGGCCGCTGTTCACCGTGCGCGCTTCCGGCGGCGAGGAGATCACCGGCGATCACCTCGCGCGGGCATGGCACGCGATCTACGTGGCCGCCGCCGCGGAGTCCGTCGGCGTCGCGGCGCGGGTGACGGCCATGTCGGTCGAGTACGCCAAGGAACGCAAGCAGTTCGGCCGCCCGATCGGCAGCTACCAGGCCGTCTCCCACGCCTGCGCGCAGATGTTCCTCGAGACCGAGGGCGCGCGGAACGTCGTCCTGTGGGCGGCCTGGGCGCTGGACAACGACCCCGACGCCGCGTTCATGGCCGCCAACGCCGCCAAGGCCTACGCCAGCGACGCGGCCGTCAACGTCTGCCGCTCGTCGATGCAGGTCCACGGCGGCATCGGCTTCACCTGGGAGCACGACCTGCACCTGTTCTTCAAGCGCGCCGAGGCGAACGCGCGGGCCTTCGGTGACTCGACCTGGCACCGCGAGCAGGTCGCGGCGACGTACCTCTAGCTCAACCCCAGTTCACGATGGCGACGAGGGTCGCCGTCATGAACGCGATCCACGCGTACGACTCGGCCAGCTCGCGGTACTGACGCCGCCGCACGCGCCAGGCCGTGAGCCCGAGCATGACGAGGGCAAGGGCGATGCTGGGTCCGACGATCTGCATCGTGCGCGCAGTGTCGCCGCGCGCGCAGTGATCGTCAACTACACCGAGCGTCCAGCGAGGACGGCTTCCTGGAGCGCGCGGGTCTCGGCGGACGGCTCGACCCCGAGGCCGTCGACCAGCGCGCGGCGGCAGGTGAGGTACTGGCGCAGCGCGAGCGCGGGGCGGCCCGTGCGCGCGTAGGCCTCGATCAGCAGGCGGTGCGCGCCTTCGTCGAGCGGGTCGTCGGTCGTGAGGCGGCGCGCGGTCTCGATCACGGCCGGCTCGTCGTTCGCGGCGCGTTGCTCGGCGGCGAGCGCGTTCAGGACGCGGTGGTAGGACGCCTGGAGGCGCTCGCGCCAGGTGTCGGCCCAGCCCGCGTAGCGCTCTTCCGGGAGTGGCGGGCCGCCCCACAACTGCGCGGCCTGCTCCAACGCAGGGCGGCGGAGGGACCCGGTCGCGGCGAGCGCGGCCGCGGCGGCCTGCGCGAACGCCTCGGTGTCGACGCGGTCGCGCTCGGGCAGCGCGATCCGGTACGCGCCGTCGGCGAATACGATCGCGGACTCGGCCGCCTCGGGCGTGTCGATCACGGTCCGTGCGCGGGACACCGCGACCTGCAGCTGCGACTTCGCGGAACCCGGGTCGCGGCCGGGCCACAGCGCTTCGAAGATCAGGTCCTGCGGTGCGGGCACGCCCTCTTGGACGAGCAGGAACCGCACGAGCCGTGCGGCGGTCGGCCGGCTCCACGCCTCGACCGGCCACTCGCCACGCCGGACCTCGAACCCGCCGAAGAGCCGGACGTTCAACGGCGGCGTCTCAGGCGCGCCGCCTCGCCGCGCGCGCTCGACGACCGTCGGGTCGGCGTCCTCGCGCAGCACCTTGAGCCGCCCCGCCGCCGCGGGGTGCCCCGACCGTGCGACGACGGGCCCGACCGCCGCGCGCACCGCCGCGGTTGGATGCGCGGCGAGCTCGAGCAACTCCGGCCGCCCGGGGAACGCCGCGTCCACGAGCGCGACGACCGCCTCGGCCTCGAGCTCGCCGCGCTCGAGCGCGTCCCACACGGGTCCGCGCAGCAGCGTCCACTCGGCCCGAACGACGTCGGGCCCCGCGGCAAGGGCGGCGTGCACATCGTCGAGGGCGTCGGCCGCGCCGTCCGCGCCGTCCGCGCCGCTCGCGCCGCCTGCACTGCTCGCGGCGCCCGCGCTGTCTGCGCCGCTCGCGCTGTCCGCGTCGTCCGCGCTGCTCGCGCCGGTCGCGTCGCGGTCGCCCGCCCCGCGCGGCTCGTCGGCCGCTCCCAGCGCGGCTCTCTCCGCGCGCAGCCGGCCGCGCGCGTGGTCGCCGACGACGGCGGCGAGCGTCTCCTCAACCAGGGCTCGCGCTCGCGGCGGGTCGAGCACCGGCGCGAGGTCGCACGCGACGATGCCGCGCAGGAACAGCGGGCCGGTGGCGGCCGAGCGCAGGGCGCGTTCGGCGCGGTCGCGGGCCGTCGTGGTGTCGCCGCGGCCGTGGGCGACGAGCGCCAGGCCGATGTCGACCCAGCACGACGGCCAGCCCTCGAAGCCGCGGTCAGCCAGCGGGGCGAGCGCGGTCTCGGCCTCGTTCAAGCGGCCGGCCGCGGCGAGGGCCCAGGCGAGCTGGACGTGACCGAGCGACTGCCAGTGACGCGTGCCGGCGCGGTCGACCATCCGGCGCGCGTGCTCGACCGCGGCGTCACGGAAGCCGGCATCGGCCTCGACGAACCCACGGATCGAGGCCATCCACTCTGGGAACTCGCCGCCCCGACCGGCCTCGAGCGCCTCCAGCGTGGCCCGGAGCGCGGCGTGCCCGCCGAACGGCACTTCGGCGAACGTGCGCAGCAGCGGCTCGAACTCGCGCGCGAGCTCGCCGCCGTCCTGCGCGAACGCCCGCTCGGCGAGCGCGACGCCGGCCTCGATCTCGCCGTGCGCCGCGAGGTTGATGCCGAACCACGCCGCCGCGAGCAGCCCGAGCGGCCGCCCCGCGAGCGCCTCGGGCGCGCCGAGCAGGTCCCGCACGGGCTCGCCCAGCGCCGGCTCGCCGAGGAAGTACGCGCACTCCATGAGGCCGAACAGGGCGACGTCGCGCCGGTCGTCGTCGAGCACGACAGCGGGGCCGGGCGGCGAGCCTGCGGCGAGGTCGGCCTGCGAGCCCGCAGTGGGGTCGGGCGATGACGAGTCCGCCGCAACGCGGGCGGGCGCCGAGCCGGCCGGCGCGGCCGCGCCCAGTGCGCGCGTGTAGTGCGCGGCGGCCTCACGCATGCGGCCCTCGGACGCGGCCAGGCGGCCCTCGAGCCAGGCCACGTCCGCGCGAGCCGCGGCGGTCTCCGGCAGGGCGTCGAGCCAGGCGCGCACCGTGCCCGGAGCGGCGCGGAGCACTTCGGGCGCGGCTTCGGTCATCGCGGCGATCGCGGCCTCGGGCTGCTCGGCCTCCAGCCAGGCGTCGACGGCATCGGCAGCGCGGCCGGCCGCCAGCAGCTCGCCCGCCACCCGCGCGAGCAGCGCCGCGCGCGCCGCCGCCGGCCGCTCGAGTCGCCACCGCGCACGTAGCGCTTCGCGCACGAGCGGGTGCCACGCGTGCTCGCGCGCAACCGGCGGCAACGAGCCGTCGATCGCCGAGTCCAGCACGGCGGCGCGCGCGGCCGCGTCCAGCGGGTCGAGCAGCTCCTCGACGACGTACTGCTCGAGCTCGTCGCCCGCGCCGACGCCGAGCGCCAGCCCGAGCGGCCAACCATGGGTCGTCGCCAGAGCGGACACGACCGCGTCCTCGGACGGCTCGCGTCCGTCGCGCTCGGCGAGCAGCGCCGCGCACTCGGCGGCGTCGAACCGCAGGTCGTCCTCGTCGAACAGCGTCAACGTACCCGCAGCGGCGCGCCGCGCCAACCGCAGCGAGGGCCGGGTGCGGCTCAGCAACACCGTCCGCAGCACCGCGACGTCCGCGTCGAGCAACGCGGCCAGCGCGTCCGACGCGCTCAGGTGCTCGCCGTCGTCCAGCACCAGCACGACCGGGTCGACGAGCACGGCCAGCTCGTCGAGCAGCGCCTCAACGACCGACAGCGGATCGACCGCCGCGCCCGGCTCCAGCAGCTGCTCGAGCAGGACGTCCGCCGCGCCCGGCACGACGCGCCGCAACGCTCGCAGCACGCCCACGAGCAGCCGGCCGGCATCGGCGTCACGCGGTGTGCAGACGTGCCACACCACGGGTCCGTCCCAGCCGCGCAGCGCGCCCGTCAAGGCCGCGGACTTCCCGGCGCCCGCCGGTGCGACCACGGCGACCGGTCCACGCTCCAACGCCACGCGCAGTCGGTCTTCAACGCGCGGCCGGGCGATCACGCGCCGCAGCCTACCCGCCAGGACCGAGCGGTCCGGTAAGTGAGCGGAAAGCGGCCCCGCTCAGAGTGCGCGGCATGCCTTCACCCCTTCCACCACACCCCGACTATCAGCCCGCGCGCTAACCCAGGAAGCGGTCGACGGCGCGCTGCTTGGTCGCGTCGTCGACCGTCAAGCCCGCGCCGCCGTCCGGCAGCGTCAGGGTCCCGCTCGGCTTGAGCACCTGCGGCTTGGCCGTGCCCGCGCTGAGCTCCGCGCCGACCACGCCCAGCAGCGTCGGCCCGGACATGTCCGACCGGACCGCCTTGGGCGCGGCCCAGGACACCCACGGGAGGCGGACGAACGTCTCGACCGAGGTGACCTTGTCCTTGATCGAGCCGAGGATCTTCTGCTGGCGGCGGGCGCGGGTGAGGTCCGATTCCTTCGGGTTGCACTCGTTCTTGCGCGTACGGGCGAGCGCGAGCGCCTGCTTGCCGTTGATCTCCTGCTCGCCGGCCTTCAGCCGCAGCGTGAAGCCGCCGTTCTTGAAGCCGCCGTTGATGCGTGAGACGACGCAGCCGCCGCGGTAGGTGACGCCGCCGAGCGCGTCGATCAGCTGCGGGAAGTTCTCGAAGTTGACCTCGATCAGGTGGTTGACCTGGATGCCGAGGAAGCTCTCCACGGTGCGGATCGCGAGCGCCGGGCCGCCGATCGCGTACGCCGCGTTGATCTTGTTCTGGCCGTGGCCGGGGATCTCGACCACGGTGTCGCGCGGGATCGAGAGCGTCGCGTTGTGGCCGCCGCCGATCCGCAGCAGCAGGATCGAGTCCGACCGCGAGGCCTGGCCGATCTTGTTCGCCCCGGGCTCCTTGCTGTCCTTGGTGCGCGCGTCCGAGCCGAGCACGAGGATCGTGTTCGGGGACGTCAGCGGGTAGCCGGAGCCGCCGAGCTCGGCGTCGGCGGCGCTGGACACCTGCGACGACTGGATCTGCGCGGAGACCAGGAAGAGCACGAGCGAGATCGCCAGCCAGGCGAACACCCCGGTGGCGACCCAGCGCAGGACCCGCCAGGGGCCGATCCGGCGACGACCGGGGCGGCGACGCGGGCGCGGGAACGGCAGGCGCCGGCGACGGCGCGGCGGCGCTTCCGGCGGTCCCTCGTCCCAGCCGCGGGGCGCGTCTTCGCGCGGGCTGTCGGCCCCGAGCCCGCCGCCGTCGTCGTCACCGCGCCGAAAGAGCTTCGGCTTCGAGCGGTAGACGTTGTACGGACGCTTGTCGTCGGGTTCAGCCATGCGGGAGGCGGTAGGGTGGCCGGCATGGCCGAGGGCTACGTCATCGGCGTCGATCTTGGCGGCACGAAGCTGCTGGCGGGAGCGATCGACGCGGATCTATCGGTGATCCACCGTACCAACCGACTTGTGTACGGGCTAAATCAGGATGAGCTCGTGCAGATGATCGCCGACGCCGTGGATGAGATCCGCGCGTCGGTCGGCGAGATCAGCGCGATCGGGTTCGGGATCCCGTGCACGTTCGACTCGCGGACGGGCATGGCGGTGCAGGCCGTCAACGTCCCGCTCAAGGACATCGCGTTCGGCGAGCTGATGGCGGACCGCCTGAACATGCCGGTCGTCGTCGACAACGACGCGAACTGCCACACGGTCTGCGAGTCGCGGATCGGCATCGCCCAGGGCGCTACGGACGTGGCGCTGCTCACGCTCGGCACCGGCATCGGCGGCGGCCTGCTGCTCAACGGCCAGGTCTACCGCGGCTGGATCATGGGCGGCGCCGAGATGGGGCACATGGTCGTCGAGATGAATGGGCGCCCGTGCCAGGGCAACTGCCCGAACTGGGGCTGCCTGGAGTCGGTCGCGTCCGGCTCCGCGCTCGTGCGCGAGGCGTCGCTGGCGGTCGCCCGTCAGCCCGACACCGCGCTCGGCCACGCGCTCGAGGAAGGCCGTGAGCTCACCGGCCCGCTGATCACCGAGCTCGCGACGGCGGGTGACCCGGTGGCCCGGGGCGCGATCGAGACGATCGGGAGCGCGCTCGGCGTCGGCATCACGAACCTGGTGAACATCTTCAACCCGCAGGTCGTCGTGATCGGCGGCGGCGTGATCGCGGCGGGTGAGCTGCTGCTCGCGCCCGCACGCGAGGTGATGCTGGAGCGCGCGCTCGCGCCGGGCAAGGACGTCGTGCGCGTCGAGGCCGCCCGCTTCGGCCCCGAGGCGGGGATGATCGGCGCCGGTCTGCTGGCCCGCGACGTGCTCGACGGCAAGACCACGGGCGCCATCGAGAACCACCCGCGTTGAGCGGACGTCTCGTCGTCTGCCCGACGCCGATCGGGAACCTCGAGGACATCACGCTGCGCGTGCTGACCACGCTGCGGGAGGCGGACGTCGTCGCCTGCGAGGACACGCGGCACACCGCGGGGCTGCTCAAGCGGCACGGCATCGAGGCCAAGCTCGTCTCCTACCACGAGCACAACGAGCGGGCGCGGGCGGGCGAGCTGGTCGAGCGGATGCGCTCGGGCGAGGTGATCGCGTTGGTCAGCGACGCCGGCATGCCGCTGGTGAACGACCCCGGCTACGACCTCGTCCAGGCGACGGTGGCCGCGGACCTGCGCGTCGAGGTCCTGCCCGGACCGTCCGCGACCATCACCGCGCTGGTGGCCTCCGGCCTCCCCAACGACGTCTGGCGCTTCGCCGGCTTCCTCCCGCGCAAGGCGGGCCCGCTGCGCGAGGTGTTCACGGGGCGCGAGACCGTCGTGGCGTTCGAGTCGCCGCGCCGCGTGGGCGCCTCCCTCAAGGTCCTCGCCGAGCTGGACCCCGAGCGCCCCGTCGCGGTCTGCCGGGAGCTGACGAAGCTGCACGAGGAGATCGTCCGCGGCAGCGCGCAGGCGCTCGCGGAGCGCTACGGGAAGGAAGACCCGCGCGGCGAGATCGTGCTCGTGGTCGGTGCCGCGCCGGCCCCCGAGGGCCTCGACCCGCAGGCGGTCGAGGCCGTGCGCGCGCTGGTCGAGGCGGGCGCCCGTTCGAAGACCGCGGCGAAGGTCGTCTCCGACCTCACCGGCGCGCCGTCGAACGAGCTCTACCGCGCTCTCTTGACCTGATAGGTCCCGATCATCCCGGCCATCATGTGGCTCTCCACGTGGCAGTGGTACATCCACGTGCCGGGGTCGCGTTCCCGCCAGCGGATCCGGGCCGACTCGGCCGGGCCCAGAGTCACGGTGTCCATCGGCACGCCGAGCGGGGTGCGCCAGCGGTGGCCGTGCACGTGGAAGGTGTGGTGCTCGGAGCCGATCACCGCGACGTCCCACTGGACGAGCTCGCCCACGCGTGACTTGAACACCGGCGTGTTGCCGACGAACGCGCGGCCGTTGACGGCCTGGAACTTGCCCATCGGCGAGAACACCACGACGTACTCGCGATCGGGTGCCTTTTCGCGCCGGCCCAGGATCGAGAGCATCCCGAACATCCCGCCCTCGAGCGAGGCGGTCATCTCCTTGCCGTGGTCGTGGTACGGCCACGCGCCCGCGGAGTCCTTGCCCGCGGTGAGCTTGTACGTCCAGGTCTGACCCGGCTTGACGTCCGCATCGCGACCCGAGTAGCCGGGCAGGTAGGAGCCGTCGGAGTCGGGCTTGTACTCGACGCCGTGGAAGTGCATCGAGTGCGGCCGGTTGAAGGCCGTGTCCAGGTTCTTGAAGTGCACGCGGAGCTTGTCACCGACGCGGGCGCGGATCAGCGGGCCGGGGATGAGGTCCGAGTTGCCGGAGCCGGGCGCGGTCACGTTCTCCAAGGGCTTCTTCCAGCCCTTCGTGTAGCGCCGGTAGACGACGGTGCCGAAGACCGTCTCGGCCGGGGTCAACGCCGTGCCGTGGATCGCGTCGCGCTGGTTGGGCGCGATGTTCAGCGTCACGGGCACGGCCGCGACCCAGTACTCCCGGGTCGCGGCCGAGGACGCCGACGGGGCGGCGAGAACACTCGCCGCCCCGAGGACCAGCAGAGCCGTCAGGCGTCTCACTGGACGGTGATCGAACCCTGCATGAAGGGGTGGATCACGCAGAGGTACTTGTACGTCCCGGGCGTGTCGAACTTCACGCTCGCGTCCATCGGCTGCGGCGTCTGGCTGTAGGCGTCGAGCACGCCCGTGCTCCAGAACCCGTTGCCGTGCGTCGTCGGGCTCAGCGAGACCGGGGTGACGTCGCTCGGGTAGAGCCCGCGCGGGTCGATCGCCGGCGACTCGAACGACTTCGCGATCACGCCGACGTAGGAGTTCGGGTCGCTCACGTCCCCGGGGCCGAACGTCGCGGTGTGCGGCTCGAAGCTGCCCTTGGTCATCGTGAACTTGACCGTCGTTCCGCTCTTGACGGTGAGGCTGGCCGGGACCATGCCGAGGTACTCGATCCCGCCCTTGGTGGCGCTGCCGAGCGCGACGGTGTTGGCCGGCTGCGTCTTGGTCTCGAGGCCCTTGGCGGCCTTGACGGTCGCGTCGCCCTCCTTCTTGACGGTCGCCGCGTCCTGCTTGGCGGTCGGCACCTTCGCGCCCTTCTTGGCGACCGTGACGGACGCCTCCATGCCGGGATGGATGTCGCAGTAGACCTTGTAGGTGCCGGTCTTGGAGAACTTGACCGTCATCGGCTTGGCGCCTTCACCCGGCAGACCCGACTGGATCTCGGCGGCGCCGCTGTAGGTGAACTTCTTGCCGAAGCCGGCGGCGGTGAACAGCGCCGGGTTCGGCCCGATCGCGTCCTGGCCGTTGAACCAGAACGGGGCGCCCGCGGCATCGTTGGACCCCGCGACCTTCTGCCCGGTCGGGATCAGGAACGGCGTGACGCCGTCGCCCTTCTTCGGCAGGTGCACGTTGTGGAAGCCGGCCGGCACGAACTTCACCGAGTCACCGACGTTGACCTTGAGCTTGCCGGGATAGAACGCGTTGGCGACGGTCGCCTCCCCGAGCTTCTTCGTCGTCGCGGGGGGCGAGCCCGCGTAGATCTCTTTCGTCTTCGCCTGCGCCATGGCCGGCACGGCGAGCGTGATCGCGGCGGCGGCGACCACGGTGCGGAGGGCAATCATGCGTCTCAAGAAACGCCGCCGCACAGCGGAAGTCAAGCGTTGCGGGAAAGTGTGGTGCTGGCACTGAGGCGAGGTTCGGATATCCCCCGTAAGGACGGCGGAGAACTCCATCGCACCGGTTTCGCGCAGCCGAGATAGTCGCGTACCGATGCGCCGCAGCCTGCTCGCCCTCACCGCCTTCCTGCTCCTGCCCGCCGCCCCGGCCGCGGCCCAGCACGACCACGGCGGCCAGCACGACGGCCCGGCCGTCCCGATCTACAACGCGTCGTTCGCGGTGCCGCACATCGACGTGCTCGCCGGCGACACCGTGACCTGGCACAACGCCTCCCTCCGCGCGCACAACGTGCTCGCCGACGACCGCAGCTTCGCCTCCCCGCGGCTGCTGATGGACGGCCTGTACGAGCATCGCTTCGGCGCGCCCGGCACGTACGCGTACTTCTGCCAGCTGCACCCGTCGATGCGCGGCGACGTCGGCGTCCACCGCCTGCTGCTGGACGCGGCGAAGGAGCCCGCGGCGCCCGGCAAGCCGTACGCGCTGAAGGGGCGCGCCGCGCTGCCCGAGGGCACGACGGTGTCGATCCAGGCCGACGGCGTCGAGCAGACGACGGCGACCGTGGGCGCCGCCGGCGCCTTCTCCGCCACCGTGAGCCCCGCCGCCACCGCGTCCTACACCGCGGTCGCCGGCGGCGAGTCCGCGCCGCCCGTCCAGCTGCTCGTGCTCGACCGCAAGGTCAGCGCCGGCCAGAAGGTCGGCAAGCGCAAGCTCACGATCACCGTGAAGGTCACGCCCGCCTCGGCCGGCTCGACGGTCGTGCTGCAGCTCAAACTCAAGGAGCACTTCGGCTGGTGGCCGGTCAAGGCGACGAAGACGGGCTCCGGCGGCACCGCGCGCTTCACGATCGACCGCGGCCGCAAGGTCCAGGCGCGCGTGCTGCTGACCGCGTCCGACGAGGCGACCGAGCTCGCCCGCAGCGCCACGTTCCGCTTACGCTAAGCGCATGTCCAGGATTCTGGTGGTGGGTGGTGGCGCGATCGGCGGCATCACCGCCGCGGGTGTCGACGCCGACGTGGTCGTGCTCGACGCCAACGAGGCGCACGTCGCCAAGCTGAGCGACCCGGGCCTCGTGATCAACGAGGCGGCGCCGGTCAAGCTCGAAGCGGTGTCGACCGTCGACGCGTTGGACGGCGAGTTCGACTTCGCCCTGATCGCCGTCAAAGCGCCGCTGCACCACGTGGCGATCCCGCCGCTCGTCGAGCGCGGCGGCATCGGCGCGTTCGTCACGCTCGGCAACGGCCTCATCCAGGACCGGATGGTGGAGCTCGTGGGGGAGGGCAACCTGCTCGCGTGCCTCGTCGAGTGGGGCGGGTCGAACGTGGGTCCGGGCGAGCTGATCCGGGACTCCGAGGGCGGCTACGCCGTCGGGGAGCTGGACGGGACGATCACGGACCGGGCGCAGCAGCTGGCCGCGGCGCTCGAGCCCATCGGCCACACGCGCGTGACCGACAACGTGCGCGGGATGATCTGGACCAAGCTGCAGGTCAACTCCACCTTCACCGGCCTGTCGGCGATCTCGGGCCTGCGCTACGGCGGCGTCGCCGAGCAGGGCGCGGACGCGGTCTTCGCGCTGTGGGAGGAGGGCGTCACCGTCGCTCGCGCCCAGGACCTGCGGCTCGAGGAGATGCACCACGTCGACCCTTACGCGTTTGGGCCCGCACCACTCAGGAAAATGATGGAGCACATGGCCAACGTCCGTCCTTCCATGCTGCAGGACCTCGACGCGGGCCGTGAGACCGAGGTCGACGTCGTCAACGGCGGCGTCGCGACCAAGGGCCGCGAGCTCGGCATCCCCACGCCGCACAACGACAAGGTCGTCGAGCTCGTGCACTCGATGGAGCGCGGCGAACGCGCTCCTGATCCCCAGTACCTGCACGAGGTGGCGAAGGCATGAGCGACTGGTATCTCGACAACGCCGAGAAGCTCCACGCGGCGAACCCGCGTTCGTTCTTCATCCCGAGCGAGGAAGCGCGCAACGGGCTCGAGAAGGGCGACGTCGTGCGCATGGTGTTCGCGCTGCACGAAACCCGCGACGACGGCATGAGCGGCGAGCGCATGTGGGTCCAGGTCGAGGGCCGGGATGGCGACGAGTACTACGGCTGGCTGACCAACGAGCCCGCGGCGATCCGGGACATCTCCCGCGAGGACACCGTCCGCTTCAAGGCCGAGCACGTCATCGCGATCTACGACGAGCGCACCGAGCCGTTCGAGGACCTGCTCGCGTACGTCCCCAAGCGGCTGCTCGAGGACGACGACCTGCAGCCCGAGGTCGTCCACCACGACCCGGAGGAGGAAGAGCGGCCGCCGCGCGACGACGGCCAGAAGTCCTCAGGCTGGGATCTCCTCGTCGGCGACGAGACCGAGGAGCAGCTCGACGCCGACAAGCTGACGATGTCCAACCTGCTGTGGCTGATGGAGCGCTACCCGGCGTTCGGCGAGCTCGTCTTCTCCGGCGCCCGCGAGGGCACCTGGGTCCTGAAGGACGGCAGCTACGTCAGCGAGGCGCAGATGATCAGCGCGACCGACAGCTGAATCCCGGCCGTGACGTAGCCCGCGGCGTGCACGCGCTCGGTGCCACCGTCGAAGCAGTGGTCGGCGAGCTTGCCCGGGATCAGCATGTCCAGGATGAGGAAGCCGATCGCCTGCGTGACGACGCCGATGAGCCCGAAGATCGCGGCGTCGTCCAGGCCGTCCCAGCCCGCGCCCGTGAAGTAGATCGAGAACCACAGGATCAGGCCGAGTGAAGCGAGCCCGGTGCCGGCGATCAGGCCGGCGCCGCGGTTGCCTTCCATCACGTGGATGCCGAGGCGGCCGGGGGTGAGCAGGTCGAGCGCGAGGAACCCGACCACGAGCACGACGAGGCCGATGCCGCTGTAGGCAAGGGTCTGCAGGATGAGCTCAAACACGGGTGACGCTCCCTCTCTCAGTCATCAATGACGTGCGGCACGAACCGCGACAAGTTGTTGGTCACGAGCCCATTGGACTCGCGGATGCCGAGCCCGGCGGGCTCCATGTCGACGGTCCACACACCCAACACCGGGTGGTTGCCGTCGTAGTCGCCGAGATCGGTGTACTGCTGGACGACGAAGCCCTCCTCGCCGTAGCCCTGGTCCGGGCCGCGGTCCGCCTCGTCGCCGTCGATCACGATCACCGAGTTCGCGCCCTCTCGCGCGAGCAGCGGCTTCTTGACGTAGCTCTTGAGCTTGTGCTCCTCGCCCTCGAAGAACGCGGGGAGCAGGTTCGGGTGGTCCGGGAACAGCCGCCAGAGCACCGGCAGGATGCCCTTGTTGGACCACAGCATCTTCCAGATCGGCTCGATCCAGAGCGTCTGGCCCTGGTCGTCACCCATCCGCCTGAGCGCCTCTTCGGCGAACTCCTCGTGGACGAGCCACTCCCACGGGTAGAGCTTGAACACGCTGCGCATCGAGCGGCCCTGGCGGTCGACGAAGCCGATGTGCTCGTGCAGCCCCATCGCCTCGATCGACATCAGCTCGCACGTGAAACCGGCCTCGCGCGCGACCTCGACCATGTAACCGGCGGTCATGAAGTCCTCGCCGGAGTTCTCGGCGTTGGTGTGCACGAAGTACACGCGGTCGCCCGGCAGGCGCGGGAGCAGCTCCTTCCAGCGTTGGACGAGCAGCTCGTGGACCATGTTCCACTGGTCGCCGCCGGTGCCGTAGACGTCCTGCACCCAGTGCCACTGGACGGCGGTCTCGACGAGCGACGTCGGCGTGTCCGCGTTGTACTCGAGCATCTTGAAGCCGTCGTTGCCGTACGCGAAGTCGAAGCGCCCGTAGATCATCGGCGGCTCGGACTCCCACGTCTCCTTGATGCGCGGCACCGCCCAGCCCGGGATGCCCATCTGCGAGAAGAGGTTGCTCTCGATGATGTAGTCGCCGGCCTCCACGAGCATCTCGAGCAGCAGCCGCGCGGCGGCCTCCATCTCGTAGACCTCGTCGCTGCCGAGCGTGTAGGCGTTGGACTCGTGCCAGTACGGCATCATCGAGCCGTCCGGAAGCTCGGTCTTCCAGTAGATGAGGCCCTGCTCTTCGATGATCGCGGGCCAGCCCTGCCGGGGCTCGACCTGGATGCGATGCATCAGCCCCCGCCGGAGTGGGAGGCGACGGAGCGACCCACACCGCTGGCGGACGTGCTGCGGCTGGACGAGCCGAACCCGCCGCGGCGCGCGTTCTCGGCCACGTTGGACGCGGCCACGCGGTCGCCGCCGGTGAGCTTGGTGCCTGGGACGTAGCGGTTGCCGCCGACCGCGCTGCCGCCGTAGAACCAGAAGAACGCGCCACCGCCGCCACCGTTGTTGCCCGCGTAGGCCTCGTCGTCGCAGTAACGGTTCTCGACGATCTGGTCGTTGTCGTCCACGCAGTACGCGCTGTCGTCGTCGCCACCGCAGGCGGCGAACGCGATGGCGAGCACGGGCACCGCCATCAGCGGGACGGCGCGGGAGCGGAGTCGGCGGCGTTCTTGGGTCACTTCGTCTCTTCCTTGGAGGCCTCGTTGGCGTGGATGCGGCGCAAGGCATCGACGACTTCAGGGTGCGACACGCGGGCGCGGATCTTGTCCATCTCCGCTTCCATGACGGCCATCACGTGCTCGATGTCGTCGTCGAGCTCGGGCGTCTCGTCACGGCCGTGGATGCGTGCTTCCCGGATCTCGTCCGCGAGCAAACCCGTGAGGATCGCGACCGAGCCGAGCCCGCCGGCCATCACGAACATCGCGACCCACCGGCCGGCGATGGTCTCGGGCGAGTAGTCGCCGTAGCCGACCGTGGTCAGCGTCACGATCGCCCACCACATGCCGTCGATCCAGTCGGCCTGCTCTTCGACGAGGCTGAAGAACGCCCCGCCGAGGACGACGGTGGACACCAGCAGATACAGGCAGGCGCGCCCGGGAAACTGTGCGATGAAGCGCAGGATGCGGTTCAAGGAGACGCAAGGCTAACGGGACTTGGGAAGAACTGCACTGGTTCGAGTCTCGCTAACGTCTCCCGGCGCGATGGCCTACTACGTCACGACGCCGATTTACTACGTCAACGCCGCGCCCCATCTGGGCCACGCGTACACCACGATCGGCGCCGACATCCTCGCGCGGCACATGCGCCAGCGCGGCGAGGAGGTCTTCTTCCTCACGGGCACCGACGAGCACGGCGAGCCGGTCGCGCAGGCCGCCGAGAAACTTGGCGTGTCGCCGAAGGAGCTCGCGGACAAGAACGCGGAGCGCTTCATCGCGCTCGGGCCGCGCCTGAACGTCACGAACGACTTCTTCATCCGCACCTCGGACCCGCGCCACAAGCGCGCCGTCCAGGACGTGATGCAGCGCATCCACGACAACGGCTTCACGTACAAGGGCCAGTACGAGGGCCTGTACTGCCCGCGCTGCGCCGACTTCAAGACCGGGCAGGAGATCGGGCCCGGCGACACCTGCCCGATCCACAAGATCCCGCTCGAGCACAAGAGCGAGGAGAACTGGTTCTTCAAGCTCTCCGCCTTCCAGGAGCGCCTGGAGGCGCTGTACGCCGAGCGGCCCGACTTCGTGACGCCGGGGACGCGCTTCAACGAGGCGCACTCGTTCATCACCGGCGGCCTGAACGACATCAGCCTCAGCCGCTCGCAGCTGACCTGGGGCGTCGAGGTCCCGTGGGACACCGGGCACGTCTTCTACGTCTGGTTCGACGCGCTCCTGAACTACTACACGGCGTTGCAGTTCGCGCGCGAGGGCGAGGACCTGCGGGACACGTTCTGGCCGGCGTTCCACATCATCGGCAAGGACATCCTCAAGTTCCACGCCGTGTTTTGGCCCGCGATGCTGATGGCCGCGGACATCGAGCTCCCGAAGGGCATCTTCATCCACGGCTTCCTGCTGATGAAGGACGAGTCGGGCGCCGAGCACAAGATGTCCAAGTCGCTCGGCAACGTGCTCGACCCGTTCGAGGTCATCGACCGCTTCGGCACCGACGCGCTGCGCTTCTACTGCGCGCGTGAGGTCACGTTCGGGCAGGACGGCGGCGTGTCCGTCGGCGGGTTCGCGGAGCGCTACACGAGCGAGCTGGCCAACGACTTCGGCAACCTCGCGAGCCGCACGACGAACATGGTCGCCCGCTACTGCGACGGCGCCGCGCCGTCCGCGGACCTGGACCCGAAGCTGGGCGAGGACTTCGAGGGGCTGCTCGAGGAGGTCTCGGCGCTGCTCGACAAGGCGGAGATCACGCAGGCGCTCGACCGGATCTGGCAGCGCGTGCGGCGGCTGAACCGGTACGTCGAGGAGCACCAGCCGTGGCAGCTGGCCAAGGACGAGGCGAAGGCCGGCGAGCTGGCGACGGTCCTGCGCTCGCTCGCCGAGGGCCTGCGGGTCGTGACCGTGCTGCTCGTGCCCTACATCCCGGAGGCGACCGAGAAGCTGCTGGCCTCGCTCGGCGCACCGGAGACGGCGTGCGAGACGGCCCGCTACGGCGCGCACCCGGGCGGGCAGCCCGTGGAGAAGATCGCCCCGCTCTTCCCCAAGCCGGAATGATCGACAGCCACACCCACCTCGACCGCGGGCCCGCGCCCGAGGCCGAGCTCGTCGCGCAGGCCCGTGAGGCGGGCGTCACGCGGATCCTCACGATCGGCATGGACGAGGCGTCGTGCGCAGCGGCGATCCGCGCGTCCGAGGAGTACGACGAGGTCTTCTGCGCGGTCGGGCGGCACCCGAACGAGACGACGGGCTACGAGCCGTCGGTGCTGGACGCGCTGCGGGAATACGCGCAGCATCCGAACGTGCGAGCGATCGGCGAGACCGGCCTGGACGACTTCCGCGACTACGCGCCGCGCGCCGACCAGGAGCGCGCGTTCGCCGATCACATCGCGCTGGCGCGGGAGGTCGGCAAGCCTCTCGTCATCCACACGCGCGCGGCCGACGACGACACGATCGCGACGCTGGCGCGCGACGCGGCCGGCCTGGAAGTGATCCTGCACTGCTTCTCGATGCCGACCCGGCTCGAGGAGTGCCTCGATCACGGCTGGTGGATCTCGTTCGCCGGCAACGTCACCTACCCGAAGTCGACGGACCTGGCCGAAGCGGCCGTGCGGGTGCCGCTCGACCGCATCCTGGTGGAGACGGACGCGCCGTACCTGACGCCGCAGGTCGTGCGCAAGGAGCGCAACCGGCCCGCGTACGTCGCCCACACCGCGCGCTTCATCGCCGAGCGCCGCGGCATCGCCTACGAGGAGCTGGACGCTGCCGTGGAAGCGAACGCTGCCAAGCTCTTCCACTGGTGACGGAGCCCACGCAGCCATCGATCCGCCGCATGCGCGAGTTCGGGATCCGCCCGAACCGCGACCTCGGCCAGAACTTCCTCGTCGACTCGAACATCCTCGAGATCATCGGGCGGCTGGCCGATCTGACCCCTGAGGACGTCGTGCTGGAGGTCGGCGGTGGCCTTGGCGTGCTGTCCGAGTACCTGGCCGAGCGGGTGGCGCACGTGCACGTCGTCGAGCTCGACCGCGGGCTCGAGCTGCCGCTGCGGGACGCGCTGGAGCCGTTCGCGAACACCACGCTGCACTTCGCGGACGCGGTCAAGCTGGACCTCGATGCGCTGGACCCCGCGCCCACCAAGGTCGTCGCCAACCTGCCGTACGGCGTCGCCGCGACCGTGATCATCCGGACGATCGAGCTCGAGAGCGTCGTCGCGTGGGTGGCGATGGTGCAGAAGGAGGTCGGGGAGCGGTTCGCCGCCTCGGCGTCCACGTCCGCGTACGGCGTCCCGTCCGTGCTCGCCCAGCTCGCGTGCGACGTGCGCGTGGAGCGCAAGGTCCCGCGCGGCGTCTTCTTCCCGGTCCCGAACGTCGATTCCGTGCTGGTGGGTCTGAAGCGCCACTCGCCCGCGCCGCCGAAGGAGCTCGTCAAGCTGGTGCAGCACGGCTTCAAGCACCGGCGCAAGGCGATGGCGAAGTCGCTCGAGCTCTCCCCGGGTGGCTCGAAGGACCTGCGCGACCGCACCCGTGAAGCGCTGGTCGCGATCGGCAAGCCCGCCGACGCCCGCGCCGAGTCGCTCTCCCCGGCCGACTGGCGCGCCTTCTACGAGCAGATCTCGTGAGGGCGCCGGGCAAGGTCAACCTCTGCCTGCTGGTCGGCGCGCCCCGCCCCGACGGCCTGCACCCGCTCGTCTCACTCGTCCAGCCGACCGACCTGGCCGACACCCTCGAACTTAAAGACCCAGGGCCTTTAGGTTCGGACGAGGTCGTCTGCGCGGGCGTGGACGGCGAGAATCTCGCGCTGCGGGCGCTGCGGGAGTTCCGGGCCGCGACCGGGTGGGACGGGCCGCCGCTGCGGATCGAGATCACCAAGCGCATTCCGATCGCCGCGGGCATGGCGGGCGGGTCGAGCGACGCCGCCGCCGCGCTGCGGCTGATCAGCCAGGCCTCCGGCCTCCCCGTTCCGGACGACGTGCCGATGCGGCTCGGGGCGGACGTGACCGTGATGCTGCGCGGCGAGCGCGCGCTGATGACCGGGGCGGGCGAGCTCGTGGAGCCGCTGCCGGGCGCCAAGCCGCCGCTGATCATCCTGCCGATCGACGCGGCACTGGGCGCGGGCGAGGTCTACCGCGAGTTCGACGCCCACGACACGCCGCGCACGCCCGATGAGCTCGCGGCTGCCGCGGAGGCGCTCCGGCACGGTGTGTTCGAGCCGGTCAACGACCTCGAGCCCGCCGCGCGGCGGCTGTGCCCGCTGATCGACCGCGCGCTGCAGGCGCTGCGCGACGTCGGTGCCGAGCAGCCGATGGTCACCGGCTCCGGCCCGACGGTGTTCGGCATCAGCGACGACCCCGAGGCGCTCGCCTTCCTCCGCCACGCCTACCCGCGAGCCGTCGCCGCATGACTCGCGCTGCGCGCTCGCATGCTCCAGCGGGAACTCGCCCGGGGGCTCGTTCCCGAGGCCTGGTCCGAGGCCGAGCGTGAAGTTCACCTGGCTGCTCGCCGCGGTCGCGCTCGCCGGCTGGCTGATCATCCGCCGCCACAAGCAGCACCGCTGGGTGCAGGTGGCCGAGCTCGTGGTGATCGCCGGCGCGTGCCTGGTCGGGTTCGGCGTCGTGCACCTGCCGAACTTCGAGCACCTGCTCGAGGACGCGGGGCAGATGCTCGGCAAGTGGACGTACCTCGCCGTCGGCCTGCTGGCGTTCCTGGAGACGGGCGCCTTCCTGGGGTTCGTCGCGCCCGGCGAGACCGCGGTGATCGTCGGCGGGCTCGTCGCCGGCCAGGGCGAGATCTCGCTGCTCGTGCTGATCGCGATCGTGTGGGTGTGCTGCGTCCTCGGCGACCTGACGTCGTTCGAGATCGGGCGCCGGCTCGGCCGTGGCTGGCTCCTCAAGCACGGTGCGCGACTGCAGATCACGGAGGAGCGGCTCGGGACGGTCGAGGCGTTCCTGGACAAGCGCGGCGCGGTGTTCATCGTCTTCGGCCGCTTCCTCGGCCTGGTCCGCCCGCTGATCCCCTTCACCGCGGGTGCTTCGCGGATGCCGCTCAGCAAGTTCCTGCCCTACGACATCCTCGCCGCGGGGCTGTGGTCGATCCTGTTCTGCACGCTCGGGTTCCTGTTCTGGCGCTCGATCGACCAGCTCACGACCTACGTCTCGCGCGGGTTGTTCGCGTTCGGGACGCTCGTCGTGGTGATCGGCGGGATCGTCGCGCTGATCCACCTGCGCCGCAGCCCGGAGGCGCGCGCGAAGGTCCGCGACTGGATCGACGAGCGCGACGACCAGCCCGGCTGGAAGCACCTCGCGAAGGCCGCCCGGCCCGTCTGGCACCTCCTGCTCAGCCCCGCCGCGAAGCTCGCCGACGTCGCCGCGCGCTTCACCACGGACCGGATCACGCCCGGCAACCTCGGGCTGGAGCTCACGACGCTGCTGATGCTCGCGCTGATCGGCGGCTTCAACTTCTTCCTGATCGGCGACGCGATCCTCAACAACCCCGAGCCGCGGATCGACCGCTGGGCGTTCGACCTCGCGCAACGGCTGCGCAACGAGACGGTCGTCGACATCGCCCGCGTCGTGACCGAGCTCGGCTCGTCGCCCGTCACCGCCGCGCTCACGCTCGCCACCGCGATCTTCGCCCTGGTCCGGCGGCGCCGCATCGACGCGGTCGCCCTGATCGCCGGCTGGCTGCTGGTGTGGGCCGCCGTCCATACGACCAAGAGCGCCTACGACCGTGAGCGTCCCATCGGCGCGTTCACGGACACGTTCGACGCCGCCTACCCCTCCGGCCACACCGCCTACGCGATCGCGCTGATCGCGATCGCCACCGTGCTCGTGCGCGCGGGCGTCGGCTGGGCGGTGCGGATCGGGGTCGTCACGGTGGCCGTGATCCTCGCCGCGATCGTCGGCGTGACGCGGGTCTACCTGCGCGCGCACTTCCTCACCGACGTGCTTGGAGGAGCCGCGCTGGCGATCGCGATCTGGTCGCTCGTCGGCATCTTCTCGCTGTTCGCCGGCCGCGTTCGCCACAATGTTCCGAGCGAGACGTCTCGATGACCGACGACACGAAGACCTACCTCATCATCGGCGCTGCCGCGCTCGTGAGCCTCGTGGCCTGGCTCGCGCTCGTGGTCATCCCCGCCTGGAAGTCCTACTGGCGCGTGCGCGACCGGATCGTCGCCACCGTGCTGAGCATCTACATCCTCGCCGCGTTCGTGCTCGCGGGGACGGGCGTCGGGCTCGCAGCACTCTGGTATTTCAGCGATCGCGTCGAGCTCTAAACTAAGCCCGTGAGTTCGCCCGCCCGCAAGGAGGCGGCGCCGCCCGATCTGGGTGCTCTCGGGGCCATTTCCGACGCCGTCGAGTCGGGCTTGGGTCTGCCCGAGGTCGTTCGCGCCGCCGCCCGCGCCCTTGATGCGTCGCTCGTCCTGATCGACCGCTCGAGCTCCGTGCTCGCGGTCGCCGCGCGCTCAACGGCGGACGAGCGCCAGCTGATGCGGGACGCCGAAGGCGTCGAGACGCACGAGCTGCGCGTGGGCGACGCGGTCGTCGGCCGGCTGCGCCTGCGGCCCCGCGGCGGTGGAACCTCAGCCGCGGTGCTGCGGATCGCCACGACGATGATCGCGTCCGAGGTCGAGCGCCTGCGCGCGCCCGACCGCGCGTCGGAGGCCGCCCAGTCCGCGTTCCTCACCGCGCTGCTCTCCCGCAAGGTGACCGACCGCGGGGACATCATCGCCCGGGCTTCAGAGCTCGGGGCCGACCTCTCGGAGGGCGGCGCCGTCGTGGTCGTGCGCGCGCACCACTTCGCGCCGGCGGACGACGACTGGCGCGCGCGGGTGCTCGCCGCCGCCGAGCGCGCGGCCCGGTCCGGCGCTCCCGGCGCGCTCGCCGCGAGCATGGAGGACCACGTCACCGTGCTCCTGCCGACGGCGGAGGACGTGGCCCTGCGCCGCGTCGCCGAGGGCATCGCGCGCGAGCTCAACGCGTCCGTCCACGGGTTCACCTTCGCGGTCGGCCACTCGCGCGTCGCACAGGACCCGGTGGACCTCTACCGCGCCGGCAACGAGGCGCTGCTCGCCGCCAACGTCGCGAACGCGGACGGCGCCGGCGACGAGGTGGCGATGCTCGCCTTCGAGGACACCGGCGCCTACCGGCTGCTGCTGCCCGCCATGAGCGAGGACCCCGCCGAGCTGCAGCGCTTCTACGCGGAGACGGTCGCGCCGCTCGTCGCCTACGACGACCAGTACGAGACCGACCTGGTGCAGACGCTGGAGACGTTCCTGGACGCCGACGGCAACGTCGCCGGCACCGCCGCGCGCCTGTTCACGCACCGCCACACGGTGCGCTACCGGCTCGAGCGCGTGAAGGACCTGAGCAGCCTGGACGTCGCCTCCACGGACGGCCGCGAGAAGCTCGGCCTCGGGCTGAAGGCGATGCGCGTGCTCGGCATCGCCGCGCCGCGCGGCCCGGCCTCGGAGGCCGGCGCCGGCGGCGGGCGCGTGCGGCGCGACGTCAAAGACCGCTAGTGCCGCGAGTCGCACGTTCGCGTGCGCATAGCGGGCCCGATCGTCGTGGCTGGGCCCGCTGGTGATTCCAGCGCATGCTGGTGGTACGTGCGGGATCGCCGGCGGCCGCCAGGCGCGGCGAGACGTCCGGTAGGTGCCCGCGAACTTCCGGCTCGGGGCACTAACGTCGTTCGACCGTCACTACGTGGCGGCCCTGCGGGCGCGTGACGCTGACGGTGAATTCGACGCCCCGCTTCGTCACGCGCGGAGTGAGGAAGTACTTCTGGCGCTTGCCGTCCACCCAGACGCGCTGCGGGCGGGTGCCGTGCGGGAGCGTGACACCGATGCGCAGGGTCCGCACATCGTCGCTGCGCAGCGTGACCCGCGTCTCGTACGTCTTGCCGTCGCGGAGGGCGCGGACCGCCACGGTGCCGTCCTCGCCGAGGCGGATCGACCGCCCGCTGATCAGCTCCTGGTCAGGCGGGAGGTTCGGCACGACGTCCAGCCGGCGGCGGCCGAGGTTCGGCTGGACGCCGAGCTGCTGCGCGATCACGGGCCAGGCCGTGCCGTAGTGGCCCCAGGCCTGCATGAACATCGAGCGGCACGTCCAGCAGCGGTCGATGTTCCGGTTCTGGTCAGGTGACGGCAGGATCTCCGGCAGCGCGCCGGGCTGCTCGTCGAGCATCGTCTTCGCGTTCGCGTCGGTGTAGCGGCGCTGCGAGCGGCCGTAGTTGCCGTCGGCGACGGCCTTGATCGCGGTGTTGAGGCTGAACACGGTCCGCTCGCCCTTGCCCTCCGGACCGCCGGTGCAGCCCGTGTGGAAGAGGCCGACGTTGAACGGGGCGGTGCCGCTGAAGCAGTCCGTCTCGCGGACGTCGAGCGCGGTGTTGGCGTGCGCGGCCGGCGCGAGCCCCGTCTCCATCGGGGTGACGCCGATCCAGTGCTGCTGGACGAGCTGCGCGTTGCTGGAGCCGAGTGAGTCGGCGTACTGCTGCGACGCCTCGTTCCACCAGGTGCGGTCGAAGGCGGGGCGCAGCTGTCGCAGCAGGTCATACGCCCACTTCGCCGTCGCTCCGTCGCCCGTGTCGTTCGCCAGCGTGGCCAGGTCGGCGAGCCCGCGGATCAGATAGACGGCGTTGTCGAGCTTCTCCTCGCCCATGCCCTCGCGCTCGACGTTGCCGAGGCCCTCGGGCCAGCCGTCCTTGTCCTTGTCGAGGTTGTCGACGACGTAGCGCATCGCGCGCCGCGAGAAGTCGTAGAGGTCGTTCAGGAAGCGCCGATCGCCGGTCCAACGCCAGACGAGGGCGACGGCGCTCGGGAACTTGACTGACTCGTCCGTGTTGCCGGCGTCCGTGTTCGCGCCGAAGTAGACCGAGCCGTCGGTGACGATCTCGTGCGCGACCTTGCCCGACTTGGCGTTGAGCCGGTCCGACACCTGCTGGAGCGCCTTCAGGTGCGCCTTGATCGGTTCGAACTGGCCGAGAGCGACCGCCGCGAACGCCGTGTACTCGCCGTCGGTGGCGAACAGCCACGGGTAGTCGGGGTAACCCGCGCCGATGAACGTCGCCTCCTTCAGGACGCCGACGGGGCGCGGGTACGCCTTGCCGCGGTCGACGAAGCGGATCTGCAGGTCCTTCGCCGTCTGCGTGAGGTCGGCAAGGTTCTGCTTGCCGTAGTCGACGGCCTTCTGCAGGCTGCGGTCCCCCGGCAGGCTCACGGTGCTGCGCTCGGCGAGCGCGGCGCGGGCGGCGAGCTTGCGGTCGAGCAGCGCCTGCGGGTCCCTGGCGGCCGCGGTCAGGTCGGCGCGGGTGGCGGCGACCGCGAACCACAGCGTCGTCGGCTTGTCTGAGACCCGGACGCTGTAGCGCAGGCGGCCGCCGGCGCCGCGGCCGACCGGTCCGTCGTCGCACTGGCTCGGCGGCTGCTTGCCGTCCGGGCCGCAGATCAGCCCGGCGCGCGGGCCGCGGAAGCCCGGGCCGGTCTGGACGCTCTGCGCGGTGCGGTCCGCACCGGCGAACGCGGTGAGCGCGCCGTCGCGGAACGCGAGCACGCCCTGCTCGCTCGCGGCGGTGTCCTGGCCGTTGTCGGAAGCGGTCGGGTGCCCCTCGCTCGAGCTCCACGGGTAGGCGTTCAGCAGCTCGGAGTGCACGTCGACGTCGATGGCGACCGTCTTCGGCGTGGAGGACGTCAGGGTGAGGCCGAACAGCGCCGCGCGACGGCCGTCGGGGACGAAGTCGGTCCGGCTGAGCGCGACGTCGTCGAGCTTCGGCAGGTCGTAGCGGACGTAGCCCGCGCCACTGGTGAAGCGCGTGGCGGGGCCGACCCACTGGCCGTCGACGCCGAACCAGACGCCGTCCGCGAGCTTGAGCGGGGGCGCCCAGACGCCGCCCATCTCACCCGTGATGTGCCAGCCGTTGGCGTACCAGCCGCCGTCCTGGAAGCCGACCGCGTAGGCGCGATCACCCGCCACGACCTCGCGCCGGTCCGCCAACCGGTCGCTCGTGGAGATCTCCCTCGCGGCTCCCGCAGTCGCCGGGAACAGCGCGAGAACCAGCCCCGCCGTACCGAGTGCACGCATCATCTTGGTGCCTTCCTCTCCCCTGAAGCGCTTCAGGCTTGCTACCCGAGGCGCACGTTCGGGTAACGACGTGGCGTGACCTCGTCCGACCCGCCGCGCCGCCGCCCCACGATCGCTGACGTGGCGCGCCGCGCGGGTGTCTCCGCCGCGGCCGTGTCGTTCGCGGTCAATGACCGGCCGGGCGTGTCCCCGGACACGCGTGAGCGCATCCTCGTCGCGGCCCGTGAGCTCGGCTGGCGGCCGTCGGCGAGCGCCCGCGCGCTGACCGAGGCTCGCACCCGCGCCATCGGGCTGGTGCTCGCGCGCGACACGGAGCAGCTCGAGCTCGACGCGTTCTTCATCCGCTTCCTGTCCGGGATCGAACGGGCGCTGACCGACGCCGACTACGCGCTGCTGCTGCAGCTCGTGCCGGGTGGGGCGGGCGCGGCGCTCCCGGCCTACGAGCGGCTCGCGGCGGCGGGGCGCGTGGACGGGTTCCTGCTGACGGACGTCGAGCTCGACGATCCGCGCTTCGCGTTGCTCGAGGCGTCCGGCGTGCCGGTCGTGCTGGCTGGCCGGCCGGTCGGCGAGTGCCCGTTCACGTGGGTGGAGACGCGCCACGAGGAGGGCATGCGCGGGCCGGTCGAGCACCTCGCGGCGCTGGGGCACGAGCGGGTGTCGTTCTTCGGTGGGCGGGCGGACTACGAGCACGTGCAGGTGCGGCTCTCGCGCTGGCGGGAGGCGATCGACGCGGTCGGCGTCGAAGAGGGGCTGGCGGTGCACGCGGACGATCGCGAGGCCGCGGCCGCGGCGGAGGTCCTGCTCGCCGGGGAGCCGACCGCAGTGGTGTGCGCGAGCGACGTGCTCGCGCTGGCGGTCGTCGGCGCGGCGCGCGAACGCGGGCTCGCCGTGCCCGCGGACCTGTCGGTGACGGGGTTCGACGACTCGCCCTTGGCCGCGTTGGCGTCACCGCCGCTGACGTCGGTGCGCGTGGACTACGGAGAGTTCGGCGAGGCGGCCGCGGGCGCGCTGCTCGCGGCGATCGGTGTCGCCGACGCGCCGGACTATCAGCCGTCCGCGCCGGAGCTCGTCGTGCGCGCGTCCACGGCCGCGCCGCCCGGGTAGGGTGCGCGGCATGGCGATCGGCATCCTCACCGGCTCGGGCACCTACGCGCTTCCGGGCTTCACCACGTCCGGCTCGGAGCCGGTGCTGACGGAGTGGGGCGAGGCGTTCGTCTCACACGGCTCGTGGGCGGGGGTCGATGTGCTGCACGTGTCCCGCCACGGCGTCGGGCATCCGCGGCTGTCGAACCACGTCACGCACCGCGCGAACATCGCGGCGCTGAAGTCGCTGGGTGCGACGGGCGTGCTCGCGGTGACCGTCTGCGGTGCCGTCGAGCCGGACGCGGAGCTCGGGTCGGTCGTGTGCTTCGACGACCTGCACTTCCTCTCGAACCGGCTGCCGGACGGCTCGCTGTGCACGTTCTTCACGGAACCCGGCGCGGCCGACCGCGGGCACTGGATCTACGAAGGCCCGTTCTCGTCCGGGTTGCGCGCCGCGCTGCTGCGGGGTGGCGAGGAGGCGGGCGTGGCCGTGCGTGACGGTGGCTGTTACGGGCACGTCGACGGGCCGCGCTTCAACACGCGCGCCGAGATCCGGTCGCTGGCCGCGGCGGGTGTGACCGCGGTGTCGCAGACGGCCGGCCCGGAGACCGTGCTGTGCGGCGAGCTCGAGCTCCCGTTCGCGCTGCTCGGGTTCCTGACCGACTACGCGAACGGCGTCACCGAGGAGGCGACGCCGGTCTCGACGCTGGTGGAGAACATGGCCGCGTCGACCGAGCTGTTCGCGTCGATCCTGCGCGCCGCCGTCCCGCACGCCGCGGCAGCGACGCCAGACAACGCCGGCGTCGTCTACCGCTTCCACGCCTAGCCCTGCATTCGGCGGGAGTGCGAGCCCTCCGGGCGAGCACTCCCAGCGACGCGAGCGCTAGCGAGCGTCGCGCGTCACGCGCACCGTCGCGTCGGCGGAGCCGGAGATCCGGAACTCGTCGTCGCGGAACGCCTCGAAGCGGCTGCTGCGCCCGACGCGCGCGGTCACGCCGTCGTAGCGAGCCGTGGCCTTGATCTGGGCTTCGAGCTCCTTGAGCGAGGTGGGGCCGGGATCGCCGCCCTCGTCGCGCTCGTCGTCGTCGCCGATGATGATCGTGGTGAAGCCGTCCTCGCCCTGGTCGGCGTCCTGGCCGACGAAGCGCACGCGCTGGCTGCCGCGCGGGGCGTCGCCCGGGATGCGGACCGTGTAGTTGCGGGCGAACGTGCCGCCGCGGACGCGCTGGAGCGACACCCGGGCGCGCACGCGCTGGCCGGGACGGACGCGCGACGGCAGCCGGACGGAGCGGATGAACGCCTGGTCGGCGCCGCGGCGGACCTTCAGCAGCACGTTGATGCCGGTCACCTGCGGCGGCGTGCCCGTGTACGCGTCGATCGAGGAGATCGCGTTCGCGAGGTCGCTCGACGCGCCGCTGAGCACCGCGTTCAGCGACGAGCCGTCGTCGGACTGCGTCGCGGACGTCGACACGTAGCGGTTGCAGAACCGCAGCGGCTTCTCGATCTCCTTGAGCGCGATCTTCGCGCACATGTTCCCCGTGAGCCGCGCCGGCGTGCTGCCGAGTAGGCCGGCCGCGGCCTGCGAGACCGCGAGCGGCGCGATGAACGACGTCCACGACCCGCCGCTCGGCAGATCCACCGCGGCCTCGTCCGCCGCCGACGTATTGATCGCGGCGACCGCGTTGGTGTCGAGGTCGCGCGCGATGACCTGCACCGGCACCGTGTGCGGCAGCGCGCCGGTCCGCCCGGCGACGGCGCTGAACCCGTCCGAGCTGATCGTCCCCAGGTCATGCCCGGAGGACGCGAGCTTGTACGTCGACGCGAGCGCCCCGAGCGCTGTCGGGTTGTTCACGATCCGGAACACGTACGCGTCCTGCAGCAGCAGCGCGCGCCGCCCGACGCCCTCGAGCTGGTGCCCGAAGACCCACACCCGGTCGCCGTCGACGTACGTCACGGTGCCGACCGCGCTCGTCCGCACGTCCCCGGTCGAGTACCCGACCGCGACCGCCGACCCGGGCCGCAACGTCTGCGGCGCGAACGACCCGAGCGGCCCCGGAGGCACCGCGAGCACGGGCCGCCCGGCCTTCGCCGACGCGGCCGTGAGCGCGTTCGCGATCGACGGGCTGAGCCCGCTCACGCTCATCGGCGCCACGATCGGCTTGGCCGACGCGAGCGCCGCCTTCATCCGCGGCGACAGCGTCGTCGCGCCGCTCGCGCTCGCCTCCGCGTCGCCCCCTCCGGCCGCGCCGCTCGCGCTCGCCTTCGCGCCGCTCGCCCCGGCCGCGCCGCTCGCCTTCGCC